>NZ_KI535292.1:9246-358451 GCF_000482305.1 Chryseobacterium sp. UNC8MFCol
CCCCCTACAATCAATTGTGACAATTCTTTTCCGTCTTTGTCCAATCGGGTGATCAGGACATCTTTGGAGCCATATCCTTTTGATGAATTTTGTACATTTCCGGCTACAAAAAATCCTAAATCGGTAGTCTGAATAACTGCCCTGGCTTCTTCATCCGCCGAGCTCCCCAACGTTTTTTGCCACAGCTCATCTCCGAATTCATTGATTCGGATCAGCCAGATATCTGAACTGCCTTTGGAATCATCTTTTTTGTCCAATCCTTTCCCGGAATAAGAAGTTCCGGCCAAGAGAAATCCACCATCCTGAGTGGTTACTGTAGAGGATAAATAATCATGATTTGATCCTGAGAAATACTTTTCCCAAGCCTGCTCGCCCTGTTGGTTGAGTTTGACTGCATGGAAATCGTAACCGTTATTCTGTTGTTTTCCAACCTCCGGCTTCACGCTTGCTGACCGGATAGAACTGCCTGTGATAAGATACTGCTGGTCAATTGTCGTAGTGACCTGGCTGAGAAAATCCTGAGTTGAGGATCTGATGTCTTTCTGCCAGAGGACTTCCTGGGCCTTCATGTTTGGATATGCGTATAAAAAAATTACGCATAGGTAAAGCATTTTCATATTTATGTTTTATTTTTGAGGGATGAAAGCTAATCCATTTTAAGGACATCAGTCAATACAACAACTTGATTTAATGCACATTAATCATCAAATAACTGAGATTATTTTAAAAAATTAATGATTTCATTTTATAAGCTTATATAATCAATCACTTTTCAATAGCATAACATTTTATCACTTATCATCTAAAGAGAAAAAATAAAGGCTATCCCAACATGAGATAGCCTTTGTATAGTTAAATATCAGCATTTTTACTATTTATTCCGAAGTGAGATTAAATTTCGTAAGGAATATTTTATTCATCATGAAAACACTATTTATTTCGCTCGTGTAAAACCTTTTCCACATCTTCCAAACAGAAACCTTTCGCTTTCAACAGGATCAAAAAATGATACATCAGATCAGCAGCCTCATTTTTAAAGAGTTCAGCATTATCATCTTTGGCTTCTATCACGACCTCCACCGCTTCTTCCCCCACTTTCTGAGCTACTTTATTGATTCCTCTCTGGTAGAGTGAATACGTATATGATCCTTGTGTTTTATCATCAATTCTTTGAGAGACCTTTTCTTCCAGCTCGTATAAGAAGCCTTTTGGAGCCTTCTCTCCAAAGCAGCTGAAACTTCCCGTGTGGCAAACTACATTGGTTGGAGTTGCTTTAATTAAAATGGTATCCTGATCACAATCGATGGCTATACTTTTAACCGTTAAAAAATTACCGGACTCCTCTCCTTTTGTCCAGAGTCTCTTTTTGGAACGGCTGAAAAAAGTAACGATTCCTTCCTGTTCTGTTTTCTTGAAGGCCTCTTCATTCATATACCCAAGCATCAGAACCTGCAGCGTTCTGTTGTCCTGAATTATTACGGGAACCAGGCCATTATCTTTGTTGAAATTAATTTTCATCGCATCTCTATTTTTTTTTGTTTTAACTGTTGTTTTAACTCCTGAATGCCTATCTCATTGAAATGGAAAATACTGGCTGCCAATGCTCCTGTTGCTCTGGTCTCATTAAATACTTGAACAAAGTCATCCATACTCCCCGCTCCTCCTGAAGCTATGACAGGAATACTGATCTCATCTGCCACCAGCTTTGTAATCTGCACATCAAATCCATTTTTGGTGCCGTCACCATCCATGGAAGTTAAAAGAATTTCGCCGGCACCCAAAGCTTCAGCCTGCTTTGCCCATTCAATGGTATTGAGAGAAGTAGCTTCCCTTCCTCCTTTGATGTGAACAAAATGCGATTGGTGAACCAAGCGGGTATCAATAGCCACCACGACACACTGGCTTCCGAATTCTTTCGCCAGGTCAGAAATAAGCTGAGGATTTTTCACGGCAGATGAGTTGACACTGATCTTATCGGCTCCTGCTTCCAAAAGTTTTCTTACATCTTCAACTGTGGAAATTCCGCCGCCCACTGTAAACGGGATACTCAGTTCTTTAGCGATATTTTTCACCAGCTCTGCAAACGTTTTCCTGTTCTCAATGGTAGCAGTGATATCCAGAAAAACAAGCTCATCAGCTCCGTCTTTTTCGTACTTTCTGGCCAGCTCCACAGGATCTCCGGCATTTCGTAACCCTTCAAAGTTGACTCCCTTCACGGTAGCTCCGTCTTTTATATCCAGACACGGAATAATTCTCTTTTTAAGCATTTTCAATAAAATTCTGAAGTTGTTGTAAGCTTATTTTTCCTTCATAAATAGCTTTTCCGATAATTGTCCCGGAACAGCCGAGATCTTTCATTTTATAAACATCTTTGATGCCTGAAATGCCACCGCTGGCCACCAACTGAACCGATGTCTTATACAAAATTTCAATATAAAGCCCTGTCGAAGGTCCCTCCAACATCCCATCTTTGGCAATATCTGTGCAGATCACATGTCGGATTCCCTTTTCTTTGTATTTCGAAATAAAGTCTATCACGTCCAGGTCGCTTTCTTCCAGCCAGCCTGAAGTTTTAATTTTTCGGTTATCACAATCGGCTCCGAGGATTATTTTCTCCGGACCATATTGTTCAATCATTTTAAAACAAAATTCGGGATCCTGTACCGCAATACTTCCCAACGTAATCTGTTTTGCACCGGAACTGAAAGCCGTTTGTATATCTTCTTCGGTCTTTAATCCTCCGCCAAAATCAATATGCAACGACGTTGAATTTGCGATATTCTCCAATACTTTCTGATTGACAATATGTTTTGATTTTGCGCCATCGAGGTCTACAAGGTGAAGAAACTGAATGCCGAAGCTCTCAAACTCTTTTGCTACTTCTACAGGATTTTCGTTATAAATCTTTTTGGTGTTATAATCTCCTTTGGACAGGCGTACACACTTCCCGTCGATAATATCTATAGCCGGAATAATTTTCATCATAATCTTATAAAATTGTTTAAAATCTGGCTTCCGATTCCTCCCGATTTTTCAGGGTGAAACTGCACTGCATAGAAATTATCTTTCTGCAATGAAGCACTGAATGGCAGAATATAATCACACACCGAAGTCGTACAGTCCGACAATTCACAATAATAACTGTGAACGAAATAGACATCACTTCCGGCCTCAAGTCCTCCAAATAAAGATAAACCCTGACCTGAAATCGTATTCCAGCCCATGTGGGGAACCAGCCCTTGTGGAGGAAATCTTTTCACCTTGCAATCAAAGATCCCCATTCCTTCCGTATTTCCTTCTTCGTTCTCCTTACACATCAGCTGCATCCCCAGGCATATCCCCAAAACAGGCTGTGTCAAAGTCGGAATCAATACATCCAGACCTTTCTCCTTTAAAAGCTTCATGGTGGACGAAGCCTCGCCTACACCGGGAAAGATAACTTTATCTGCCTTTGTAATCTGTTCGGGATCATCTGTAATAACCGAATCAACTCCTAAGCGGTCTAATGCATTCTGTACAGAGCTTACATTACCTCCGTTATATTTTATGATAGCAATCATCTCTATAAACTTCCTTTGGTTGATGGTAAACTATAATTGGCATCAGACTGATTGACCGCCATTTTGATCGCTTTGGCAAACGCTTTAAAAACGGATTCGATCTTGTGGTGTTCGTTATCTCCTTCCGCTTTGATATTCAGGTTGGATTTAGAAGAATCGGTAAACGATTTGAAGAAGTGAAAAAACATTTCTGCAGGAACATCACCGATTTTTTCTCTTCTCAACTGAACATCCCAAACCAGCCATGGTCTGCCTCCGAAGTCTATAGCCACTTGTGCAAGGCAATCATCCATCGGGAGAAGGAAACCGTATCTTTCAATACCTTTTTTCTTTCCTAAAGCCTTTACAATTGCTTCACCCAAAACGATAGCCGTATCTTCTATCGTGTGGTGCTCATCCACGGCAAGATCTCCGTTTACATTAATCTTGAGGTCCATATTACCGTGTCTCGCAATCTGTTCCAGCATATGGTCAAAAAAATGAAGCCCTGTAGAAATTTCTGCTTTTCCGCTTCCATCGATATTAACCTCGATCTCTAGCTCCGTTTCGTTGGTCTTTCTGTATACTTTGGCCTTTCGCATTCCCGATTTTAAAAACTGGTAAATATCAGCCCAGCTTGAAGTGGAGAGCGCAACATCTGTATTTAAGTTCTGATTAAGATAAACAGCTCTACATCCCAAATTCACAGCAAGTTGCACATCACTACTTCGATCACCAATTACATATGAATTTTCAAGATCATAATTTCCGTACATATACTTTGCCATCATTCCCGTTCCCGGTTTTCTGGTCGGAAGATTTTCGTGCTCAAAGCTTTTATCGATTAAAATATCACTAAATAAAATCCCCTCATTTTCAAATGCTTTCAACATTTTTTCCTGAGGTTTAATAAAGTCTTCAAAAGGAAAGCTTTCCGTTCCAAGACCATCCTGATTGGTCACCATCACCAATTCATAATCCAGCTCGTTGGCTATTTTTGAAAGGTTTCTGAAAACTCCCGGATAAAACTCAAGCTTTTCCAACGAATCAACCTGGAAATCGATGGGCGGCTCAATGATAAGCGTTCCGTCACGGTCTATAAATAATACTTTTTTCATATCTGTCTATGTTGTTTGTAAAATGTTGATCAGTTTTTCATTTTCCTTACGGTTTCCGACATTAATGCGGATACATCCCGGTATCGCAGGATCTCTTCTGCTGGTTAAAATTTCCTCTTCCAGCATTTTTCCATATACCTGATCTACATTTCCCATTTGAATCAGAAAAAAGTTGGCATCTGTAGGAAATACTTTTGAAATACACGGAATATTTTTAAACTGTTCTTCGAGCCATTTTCTTTCCGCTAAAATGTCTTCTACATTGTCTTCTAACCTGTTTTTTTCTTCAAGAGTTTTCAGAATCAGCTCCTGGCTTAATGAATTCACATTATAAGGTGCTTTTACTGTATTGATCAGGCTTATAATTTCTTCGGAAGCATATGCTATACCCACCCTTGCTCCTGCAGCTCCCCAAGCTTTGGAAAATGTCTGCAGAACAATGAGGTTAGGATATTTGTTTAAAAGTTCAATGCTTGATTTTTTTCCTGAAAATTCAATATACGCTTCATCCACCACGACAATTCCGTTAAAATTCCGGACATAAAATTCAATATCTTCTACACTGTTTCCAGTGGGATTATTGGGTGAGCATAGAAAGAATACTTTAATGGCTTCTTCACCGGTCATCTTCATAAAATCATCTTTTACGATCTCAAAATTCCCATCAAGATTGAGTTTCAAGACCTTATTTTCATTGATTGCCGCATAAAACCCATACATTGCAAAAGAAGGATTCATCATCATAATGGAATCTTTTTTAGGCTCACAAAAGACTTTGATGATTAAATCAATCAACTCGTCACTTCCGTTTCCTATGGCTATTTGTAAAGGAGAAATATTCTTTAGGCCTGCCAGTTTATTTTTAAGCTTTTTCTGGGTAGAATCAGGGTATCGATTGAATTCTCCGAAAGGACTTTCATTAGCGTCCAGAAGAACCGGTTCATTAAATTCATTATGATCCCTGAAACTTATATACGGTTGCAGTTTTGAAATATTTTCTCTTACTAAAGCACTGATATTAATTATTTTATTTTCCATTATATTATTGTAATCGTATTGATACTGCATTTTTGTGAGCAAGCAGGCCTTCTGCTTCAGCCATGATTTCTATTGTTTTTCCTAAATTTTGTAATCCTTCTTTTGACAGGTGCTGGAATGTTATTTTTTTCACAAAGCTATCAAGGGAAACCCCGCTGTAATTTCTTGCGTAGGCGTTGGTCGGAAGTGTGTGATTGGTTCCGCTGGCATAATCTCCAGCACTTTCGCAGGAATAATTCCCCAGGAAAACGGAGCCTGCGTTCTCAATCACTGGGATATATTTTTCAAATTCCCGGATGGCCAGAATTAGGTGTTCCGGGGCGTACAAATTACTGAAGGCAACGGCTTCTCCAAGAGAATCAAGTAAAATAAAAGAACTGTTTTCTAATGCTTTATTGGCCATTTCATTCCTGGGTAAACCTTTGATTTGCTGACCGACAGCGCTAATGGTCTCATTAAATACTTTAAGATCCGTGGTCAGGAAAATTACCTGGCTGTCGCTTCCGTGTTCTGCCTGTGAGAGAAGATCTGCGGCACAAAATTCCGGGATTGCCTGTTCGTCTGCAATGACGAGCACTTCGCTGGGACCGGCGGGCATATCAATAGCCACTCCATATTGCTGGGCGTATTCTTTGGCAGCAACGACATATTGATTACCGGGTCCAAAGATTTTATACACGCTCGGAATACTTTCTGTTCCCAAAGTCATGGCAGCAATGGCTTGTGCTCCGCCTGTCTTAAAGATTTTAGAAATCCCGCAAATCATTGCTGCATACAGAATAGCAGGATTGATATTTCCGTTTTTGTCCGGCGGTGTGCATAAAACGATTTCTTTACATCCCGCCAGATTGGCAGGAACAGCAAGCATCAGAACTGTTGAAAATAAAGGCGCCGTGCCACCGGGAATATAGATTCCCACTTTCTCTACTGCTCTGTTTTCCCTCCAGCATACAACCCCTTTTGTGGTTTCAATTTTCTGGATTTCCGGTTTCTGTGAAATGTGAAACCTGGAGATGTTTTCTTTTGCCTCCTGAATCGCCAGTTTTAAATCTTCAGCAATCAGATTCCCTGCTTCTTTACACTCAGCTTCTGTAACCATTACCGTTTCAGTTTCTGCCTGATCAAATTTTCGGTTAAATGCCAGTAGAGCCTTATCCCCATTTGTTTTAACTTCACTGAATATCTCTTCTATAAGCACTGAAATTTCCTTTTGTTCTAAAACAGGTCGCTGCAACAGTTCCGGCCATATGTTTTTCGTTG
The DNA here is from genome assembly GCF_000482305.1 of Chryseobacterium sp. UNC8MFCol. NCBI lineage: Bacteria > Pseudomonadati > Bacteroidota > Flavobacteriia > Flavobacteriales > Weeksellaceae > Chryseobacterium > Chryseobacterium sp. UNC8MFCol. Next base: position 16,202 of record NZ_KI535292.1, read on the forward strand.
GATATCTGTATATTTTCATATCTGTATTTTTAAATAACCATTTTATCAATCGGAATGATCAGGATGTCCTGAGCTCCGTTTTCTTTCAGTTCGTCAATAACATCCCAGAATCTTTCTTCGTCGATCACAGAATGAATACTGCTCCATCCTTCTTCTGCCAGAGGGATAACGGTAGGGCTTTTCAGTACCGGTAAGACATCAGCCACTTTCTGAATTTTATTGTTAGGAACATTCATCAGAATATATTTTGAATTTTTTGCTTTCAAAACGGCTCTGATTCTGAATAAGAATTTTTCGAGAATATGTATCTTTTCATTCGATAATTGCGGGGTTTGGGCCAGTACAGCCTCGGATTTCAGTAAGGTAACGGTTTCTCTCAGTCCGTTTTTAAATAAAGTACTGCCGGAACTTACAATATCACAGATTCCGTCTGCAAGGCCTATATTGGGTGCAATTTCCACTGAGCCTGAGATCACGTGTATGTCAGATTGTATTCCGTTTTTTTCTAAAAAGCTTGTCAGGGTATTGGGGTAAGAAGTGGCAATTTTTTTTCCCTGGAAATAAGCCAGATCATCTGTTTCGACGTCTTTGGGAACAGCAAGGGAAACACGGCATTTGGAAAAGCCCAGCGATTGTACGATCTGGATTTTTTTCTGTTTTTCTATCAGGAGGTTTTCCCCGACAATGGCAACGTCTACCACTCCGTCTTCGAGGTATTGGGGAATATCAGAATTCCGGAGATACATGATTTCCATGGGAAAATTATCTATCAGCACTTTAAGCTGGTCTTTCCCGTTGTTGACATAGATTCCGCAGTCTTTGAGAAGCTGTAAAGAATCTTCGTACAGCCGGCCGCTTTTCTGAATCGCAATTTTTAATTTACTCATTTCGTTTTCTTTGGGTCCGAGTAAATAAAAACTGATCTGTTGAAATTTCTGAGGCGAATTCAGGAAACAAAAAAACCGTCTATTTACTCAGACGGTTTTAATTATTTTTGATTTTAGCACAAACTTATATCAATCAATTCCGCCTAACAGAGATGATGATAGTAATGATGTAATGCTAAAAAAATTGGTTTCATTGTATTGAATTATGGTACAAATGTAGGGTTTATTTTTAAATTTCAAAGTTTTTTCAGATAATTTTTTGATAAAAATGCATCAGCTCCCTGGCAATCGGCTCATCATTAAATTTCTGAACAAACGTGAAACCCTTTTCCTCACGACGTTTTCTTTCGGATTCATTTTCCCAGAGAAATTTTATTTTAGCCTTAAGGTCCAGATAATTATCCGGGTCGATGTACACAGAGTCTTTTCCACCCGCTTCAGGCAGACAGCTGGTATTGCTTGTCACCACAACAGTCTTTGAGAAAAGCGCTTCTATCACAGGAATTCCGAAGCCTTCAAAAAAACTTGGATAGACAAAAATATCTGCCAGTTTGTAAAGCACTGCCAGCTCATCCATGGAAACGCCTTCCAGGAATATTACCTGATTTTCCATTTTGTTTTTCTTCAGGAAAGCGGCTATTTTCTGGTAGTATTTGGTTTTTCTTCCTACAACTACCAGTGGGATGTCAGTTTCATGGATCGCTCTGACAATATTCAATAAGTTCTTACGGTCTTCAATGGTTCCTACATTCAGAATGAATCTTTCCGGAAGATTAAATTTTTCCTTCGCAGCCTGAATCAATTCCGGGGATTGTTCCTCTTTGAATGCCTTATGACAGCCCTGATAAATGACATCAATCTTGGTCTCAGGAATTTTTAAAAAATCAATAATATCCCTTTTGGTCTGTTCTGAAATGGCGATGATCTTATCTGCTGTCTCCGCTGCCTTTTTAAACTTCCAGAAATGTATTTTCCTGTCAAAAAATGAATAATATTGAGGGTAGCGGACAAAGATCAGATCATGAATGGTCACCACTTTTTTAATAGGTTTCTGATCCCATTTCAAAGGTAATTCACCTGATAGACCATGAAAGATATCGGCTCCCAGTTTCTGGGCATCTTTTCCCATTTTGAGCTGGCGTGAAAAGTTGCCTTTTGAAGTCTGCGCAAATTTCACATTCGAACGTTCCAGAATTTCCTTCCCACGTTCAGATTTGTTTTTATTGAGCAAGATGTATTCATTATCCGGCTCATATTCTGAAAGAATTCTTAGCAGATCTCTGGAATAGTTGCCCAGACCGGACGTATTATGGAAAAAACGTTTTGCGTCAAAAGCAATTTTCATGAGTGTAGTTGTTTTTGAAATTCCTGAAATGTACCAAACGTATGACCTTTCTCTTTAAGCCAGCCTACAAAGGTATCAAATCTTTCCACCATATCTTTTCCGGAATTTTTCACGGTAAAGCCGGGTAGCTTAAAGGCTTCATCTTTAATTTCTGCAAATTCCCACGGATGGAAATAGATGTTCAGATATTTGTCTTTCTTCAACGTATCGGAAGCCAGTTTTTTATACAAAGACAAAGGAAAATTGTGAAAACTCAGCCAAAATAAAGGAATTCTGAAATTAGGGGACACGGAGGCAGGAACCTGCATGACATTCCCTTCTTTAAAGTAAGTTCTTGAGACTTTAAGATTGTTATATCTTCCCGGTAAAAACGTAGGATTAATGGATGAATTGTATGAATAACCTGCTTTCTCCACTTCTTTTTCATCCACAGGCATCATTCTCGGCATTCTTAATCCGGTTACTTTTGTGGAGAACAGTTCTTCAAGTCTTTCTCTGGATTCTTTCAGGTGTTTATCCTCAAATTCCGAATGAAACCAGGTATGTGAAGCCAGTTCATGTCCTTCGTTCAGCAATCTTTCAATCAGATGCTTGCTGTTTTCCGCAAAAACTACAGTGGAAAAAAAAGTAGCTTTTGCCTGATGTTTTTTTAGAATATTTAAAATATTTTCGAGCCCGTACTGGGATATGGAGATTTGTTTATCAAAAGAGATCTCTCCTTTATATTCTAAAGGCATGTCAAACTCCTCGATATCAAAACTTAATAAAACCATTTAAAAATTTTTATTTTTTATAATATAATTAGGCCTTTCTTTTACCTGTTTAAAGATTTTTCCTAAATAAATGCCGATGATTCCCAGAATAATCAGTTGCAGTCCTCCAAAGAATACGATGGTCATGATTAAGGATGCCCAACCTGAGATTTCGGTGTGTACAACAAATGAATGGATCACATAAGCAACATAACCAATGACTGAAAGCAGAGAGAATAAGAACCCAAGATAAGCGGCCAGATACAATGGTTTTACACTAAAGGCTGTAATTCCGGTAAAGGCAAATTTGAGCATTTTCTTGAGATTGTAGCTGCTTTCACCGGCCATTCTTTCCCCGGCTGTGAAATCGATTCCGATCTGTTTATAACCCATCCAGCTCGTCAGTCCTCTCAGAAACAAATCATCTTCCTTAAAATCCCTCATGGCCTGTACGGCATTGGCATCCATCAGCCTGAAATCTGAGCCTCCTCCTTTGGTAAGATTCACATCGGAAAGACTGGACAACAGTTTATAGAAGACATCTGAAGTTTTCCTTTTAAAATAAGAAATTTGCTTTGGATAGGTCCTTACCGTATAGACGATATCGTATCCTTCTTCCCATTTTTTTATCATTTCAGGGATAAGCTCAGGAGGATGCTGCAGATCTCCGTCCATGGAGATGACTGCATTTCCGCTGGCATGATCTATTCCCGCTTTTACTGCCGGCTGGTGTCCGAAATTTCTGGAAAACTCAATAAACTTTACCTCTTCATATCGCTGAGACAATTCTTCCAGCTTTTGCTGGGTATTGTCGCGGCTCCCATCGTTGACAAAGATGATTTCAAAAGCATAATTCTCTAATCCTGAAAAAACTTCTTTTATTTTTTCATGAACCAGGGCCACATTACCTTCTTCATTGTGAGCGGGTATGACAATAGAAATTTTCTTCATAGATTAATTTAAAGTGTAGTCCTTATCAAAATCTTTAGTCATCAGTTCATAGATAACTCTCAACCAAACGACGATACAAGGTACGGCTTTCAAAGAATATTTAATGATATAATTCTGCTTGATAAATTTCGGGAATAAATCTGATGGTGAGAAACAGGTCAGGATAATCACAAACAGCAACAGTCCGATAACAAGAGGTGTTTTTTCTTTTTGCAATGTAAACCAGATCATGACACCCGCTACTGCAATAATGTATGTTGGCGATTCTGAACCTGAGCTAAATAAAACCAGAAACAATAGTGTAGAGGCCAGAATCATCAATTGAAATGCATAGTTTTTATATTGTTTGATTCTGATGTAAGGCAAGGCAAATAAAGGAACCCCAAAGGCTAAAAATGTAAGATTGGAAATGGAAGCATCGCCTAAAATCCTTCTTACAAATCCCATTAAAGAAATATCCTGCATATTCCCCAATACCTGATTATCATTGTTCTTTGAAATCAAAGAGGTAGCCCAATCCGAGTAACTCTGGATCACAAACTGCGGGCTTGAATAGATCATCGGAATACACAGACATAATACTGCCACTGCCATTCCTGCCAGGATAAATTTCACCTTATTTTTAATAAAGAAAAACTGTGACAACCCTACAATTCCATATAATTTCACGAAAATCCCTATAACGATGGCTGTTGCAGACTGTACTTCTTTTCTTTCGTAAATGTAAATTGCAGACAGCATCAGAAGGCCTACCAAAGCCACATTAAACTGTAAGCTTACGGCTGCAGTAATATATTCCTGCAGGCACAATAAAGCAAAAAGGGCTTTTTTAGGATCTGAAAACGGAAGTTTATGAATGGCATACAGGAAGATTGCGGTATTGGCGACATTCCACAAGGCAATTCCCATCCAGTCCGGCATTACGGCAAAAGGAGCAATCAATAGACTGAAGAATATTCCGTAATGATTCATATCGGAGTATTGCTCAGGATATTGTAAATACAGATTTTTCTGATCAAGGGTATTAAAAAATACTCCCTTGAAAATCAGGTAATTATTGATCGCCTGATATCCTCTTGAGAATTTGGAAAGTGCTGTAGCAATGGCTACAATAATATAAACCCCAAATATGTATTTGGGGTTTAACAATATTTTAAGAAATTTTTCTTTCAAGATTGTGCGGTATTAGTTTAAAAATTAATCTTAAACAGCAACATTGTTATCTCTCAATGCATCATTCAGAGATGTTTTTTTATCGGTAGATTCTTTTCTCTGACCGATGATCAAAGCACATGGAACCTGATATTCTCCCGCAGGATATTGTTTTGTATAGCTACCAGGAATGACTACGGAACGTGCAGGAACTCTTCCTTTGATTTCGATAGGCTCGCTTCCTGTTACGTCAATAATTTTTGTAGAGGCAGTCAATACTACATTAGCCCCCAAAACAGCTTCTTTTTCTACGTGTACACCTTCTACAACGATACATCTTGAACCGATGAAACAGTCATCCTCAATGATTACCGGTGCTGCCTGTAATGGCTCTAAAACACCACCGATTCCAACTCCACCACTTAGGTGAACGTTTTTACCGATTTGCGCACAGCTTCCTACTGTAGCCCATGTATCTACCATGGTTCCTGAATCTACGTATGCTCCGATGTTTACGTAAGAAGGCATCATAATAACTCCTGAAGCTACGAAAGAACCTTCTCTCGCAATGGCATGAGGAACTACTCTTACTCCTTTTTCTGCATAATTTTTCTTTAAAGGAATTTTGTCATGAAATTCGAACGGACCTACTTCAATAGTTTCCATCTTCTGGATCGGGAAATACATTACTACGGCTTTCTTCACCCACTCATTTACCTGCCAACCGTTTTCTGTAGGTTCAGCTACACGAAGTTCTCCGGAATCTAGTAAAGAAATTACCTCTCTAATCGCTTTTTGGCTGTCTTCATTTTGTAATAGGTCTCTATTATCCCAAATGTTTTCAATAGTTTGTTGTAACGACATGTTTCTTATTTAAATTAGTTTGAAAAATTATACCGCCCAAAGATACAAAAAAGTTCAGCAAAACCGTTTTTCAGCTCACGCTTTTAATAAAGGCTCAACATCCGCGCAACCCTCTTTTTATAAGCCAGATAGATTTGGCCATGCTGTTTTACTAAATATTCTTCTTCAAGCCTTATCTGAATCTGCATTAAAAGGCTTCCTGTTGTTAAAAACAGGAATGCGATCAGCGTAGGAAACAAAAGAAAAAATCCGACGAGACTGACTGTCATTCCCAAAAATATGGGATTTCTTGAAAACCTGAACAGTCCGTGGATAATAAGCCTTGTTTTTGCGTCTTGATCAATCCCGATACGCCATGAATCTTTCATCTGAACCTGGGCGGTTATTGTCCAGATCAGTGCTGATATCATCAAAGCAATTCCAATATATTTTACAATGGGAATATTCAAAAAGCTTATTATACAAGATTGTTGCATCTGATCAGGAATCCATGCAATTATAACCGTATAACCGAACAACGTTAACAAAGTAATTTTAAAATACCTGCCAATACATGCATAAGCGGTATCATCTTTAGGAAAAACGATGGGGTTCTTTCCTATTCGCCGGGCAACTTTAATACTGATGCCTAAAAAAGCAATGACGAAAAACAAGATGAAGTAAGCCGGAATAAAAAATCTGATGTAATCTGTCATGAAAGAATAGTTTTTGGCAAATTTCAGGGATTTCAGAGTGCAATACTATTGCGTTATGCGATCTACAAAAGTGACAAAGCCTTCTACAGATGAGCTTAATTAAGTACTAAACTTTATGGGATATGAGCAACTCATAAGTTTTTAAAAATTTTCAGCTCATTTGATGATTACAGTTGAAGATATAAAATTCCTCCTTCTACAGGTATGGCAATCTATGATTTGGTGGGCCAGTTTAAAACTTACTCTGCTAAATTATGATTAAAGCCCATGGAGCAAAACGGTTGAATAGTACGGCTGCAGCCCGTACCTATTGAATATAATAACCTCTACAATGTACATCTAAATTGCCACTTTAGAAAGACCTTTGCTTTTTTTAAACTCTGTCAGGCTCATTTGATGTTGCTTTTTAAAAAACTTATTCAGGTGGCTTTCGTCTGAAAATCCAAATTCAGTCACGATTTCATTGATCCTCATATCACTGAAAAGAAGCCGGTGCTCTATGAGTCTTAATTTGTAGTTCAGAATATAATGGGTGATTGTTTCCCCGCAATGATTTTTAAAATAGCTGCCGAGGTAGGTTTCCGAAAGCCCGAATTGCTGGGCAATGACTCCCACTTTCAAAAGAGACGGATCATGGATGTTTCCCTGAATATAGTTGATGATATCGAGTATCCTTTTATCAGTATTGGAACCTACACTTTCGGCGCGCATCTTTGAGATATTTCTTGCAGCAATCACAATCAATGCGTTCACATAATGCAGGGTCAGTTCTTCCTGATAAAGATCCGGATGATTCAATCCATGGAGTAAAGAGGTGATGATGGACTCCACCAAAATAATATCCGGCTTATTCTGTAAAATACATCCTGAAAGATAGGAAGCCCCATACAGTAAGCATCCGATAGAATTAATATTGTTCCATTTATAATCCTTTATATACCGTTCACTGAATTTTACCAGTAGAAGTTCTGTTTTATCTTCAATTTCCAGATGATGTTCATCATCAGGTGTCAGTAATATCAGGCTGCCTTTACCATAAGAGGCAATATTATTGTTGATGGTAAAAGAACCTTTCCCGGAAATAACATATATGATCTGAAAAAATGAGAATTTATTGCCTTTCAACGGGCAATTTGCAGTTACGTGATATTCAACTTTTACCAATTGGTCAATATTCTCTCTTTTCATACCGCAAAAATACTTATTTATCATGAAAATATACTGATTTTTTACAATTTTTCTGTCCAAATTTGCTACAACAAAATTTTTAAAATTAATGAAAAGATCAATTTACGTCCTTGCCCTGGGCGCTTTTGGTATCATTACCACTGAATTCGGAGTGGTTGGTATTTTACCTACACTCAGCCGGCAGTTCGGAGTATCCATAGATACGGCAGGATGGCTGCTGAGCGCGTTTGCCATTACGGTTGCCGTTTCATCGCCTTTTATCACGTCATTCACCAATAAGATAAACCGCAAGTTTCTTCTATGTCAGGTGATGAGTATTTTTGTACTTTCAAATATTATCTCTGCCTTTTCTACAAACTTTACGATGCTTATGATTGCCCGAATATTACCGGCAGTATTGCATCCGCTTTTCTGGAATATTTCTATTGCCATTGCATTCAAGGAAAAGGGTGCCAAAGGGGTATCCACAGTAATGCTGGGGCTAAGCCTTGCTACTGTTCTCGGGATTCCTATGACTACGTATGCAGCTGATCTCTTCCACAACTGGAAGGCTTCATTTTTCCTGAGTAGCGCCATCAGTCTGATCGCATTTATAGGATTACTCCTTTTTATTCCCTCGATACCTGCAGAAAAAGAAAAATCTGCACAGAATCAGTTTATTGTATTGAAAAACCCTTTTTTATGGATGAATCTGATTTCTACCATTGGTACATTGGCGGCAATGTTTTCCAGCTATACCTACCTTACGACTTATCTTGAGGAAATTACCCACATGAACGGCGCGCAGATCAGTGTTATGCTTCTTCTTTTCGGGGGTATGGGAACTCTTGGAAATTGGCTGATGGGACTTGCTTTACACAGAAATGTACAACTTACAACAAGAGTATTTTTAGTGTTATTAATTACAGTGCAAATTTTTGCTTATTTCATGGGAGGTATTTTTATTCCTATGATTCTGATTGTTTCTCTTTGGGGAATGATTCATACCGGTGGATTTTTGGTTTCCAATATACGAACCACGCAAACGGTTCCTCACCATGCATTGGAATTTGTGAACAGCTTACTGACGTCCTCTTTTAACATCGGGATTTCATTAGGGGCATTTCTCGGAGGTATTGTCAGTTCTCATTACGGAGTTCACCATGTGCTCACCGTAAGTATATTGCTATTGTCAGTCACGCTTGTTTTAAGTTTCTTTTCTTTTCCTAAAAATATTGCGGAAAAGAAAGATTCAGATCAAAGTGAATTTGTAACACCGGCTTGTGAGAGAACCTAATATATTATTATATTGAAATTTTAATTTAAAAAGAAACAACCCATCGTTGGCGACGGGTTGTTTTTTTATAAATTTAAATCTTTACTTGGCAATTGCAACGTTTATAATACTCTTTGGGCATGCAGGTAAGCTTTGTTCCAGTATTTCTCGTTCAATGAAGAAATAATTACTCCTTTTGAAGTTGAGGCATGAATAAATCTCACCTCTCCGTCATTACCTATGTCATGTACGATTCCTACATGAGAAACTCTGCTACCACCGGCAGTGGCAAAAAACAATAAGTCTCCGGGTTTTACATCTCTGATATCAATATTCTGTCCGGCTTCTGCCTGATCAGATGATCTTCTGGGAAGGTTGAAACTGTTTTCTTCAAATACTTTTACTGTAAATCCTGAACAATCAAAGCCTGAAGAGGTATTTCCTCCGAATTTATATGGGGTTCCCAGATACTTTTCAGCATCTTTTAAAATTTCATTAACTGATCTTGGAACTTTTCCATCAAATTTTGAGTCCAGCTTTCTAAGGTTTTCAGCTTTTACTACCGTTTTGTTGCCAGATTTTTTTGAGGAAGAAACTTTCTTCGAAGTCCCGCAGGACACTACAAAAGCAGAGGCAATCAGTAGGATCGACAGCTGCTTTATTGATCGTGTATTCTGAAATAATTCCGATATCATATTCATCTGATTTTTACCCGATTAAAGAATTGTACACAAATATACATTTTATATTTTAATTATACTATAACTATACTACAACTATATGATAAATATATGTTAAAATTTTGAATTCATTTATTTATTGCTATATTTGAGTTCAATTTTTGCAACATGGCAACGTATGAAAGTCTAATTAAAATTAAAGGCGCTGTAGGTGATCTGGTTTTTTATAATCTGAACGGCAAAAATGTAGTTCGGAAAAAAAGCGGATTCAATAAAAAGGCTTTTAAAAAGAATGCGTCTTACGAAAAAGTAAGGCAGAACAGTTCCGAATTCGGGCACTGTTCAAAAATGGGAAAGATTATCAGGAAGAGTCTTGACTTTTATATTAAGGAGGCAGGTGATACCCTACTCTACCAGAAATTTGCCAAGCTGATGACGGAAATAAAAGATCTGGATACGATTTCGGAAAGGGGAAAAAGAACAGTTGTAAACGGACTTACCACTGAAAAAGGGAAAAAGCTCCTTAAAAATTTTCAAATGGGAAAAATAGGAAATATTTCCGCGCAGGCTGAAATGAAGGACCGGGTTCTTTATCTGAATGAAAATAATGGGGATAGCCAAGCCACTATCATCTGTATTAAGCTGGATTCTGTGAACTATACTGCAGAAAGTACTGCAGAAAAGATTTCCCCTTTGCAGCCGGAAGTTCAGTTTAAAAAACAGTTTTCTGAAGAGGATTTTCTATTGTATTTTGTAGTACTGGAAAAAAATAATGAAATTTCTAATATGGGATTTGTATAAATAAAAAAGTCTGCGATATGCAGACTTTTTATGTTATTTTTTTGTTCCTTTCCAGGTTCCGTATTGTGCGGGTGTGGGAAGTGTATTGCCCCAGCTTCCGTTTCCGTTTTTAACTGTTTTATCTATAGTCAGTTTTCCTTTGAATTCGCCTTTTGCAGGAAGCCCCAGTGTACCGGTTAAATCTCCTGAGTTACTTACACTACCAGAAATACTATAGTTATCAGTAGTGGTTTCGGAATGCATGGTTCCGACCACTTTACCGGTATTGTCTACAACAAAGTTCCATACTCCTTTATCCCCTCCTTCAAAAGTCCCAGACCATGTTCCAACGTAGTCATGAATTGTCTCATCATCTGAGCTACAACCGATACATAAAAATGCCGTTAATAAAAGTAAAAATAGTTTCTTCATAGTTTTCAGTAGTTTTATAACCTAAAATCCTGTTATCCTCTATTTCCTGGAGGTTTCGAAAAATTCTTACCAACAGATTACAGAGCTTAATATTTATTTTTTTGTTTCGTGCAAATCTACTAATTTTTTTATTCAGATTATCTGAAATTTAAGCAGTGGGCAATATCTTTATTAAAAACAAAAACATTCCGGCTAAAATACAAATATTTTTCAAACAAATTTATGATCTTGAGATTAAAGGTTTCGTTACATTAAAAAAATTCAGGTATACTAAATATTCCGTTAATATGCTTCTATAAACGATTTTTAATATGATTTTCATTATAAATCATAGATATTTCTTACCTTAGTGAAAAATTCAAACACAATCAATTTATAACATGAAAACAACGACTTCTTTTTTGGCCGCTCTTGCTTTATGCAGTTTCATGAGCGCACAAGTAGGAATTAGCACCAACTCACCTACCAATACATTAGACGTTAACGGATCAGCGAGAGTAAGAAATCTGGCTAATCCCGACAGAAAGATTGTTTCTGCTGATGCCCAGGGGGTTCTTACTTTAATTTCACCGGAAGAAATTTTCTCCCCAAAAGCCATATTAAATACTTCCACCTCTCCCGCCGAACAAAGATCTACCGTGTATGACGGCCCGTGCTATCAACCCTCAGATAATGCTTCATCCTGTACGATAACATTAAATCATTATAGCTCCTGCTCAGGGTTTACAAATCCTGTTGAAACTCAAATCGTTGTAGGACAAACCATCAATACCGGAAACGGACAATTTCTGGGGACATGGGCAGCGCGCTATATTGACAATAAAGGATTAACCGGTACAGCGCCTACTGCCAACCAGATTCCGCCGGATTATCCAAGAATATCTTATCCTACTGCCAACATGGCCAATTACCAGGGAAGCGGATCATTTTCCGGACAATGTAATACGGATCTGGTAACGACAATTAATGCTACAACAGGAGCGATAAAGGTAGAGTCTGTAAAACGAAGCATGTTTGCCCACCTGGTATACCTTATTGAGGTTGCCCGTTCTAAAAGTTTCTAATACTTCCTTATTTCCTTTTCATAAAAACAATCGCAATAGGTATTGCGGCTGCTTTATTTTATTTATGATCAACAGGAAAAACAGTGGTATACAAAAGCCTCCGGAAGGAGGCTAAAAACTATTAGGGATTGATGAAAAACTTACGATAAAAGTATTAATGTATCATGCATTTGCTTTATGATTATGATCATAATAAGTGGTTTCATCGGTAATTTATTTTAGAATCTACAATACTTTTGATAAAACAATGTCTTAACAGTTTGACATCGGAAAGAAAGTTCATTATAATACAGGATTTTATAAGTTGTCAAATTTGCATTAATAGACAGACCTCAATATATTTCTTTATATTTGAGTAAACAGAATCATACAACTATGGAATTACAAATTGGAGACACCGTGTATTTAAAATCGGATGCAAGAACAATTATGACAATCAATGATGTTTCACATAAAGGCCAGGGATATTTCGAATGCGTCTGGTTTTCACAGGAGCTTTTACAGGTGGGACATTTTCACAAAGATACATTGGTACGATATAACAGAGATAAATAAATAGCTGCCGAATAATTTCAATTCTACTATTAATATCTTCTCTGATAATAGTATCACCCAGTTTACAATAGAAAAGAGCGATAAAATACATTACCGCTCTTTTATTTTTGTGGAGAATACGGGATTCGAACCCGTGACCTTTTGACTGCCAGTCAAACGCGCTAGCCAACTGCGCCAATCCCCCTTCTTTAAAGCGGTACAAAAGTAAGTATTTAATTGATATTTGCAAATCTTTTCGCAAATTTTTCTTGATTTTTTATACAAAATCTTCCACAAAAGGAAAAAGAGGTATTATAGAGATAAAAAAATCAAGAAAAAATATATCGGATAAGTCTTAAAATCGAAAGGAAGAAGTATTTTAAACTATGTAGTTTGTGGTAAAAGTCTATATTTATTATTTACATTGTAAACAAGTAAAGATTTCAATTGACACTTTGCCTCTTTTCCTTTAAATAAGCTGACTGCACTGAGATACAAATTGCTCGAACTTCCTATCCTTATTTTGCATGACCGGTCCGTGGCCAAAACATATGATAGCCGGATGTAGCTGTGCTAATTTTTGGAGCGAATTGATATTAGATTCCTGATCAGATGTGAATAGGTTTGGAGGAAGCCTCAGACCCGCCACTGTGGTAAGCAGATTCATATTGGTCGCCGCATCCCCGATTATCAGTACACCATCCCGCTCGCGGAATAAAGAAATATGACCGGCTGAATGTCCGGGAGTTTCTATTACCTTAAAGTTTCCGATCATATCATTTTCGGCGATTGTCTCATCAACTTTATGTCCCTGACCAGCCCAGTACTTTTGTTGAAGTTGTGCTATCCAATGTTGCGGAGTCGGATATTCAGTGGTTACCATACCGGATTCGGTCCTTACAACCTCGTCGGGATGACAAAGCAAAGGGATCCCAGACTCTGCACATATCTGATCACTGCAGCCCTGATGATCCGGATGGGCATGCGTTAATACATGTTGATAAACAGGAATTTCCCGGATGGTCTTCTTTATAATGGTATATGAATTCCTTATTCCGGAATCTACCAGTACTCCTTCAATAATATAACAGTTGATGCTGTTTCTTGGCATAAGCGGAATATGGAATACTTCAGGTGCAATTTCACGTAACATAATTTTTTTTTTGCAAATCTACATTGCTGATCAGAGCTGCATAAGGACATTTGTCCTAGAATATATCGGATCTGAGGATTTGCCTCTTCGCCCTGGTAAGTGAACGTTGCGTAATACCAAGATAAGATGCCAGATCCTGTGTTGCTATTCGCCGGGCGAGCATTGGTTCACCAGACAAAACATTGCGGTATTTATCTAAAGCCGACTTATTATTGTAACTCAGCATATAACGTTCCTTTTGGATATACTCTTTCTCCATCACCGATTTAATAACGCTATTCCATGCGGTTACCTGATCTGTGAGTTGCTGATAATCAAGATAGCCTATTGTATAGATTACAGTATCTTCTATAGCTCTGATGCTCCTTCTGGATTTTTCCTGTGACACAAATTCCGAAAATGAGGTTACAAATTCATTTTCAAATTTGAAGCATGTTATATTTTCATTCCCATCTTCGTCGATAGCATATGCTTTTACAGCACCGACACTGATAAATCCAATATCACGGCAGACTTCATTCTCACGAATAAAAAATTCACCTTTCTTTACATGTTTGGATTTGAAGAACTGTACAGAAAAATTGACCTCTTCTGCTGACAGTTCTGCTATACCGGACAGGTAATTTTCAAATTCATCAGTCATTTATCATTCTTTTTATCATTTTATTTTTCCTTATGTGGATACAACATCACATCGAGTATCCAAAACTAACAAATAATATACATTCAAAAAAAGTAACATCTGTAGCTTTTTTTAATCTCTTTATTTATCTATTTCAAGTCATGCAATTCCTTGGTTTTTTCTTGTTTTCTCCCATCTTTAAACAATTTCAATATTTACCCGACATTTGTTTTTTTTAATGAATTAAATCCTAAAAATTAATTATTTTACTTAAATTATTAATCAAATCGATTGTTTTATGGAATTTTTTTAATCATTTTTTATATTTTTGCACGCAAACTAATAACCGAAAAACTAAAATTAAAAAAATCATGAGACATTTCTTATTATTAGCATTTTTTTCAGCAGGCTCGTTCTATGGACAAAGCGGGCAGGTAGATTTAACATTTGGCACGAACGGAGTGCGCTATGAAGCACCAACCGGCTCCCCGAATATTCAGGTTACAAATGATGGCAAAGTTTTTTTAATGGTGAACAACCAGATAAAAAAGCTAAACAGTAATGGTACATTAGATTCTACTTTCGGGAATACGGGAGTATTTTCAAATGCGAACCCTTATAAAAGTATCTATCTTTATTCCAATGGAAAGTTATTAACGCAGGAAGAAAACAGCTTATACACTACGAGAGTAAAAAGGTTAAATTCAAACGGAAGTGTAGATACTACTTTTGGTACTTCACCAAATAATGGTATTGACTTTAGTAACTCGTCCTGCTCTCCGTGTATAGAGAAACCGAATATTCATCTTTCGAATGATAACAGCACTAATTCTTTTTTCATTCTGGCAAGTGACGGGTATTATATGGGAGGCCGGGGTGTGGTCGTTTTAAAAAATGAAACAGGTACTTCAGGTTTTTCCATTTCACCTGTGTATATCCCTGCTATAACGGGGAGTACAGGAATTCATATGGGTACAGGCGCCGCAAAGATCCTTAAAGCTTCCGATGGAAATTATTTTGTTGGTGGTGGTTTATATAAAATTAATAATAATTCAGGGGTGAGCCACAGACAAGGTTCAATGGCATTTGTAGCAAAGTATAATTCTCAGGGTGGCCAGGACAATAATTTTAATTTTTATGCTTCTAAGGGTTCAGATAGTGGCAGCAATGGTGGTGTAGATTATCAGCTGGATGCGCAGGATAATCTTTATGTAATGGCTGTAGACAATTCCTATAGCAGTGGAGCATCATTGTATTATTACCGAATCTATAAAACAGATAAGTATGGCAATCTAGACTACTCTTTCGGAAATACTAACTTTACCGGATATTTGAATGTTTCTGCTGCTTTTTCATCTATAACCGCCTATAAAACTAATTTCCGAAAAATGTTCATACAGCCGGATGGCAAAATCTTATTAGCCGGTAATACAACGTATGTAGTTAATTCTACAACCACTCAGAATAAAGAAATATTGTTAGCCCGTTTTAATACCGATGGAACATTAGACAGTACATTTGGAACCAATGGCTATGTAGTACATGATATTGATCCTGCTTCTTTTGAAACCTTTATTGATGCAGGAACCAATGCTGATATGACAGAAATCTATGTCAGTGCAAATCTTAGTAACCCAACAGATAATATATATAAAACGGCTGTCGTAAAGTTTAAAAATACTTCTGCCAACCTGTCTACTAAAGAAGGTACTCCTGTTAAACAAGATGCTCAATTCTATCCAAATCCTGTAAAGGATATTCTGAAATTCAATACCGAAGGAAAAGTAACAGTCTATGATATGAATGGAAAACTGGTTCTTTCAAAAGATGATGCCGATGGGAAAAAGGGCATTGATGTTTCTGGATTGACACCCGGAAACTACCTTATCCAGATAAAAAATGCCAAAGAAACGATTAGTTCTAAGTTTATTAAAAACTAATACTATATAAGTAAGGTATTACATTTATCAACTCTATAAATCCTGCAAATTAAACAGATTGCAGGATTTTCTTTTCATAAGGGGATTAATTATTAAACATCTGTTTTAAAAATTAAAAAACAGGCATTAGATCGTCTAATTATAATCTCTCTAAATAAATTCCTTTTCAACCATTATATAATCTGTAACAAACTGTAAATTAAAAAATTATATTTATATCATAATTTTAATATCAAGTACAAACCTGTTAATATTTCACTTTTATGAAATCACTTCTTTAAGATTTAACACTCAATTCAAAAATAAATAGTCATCTTTGCAGCCTTAAAACTTAAACACGCTAGTTTATTTCATGAGCATTATTTTTAAAAAGCGCCTTCTTATAGCGCTTGTATTGCCTACGGCTGCCTTATATTACGGGCAGACGACAAAGGATTCTTTAGAAAAATCCAAATCTATTGATGAGGTGATGTTGGTAGGTAGAAACCTATCTCAAACAGCCAAAGAAAGAAAAACTCCTGTTGCAGTTTCCACAATTAAGGCAGCGGAAATTCAGGAGAAATTAGGAAACAGAGAGTTTCCTGAAATCATGAAGTCTACTCCATCCGTCTATGTCACCAAAGTTGGTGGCGGATTCGGTGACAGTAGAATCAACATGAGAGGTTTTGACGGTGCCAATATCGCAGTGATCATCAACGGACAACCGGTGAATGATATGCAGGGAGGTACTGTATACTGGTCTAACTGGACTGGTTTGGCTGATATTGCAAGCAATATTCAGATTCAGAGAGGTCTGGGAGCATCTAAATTTGTAGTTCCTTCCGTAGGTGGAACCATCAATATTGTAACCAAAGCTACTGATTCTGAACAAAAAGCAATGATCAAAGCTGAGGCTGGTAACGACAACTATTCCAGATTATCTGCCATGTACTCTTCAGGGTTAAAAAATAAGTGGGGAACCACTGTATTGCTTTCCCGCTGGCAAGGTGACGGATATATCAACGGAACAAAAGGTGAAGGATATTCATGGTTTTTCTCTACAGGATTTAAGCCTAATGAAAAGCATGCCTTCAACTTAATTGCAACCGGAGCGCCACAGGTACACGATACAAGAAGGTCTTCTGCTACCGGAGCCAATGTAGCTACTCTGCGCCAATTGGATACCTATGGAAGAAGATACAATCCGCAAACCGGAATGATGAATGGTTCTCAATTTAATTTAGCGCCTAACTTTTATCACAAGCCAATCGCTTCCTTAAACTGGGACTGGAATATCAATGACAACCTTAAATTATCCACAGTTGTTTACGGCTCATGGGGACGCGGAGGCGGAGGTACCGGGCTGAACGGTTCCATTAAAAATGCTAACGGGCAAACCATGAATTTCATGAATTACGGACCGGGCGGAGATGGTACAATCAACTGGGATATGATTTCCCGCTACAACCAGGGAGGTACGGTAACCGATTATAACGGAAATTCTTTCCAGAAAGGTACCTTTACAGCGCCTGCAGGTGGACCTACCGATTATAACGGACAATATGTATCCACTCTGAACGGAACAAGCGGTATTGTAAGAAAGCAAAGTATTAATGCTCACGACTGGTACGGAGTCATTGCAGACCTTAATTATAAAAAGAATAACTGGACCTTTAACGGAGGAATCGATCTTAAAACGTACAAAGGCGCCCTTTATGATATCGTGACCGATATGTTGGGATCTAATGCCTTATATGTTAAAAATACAGTCAATGCTCCAAACGGTTATTATATTGACCGTACAGTAAAACCTGAACCCCTTACTAAGCTTAATAATGCTCAGAAAGTATCGATCTACAACGAAGGTCTTGTAAAATGGGCCGGCGTATATGGAATGGTTGAATATAGCTCTGAAAAACTAAGTGCATCTGTACAGGGATCGGTTTCTGAACAGTACTACAAGAGAAGAGATTATATGTTGTACACTCCGGGAAATCAGGAAACAAAATGGTATCACAAAACAGGATATATTGTAAAAGGAGGGGCCAATTATAATATTGATGACCACCACAATGTATTTTTTAATGCAGGAGTTATTTCAAGACAGCCCCTGTTCAACGCTTTATTCCCTTCTAACCAGAACATTTATAACGATGCTAAAAACGAAAGAATCTTCTCTTTAGAATTGGGTTATGGTTTCAAATCCCGTTATATCGACGTGAATATTAATGCATACAGAACGCAGTGGGATGACAGATTTATTTCAAGAACGTTCAATGCTACGGCTGCGGATGTGGCCAAGTTCCCCCAGCTTCAGCTTGGAAACGCCTATTTCTATAATGCCCTTAATGTGGGACAAATACACCAGGGTGTTGAATTGGAGGCAAAGGCAAGACCTTTTGCTAACCTTAAAGTAAGAGGGATGCTATCGTTAGGAAACTGGAAATACAAAGGAAATGCAAATTTCAACATTCTTGATGTTCAAAGCAATCAGGAAGTTTCCGGAGCAACGGGTACGATCAATATTAAAGATCTTAAAGTGGGAGATGCTGCGCAGACGACAGCAAGTTTAGGTGTTGATTATAATATTACCAAGGCCTTCAGTATTGATGCTAACTGGGAGTATTATGACAAATTATATGCACAATTCAACCCTATCAACTTCCTTACAGAAGCAGACAGAGAAAAAGGGATTGTAAAATTACCAAGCTACAATCTGTTTGATGTAGGGGCAAGCTATAAATTTGAAATCAGTCAGAAAAAATCTCTGACACTACGAGCAAATGTTTATAATTTATTCAACAAGTATTATATTTCTGAATTAAGTTCAAACATTCATACTACTGATAAAATTGCCAATGGTCCTGATGCAGGAAAAACTTACCAGGAGGCAGGAAGAGTATATCAGGGTATTGCAGACGGTAACACAGGATTCCTTGGTTTTGGAAGAACATGGTCAGTTGCAGCTACTTTTAGATTCTAAACACTATATTTTTAATAATATGATTAAACCCGCCGGTATCGGCGGGTTTAATTTTTCAGTGTATCCAACTATAAATACTAAACAGGAACACCACAGGAGATTACATGATACTTAGGATCAGCA
The DNA here is from genome assembly GCF_000482305.1 of Chryseobacterium sp. UNC8MFCol. Taxonomy (NCBI): domain Bacteria; kingdom Pseudomonadati; phylum Bacteroidota; class Flavobacteriia; order Flavobacteriales; family Weeksellaceae; genus Chryseobacterium; species Chryseobacterium sp. UNC8MFCol. The sequence goes on from NZ_KI535292.1 coordinate 35,581, forward strand.
TTACAGCTTGGTATTTCCGCTGCTGTTATCGGACGTACATCGATCCTGTAAACACCATTTATTAATATAGGTCTTTTGGAAGCACAAAGATAACAGTCCCCTGCTCCTCCTTGAATAGTTTTTAATTGGTTTTTTGCTAGTTTTTGTGCATTTTTCAGCTTTGAATGTCTTGTGTTCATGATTTTGTTGATTTGATGTTGATCATTAATTTTTGCTGGCTATAATTTCGCGATAATTATTTCACTAATATAGGAATAAATATATAAAAAATTCACCGTTAAATGATATATTATGAAAAATTAATGTATCATTCTGTATATGATTTAAATTCAAAATATATTGCGTAGCAAAAAATATCAATGGATTTTGAAAGTTCCGGCTCGTTAGTAGTATTAATTTTTAGCTTCTAAACAAGAATTATTAGGTGATAAATATGATGGAAACGACTATGTTGCAGGGATTTCTTATTATGAATAACAAATCAAAAAAAATAAGTGATACATTAGACAAAACTAAAAATCAATTATAAGTTTATATTATGATAGATCAGGAAAAAATACATTATGTCTTTAAGTATTTCAGTTACCTAATGTCAGATATTGAAAAATTAACCTTAAAACATTATATATCTAATTATAAAAGCTCTAACAATCCTACTATGAAACGGTTGATGATAGAAAAAGGATGGATCAGCTCTGATCCTATGGTAATAGCTTTATTAGAAAATGGGTATGAAGAATTTCAACTCAATGTAGCCAGACGAATCATGAATGAATCTTCTGAAAAAGTATTTTTCAACAATTGTCCGAAGTGTGACAAACTAGCCCGTACTCCTCATGCTAAACAGTGCAGGTATTGCGGATATAGCTGGCATTACTTAACTGTTGCCAAATTTAAGATCAATAGTACCATCCAAATTACAGAAAGAAATTTTTTCTTAATAGGACAAATTACTGAAGGTGAAATAAAAGAAGGACAACGAATAGATTTGAGAATACTGGGACTAAATAAGAAAATAAAAATCGAATCCATTGAATTTGCTCTTAAACGTCAGAATGAACAATCATGGGAAGATATTGCTCTTGGAACAAATTCATTAACGGAAAAAGATAAACAATATCTGAAAAATATATGCCCTGTTAGAGAACCACTTGACATAATTAAAGAATAAAAATGAAAGTTACATCAAATTATCAGAAAACGAAAAAACCCGCCATGCTTGGTGGGTCTTCTTATAAATTATAAATAATGTCAGTTGGTCTGTTGCATTATTTTCCCTGGATTTTCTTTTTTCGTGCTACGCCTGTCAGCTTTTTAATAAATCCGTCAAGCCCTTTTGATTCATAAAAATCCATACAGGACCAAAAGATATAATTAGCTTTTCCGTCTTCGAGATTTTCAGCAGTTGCTGCTTTGTAATAATTGGAAGTTGTCTTTTCAATATACTGATCCAACTGCTCAAGTTTTTTGTAATCAGCATTTTTAATCTGAAACATATAGGAGGCCGAATAATCATGGCTGTTGAATGAAGGATCAGCCAGTTTATAATTATTGGCAAGACACTTATGTAAGGAATATTTTTTTAAGATCTGTCCCTCACTTTGTGCAGATACAATACTACTTAAAAACAAAGTGGCTGCTGCAGCAATTATTTTAACTCCCATATTCTTATTCTGTTTGTTTGTATTAATGTAAGTTCATTCTTTTTTGAATTCCAGCCGTAATATAATAAACTGAAATAATATTTTTCATTTCCCGGGGTGTCATGATCTGCTCCACCCGGATATATTAAATTAGATTGATCCCACAATGTAAAATGTCCAGTAGCATCTCCCCATCCGGATACATCAAAAACAATAATACCTTTGGTTTTCCTTATATTTTTCCATTGCTCATCTGTAAGTTTTTCTTTTTTAGCTTTCAGACCATTCCATTCTGCAGGTGTTAAGGATTGTCTTTTTTTGTATTCATTAGGCATGGCCAGATTAGCTAATGTATAATCAATTTCAGGTTTCCCTAAATGCGCTGCGATATACGGACTTAGTTCACGAACTCGGAGCCAGTATGATACATCTTTATCACCACTCATAACTCCTCCTTTCGTACCGTATCCTTTATTGCTTTTGGGTAATTTAAATCCGCTTAAATTTAATCCTCTGCTCATCCTTATAGCACAAGAATTGGCCAAATAAGAACTCAATAATTCTTCATCTGTCTTGTATTTTGGAAAGCTTCCTCCTATATCATCATATAATTTCTTTGATTTTATAGAAGTGCCGGGATAATTTTTAATCATGTCAGCCCAGCTAGGCCTTTTAATCTTAATAGGTTTTGTCTGTCGGGTTCCGCTTGTCGCAACAAAACTTCTCTGCTGTTCAAGAAAAACCGGAATTAAATTATTAAAATTCATAATCTTATCTGCTTTAAAAAACCGTTACATTCGCTTTAAGGCACCCCAATACATGCTTTAGAGAAAATAACGCATTGTTAAACATCGTTTAATTATATTTTTAAAATTAGATAAAAAATAAATTGAAAATTACTTTTTACGCAGATATCTTTAAAATTGTAGTAAAACTACGATCACCTTGTTTCCGAATTCTTAACCTGCAACGCCCTTTGATAAAAAGACTGACTCGCAAGTTTATCCTCTGCTTCATCAATAGCCGTCAGCAGATTGTTCCTGTTATCCGCAATATCGCCCAATACCTGTGACATCAGTTCCCAAACCGGTTTCATTTTGTCAATAAGTTCAATGCCTTTTGAAGTGAGCATAAAAAGTCGTTTACGTTCGTCATGTTGATCTTTTTCCCACCGGATCAGTTCCAGTTTTTCCAATTCTTTGAGTAAGGTGATCGTTGAAGGGTGGGTATACCCTATCTCATTGGCAATTTCCACAACGCTTATCAATTCTTTTTTATAAATGGTAAAAAGGACGGGAAACCATTTGAGTTCAAAATCAATTCCAAATGCTTTATAGATCAAAGCGCCATCTTTCCTCAGTTGCTCACTGAGACGGTGCAGCCTCGTAGATATCGCAAGAATTCCTGCTTCGTTGATTACATTCATCTCAGTCTATTTTTACATGGTAAAAAATATCATCAGCACTCATCAATGGAAACAGGTCCGGAAGTTTTTCTTTTTCAATTTTCGAAAATCCGTTCCGCTCATAAAACCTTTGTGCGGCTTTCAGGACATTTATAGTTCCTAAATAAATATCATCAATTCTGTTTTCCTTACAGAAGGAAATTAAAATCTCCAGTAAAATCTGTGCAATATTCAATTCTCTGCCTCTGAATTCCTTCTTCACAAACATTTTCCTTACCGCTCCTGCCTTTTCATCAAATTTTACCAGAGCAATGGAACCTACCAGTTCTCCATCAATAAAAGCACCCCAGAAATTACCTCCTGCTTTCTGGTAGAAATCTTCAATCTCTAATAAATCAGGTTGGTCGTGGATCGTAAGCGGAATATTAAATTCCTTCTGCTGAATCGTCAGAATCAGATCAATCGCCTGTTCTGAGTATTCATTACCAATAGGCTGAATTTTCAGTTTCATAGATTTTTTATTTAAGGTATAAAACTACGTAGTTAAATACATATATACAAATTAATTTTTAATATTTTAATTTAATGTTATTTGAATCGGATATTTATGTAATTTTCATCACAGAAATAACCTGACAACCACCAATGATCATTGAAAATGTAAAACCCTTTGACGGACAGCACTGTGAAACCACAGCAACGGGTACTTTGCTACAACAGATAGGAATTGAACTTTCAGAGCCCATGTTGTTTGGGTTGGGTGAAGGACTCGGCTTCATCTACTGGAATATGAAAACAATGGATTTTCCGTTTATTGGAGGAAGAATAAAGACCGACTTGCTGACCCAAAATATAGCCGGAAATTTACACCTAACCTTAACTGTTAAAGAAACTTCTTCTCCTCAAAAAGCCTGGCTTGCCGTAAAAGAAATCCTCGACCAGGGACAGGCTGTCGGCTTAAAAATGGACTGTTATCACCTTGAATATTTTACAAATCCCTTCCATTTTGCAGGACATTATGCTGCCATCTATGGCTACGATTCACAAAATGCTTTCCTTGTGGATACCAGACAACAAGGCGGAACGGTACAAACCTCTTTAGAAAGTCTTGCGTTGGCCCGTGCTGAAAAGGGACCTATGGCTTCTAAAAATCTGTACTATACCTTACACAAAACGGATGAAAATTTCGATTTAAAAAAAGCAATAACAACTGCAATTAAAAATAACGCCACAGAATACCTGAACCCGCCTATTACAAATATTTCATATAAAGGCATTTTGAAAACAAGTCATGAAATTATCAAATGGTTTAAGACAAGTAAAAATGTTCAGGAAGAGTTCAGACTGTCAGCGATGATGATGGAGAAAGCAGGGACAGGAGGAGCTTTGTTCAGAAATTTATATCGTGATTTCCTTCGAGAAAGCTATGAGCTACTCAAGATTGAACAATTACAAACAGGATATGAAGGATTTTCGGAAATTGCAAATCTGTGGACTTCTGTAGCCAGTTTATTTGAGAAAGCAAGTGAAACGAAAGATATTCAGTACGTTCAAGAGGCATCGGATATTTTGAAAACCCTTTCAGATAAAGAAAAAAAGACAATGGAAATATTAGCAACCATAGCTGATTCTTAGCCTGCTTTCATTATTTTAAAATCAATACTATATCTGAAACTATCATAATTCGCTGTCCTGTAAAAAAGAAACGTGCGCCATTACTGACACACGTTTGTTATTTTGTTCCCGAGCAACAACTATTTCCAGCCTCCTCCAAGAGCCTGATAAAGCTCAACGGCAGCTTTCATTTTGCTGTATCTTGCATTCGAAATATTAAGTTCTGCATTCAGTGAATTCACACTTGCATTGAGCACTTCAAGGTAATTAGCCATTCCGTAATTAACCAATTCCTGAGAATAGTCTACGGACTTTTTATAAGCGCCAAGTTCCTTTTCTTTTAATTCAATAAATGAATCCTGCACCGAAAATACTCTGATGGCATCAGAAACCTCTTTCCCTGCAGTAAGAACTGTTTTCCTGAAATTTAAATAAGCCGTTTCCTGATTGGCAAGACTCACATCATAGTTGGTCTTGATTTGTCTCTTATTTAAAATCGGTTGGGCCAATCCGGCTACAACATTGGCAAATAATGAATTCACACTGAAAAGGTGATCAATATCCACAGATTGTACCCCTCCGGTTCCCGTCAGCTTTAAAGTAGGATAAAACTGAGCTTTCGCCGCGTTAGTCAGTTCAAAAGCATTCATCAGGTTAAATTCTGCTCTCATGACATCAGGACGGTTGGCCAGTAATTGAGCAGGATATCCTAATTTTAAATCAATCGGAATATTCTGACCTTCTAAGGTAGATCTTGCAATAGTCTGAGACGGCACGCCCATTAAAAGGCTCATCGTATTTTCAAGCAACTGAATCTGTGTATCAATGTCGATCAGTAATGATTTTGCATTGAACACAAGTGCTTCACTTTGTTGTACGGCTACTTCCGTCACTGTTCCCGAGACTTTTAACGCTTTAGTGGTTTCTAAGTTTTTTTCACGAACGGCAATTGTTTCTGAAATAATTCTTTTCTGCGCATCGAAAGTCAGTAACTGATAATACGCAGAAGCAATGGAAGAAACCAGACTGCTTTTAACCGCTTTGTGCGCAGCAACAGTTCCTAAATATGTTGCGAGCTGGGCTTTTTCCTGTGCCCTTAGCTTACCCCAGATATCCGCTTCCCAACCCAGACTGGCTGTAATGTCAAACTGGTTTACGTACCGTCTTTCCCCAATGATCTGCCCAAACTGGGTATTGATAGACTGGGTCTGGAAAGTATAGTTGGGGCCAATAGAAAGTGTCGGCTGATACGCTGCCTTACTCTGTTTCAGATATGCTTCCGCAGAATTAATACTCTCCAGGGCAATCCTGATATCCAGGTTATTCTCCAAAGCTTTGGAGATATGTCCCTGAAGGATCGGATCTGTGAAAATTTCTTTCCACGAGATATTGGCAATACTTGTACTGTCTGAAGGAAGATTATCAGTACGGTAAAGCTTTTCGTCAACAACATTCTTTGGTCTTTCATATTCTTTTCTGGCCATACAGGATGAGATGGCTCCCAATATGAAGACGGAGAAAGTTATTCCTTTTATGATGTTTAATAAACTCTTCATTAGTTAAAATTGAAAGTTAGCATCCGGAAACTAGAAGTCAGTTTTCAGATCTGACTTCTAAGATCTGGATCATTAATTTTTATTCTGCTAAATTGATCTCTTCTTTTTTGATAGGCTTGATTTTTTCCTGCAATGTTTCAAAAATCACGTACAGTACCGGGATTACAAATAATCCTAAAACAGTCCCTATCAATAGTCCGATTGCTGCACCTGTTGCAATAGATCTGTTACCCACAGCACCAATTCCGCTAGCCAGTACCAACGGCAACAGACCAAAGATAAAGGCGAATGATGTCATCAGAATCGGTCTCACCCTGGCTTTAGCTGCATTGATGGCAGACATCACAATGGTCTCCCCATGGTGTCTTCGCTGAACAGCAAATTCGACGATAAGGATTGCATTTTTAGCGAGTAGCCCAACAAGCATGATCAGGGCAATCTGAAAGTAGATATTATTTTCCAGACCCATCAATTTCTGGCCTAAGTAAGCACCCATTACCCCTAAAGGAAGTGAGATTACGACAACCAGCGGAAGGATATAACTTTCATATTGCGCTGAAAGAATAAAGTATACAAAAATTAAACTCAATGCAAAGATCAGAAGGGTCTGGGATCCCGAATTCAATTCTTCTCTGGTCAACCCTGTAAATTCTACTGCATAGTTTTGATTCAGTGTTTCACTTGCCACCTGCTGTACAGCAGCAATAGCATCCCCGGAACTGTATCCTTCAGAGTTTGCTCCCGTTACTTTCACGGATGTAAACAAGTTATAACGGCTTACAGATTGTGGTCCGTATGCTTTTGTTAAGGTTACAAATTGTGAGATCGGAGACATTACACCTGACCCTGTTCTTACATAGAGTTCGTTTAGGTTTTCAATATTCTTTCTGTTTTCAGGAAGCGCCTGAACCATCACCCTGAACTGTTTACCATACTTGGTAAAGTCGGCTGTGTAAATACCTCCAATATACCCCTGCATAGTCGACAGAATGTCATTGACAGAAACCCCAAGCTGCTTGCTCAGAGGAACATTAATCTCCATCTGGTACTGAGGATATCTGGTATTAAATGATGTTTGAGCAAACTGAATTTCAGGTCTCTGCATCAGCTTACCGATGAATTCATTGGTTTTATTATCCAAATCAACATATTCTCCACCTGCCTTGTCCAGCAATACCATTTCAAAACCTGCACTACTACCAAAACCAGGTACACTTGGCGGCTGGAAGAATACTACTTTAGCATCAGGAACAGATCCTACGATTCCGAATAATTTTTTGGTGATATCTTCAGAAGTCTGGCCCTCTTTTTTTCTTTCTTCAAATGGTTTCAGTTTAACAAAGGCAAGACCGTTGTTGCTTCCGTTTCCGGATAAAAACCCTCTACCTGTAGAAATCGTTACATTCTGAACTCCAGGAACTTTTAATGCCTTAGCCTGAAGCGTTTTCAAGGCGTTATACGTTCTTTCCATAGAAGCTCCCGGAGGAAGCTGTACATCGGTAAAGATAATTCCCCTGTCTTCTGTAGGTACAAACCCTTTCTTCATACTGCTGCTTGCCCAGAATAAAATACCTCCGGTAACCGCAAAAATGATAAGAGTTACCCATTTATGTCTTAGCAGGAATACAAATCCTCTTCCGTAACGCTCGGTTGTCGTTTTAAAAGCTATATTAAACTTATAGAAAAACTTCTGCATCAGGTTTAGGTTTTTATACTCTGCATGATGCTCTGCGTGAGGTTTCAGGAATAGTGAACATAACACAGGACTCAATGTCAATGCGTTAATTGCAGAAATGATGATCGCAATGATCAGCGTAATTCCGAACTGCTGATAAAATACTCCTGTAGGTCCTGTAATAAAGGTCACCGGGATAAATACCGCCGCCATTACAAGGGTAATAGAGATAATGGCTCCTGTAATCTCATCCATTGCTTCAACGGTTGCCTTTTTAGCATCAGCAATACCGTGCTCCATCTTCGCATGAACAGCCTCGACGACCACAATCGCGTCATCTACCACAATACCGATCGCCAGTACCAATGCAAACAATGTTAAAAGGTTTAAGGAATATCCGAATAAATTCAGGAAGAAGAAAGCTCCCACAATCGATACCGGAACTGCAATGGCCGGGATCAGCGTAGATCTGAAGTCCTGAAGGAAAATATATACTACAATAAATACCAGTATAAATGCTTCAATAAGGGTATGTACTACCTTTTCAATAGAAGCTTCAAGGAATTCGTTGGTATCAAAGTTAAATGTATATTTTACTCCCTGAGGGAAAGTGCTTTCCGCAGATTTAAGATATGCTTTAATATTTTTAATGATCTCCTGTGCATTGGAACCCGGTGTCTGGAAAATTCCCATACTGATGGAAGGATTGTTTCCGTTCTCCCCGATCCCTGTGTAAGACTGGCCTGCCAGTTCTACTTTAGCAACGTCTTTCAACATCAGGTTCTGACCGTTTGCAAGAGATTTAATGATGATATTGTCGTATTGCTCCTTATCATTGAATTTACCTACATACTTGATGATATATTCAAAAGAACTTCCGCTGTTTTGACCGATAGAACCGGCAGCAGCCTCTCTACTCTGCTCGTTGATTGCATTGGTAACATCTGTAGGAGTTACGCTGTAGGCAGCCATTTTTGCCGGATCCAGCCAAATTCTCATGGAGTAGTATTTACCTCCGAAAACGTTGGCATCCCCTACGCCATTTACCCTTTTAAGGTTTGGAATAATGTTGATATTCAAAAAGTTCTGAAGGTATACATCGTCAAGATCTTTATTTTCAGAATAGAAAGACATATACATCAGGGCACTGGTCTGCTGCTTCTGTGTAACAACCCCTGAACGCGTTACTTCAGACGGCAAAAGAGGTGTTGCTCTGGCGACACGGTTTTGTACGTTTACCGCAGCAATATCCGGATCAATTCCTTGTTTGAAGAAAACCTGGATTTGTGCGGAACCGTCGTTTCCTGCAGAAGAAGTGATATAATCCATTCCTTCCACCCCGTTGATCTGCTCTTCCAAAGGTACGACTACACTTTTCATTACCGTTTCTGCATTGGCTCCCGTGTAGTTTGCAGAAACACTTACTGTGGGTGGTGCAATATCCGGATACTGTGTAACCGGTAACGAGATCAGTCCTAGCACCCCAAGAATCACAATTAAAATTGAGATTACGGTAGATAAAACCGGTCTGTTAATAAAGTTTTTTATCATTAGAATTTCGGTTTTATTGATTGAACAAGACTATCCATTTTGATGGGTTTCGGTTTTACTGCTGTTCCGGGTTTCAAACCTCCGATACCTGCGGCAATAACGGTTTCACCTTTATTAACTCCCGATTTGATAAGAGCCATATTGTCGATTCTGTCGATAACGTTAATGACAACGTTTCTTGCTGTGTCTCCTTTATCGATCTTGTATACGTAAACAATACCTTGCTGTTCGTAAGTAGCACTTTCAGGAACAACCAATACATTGTCATATCGTTGCGGGAATCTGATGGTTCCACTGTTACCGTTGCTTAGAAGTTTCTGGGCATTAGAAAAGCCTACTCTGAACTGAATGGTCCCTGTTGTAGGATCGATCTGACCTGTAATAGCCTCAATTCTTCCTTTTTCAGGATATAAACTTCCGTTTGCCAGTTGAAGTTCAACCATTGGAAGATTCTTGATTTTTTCAGGCATAGAGGCCCCGGGAGCTTTTTCAAGGAAATTAAAGTATTCTTTTTCATTCATCGCGAAGTAAGCGTAGATCTGAGAAGTATCGGAGATGGTGGTAAGAGGGGTCTGATCAGAAGGCCCCACCAAACTTCCTACTTTTAACGGAAGTCTTCCTACTACCCCTGAAATAGGCGCACGGATGATAGAATATTCAATATTAGCTTCTACTCCTTTATAATTGGCTTCAGCCTGTCTTTTGGCAGCGTGGGCCTGTTGTAGCTGAGCCTGAGCCTGAGCCAGATTGGCCTGCGCTGTCTGTAACTGTACGTTGCTGATAATATTTTTCTGAACCAGCGGCTTAAGCTTGTTGACCTCAAGCTGGGCGGCATTTACAGAAGCCTGTGCAGCAGCAATAGTGGATTCTGCGGCTCCGATCCCTGCCTTGGATGCTGCCGCATTCTCGTTAAGAATATTGGTTTCCAAACGGAATAAAGGCTGTCCTTTGGTTACATATTGTCCTTCATCTACTAATAACTGGGTGATATATCCCTGTATTTTTGCACGTACATCATTGTTTACCCTACCCTGAATGGTAGCCGGAAACGTCTGATAACCCACTATATTTTTTGACTCCACGGAAACAACAGGAAATGGCTTGGCACCATCTTGTTTGGGAGCTTCTTTTTTGCAGGCAGTTAGAGAAAACGCTGCAATAGAAAGTATAACTAGCTTATTATTCATTTTATAGTTTATTAAGAGATTCCTGAATATTTTGTATGTTTTTATTTAAGAGTGCTTTGTAATTATCTATTCTTTCATTGTATCCATCGTCGTTATTTTTTTTAAAATTGTTTAAATCATCTAATAGTTTTAACTCGTCCTTCATCTTCTGGACAATTTTTTCAAATCGGATCTTCTTGTATTCGTCATTGATAAAAAAATAGCGCTTCCGTTCATCCATCTTGTTGTGATCCACAATAAGCTGGGCCTTTAACAGTAACGAAATGCTTGTAGAAACAGAACTTTTGCTCGCGGCGAGCACTTCAACAAATTCGTCAAAAGTAATTCCTACTTTCTCATAGTCAAAAAGAAGGTAGGAATAGATCTTTGAAGCTAAAGGAGGTAGGCTAAACACCGTGCCATAGAATTTTACAGCATCCTGAAAAATTTTATCATCAACTTCTATACTTTGGTGCATAATATAAAAATTTTGAACAAAAGTAAAAATTAGTTCAGAACTAAACGAACAAACATGATAGAGTTTATAAATACACGCTGTTCTAAAAATTCAATGGAAATCAATTTAACTTTCTGCTTAAATTATAATCTTTTCAAAAGCTTTCCTCATTCCGTCCCTCAAAAGGACTTCTCCACAATAGGAATATCCTTTTCCTTCAAGAATTTTCAGCATGGCAATATTGTCGTGATTGGTATCTACTTTTACACTTTGAATTCCGTGAGATTTTGTAAAATCTTCAATATGATCAAATAATTTTTTTACCATTCCCTGTCCTGCAAATTTTCCCTCTACTGCAACTCTGTGAACCACAACGAACTCCCCATTACTTAACCATGCTCCTTCTATCTTACTATAGGCAGGTTCATCGTTTAAAATTAAAGCAGCATATACGCCAATTTCTCCATCTACAGTACATAGCCAAATCCTTTGGCAATATCACTTTCTACAGTCCCAAGGTTCGGATATCCGTTCTGCCATTGCGTGCTCCCATCCTGTTTTCTTCTTTCGATAGACTGCTGAAGAATTCCCCAAATAATATCTCTGTCCTCAATTTCCGCTTTTCTTAGTTTAATTTCTGAATTCATTGTTTATTGGATTTTAGATTAAAAAAAACTCAAAGGTTAAAGCAAAAATTATTAATATAAACTTAAACTTTTCCATTGAGAATTTATTAAATCATATAATTATTTAATCTATAATAGTTTAACGATTATTTTTATCAATTAAAAAACCGAAAATTAATTAAAATTAATTTTCGGTTCGAAGTAGTAAAATTTAAAATTATGAAATTGTTTTATTAATTTTCATTTTGTTGAAGATAGGCATCGATAATCTCAAATGCTTTCTTTTCATCATCAAGATCTACCATGAGCTTCAGCGAAGTGGCCGTTGGCGTCGTGGTGAATGTAAGATAACTATTTTCAACTGAGTTTGTAATTTGTGCATCATCCAATTTAGATTTAACCAACTGAATCTCTGAAGGTTTATCACTTTCAAAAACTGATACTCTCGTGCTTCTTTCCATATCCTATATTGTTTGAGTATCTAAATATACAATGTTTTTTGGATAATTACAAATGTTTGGTTTTAAATTTTATTAATGTTATTTTCAATTTTATCCAATGCCAACTGGATTTCCTCTTTGGTTACATTCAGATGTGGTCTGAAGCGTAAAGACTGATCACCACAAGGTAAAATGATTAATCCATCATTGAATAATTCATTCATCAAATGATTTCTTTGTGCAGCGGATGGTAAATCTACAGCACACATCAATCCTCTTCCTCTGGCATTAGAAATTTTTTCAGGATATTTTTCAGCAAGAGCTTTCAGGCTTTCCAAAAGAAAGTCACCTACTACCCGGGCATTCTCCACAAGGTTTTCTTTTTCAATCACTTCCATTACCAGCTGGAAACGAAGCATATCGATAAAGTTTCCTCCGAATGTAGAATTGATCCTTGAGCTTTCTCTGAAAACATTATTGGGAATCTGGTCAAATTTTTCTTTGTTAGCCAATACACCACAAACCTGTGCTTTTTTACCGAAGGAAATGATGTCCGGTTTTGCAGTAAAGTGCTGGAATGCCCACATCTTTCCTGTGATACCGATACCGGTCTGAACTTCGTCGAAAATAAGTAAGATTTCGTTGTCATCACAGATCCTTCTTAATCCCAATAGGAATTCGTCTCTGAAATGGTTGTCTCCTCCTTCTGCCTGGATAGGTTCAATGATGATACAAGCCACTTTATCAGGGTTCATCAGAATAGCTTCTTCAATCTGTACCAGGGCCAGGTTTTCATTTTTGATCGTTTCTTCCAGATTATCTTCCGTAATAGGGAATTTCAATTTGGGATTTAAGATTCTTGGCCAGTTGAACATAGGAAAATATTGGTACTTTCTTGGGTCAGAAGTATTGGTTAAGCTTAATGTATAGCCACTTCTTCCATGGAAAGCCTGTTTGAAATGAATACAGATTCCAGCTTCCGTCTGAAGTCCTTTTTCAAAATTTTTGCGGGTCTTCCAGTCGAAGCATGCTTTCATAGCATTCTCCACTCCCAGAGTTCCGCCTTCGATAAAGAAAGCATATTGTAATTCTTCAGGAATAACCACTCTTTCGAATACTTCCAAAAAGTGCGCATATTCTTCTGAGTATACGTCAGCTAAGGTCGGTTTATTGACTGCCATTTTTCCCAACCATTCTGATCTTTCTACAAGATAAGGGTGATTGTATCCAACGGAAGCTGAAGCAAACATGGAGAACATATCCAGATATTCTCTGTCTGTCTGTTTGTCGTAAAGCCATGATCCGTGTGATTTTTCAATATCCATCACAAAATCGAAGCCGTCAGCCAGCACGTGTCTTCCTACTGTTTCTTTTACTTTATTTGCTTTTATATCTAATGTCTGTTCCATAATAAATTGATGTGTGATTTAATAAGTGAATGATGAAATGATCCTGATGAATCGCTTCATCATTCGGTTATTAATTTTTGTTTTTTGTTTTTAAAGTGCTTTAAGTAAAGCTTTTATAAGTCAAATTTAATACCTTGTGCCAAAGGAAGTTGGGCTGTATAATTTATAGTATTAGTTTGTCTTCTCATGTAATACTTCCATGCATCGGATCCGGATTCTCTTCCGCCTCCGGTTTCTTTTTCACCACCGAAAGCACCACCGATCTCTGCACCCGAAGTACCGATATTTACGTTGGCAATCCCACAATCTGAACCTGCATGAGAAAGGAATAATTCTGCTTCTCTAAGGTTTTGGGTCATAATTGCTGAAGATAATCCTTGAGGCACATCGTTCTGAATCGCAATAGCCTCTTCCAGTGTTTTGTATTTAATCAAATATAAGATCGGCGCAAAAGTTTCGTGTTGTACGATTTCATAAGAGTTTTTCACTTCCGCTACACATGGTTTCACATAGCAGCCGGACTCGTAATCTTTTCCGCTTAAAACACCTCCTTCAACAACGAATTTTCCACCTTCTTTTTTACATTTTTTGATCGCTTCTTCGTATTGATTCACAGCGTCAGTATCGATCAATGGTCCTACATGGTTCTTTTCATCCAGTGGATTTCCGATTTTCAGCTGACCGTATGCTTTTGCTAATCTGGTTTTCACTTCATTGTACACACTTTCATGGATGATCAGCCTTCTTGTAGATGTACATCTCTGCCCGGCAGTTCCTACCGCTCCGAAAACAGCTCCGATGATCGACATATCGATGTCAGCTTCTTTGGTAATGATAATCGCGTTATTTCCTCCTAATTCAAGGATTGATTTTCCGAATCTTTCTGCCACTTTAGAAGATACCATTCTTCCTACTCTGGTAGAACCTGTGAAGGATACTAATGCCACTCTCTTATCATCAACCAGTTTTTGTCCGATTTCGTGATCTGCTACCAATACGCTTGAAATTCCTTCCGAAAGATTGTTTTCTTTTAAAACTTCATTCATAATATTCTGACATGCAATGGCACAAAGCGGAGTTTTTTCTGATGGTTTCCAGATGGTAACGTTACCACAGATCCATGCTAATGCTGTATTCCAGGACCATACGGCAACCGGGAAGTTGAAAGCGGTAATGATTCCTACGACCCCAAGCGGATGGTATTGCTCATACATTCTGTGACCAGGTCTTTCGGAATGCATCGTGTATCCCTGAAGCTGTCTGGAAAGTCCTACTGCAAAGTCACAGATATCGATCATTTCCTGTACTTCTCCTAGTCCTTCCTGCAATGATTTACCCATTTCGTATGAAACAAGTTTACCCAGATCATCTTTATATTCTCTTAATTTTAGACCCAGTTGTCTTACGATCTCTCCTCTTTTGGGAGCCGGGATCAACCTGAATTCCTGAAATGCCTTTTGGGCCGTTTCAATTACTTTGTCATAATCACTTTCTCCGGAAGTCTTTACTTTAGCAATCAATTTCCCATCTACGGGAGAAATGCTTTCAATAGTCTTTCCAGAAGCGAAATATTTTCCGCCTGTGGAAGTCCCTTTGTTTTCAGCTTTAATCCCTAGGTTCTTGAGTGATGTTTCGATTCCGAAATCCTTTACTTTTTTTGACATAAAATCTTACTTTTCGTTCTCTCTAAAGATAAAAATATTATGCGAACCTCAAAACTTTAATTTTTTAAGTCGTTTTTTATTTGGACTAATTATAAACATGCTTATCTTTGTAGGGTAATCTTTTTGATATTCACCAATGGAAAATTCACAAGAAAATAACTCAAAGCTTAAAAAATGGTTCAAGCGTGTAGGATGGGCAGGATTGGCTTTCTTTACCATTAAAGGTTTGGTTTGGCTCGTAATATTCTACTTTGGAGCAGACACGCTTCAAAGTTGTATCAAATAAAAAAGCAGAGAAATTTTCTCTGCTTTTCTTTTTGTCTGCAAATTTAATTGCTGCTATTCTTTGATGATTTTTACCGTCTTCTCTTCATTTCTGGTTTTAATTTTCACCATATAAGTACCAGGAAGTATTTCCGAAAAATTAACTTTTAAATGGAAATTATTCACATCAATATAATCTCTAATCTTTTTACCGCTCATTTCAAATACTTCGACTTTTTCAATGGTTGAATCTAAAGAAATGGTAAGTACATCTCTTACAGGATTGGGATAAAAGCTTATTGCATTCTCTTTCTTAGGCAAATCTGCTGTACCAAGTACAGAGTCTGCACAGTAGCCGGAAACGATTGCCAGAGGATAATGCTTACCGCTTGAGAAGTTACTTCCAAACTCTCCGCAACACTGATCTCCTGTTACCCACATGGTATTATCATTTTTTTCAGCGTAGGTCGCAGCATATCCCGGATAAATATTTTTCCAGTCAGAATCCAGACCAATCCTCACCGGAGTTTTATAACTGGGAGTTCCGTGATACCCACCTAATTGTGACAATCCGTTTGAACCCCATCCCCATAAGGTGTTGTCATATTTCAAAGCTACCACCTGATAGGAGCCCGCTTTTACAGATTTCCAATTATTGTCGGTTCCTACCTGAATAGGGGCATATATCTGAGCGCCCCATCCGCCATTTCCTATTTGTCCGCCATAATTATCACCCCATGCCCAAATGGTGTTATCGTTTTTTATACCATAAGAACTTATATATCCTACCGATATGTCTCTCCAGTTGGTGTCTGTACCAATCTGCTTTGGAATTTTCACAAACGTGTTCCCAGTACCTACCTGCCCTGCTGAATTGGATCCCCAACCCCAGATACTTCCATTGTTTTTAAGTGCAATTACATGACTTCCGCCTCCTGAAAGTTTTTTCCAATCTGTATCTGTACCTAATCTGTTAGGAACTTTTCTGTCTGCACCATCACCTAATCCCAAAGTATAATTGGCATTATTTCCCCAGGCCCAAAGCTCACCGTTTTCATTAATAGCAAAAGAAGAGTATTCACTGGCCATTACAAAAATCCAGTTAGTGCCTGTTCCAATTTGTACAGGAGCAAGCTTCTTTGTATTTGTTCCGTCACCAACCTGTCCGTAATTATTTAATCCCCACGCCCAGAGTGTACCGTCAGATTTAATGGCTAATGTATGATATCTTCCCAGAGAGAAACTCTTCCAGGTATCTGAAGAAATCTGTTTCGGGAAATAAGATGAATTTGGTGTATTATTTCCCAGTCCTCCATCACTGTTTTCTCCCCATGTCCAAAGTGTACCATCAGATTTTATGCCTGCTGTGTATCTACCTATTTTTGAAGGACTAAATTCTTTAAAGCATTGTGATGAATATAACTGCCCAAGAATGGCAGTTAAGGTTATTAGTGTTTTTTTCAAAATATATTTTTTTGCAAAGATAAATGTTAAAAATTGAAAATCTTCAAACATTTAAAATATGTATGTACGAAAAGGCTTTTTGAGCTATTTTTAAGATAACAATAATCCGTCTCAAATAAAAATTGAGACGGATTATTTGTTAAAACAAGTTCGTCATGATTTATTCGTTTTTCTTTCTCCCTGAATTGACCAGACTCTGATGCAGCAAATATTCAATCTGCCCGTTCACACTCCTGAATTCATCGTTAGCCCATTTTTCAAGGAGTTTGTAAGTAGACTCATCTATTCTGATCACAAAAGATTTTTTGCCTTTGTTTTCCGAACTATTCTGAGCTTTTTCTGATTTCATTTTGTTATTTTTTGGATTTTTCCGGGCTTATTTTATCATACCCTGAAAACTATTTCTTTTAATTGTACAAAGTACCTGCATTTAATATAGGAGTGGCTGCTTTTTCACCACAAAGAACAACCATTAAATTGCTTACCATCGCGGCTTTTCTTTCGTCATCAAGCTCTACGATATTATCTTCTGACAATTTTTTCAAAGCCAGATCCACCATTCCCACAGCACCTTCCACAATCTTTGTTCTGGCTGCTACAATGGCCGTTGCCTGCTGTCTTTGAAGCATAGCCCCGGCAATTTCAGAGGCATAAGCCAAGTGTGAAATTCTTGCTTCCTGAATAACAATTCCTGCTTTTGAAAGACGGTCTGTAAGCTCCTGTTCCAAAATAGAATTGATCTTATCTCCGCCTTCTCTCAAAGTAATGGGAGCATGATCATCTTCTAAATTGTCATACGGAAAACTCATGGCCAGGTGTCTTACTGCCGCTTCACTTTGCATTTTTACAAAATCCGAATAGCGCTCAACATCAAAGGCTGCTTTGTAGGTATCACCCACTTTCCAAACAATGACTACCGCAATCTCAATAGGGTTTCCCATTTTATCATTCACCTTCAATGTTTGTCCCTGCAGGTTTTCTGAACGTAACGAAATCTTCTGTGAAGAATATAAAGGATTGATAAAAAACAGCCCGTTTTCCTTTACCGAACCTACATATTTTCCAAAGAAGTTTAATACTCTTGAATGGTTAGGCTGAATGATCATCAGACCTTTTAAGAAAAAGCATGATAATAAGAAACACAACATTGCTATAACAACGTAAGCAATACTCTGATCTACTCCGGAAATAAAAAAGTAAACCGAAGCTGCAAATAAAGCCAGGCAGATTACTAAGGTAAGATAGCCTGACATGGGTTTTAATGTTTTTTCCATGATTAAATTTGATATTATTTTGATATCATAAAGATAGCAGTAATTTTGGAATTCTGAATGATAATTTTGGATTTTTTGATGAAAAACAGAATTAAGGCTAAAAGATATAAACGCAATGTTCGCAAAGAATTTATAAATTACAGTTAAAAAGATGACTGAGGCGTTTCACTCAGCTAAGAACCCCATACTTTGCTGAACGCAGTGCCATTGCGAACGGAAAATGAAAAGCTAGTATAATCAACCTTGCGAGCATAGTGTTAAAACTCATTCTAATTTTAGTGAATTCTCACTATTCTCAATATGAAAAAAAATATCTTTTCATTTCAATAGACACAAAAAAATCCCGGAATTGATTTCCGGGATTTTGAGTGATATGTTTAAAAGATTATTATTTCTTTGTTAAAGCTTTAAACTTGAAATAAGAAACTGCTGATAAGGCAATCATTGTTGCGATTCCGATGTATACCCAAGCCGGTACCGGAACGGGATCTCCTGCTGCGTATGAGTGAAGTCCGCTCAGATAATAGTTTACTCCGAAATATGTCATTACCATAGAGCAGAAAGCAAACATCGTCGCTACATGGAACGCCCATCTGCTTCTCAATCCCGGCACTAATCTCATGTGCAGTACAAAAGCATACACCATAATCGAGATGAAAGCCCATGTTTCTTTCGGGTCCCAGCTCCAGTATCTCCCCCATGATTCATTGGCCCAGATCCCTCCTAAGAAGTTTCCAACGGTAAGAGCAAAAAGACCAATGGTGAGTGACATTTCGGAAACAATAACCAATTCTTTCAATGTGGTATCATGATGAATTTTATAGGTTTCTTTGTTTGAAATGATATAGAATACCAAAGAGATTACTGCTATGATCATCGACAGGGCAAAGAAACCGTAACTTGAAGTGATAATGGCTACGTGAACAATTAACCAGTAAGATTTCAATACCGGCACCAGTGGTGTAATCTGCGGATCAAGCGCTGAGCCTCCGTGTGCAAATCCCATCATAATGACCGCTACCATAAATCCTGCTGCAGGAATCAATGCATTGGCGTTTCTGTAAAGAATTAATCCGGCTGTGATCCCTACCCAGGAAATAAAGATAATTGCTTCATATCCGTTACTCCAAGGTGCATGACCTGAAATATACCATCTTGCCACAAGACCAAGGAAGTGGAATACATATCCTACTATTCCTATGACAATGATCACCTTAATAGATTTATTTAAAATCTTGCTGGATTTGAATAATTCCACAAAACCTAAGATTAAAAGAAGTCCACCGATGATGGTATAGAAAATCAATAATTTGAAGTTGATATTCACTTTATTCATGAATACTTCAAGATCAACTTTAGATTTTGCAGGAACAACTGCTTTCCCCCACTTTTGCTGATAATCTGAAAGCTTTACCAATTCTGCATCAGCTTTGCTCCAGTTTCCGGTTTTTTGCGCTGTCAGTGCTTCTGCAAAATACGGTCCCATTACCTGTTGGGATTCCATATCCGGTTCAAATTTCTGATCCAGCCATGAATGCCAGGTATGATTCGCATCATTCTTCACAGGAACGATTCTCATGAATTGTCCGCTGAAAAACTCGTTAAAGATCTGTACTCTTTCGTTTACGGCAATAACTTCTTTATCATAATTGGTCTGCTCGGACGGTTTTTTACGGAACGCCGTATTGTAGTCGTGTTCCAAAATATAAGTGAGGTTACCGTTTGCATCTGCAGGGAAAAGGTTCATCAATGAAGTATATCCTTCCTCATCTGCTTTTGTTTTATTTTTCAGCTCATCTCCACCTTTCGTTCCTACTTTGATGATAGGAACCATCGTCCAGCTCGGAGTATCGGTATTGATAGAAAGGAACCACTGATTAGCGGTAAGAGACTTCCCGTCTGTTCCTTTAAACTCGTCTTTTTTGTATAATTTTCTTAAAATATCTAATGCTTCCGTGTTGATCGGAACGATTCTTCCTTCAAAATTCTGAACCAGAAGATATCCGAATTTATCCGCGTGATCTTTGCTGATTTTGTTTCTTGCAATTATTTCATCAGGAGAAATCGTTCTCATTTTACCCATTGGGGTCGCTAATGAATTCTGCTTTGGAGATGCCCCGTCCAGCGGCTGAGCATGCATATGATCTTCACCTTCTACGTGTACATGTTCCCTGCTTCCGTCGGTTGTTCCGTGGGTTTCGATTTTTTGTGCATTCAGTCCTAAACTCAGAAACATTAATAATACGATTGCTGCCTTCTTTTTATTAGCATCAACCAGCATTTTGTTCAGTTTCCAGAAGTGAGTTCCTTTCCAGAAGAAGATCACAAACATTCCTAAAAATAACAGTGCATATCCGATGTAAGAGATCAGTGTTCCCCAGTAATCGTGGTTTACAGAAAGTACGGTTCCCATTCTGTCCGGATCAAAACTGGACTGGAAGAAACGGTATCCTTTGTGATTAAGAACATGATTCATATAGATTTTATAAGGAGTTTCTTTTCCTTCGTCAATAATTTTAACGTGACTTTCGTAAGCACTCGGTGATGAACTTCCCGGATAAGTTTCCATAACGAAGTCATCCAATTTCAGGGCAAAAGGAGTATTGTATACTTTAGGCCCGAAACCTACCATAATGTTTAAGCCATCCATGGTAACTTGCTTATAGGCATTTGGGTTTCCTCTCTCTACAGAAAGGTCAACCAATTGTTTTGTTTTTGGGCCTTGCAGCTCAATCTGAAGCATATCCGGAACATTTACATCCTTCTTTCTGTCTCCTTCAATCGCCATCAGCCTTCCTTTTTTAAGACCTTCCGGAACTACAAGTTTCAGTTCATTGATGGTATATAAGCTTCTCAATGCCAGAGGCTGAAATTCATTTTTCACCGTATTTCCCGTAGCCTGAGTTGCCATCGTCATATAACTTGCATCAACAGGAGTTTTGATGAATAATTTCCCACCTTCGTTTTTGAATTCCACAGCGCCTTCAATAGCTCTGTTGAAGGTCACTAATGTTCCGTTGATCGATTTTGTCTCTCCCGGTTTGATGTAGATATTCTGTCTACCTGTACTTCCCGTAGAAACAAGGTGAAGATATTCTGCGCCGTTTGGTTCAGCTACTAAACTGTCTTTTTTTCTTTGGATGTATTCCTTAGCGACCACTTTTACTTCTTTTCCATGAAAATCGTATGTGGCCTGGAAATCTTTGTGTAACGGAGACATCAGATATGGTACATCTTTATAATTCAAAACATCCCCTTTTTCTTCGATCTGGATTTTAAAAAAGTTTTTATCCGTTACGATTTCGTTGGAGGTTTCTCCTTCTCTGATGTGCATTTGTCCTTCAAAACTGATGTATCTGGTAATGGCACCTCCGATAAAAATGAATACAAAGGCAAGGTGAAAAACCAGAACCGGCCATTTCTCTCTTTTCCACAGTCTGTATCTTCCGATATTTCCTATGAAATTAAGGATTAGCAGGACCATGATCAGTTCGAACCATTTGGCCTCATAGATTAATGCTTTTGCTGTAGGAGTTCCGTAGTCGTTTTCTAAGAACGTTGCATAAGCCATCGCAAATGCGTACACCAGCAACAATACAGCCATTGTTCTGGTTGAGATAAGAATATCTTGGAGCTTCTTCATGATTTAATTGTACTTGACATGCAAAAATAAGGATGATAAAGGATAAAGAGCTTAAAAAAAGCTGTTTTTTGTCATTTTGGAGCCGGTTTGGCTTATTTTGAACGGTTCTTAATAACATGAAAAACATTAAGGAAAATTCAATTTCAATATCCGAAAGAATACGGATTCATTGTGACTATATCAGCAATTGAATTATTCTATACCACAGATTTAACCTAATGGCAAACAACTCATAACAAATAAGTTAAAAAAACACATCAATACATATTGTAAACAAGATGAAAATTTAAAAAATAATTTGATCACAATTACCATTTTTTTGGGATTAAAAAGTATATCACTTTTGTCTTATTCGACCTTATTCCAAATAAACGAATTGGCATTTACGATTTAATCATTTCAATAAAAATTTCAGGCACAGTGATAACCCCTTATTGTTTAAAGAAGTTTTTTCCTTATTTTGCTCAAAAACTCATGGGTAATTCCCAGATAAGAAGCAACCTGCTGCTGAGTCAGCCTTTGCTCAAGTCCCGGATATTTTTCTAAAAACTCCACGTATCTTTTATCGGCCGTTTTACCTGTTAATGAAAGAATCCTTCTCTGTAACGCGACAGACGATTGCTGATTCATTATCCTGAAAAGTTTTTCTGTCTGCGGCATGGTTTCGTATAAAATAGCCTTATCTTTTTTTGAAATCATCAAGGCCTCACTATCTTCAACGGCTTCAATATTCAATATAGTCGGCACATGATTGATGAGACTGTCAAGATCCGTAATCCACCAGCCTTGTACTGCAAAATATAACGTCTGTTCAAAGCCGTTTTCATTCAGATAATAAATTTTAAAGCAGCCATTCAAAACAAAGCCTTCAAAATAACAGTACTCACCTTCTTTCAGGACAATCTCTTTCTTTTTATAATGTTTGAGTTGAAAAGGTTCCGCAAATTGGCTGAACTCTTCTTGGGAAAGGTCAATATACCTACTGATATTTTGATAAAGCAAATCGGACATATATTTTTTAAAATAAAATAAAGATACCATTATTCATGATACCTTTATCTATGAAACGAGATTTAAGATTACTTACCTGTCAAAAAATCTTCTGTATTAACAATTTCAGCATACAGATTCCCCAAAGCTGATATTCCTGCTAAAAATGATCTTTGTACATCATCTGCCGGCACAATTTCACCACCTAACTCCCGGTCTCTTGTTGCGGTAGCATCTCCGATAACGGCAGTACTAAAACCAAAGTCAAAAGCAGCCCTTGTCGTAGATTCTACACAGACATCCGTCATCATACCGGTAATTACCAGCTTTTGAATGTTTTTTGAATGAAGATATTGCAGCAGGTCGGTTTCCCTGAAGCTGTTCGGAAAATGTTTTGTAATAATTTTCTCATCTCTCTGTGGCGAAACAAGAATATTGATTTCTGCCCCTGAGGTTTCGGGAAGGAAGAAAGTGGCTCCTTCATTGGTTGAAACATGCATAATATGAATAACAGGAAGATTGTTTTTTCTAAAAAATCCAAGGATCTGTTTTGCATTCCTGCCAGCCTGTTCTGCTCCTTTCAGTTCCATCTTTCCTCCGGGAAAGTAATCATTTTGAATGTCGATAATTAATAATGCGGTGTTTTCCATTTTTCTTTTTTGTTGTCCTTTAATTGGTAGTATTGAAATTACAATCAGGCTAAAAGCCAGCATACCTCTGAATAATTTTTTCATTGACCATATTTTATGGTTCAAAATTATAAACACTTAACTTGCCGGCCTTTGAACTAGTTCAAAAAACGTTTTTCAGCAAAAAAAAGCTGCCTTAAAATTGAGACAGCCTTGTAATTAAATTATGTATAAGTATAAGTGATCTATTTCCAGTAGCTCCACTTCAGCCCATCGAATACTGCCATCGTTTTACTGACGGTATCATAACATATCATCCCGGGATAAGGGTTTTTGACATTGAGATGAGGAGTTGCCACTTTAGGCAGAATAAGCGCTTTATTTGATGATTCCATAACCAGTACTCCCGGTGCTGTGGTGGTGTCGGAGCCCACGATAATCCTGTTTTGTCCTGCTATCTCATTATTAGTATTAAAAACTGCACCGGCAACCGAACCGGCATCACTCAAAGGGACCCAGGCAGCTTCCACGTTCATTTTCAATGTCTGATCATTCTTATCCATTAAAAGTGTACCTCCGACTGCATTGGCAGGAAGGGTTTCAACAATTGGCAGTAAAATACCTTTTGTCGTATTAGGAGCAAAATCCAAAAGGCCATCGCCGTCTACCTGGTTTTTTTCGATAGCAATTTGTGCTGATAACGCTCCCATATGAAACAATGTTATTATGACAATTATTTTTTTCATTTTTTGTTTTTTAGTCGTTACAAGATCTTGTGATGCAATTCCAAGCTGTGCCATTGTATAATTTAAAACATTTATCGAATGTATCGTAAATCAGCATTCCCTCAACCGGTAAAGCTATGTTTGCCGATGTTGTTCTCGTAATGACCATTCCTTTATCTTTTGATTCCAAAGCCATAAATCCGTTCGGAACAGCTCCCGGCCAGCCGTTTTGTATATTGGTATAGCCCGAAATCCCTATTTTAGTATAAGCATCCGGAGTGCCGGCCGCAGGATCTTTTGTACAATAGGTCTGCAGATTGATCCCGAAGGTAAAATACTTATTACTTGGAAATGAATATCTGAACACGGCCTTTCCTCCTGTGAAACCGGTTGCAGGAACAAGCTGCACATTTTGTGAAAATGCCGCATCATCAGCAATTACCATATAGGCTTTATCGGTGGCAACAATACCTGTATATCCGGAAAGATCAGCCTGAAGCCACGTAGCGGCTGTATTATTTTTTCTTTGCGCCAACCAGGACCTTTGAATGATTTTTCCCGGGGCAGTTCCGTAATTCAGAAGTGAAAGAGTTTGGTTATTATTATCGCCCATCATCAAGAACGTATTATCCCGAAGAAAGGTAACTCTACCCGGATCTATATTGGACGAAACAAAATCATTACTTGTGGATATGGTAAGAATAATATTATTTTCGGAATTGATACTGCTTGAAACGACCTGATCCAAAATAGTAGCATCGTCTTTTGCCATTCCAAATACATTATTATTAAAACCTGTATTTAAAGAAGAGTCCCAGGTGACAGACTGATTGGAAGCAATATAATTTTGAGGTTGCTGTAAAGTCACCCCATATTTTACCGCAAGATAAGAACGGACTCTTTGTTTTTCTATGGCGGGCAGCTCTCTTTCATATCCGATTGCTTCTCCGATATCTGCGTTAGGGAAATAGCTTGGCTGACTTCCTAAAATAGCACCACTTGCCGTTCTGCTGTTTGTGGCAGCAACTACGGCACTCACATTTTGGTTTTGTCCATCTAAACCGTAAGTTATAGAACCTCCGATGGTGTAAGAATAATCCGGCAGTTGGGTTTTATCCTTTATCCTGTTCATGGTAGAGACTCCATATGGATAAACCTGCATGCTTCCGTTATTTCCGTTATTTGTATATGAAGGCCAGTTAGCCTCGGTAAGCGTGGCCGTTGTGGTAGTTCCTCCAAAACCGAAATACTCATTATAAGTACTTGGCCCGAAACTTCTCGGATTAATCATCATAAAGAAAGAAGAGTCCATGCCATTGGCGGTATATGGCTGACCATTGGGAATAGACATAAATTTTGCTCCCGCAGCCGTAGCATCTCCAAAATCAACCGACGGATTATAGTTATGTTTTATATCTGCCGGCACCAGGCTTGGTTGTCTTGTTGCGTTGGTCTGTGTATAATCATTTCCGGCAATAGACTGGTCTTCCCAAATAGACGGGGAAAAATTCTTATCAGCTCTTAGCCACATTCGTAGTCCGCTATCTACACCTCCGGGACCAATCACAAAGGTTGCAAAAGTAAAATAATCACCACCGGAATCAGAAAAATCTATGTTGGCAGGTGTCTGCACATAGCTTTCCCCATTCACTGTCGTCACAGACATAGGAACCCATGTATCTGATCCGTCAAAAACCGTATCAGTAGACCTTACCATATAAATTGTATTTACGGGAACAGCCGGTAGCGCTACCGTCACAGGTTGTGTAAATCCTGAAGTACGCTGAGCTTTCCATACTGCAGCCATGCGGTAATTAGCCCTGCTTCCGTTAGGAGGAACAACCGGAGCATTATAACTTCTTCTCAATCCGTTATCTCCCCAGCTCAAAAATTGCATATCTGCCAAATTGCTGGTGTTGTCTGCATTGGAAGCTACAAAATTTCCTGCCGAAATCACAACTTGGGATACGTCTTCATTGACCGAATTAGACTGCTTCTGATTCAGAGCAGATCCGTTATCTCTACCAATTCCTGCAATATTTTTATTATACGTAGAAGCATTAGTGCTCGTGTGATTCCACATTGCGGTCGTTGCATCAGATGCGATATAACTTTGTGGAGTACTTTGATCTAAAGTTATTCCATATTTATAGGCCAGGTAAGAATTTACTCTTTGTCTTTCCGCCGGTGTCTGGGTTCCGGAATACAAAATAAATTCCCCTATTCTGTCTCCTGCTAACGAAGTGCTTCCATTACCTCCGTCATTGTCCATGAGGAGAACAAGACCAGGATAATTACTTGTAGAGGAAACATTATTCGAAGGCTGTCCGTACGTTAAACCATTATTATCAAAAAAATAGTTCATGTTTGCACCCGATAAACTATTATAATAAGATTGTATACTCGGCATATTAGTTCCTACCGTATTAATGGTATTGGTTCCAAAAAAAACATCCCCCGATTCTTTTTCATTGTAAAATTCAGGTCGGTTGTTTTGAGTTCCGAAAAACGGAGACTGCCATACACCCGCGATGGTACCCGGATTGGAATTTCTTGTTGTCCCATTCATGACAAATACAGATCTGTACGAGGCCGATGTCGTTCTTGAAAGATGGGTATACGAGGTAAGTGCATTCGTTGTATTATCCGGAAATCCTAAAGGGAATTTATATCCTGATCGATATCCGTCTGTACTGACAATCTGAATTGCCGGATTAAAATTAAAACTGGGGATCGACGTGGCCGAACGGTAAACGGGTCTTGCCCCAATACCCGGATCGCCATAGTATCCTGGCATCCCCTGATTGGCTATCCCGTTAACTCCACCGACTTTTTGGTTTTCCCAGATGGAAACTTGTGTATTATCTGTTGTTGTGCCCGTTCCTGCGTCCGCTTTTACCCAAATCTGGAGATTACCGGAGACACCACCCGGAGATTGTGCCCATAGCGTACAGCTACCTAACGAGAACACAAAGAATAACTGCTTTTTCATTCATGTATCTTTTAAGGTTTGTATTTAATTAAAAAAATTAGTAAATCTTTAAAAATGTACTAATTCATTGGGAATAGGTGGAATATGGAAAATAATAAAAAAATAAAGCCATTAATCAGGGCAGTTGTAGGACAGCTGGCATTGTGACTTATAATTTCTGGTGAAATACAGAAACAATGCTAAAGAATAAACTTTATCTTTTTGATATTTACCGCAAATGTATAATATATTTTTTTAATGAAATTACAATAATTTATATAAATTTATTAATATATTTCATTAAATTTATGAAAAAACTCTACATGCAACAAGAAAAAACAGTGAAGTGTTTTAAAATATTAACTTTTTTACCATAAATTATTATTTTTTATAAATATCATAAGCTTTAAATAGAATTTTATTCCCCTCACTCAGCCCCTGTAACGCGAAAAAGGATACCCATTCATACAATTTAACAGGTTCGGATTTGGAAAAACAAAAAAAATTACCTTATTTTATTCAAATTAACACTTGAAAATATTCTTTTCATCAAACTTAAACAACCGCAGTAAAAAGGGGAATTGCAAAATGTTTTTTGAAGAAAAAAAGATTCTTTTAGTATTGAAAAAACATTAAATTTGCGACATTGATATTATGGACAAAAAGACACAAAAAAAACAGACTGAAACGCCGGAATCAGGCAAAATTTTATCTAAGCCCCGTATATTTTTCGGGCTAAGTTTTATACTTTTCTCAATCGTCCTGGCCCTATCATTCATTTCTTATCTGATGAATTGGAAGGCAGACCAAAGCCAGGCTGGTACCATGCTTGATAAAACGATAAAATCTTCCAACATTTTTGGTAAAGCCGGAGACTGGTTCGGGAATATTTTCATTTTTGAAAGTATAGGGATCGCCTCCTTTATTATTGCCTTTTTATTCCTTGTAGTAGGAACATTAATCCTTAAAAAGAAAATATTCAAGCCTTGGAAAACCATTGGGCATTCTTTGTTTTTTATCTGCTGGCTTCCTATTTTTATGGGAGCATTGACCAAAGGACAGGGCGTGTTAGGAGGAGTATACGGATATCAGATCATGGATTACCTCAATTCTATCATAGGAAGTGTAGGTTTATGGACTGTATTGGTCTCAAGTATTTTGCTGTATTTCATTCTGGAATTTAATCTGCGTCCAAGTTCTGTAAAAGCAAAACTGAGTAAAATTAACGAGAATACGATCGGAAAAGTAAAATCTATGATGCCGGATTCTTCAGAAGATTTTGAGGCAGATGAAGAATTGAAAGAGGAAGCTCAAGAAGAACTTTCCCATATTACTGTAAGCGAAGTTGCACAGGATATTCCAAATAATAAAATGAAAGAGCAGGAACCGGTAAGTGTTCCGAAGGGATTCCCTGAGGTTCCGGTTTCTACGAATATAGAAACAATCAGCACTCCTAACCATACTTCTTTTGAAGATGAACCTAAGGACATTCCTCAGCCCGTGAGTCTGAATCTTTCGACAAAACCTGTTGTTCCGGTTTCAAGTCCTGAAGATGCTTTTGACATCAGGCCTTCAGCTCCATCTCCTTCGATTGCAGGAACCATCCCGGGCCAGGAAAACATTAAGTTCAATGTAGAAGTTGCTCCGGTGATTGATGTTTTGGATGATTCTGACAAAAAATCTCAGGAATTGGTAGAAAAGCATGGCCTTTATGATCACAAACTGGACCTTGTCAATTTCCAGATGCCTCCTGTGGACCTGCTGAAAGATTATGGAAATGAAGAAATTTCTATCAATAAAGAAGAACTTGAAGAAAACAAAAATAAAATCGTAGGACTCCTTAAAAACTTCAACGTTGGTATAGCAGAAATTAAAGCGACGATCGGGCCCACAGTAACATTATATGAAATTGTTCCTGAAGCCGGAATCAGAGTAGCAGCAATTAAAAAGTTACAGGATGATATTGCGTTGAATCTTTCTGCCTTAGGTATCAGGATTATTGCACCTATGCCGGGTAAAGGAACAATCGGTATTGAAGTTCCCAGAAAAAACCCTACCATGGTTTCTATGCGTTCTGTAATTGCTTCTCACAAATTCCAGAATACGGACATGGATCTTCCGGTAGTTTTCGGGAAAACGATTTCTAATGAAATTTTCATGGCGGATCTTTCAAAAATGCCTCACCTTCTTATGGCAGGGGCAACAGGACAAGGTAAGTCGGTAGGTATTAATGCCATTCTTACCTCTCTTCTTTATAAAAAACATCCCAGTGAACTGAAGTTCGTAATGGTTGACCCTAAAAAGGTGGAACTTTCATTATATTCAAAAATTGAAAGACATTATCTGGCCAAGCTTCCTGACGCGGAAGAAGCTATCATCACAGATACCAACAAGGTGATCAATACCCTGAACTCTTTGTGTATTGAGATGGATACCAGATATGATCTTCTTAAAAATGCCTTCTGTAAAAACTTAAAAGAATACAACAAAAAATTTGCAGAAAGAAAATTAAACCCGGAAAACGGCCATCGTTTCTTACCATACATCGTTTTGGTAGTGGATGAGTTTGCCGATCTGATCATGACCGCTGGAAAAGAGGTTGAACTGCCAATCGCCAGATTAGCTCAGCTTGCAAGAGCCGTAGGTATCCACCTTATCGTAGCTACACAGAGACCTTCGGTAAATGTAATTACAGGTATGATCAAAGCCAATTTCCCTGCAAGGGCGGCCTTCAGAGTAATATCCAGTGTAGATTCAAGAACGATTCTGGATTCTCCGGGAGCGGATCAGCTGATTGGTAAAGGAGATATGCTATATTTTAATGGTAATGAAATCTTGAGACTTCAGTGTGCTTTCGTAGACACACCGGAAGTTGAGAGACTTGCAGAATTCATCGGAGAGCAAAAAGGATATTCATCTGCATTTATACTTCCTGAATATGTATCTGAAGATTCAAACAGCAGTTCGGTAGGAGCTTTTGACCCGAACGAAAAAGATGCATTGTTTGAAGAAGCGGCAAGAATTATTGTTTCTACGCAACAAGGTTCTACTTCTATGCTTCAGAGACAGCTGAAACTGGGATACAACAGGGCCGGAAGAATTATGGACCAGCTTGAAGCAAGCGGCATTGTCGGAGGTTTTAACGGTGCTAAAGCAAGAGAGGTACTGATCAGTGACCTTCATTCTCTGGAACAGTTTCTTGAAGATTTGAGAAATTAATCAGTCTTGATTCAAAATGATTTCAAATAAAAAAACGAATCCGATTTGCTAACCTGTTTATTTTCAAACAACAATCAAAAGCAGGAACAGCCTCTCTCATCCTTTGGAACAGTTTTTGAAATATTTGCGTCAATACAGGGAAAACGAGTGATTTGATCCCTAAAGTTAAAAGTATTTAAAAGATTATTAGTAAAATGAAAAATATTATTTCAAAAGTTATATTAGGAAGTTTCGTTGTAGGTGCGGTAAGTATGGCAAGTGCCCAGAAAATTGATGCAAAGGCTAAAAAAATATTAGATGACATTACAGCCAACTATAAATCTAAAAAGAATTCTTACTTCAAATTTTCTTTTGGAAGTGGTCTGAACGAGCAGGTAACCAAAACTGAACCCGGTATTTATTATTCTGCCGGAGATAAGTATAAATTAAAGATCATGGATACCGAACAGATCTTTGACGGAAATAAAATCTATAACATCAACGCTGATGATATGGAAGTGACGATAGCAAAGCCTAACGGAAGCAGTGCGCTCTTCTCCCCTATCAATTACCTGAGCACTTACAGAAACGACTATAATGTAACGTATAATGGTAAGAAAACAGTAAACGGTGTGAATGCAGATTTCATTAAGCTTACTCCGGTAAAGTCAAACGGAATAAAATATGTCTATCTTTTTGTAGATTCCGCCAAAAAGCAAATGGTAAAGCTTGAGCAGCACGGAAGCAATAAAGATGTTGCAGTAATCGCTATCAAAGAATACAAGGAAAATCAGGAACTGGATCCTAATATGTTTGTGTTTGACAAGAATAAGTTTAAAAACTACGTCATTACGGAACTTTAAAAACCTGATAGCGAATTCACAAAGGGTAAATTTGCTTTTAACGTTAAAAAAATAACAAAATATAAGAAGCCACAAGTAAACTTTGTGGCTTTTTGATTAATTTTGGCGCATGTTAAAAATACTAGACCGATATATCATAAAAACCTTCTTTGGACCGTTTTTCTTTATATTCAGCGTATTGTTTTTCATTTTTATTGTAAACATTATCTGGGTTCAACTGGGACAATTTATGGGAAAGGGATTAAGCTACTGGCAAATCCTTAAACTTCTTTTTTACCTTGGGGTAAATGTTATCAGTATGGTTCTCCCGCTTACGATTCTTTTGGCGAGTATTATGTCATTCGGAGAGTTCGGGGAACGCTATGAGCTTGCCGCAATGAAAGCTGCGGGAATTCCTCTGACCAGGGTAATGACTCCTTTATTGGGTATTGCTACCATACTGGCAATTATGCTCTTCTTTTTCTCCAACAATATTATTCCTGATTTTCAGAAAAAGGCAAAGAACATGCTGTTCAATATTGCCCAGACAAAGCCTGCAATCAATTTTACTCCGGGGCAATTTATCGACCAGATTCCAGGATATATGGTAAAGTTTGATAAAATATATGGTGAAAACGGGGAAAATATAGAAGGTGTTTTTGTCCATAAAAAAGCAAGTTCTTACGAAAACCAGCAATCGGTGGTTGCCGAAAAAGGAAAGTTTGTTCCTGCTACAAACAAAAATTTCCTGAAACTGGTTTTGTATAACGGCTATATCTTTGAGGATAATTTTGCGGGAAGAGGTGATCTGGTGAAACAAAAACAACCCGATCAGTCTATCAAATTCGACACGTTGGTTTCTCACTTCAACATTAGTGAGATCATCAATAAAGCTATCGAAGAGGAGAAAATTACGGATGATTACCGCTTTCAGACTTATAATCAGCTGAATCAAACGATCGCTACCAGCAAAAAGGAAAATGAACAGTTTTTTACCAACATCGGAAATGATGTTTTAAGCCAGACCAATTCAGTTATCAGCTATATGGATAAGGGCAATAAAGCTAAGGTCGCTGCCAAAGCCCAGATAAAACTGGATACTGTAAAAGGAACTAAAAAACTGGATATCATCTATAATTCCTACAACAGACTCGACAACCTGAAAACATCACTGGAATCAAGAAAGAATGAATTCAGTACCAACGTAAAATACTTTAGTAAAATTGTTATTTATCAACAGAGAATTGTGTCGTATTCTGTAACCTGTATCATCTTTTTCCTGATCGGGGCCAGCTTAGGATCTATCATCAGAAAGGGAGGTATGGGCCTTCCTGTGATTATAGCTATTGTGATCTTCATCGTATTTTATGTATTGAATGTAGGAGTGGAAAACATGTCATGGAGTGGAAAAATGAATCCATATCTGGCGGCGTGGCTTCCTAACCTGATTCTTCTCCCTTTTGGAGTTTGGATGACCTACAAGGCATTGACCGATTCTCAATTATTTGATGCTGAAAAATATAAGGCATTCTTTAAACCGATTGTTAAATTGTTTGTAAAAAATAAAGAGCATCAGAGATATCAATAGTACATGAACGATTAACTTAAAATAATAAAGAAGTCCGGAAAATTCCGGACTTCTTTTGGTTTATATTTAAAAATTATCTTCTATTATGATTTTAAATATAAAAAATTATCTTTGCGTACATTAAAAAAATAACCATGAAGAAATTACTACTGATGGGCCTCTTTGGCTTTCTTTCCGTGAATATGTACGCGCAGGAGGAGACAGATACTTACAATGGCCAGAAATATGGATATATAATTGATCAATCCGGAAAAAAAATTGAAGGGGTTGTACGCCTTAACGGAAGTTCTGTAAGCCCGTGGCAAAATCAGCTGAAAGTAAAATTTGCTGCTGTTGCCGATATTGATAAGGTAAAAAACCGGATCAAGTATAAGACGTACGACGCTGATGAGATCAAAGAGTACATGATCTACGAAGGTGACAATCCCAGAATTTTCAAAGCTGTAAAATATTCGAATACCAGAGAAGCCCTTATAGGATCTGAAAGCTCCACAGGAATAGGTGCAGGGTTTAAAGCCCTTAACAACCTTTCGAGGACGTCTCAATTTGCAGAGCTTGTGATGGATGGTAAAATCACGGTGTATAAATTGTATGGCTACCCGACATCAGTCACTGCCAATACAGCATATGCAATCTCACAGGCAGAGGCCGACCGGTTAATTAATAATCCCAATTATATTTATTCCAAAAAAGGAGGAAAAGCAGAAGAGCTTACCCCTTCAAAAGCAAAAATTATTATTGCAGATTGTCCTTATGCAAAAGGTAAAATGGCAAAAGGCGAATACGGATCTCTGAAGAATGAAGAAAAAAAGAGAACGGGACTTGGAAAGTTTATCCGGGATGAAATCAGTAACACAATGACTGATAAGCTATCATTGGTGAATGAAGTGATCTATGATTATAATGAAAATTGTAAATAAAATCCAGTTATACGAACTCCTATTAAAAAGCCCTATATTTTAGTTAATCATAAAAAAGAGATTCAATGAATCTCTTTTTTATTTTTAATCTTAAGCCTAAAACTTATAAACAAAGGCGTTGATATTCATTCCAGCGCCTACCGAAGCAAACAAGACCACATCATCCTTTTTGATTTTATGATGTTCCATTTCATCCTTTAAAATCATCGTCAGCAAAGACGGAATGGTTGCCACGCTGCTATTACCCAGTTTATGGATCACCATAGGCATAATGTTTTCAGGAACTTTCATTCCATACAGTTGGTAAAATCTGTCAACGATAGCTTCATCCATTTTTTCATTAGCCTGATGGATAATGATCTTATTTAATTGATCAATAGAATAGCCACTGCTGTCAAAACATTTTTTCATAGCATCAGGAACATTGGAAAGGGCAAATTCATATATTTTCCTTCCATCCATCTTAATATACCTTGTATCAGGACATTTCTCATTATTATATGATTTTCCGAAATACAGATAATCCTTCTCAGCAAATGTATAGGAAGCTGACAGATGAGACTTTATGCCTGATTCACCATCAGGGTTAGCATCCAAAATCGCCGCACCGGCTCCGTCAGCATAGATCATGCTGTCTCTGTCATGAATATCCACAACACGCGAAAGCGTTTCTGCTCCAATAACGAGACAGCGCTTTGCAATTCCCGCTTTAATAAATGCATTGGCCTGTATTACCCCTTCAATCCAACCCGGACATCCGAACAAAACGTCATAGGCAACGCAAAAATTATTTCTGATTCCTAGTAAATGTTTCACTCGTGCTGCAAGGCTTGGAACCATATCTGATTGAACAGTTCCGAAACGGACATCACCAAAATTATGGGCAAATATTATATAGTCTAATGTTTCGGGATCAATCTTTGCATTTTCGATGGCTTCACGGGCAGCAATAAATCCTAAATCTGAAGTAACCTGAGTATTGTTAGCATATCTTCTCTCTTCAATACCGGTGATCTTTTTTAATTTCTCTGTTATAGACGCATTGTTTTCTTTTAATAATATTCCTCTGTCATTTAGAAAAATATGTTTATCAAAAAACAGGTTTGTGATCGTTTCAGATGGAATGTAGTTCCCCACACCAATAATTTTTGTCATCCTTTAATGTTTAACTTCCTGTTTTAATAAGGTTTTGCAGGAATAATTTTATAAATATAATGAATTAACGTCAATACTTGTCAATATATTATAATCGTTCGGACCATTATGTGAAAAAATAAAATGATTCACATAACAACTTTCGTTTTGCATACGGATGGGAATAAAAAAAGAGGCTTCCTTTTGGGAAACCTCTCGTGATATATTTTCAAAAAACTGAAAAATTATACCTTCATAATTTCAGCTTCTTTTGTCTTAAGATGCTCATCGCAAAGCTTTACATATTTATCGGTATATGTCTGAATTTCTTCTTCCACACCTTTTACAACATCTTCAGAAACTCCATCTAGCTTTTTAAGCTCTTTCAAACCGTCTTGTCTCGCGTTTCTTACTGTTACTTTTGTTTGCTCTGCCTCTACTTTAGCCTGTTTCGCCAATTCTCTTCTTCGGTCTTCTGTTAAAGGCGGAACATTAAGAATGATATTTTCCCCGTTATTAGAAGGCGCAAAGCCTAAATTTGAATTGATGATTGCTTTTTCAATTGCATTGATTGCTGTTCTGTCCCAAGGTTGAATAGAAATAGTCATTGCATCTGGAATAGAAACGTTCGCAACCTGGTTAAGAGGAGTCATAGCTCCATAATATTCCACCATTACATCCTGAACCATAGAGGTAGAAGCACGTCCCGCTCTAATTCTTTGAAATGCATGATCCAGGTGCTTTACAGCTGCGTCCATGTCCTGCTTTACAGATTCTAATATAAGATCTAATTCTTCCATTATTATTTGATAGTTTGATAAATTACACATTTTAATACATACTGACAATCAAATAGCTAACTATTCAAAACCTTTGTTTTTTAAGTCCTTTCCACTATTTTTACTATTCAGTGGTGCAAAAATAATAATTGTTTTCGATATTTCAGTACATCGGCTTTCCCAATTTTTAACTTCTCACTCATTTATACTCTACAGGAACCCGGAAAGGTTGCCCACGGCTTATTATCGGTTGTTATGTGTCTTTTCCTTTTCATTTCTTATCAGAGAGCAGTAAATATAAATAAAAAACCTCCCGAAGGAGGAAAGTGATAAATGAAATATATAAAAGTGATGTGGTGTTAAATAAAGTTTCTCTTAAAAACCTGCATTAACATTAGCAATGCATATGCCAACAAGGTCACTGTTTAAGGAAATCACTCTTTTTGTGGTACGTATTTATAAAATAAAAATTTCTTCAAAAAAATAATACCACATCAACCATTTAGCCCCTACTGTGGCATATTGCTTGATAATGCATAAAAAACATTTTAAAACTAGCAATGGAACCAATTCACGAAGAATTATACGATAATGAAGTTACTGTAACACTTGCGCTTTTAAATAGAGATTTACAAGAAATGATGAATCATTGCGCATTATATAAGTGGAAATATGAAATGATTAATTCTTACAACCTGCAGGTTCGCATCCCAAAAGACTCAGTTCATTTGTTATTTTATTTAGGACATAAAATTCTGTCCGGGTTGAGTCTGGCAGCTGATCCCGACAATGCTAATTTACAGTTACAAATATAGGGGATCCAGTTTATTAAAAATTATATGCCCACACTGAATAAGAGTAAATGAAAGAATAGCAGTAAAAATCGGTAGTGGTGTATTGTATAATTTCGTTTAATGAAACAGCTTATTCTACATATTGATAATCACGTAGCCATTGTAAGGTTGCGGCAAAAAAATTAGGCAATGCTTTTCAAGCATTGCCTAATTTATATAATTAAAAGAATGACATTCTGAAGACAGTACCGATGTACTATTCCAGATCTCATCATCTATTATTTACAAATCAACTAAAGTACCTACATTCTCCCCATCTACAATTCTTTCAAGATTGCCATCTTTATTCATGTCGAATACGATGATAGGCAATTTATTTTCATGGCTCAGGGTGAAGGCAGTCATATCCATTACTTTAAGGTTTTTAGCATATACTTCATCAAAAGATAATGAATTGTATTTTACAGCATCTGCATTCTTTTCAGGATCGCTGTCGTAGATTCCGTCTACTCTTGTCCCTTTAAGGATCACATCTGCTCCAATTTCAATAGCCCTTAAAGTGGCAGCTGTATCGGTTGTGAAATAAGGGTTTCCTGTTCCTGCCCCGAAGATCACTACTCTCCCTTTTTCAAGGTGTCTTACTGCTCTTCTTTTGATGAAAGGTTCAGCAACTTTATCCATTTCGATTGCCGACTGAAGTCTGGTTTTGATACCTGCATCTTCCAATGCTCCCTGCAATGCCATTCCGTTGATCACGGTAGCCAGCATTCCCATATAATCTCCCTGTACTCTATCCATTCCTTTTGCAGCACCTGCTACGCCACGGAAAATATTTCCACCTCCGATAACGATTGCAACTTCACAGCCCTTTTCAACTACTTTTTTGATCTCTGCAGCATATTCCTGCAGTCTTTCGTTGTCAATACCGTATTGTCTGTTCCCCATTAAGGCCTCACCGCTCAGTTTCAAAAGGATTCTTTTATATTTCATCTTTTATTTTTAGTAACTTTTTATTAGGATGGGTTTCCCCAGAATTTGAT
Source organism: Chryseobacterium sp. UNC8MFCol (assembly GCF_000482305.1). Classification (NCBI taxonomy): domain Bacteria; kingdom Pseudomonadati; phylum Bacteroidota; class Flavobacteriia; order Flavobacteriales; family Weeksellaceae; genus Chryseobacterium; species Chryseobacterium sp. UNC8MFCol. Next base: position 73,042 of record NZ_KI535292.1, read on the forward strand.
TTTGCAAATATAATCATTAAAGATATTGATAGAAGAAAAATATTTAATTAGAAATAATGTCAGAAATATTTTGAAAAGTACGAAAAAGGATTATTTTTGCATTAATTATAAACTGAATTGAAGAAAATTATCATTTTTTCATTATTTCTATCTGGAATTGTTTCTTATGCGCAAACAGGAACAAATGTTTATCCGTTCTTAAATGTACCTGTTTCTGCAAGACAAGCAGCCCTTGGAGGAGATGCGATTTCTGTAAGAGATTCTGATGTTTCCTTTGCTATTGCAAACCCGTCCCTTTTAAACAAAGACTCTGATAAACAGCTTTCTGTAAACGCCACGGCATACCTTGCTGATTCAAAATACGGTACCATTGCCTATGCCAAAGACTTTGAAAATGGTCACATGGCTACCATCAATGCCCGTTATATGAGTTACGGAAGTATTCCGAGAACAGACGAAAGCGGATTTCAGAATGGAGACTTCAAAGCTTCAGATGTTGCCATCGGTGCCGGATATGCCTACCAGTTTGAAGAAGACTGGACCATCGGTGGGGGTCTTAATTTTGTGACTTCAAAAATTGATAATTATACTTCTTCTGCCATCTCAGGAACTGCAGGGGTTACCTATCACAACAAAAAAAACAAAGAAGTTCTTTCCCTTGTTCTGAGAAATTTCGGATTCCAGTTAAAATCATTCAATGGAGTGCGCGAAAATCTTCCGTTCAGAATTGATCTTGGATATACCAAAACTTTAAAAAATTTCCCTTTAGCTATTACTGTTACAGCCCATGATCTCCAGAAGTTCGACATTTCTTCCGAATATAATGTTGAAGGTCAGAAAGTGAATGCCGGCAGAAAGATTGCCGACCACTTCTCTTTAGGGGCAGAGTTATTCCCGGAAAAAAGCTTCAATATCAGACTCGGATACAATGTAAAAAGAGGAAATGAGCTTGCTGTGGCGGATCAGAGAAACTTTTCAGGGCTTTCGGCAGGATTTGGAATTAAAGTTTCGAGGTTCCGGATCGATTATGCTCATGTGAGATATCACAACTCATCCAATGTCAATCAGATAGGAGTTTCCATGGACCTTTCAAGCCATGCTGGAGAATAATTTATCTCTCTGAAAATCTTAGAATAAGTAATAAATTTCTTGCCTTCTCTTGATTTTTTAAAAAAAATCTTGAAATTTGCAGTATGAAAAAACCAGTAATTGCTATCGATGGGTACTCGTCTACCGGAAAAAGTTCTATCTCCAAAATCATTGCCGATAAGCTGGGACTTATTCATATGGACACGGGAGCACTTTACAGAGGAGTTACCTGGTATGCATTGCAACACTGCCTGAATGACAATGGTCAGATCGACCTTGACCAACTATTTTCTTCTTTCAGCAACATCAATCTTGAGTTTAAAAACAGTGAAGGAACACTCATTCTTTATCTTAACAACGAAGATATTTCTAAGGAAATCCGTACCAATCTGGTATCCGAAAATGTAAGCCTTGTCGCCAAACAAAAAGAAATCAGAGATTTTTTATTACAATCTCAGCGTTCTTTGGCAGAAAAAGGAGGTGTCATTATGGATGGACGTGACATAGGGACTGTAGTTCTGCCAAATGCGGACTATAAATTTTTCCTTACTGCCAGTATTGATGAAAGAACAAACAGAAGGTTTCTGGAACTTAAAAGCCTGGGGATTGAGGCTGTCAGAGAGCAGGTGAAACAAAACCTTATCGACAGGGATAAGATAGACAGTGAGCGTGAAATCGCCCCTTTAAAGCAGGCAGAGGACGCTATAGTTGTTGATAATTCTGAATTGACAAAGGAAGAAACTATAGAACTTATTCTATCCCACATTCAAAAGATTTAACAATTTTTAATAGGCATAAAGCCTCCTTTGGTATACAAATTGTAAGTTTTATTACTGAAAAAACTAATCTATTATTAATTTTAAAAAACTTAAAATGTCTAGAAAAGGAAAAAATACAGCAGGTATATTGGCAGGACTTCTTGCAGGTGCTGCAGCAGGTGTAATCTTAGGAATTTTATATGCACCTGAAGAAGGAAAAGAAACCAGAAAAAAAATCAAAAATAAAACAAACGATTTAAAAGATCAGGCTAAAAATAAGTATGGAGAGGTTTCTGAAAAGGTAAAAGACCAGTATGGCAATATTTCTTCTACTTTCAAAGAAACAGCGAATAACGTAGCACATACTGTGAAAGACGGATACGACAAGTACAAAGATCAGATTGTTTCTAAAACAGCTGATGTAGTAAAGGATGTAGAGGCTGAACTTAACGATCTAAAAAAATAAGTAATTTATCTTCTTTAAGTAAATTACAAGAAGGAACTTTTTGCATAAAAGTTCCTTTTTTTGTAACTTTAAAAAAAAACAATGATAGAAACTATTAAAGAATACGCCTCGAAGAGAATAGATCTTCTGAAAATTGAAGCTACTGAAAAATCTTCTCTTTCGGCAGGGCTCATTACCTACTTTGTAGTACTGCTTGTTGCTTTTGCTTTTTTTATTATCCTTTTCAATTTTGGAGTCGCTTTCCTTATCGGTAAGGCGTTGGATAATTATTCCTACGGATTCTTAATTGTTGCTGCATTTTATGCGTTGGTAATGGCTTTCGTTATTGCTTTCAAAAATAAAATCGTCAATACTGTTGCAGATCAGGTTATTAAATTTTTAAATCATTAAGCTATGGGCAGAAAATATGAAAGCATTGAAGAATTAAGAAGAAAGAAAAAACTGCTTCAGGGTGAAATAAGTGATCTGGAGAATCTTCTTACCTTTAAAAATACCAAAGAGAGTCTGAGTGCTTTTACCAATGGTTTAAGTGATCAGTATCTTCAGGAAAAAGTGGATGAAGACGGTGATGAAAAAGTAGTTTTAAGAAAAGATGTCATTGCAAAACAGCTTACCTCGGAAGTAAAAGATCTGCTGATCAGTAAAAATACAGCAGTAGGAATTGCCAGCTCTGCCTTCAAAGGAGGAAATATCACAGACAGCCTGGTTAAACTCGGTGTTACTGCCCTGGTAGGAAACTACGCCAAAAAGAATATGAAAAGCTCTAACTGGAAGAAAAAACTGATAGGGGTAGCTTTAATATACCTCGCTCCTATTGCCTTGAAATATGTCCGTAAGAAAATGGAAGTGTATCAGAAAAATAAAAGTGTATCCAGTATGGAACAATTGATATAACAATTTATATAGATGTCAGACATCAGATTCCGGATGTATCGGTTGAGTAATTAATTTTTCCCCAACCTGTTAAAAGTCTGAAATCTGATATCTGAAATCTGAAGTTTATTTTGAAAATAACTGTCCTAAAATAATTCCCGCAGCCATCGAAACATTTAAACTTTCTGTAGACTGCGATTTTCCAAATCTCGGAATGCTGATACTTTTCTGAAGAAGCGTCTCCGTCTCCGGCCTCATACCATTACCTTCATTTCCTAAAATCAGGTTGATCTTCTCAGGTTTTTCAAAAGTGTAGATATTTTCCCCTTCCATATCGGTTCCGATATTTACATTCTGAGTTGTTGAAAGATACTCTACAAGGTCTGTATAGACCACATTTACCCGGGTAAAAGATCCCATGGTAGCCTGAATTACCTTCGGATTGTAAAAATCCACAGTGTCTTCACTGCAGATGATCTGTTCTATCCCAAACCAATCTGCCAACCGGATAATAGTTCCTAAATTTCCGGGGTCCTGAATACCATCCAGAACCAACTGAATATTTTTATCCTCCAATCTTTCATCATCAGCCAGATGACATACTGCAACAGAATCTTTTGGGGTTTTTAAAAAACTGATTTTTTTCAACTCATTTTCAGAGATATGAGTGATGGGAATGTCTGTACGGTCCAATTTTTGCGGATCGGTTGAGAATATTTCTTTAACTTTAAAATTGGAATTAGAAAGTTCACAAATGATTTTATTACCTTCAACCAAAAACAAATTGTATTTTTGCCTGAACTTCTTTTTATCTAAAGATTGTAAAACTTTTATTGTATGAGCTGTAAGCATTTTAAGAATTCTCCTCAAAAATATTATAAAATTATCTCATTTGCAACATTTGTTGGTCTCCTTTATGCTTGTAGTACAACAAAAAAAGTTCCGAACGGTGAATATCTCCTTACCAGGAACAATTTCGACTTCGAAGACAAAAGAGAATTTTTTGATGATGAACTAAAAGATTACGTACAACAGAAGCCTAATAAAAAGCAGCTTCTCTTCATGCCCTTAGGATTGCTTTTCTACAATATGGCCAATCCTAAATATGATACGGTCCTTAATGAGTATATGACGTATCCCGGGGAAATGAGAAATCAGAAACTGAGAGATTCTCTGTTCCTTAAATACAACATTAAAAGCAGTGTAGGAAAAAGCCTTCTTTTTGACCGTTTATTACACAATTGGGGTACTCCGCCTGTTATTCTTGATCAGGGGCGAACAGAAAAAAGTGCGGAATCTATCAAAAAAAGACTCGTCTACAGAGGATTTTGGGATGGTGATGTTAAATTTAACAATAAACTGGACTCCGCTTCTAAAAAGGCAACAGTAGATTATATCATCAGACACAACGATCCTACTTATATCAAAGATTATTATTTTAATATTCCTGATCAGGGAATAAAACAAATTTATAATGATCATATTGATAAAACCCTTGTAAGAGCCGGACAAATCCTTGACCAAACAGCTCTTGAAAAGGAAGTGACCCGAATTACAGACCTGATGAGGGAATCAGGGTATTACAGGTTCAACAGTTCCAATGACGAAATATATTTTGTCGCCGATTCGCTGAAAAGTAAAAAGCAGGTTCCGGTTACCCTGGAAATTCATAAAGACTCACTGGACCGCCCTTATAAAAAAGCTACTTTCGGAAATATCGACGTTGCGATTGTAGATGAAGCAAGCGATTACCCAAAAAATACTGTTAAAGACAGTTTGAGAAGAATACGATTCCATAAAATGAATGATAAGTATAAATCATCATCACTATGGAGAGCTATCATTGTAGATAATAAACAGCTTTTTGATCAGCAGAAACTCGATGTGACGAAGAGGAATCTTATGACCATGAACAATTTCAGCATCGTAAAAGCAAGAGATTCCTTGAGACAGGGAGGAATGACCACGCCTAACGACAGTATTGTAGATGTTTTATATGTATTAAAACCACTTCCGAAGTATGAACTTAAAGTAGGAACGGATCTTAATTATTCCCAGATTCTGAATCTTGGAATCTCTCCTTCTGTAGATCTTACGACCCGTAATGTTTTCAGAGGTGCGGAAAACCTTTCCACCAGTCTTTCCGGGACATTCGGTTCTATCAGGAGTACAGGTGATATTGATAAAAGAACGCTGGCATATGAACTATCTGCCCAGGCATCCTTAAACTTCCCGCGGCTGTTGCTGCCTTTTAATTATTATAAATTTATCCCTAAAAGATATACACCCACTTCATCCATTTTGCTGGGAGCTTCGATACAAAATAACATCGGTCTCGGAAGATTAAACTTTAATACAGGATTGAACTACCAGGCGAATGTAAATGAACAGGTTTACCATAAGCTGACCTTATTCAATACACAGATCAGTTTGACGAAGAATAAGAATGCGTACTATGACTATTTCAGGAACGACATGTTGGTAAGAGATGAAGCGTTTAACAGTTATTTTGCTTATGATCCCGCAGCCAAAACAGCTTATGAATCTGGGGCGGTGTCGATGGATCAGTTATCCGAGCGAATCATTACCGATGACACGTATCGTGCCACTCTTGGTCAGCAGGGGCTTGACCTTTTGTCAACTTTCAGAGGGAGTCTTATTAACAAAGAAAGGCAAACTCAGGATGTGCTTATTTCATCCATGATCTACAACTTTGTATACAATGAGATTGGTAAAAAAGAATATCCCAATGCCTTTTACTTCAATGGAAAAGTTGAGCTGGCAGGTAATATCCTAAGCCTTTTCAATAAAAGAAGTAATGACGGCGGAGTTGTTATGGGTCCTCAAAAAACAATCTTCGGAATCCCTTATGCACAATATGTAAAATTTGATATTGATACCAGAAAATATTTCAAATTCAATGGTAACCAGACATTGGTTCTGCGACAGTTTGTCGGTGTAGGTATTCCTTATGGGAATTCTGATGATATGCCTATTATCAAATCCTATTTCAATGGTGGATCAAACGATATCAGAGCCTGGGTTGCCTTTGGGGGATTAGGTCCTGCAGATTCTCAGGTGGACGAAAGAGTGCGTACTTATATGACCAACGATATTAAGCTCACCACCAATATTGAATACAGAATTCCTTTTACCAGTATGTATGAAGGGGCGTTGTTTACCGATATCGGAAATACATGGAGTCTTCGTGATCACAATGATGCACATAACGATGTCTTTAAATTCAATAAATTCCTGGGACAAATGGGTATCGGAAGTGGATTTGGATTAAGGGTAAACGTAGCTTATATTACGTTAAGATTAGATTTTGCCTATAAAATCTATGATCCTAACAAAGCTGAAGGAGATCGTTGGAGAATCAAAAACATTCAGCCTTTCAAACCAACACTTAATATTGCCTTCGGGTATCCTTTCTAATCCGGAGAAACACCCAGAATAAAATATACTACAGCAATCACACGGGCGAGGATTTCCCTCGCCTGATTTCTGTAAAAGCTTTCAGGTTTATTGACATCCTGAGCATCAAACCCCAAAGCATTCATATCATTATTTCTTGCAAAAAATAAGGCACGCAGATTATGGTATCCCTGTGATACAATGATTACATTTTTCTTTTTGTAGACATCTTTACAACGAAGAATACTCTTGTACGTATTAAAGCCTTTCGGATCTTCTATGATAATATCTCCGGGAACGCCTTCCTGATAAACCAGATAATTTTTCATGGCAGCCGGTTCATTATAGCCTTTGCTTTTCTCTCCGCTTACAATAATTTTTTTAATTTTTCCATGGTGATAAAGAAGAGCTGCCGCATCCATCCTTTTGGTAAAATAAGGATTTGATAATCCTGATCTCATCTTAGGAGAAGTTCCTAAAACAAGGGCAATCTCTCTGGGAGGAATTTTAGATATTTTGGTGTAGGTACGACCATTCGTAAGCCCGAAAACCCAGACATTACAAAAACATATCATCAGAATTCCCAACTCTAATGACACTAAACCTAAATTGAATATGTTCCTAATAATTCTCAACTAAGATCAAAGTTAAGCTTTATTTTTTTACTTTTCACAATAGACATGCAAGCCAGTATATGCCCCTGCGCTTCCTCTTTTTCCGTAAGGTATTCATTCTCCAACAGTTCCACTTCTCCTTCTTCCAGAGAACATTCACAACTGCCGCAAATTCCGGATTTACATGAATAAGGCACAGGAAATTTTTGAATTAAAAGCTGTTGCAGAATCCGATCCTTATTATCAGGGAGATGTGTATTGTATTCTTTCCCCAGCATAGTAAACTTCACCTCAATATCTTCAATAAGCGGAAATTCTTTCTCAACAGGATAAATATCATCATTATATTCTTCAAAAAGTTCAAAATGAATATTTTTTTTAGGAATTCCGTGATGGTAACAAGCGTTGGCTAAGGTCTTAATCATTTCTCCTTTTCCGCATATCAGTACTTCATCAACGGCATCCCAGATGGTAGATTCTTCATCAGTATCATCCAGATGAAGAATCTGGTTAATGATTAAGTTTAATTTCTTTTCGTCTAATCTACCATAGAAAAACTGATCAGCTGTTTTTTCTTGTGAGAAAAAATAAAAAATCTGAAGCCTGTCACCATTTGTGCGTGCAAGATTGTCCAGTTGATCACGATATATCAGCTCATCGGAACTCTTGTTTCCAAAAAATAAAAACAATCTTGTGCGTGGTTCGTTATGAAGGATGTTTTTAAAATGACTTAATATGGGGGTAATTCCAATGCCTGCCGCAAAAGCAACGATCGTTCTAAACTCACTTGGTTTAGAGACTATGGTAAATCTGCCTGCGGGTTCGCTTATCAGCAATTCGTCTCCCACCTGGTAATTCCTGAATAGCTGCGAAGTAGCTCCATCAATAGAATTCACCTTTATTCCAAGATCTATTTTCCCCTCGTAGGGTGCCGAAGTCATTGAATAGTCATTAATAACCTCTTTACCATGAGATTGAAATTTCACACTCACGAACTGCCCTGCTTCAAACTTAAAATTTTCTTTTAAATTCTCAGGAATTTCGAACTCCAGAGAAAAAGTATTTTTGGTCAGCTCTTCCTTTTTCGCTATTTTTAACGGATGAAACTGTATAAGTTTCCCTTTGTAGATTTGTTGTTCCATAACTTCAATTCAAAAATAGATAAAAAATAATTTATGAAGAAGATAATTTTATCCACGTTGATTTTAACTGCATTGTACAGCTGTAAAAAAGACGCTAAGACAAACGATGCCCAATCAACAACAGATTCCCTTTCTGTAACCCAAAATACAGATAATAAAGCTGATACATATGTACCGAAAGAACTTTCTCCTGAAAACGTCGGCCAGCATTTAGCTAAAAATAACGATACGTTATATGTCACTAATTTTTTTGCTACATGGTGTGGTCCTTGTATGAGAGAGATCCCAAGTTTCAAAAACAAAATGCAGGAGCTGCAAGGTAAACCTGTAAAGTTCACCTTCGTAAATCTTGATGATAAATCCGAGTGGGATACTTCAGTAAAAAACTTTGTCGTAGAAAATAACCTGGGGAAAAATGTTATCCTGTTAGACGGACAAAAAATAGACCCGACCTTCTTTTCCAGTAATTTCAAACAATGGGACGGAGGATCGATTCCTTTTACTTTTATGAGAAAAGGAGACAAAACGGATGAGTATCTGGGAATGATGACTGAAGAAGTGTTGAATTCCAAGATTGATTCTTTTTTAAAGTAATCTATACAGACTTCTTTCCGAATCATGTCAAAAAGGTTTAAAATCCTGTGTCTATTATTAGTTATTGCAATCATTATCGGTGCAGTTATCAATCTGAACACAGGATTTTTAAGTTTAGATATCAAAGATTTTTTTCAAAATTCCCCACAGAACCAAATTGCAGAAATCCGGATCAACCGTGTACTGGTTATGCTTCTTGCAGGAATTTCAATTCCTACTTCCGGTTTTTTGATGCAGGAGTATTTTCAAAACCCGCTGGCCGGGCCTGATATCCTGGGAATCACCTCGGTAGCCAGTTTGTCGGTGGCATTTTATATTTTCTTTTCCCATGACATTTTGCTGCCGGAATTTCTTCAAAATAGTTTTTTAAGCCTATCAGCCATTGGAGGAAGCCTTGTCCTCATGCTTATTCTGTTATCAATGTCCAATAAATTCCAGGATAAATCTTACCTGATTATTTTTGGATTTCTGGTATCTGCATTTGCCGGAGCAATTGTTTCGTTACTTCAATTTTATGCTGAAAATCAAAGCCTTAAAAATTATATTCTATGGTCCTTCGGAGCCAATAATATGGTCAACAGAAACCAGATTTATGTCTTGTCCATATTGGTATTCACAGGACTTTTTTTCTGTTTTAAAACCATAAAACCCTTGATTGGAAATTCTCTGGGCACTGCATATGCACAAAGTCTGGGCGTCAATCTGAAACAACTGAAATTATTGATCATTGTCGCAGCTTCTTTACTTTCTGCTTCTATTACAGCATTTTTAGGTCCTATCCTATTTATTGGAATTATCGTGCCTCATTTCTGCAGACTGGTGTACAATCCATCCAAACTATGGCAACAATGGATTCTTAATATGTTTCTGGGAATGCTGATTATGTTGTTTTTCTCAATTATTGCAGAAAAGACGCAGATTCCTTTAAATGTGATCAGTTCTGTTTTTGGAATTCCTGTGATCCTGGGAATGCTTTTGAAACAGAACAGAGTATAATCATTTAGTTGAAACTAAAGAACGTAAAGCTTTTTTAAATAAAATTTTGCTTTTGAGACGCAAGAAAATCAATATGTTCAGCAGATGTAAACCGATCATATGTTGCTACTAATCCGCGAATAAAATTATCTATGCATAAATTCTATGTGCCTATCCGGTCGAAAAAAATGAAATCATATAAGGAAATATATTCGTGATTTTGTGGCATTACATTATACTATATTTAATTTGCCATCATTTATAAATTAAAAAACAGAATAAAAATTTTTATTTTGTCAAATTCCATGCGGCTTAAAACTGTATTTTTGTAAAACAATTTGCGCCTTTGCGTTTTAGCGAACATCAGACATGCACTTACAGATCAGACAAGCCCATATCGGTTACAATACAACATTAATTTCTAATGCCACTGCAGATTTAAAGCTAGGTGACGTTTGTTTGTTGATTGGCAACAACGGTGTAGGAAAAACAACTTTGATCAAATCTATTTTACATCAGACTCCATTACTTCAGGGAGAGATCTCAATCAATGGAAAAAATATAAAAAGTCTTTCTGTAAAGGAAGTTGCAGAGAATATTGCTATTGTTTTTTCAAAATCGGTCATTCCACAGCATTATACTGTTGAAGACCTCATTTCTCTGGGAAAATACATCTACTATCCTTTTTATTTTGAATTGAAAAAAGAAGACCGGGAAGAGGTTGCTCATATTATTGAGGAACTTGATCTCAGTCAATACCGGTATACGCTGCTGAAAAATCTTTCGGACGGTAATCTTCAGAAAGCATTTATCGGACGGGCTATTACCCAGAACTCTCCTATTATTATTTTAGATGAGCCCACCACCCATCTTGATGAAAAGAACAAAATCATCATTCTTAAAACACTAAGACGATTAGCCAAAGAGCAAAATAGAATTATTTTATTCTCCTCTCACGACTGGAGACTTGCCAAAGAATTTGCAGACAAAATATGGTACGTAAAAGATAAACAGCTTTATACAGGAATTGTGGAAGACCTCCTTCTTCAGCACGAAGAGCTGACGAATCCTTCATTATTTGAAGTTAATGAAAAATTTATCCCTCCCCATATTTCTGCACCGCCGGTCCATAAAGAAATGTTGTATTCTTTACTTCAGAAAAACTTTCAAAAAGACCTTTCTTCCTTTAATTTTGAATTTAAGGATACCTTTTGGGAGATCACCAACAATTCCGCGGAATACCAATGTGAATCTTTTGAAGAAATCATAATTTTAATCGAAAACATTTAATAATCAACGCTTTTATTTGATTATTTCACATACTATGCATGCATAGTATTATGCTTGTCATATAATTTAATCCGTTTATTATCAATCTATTAACAAAATTTAACGTTAATAAATATTATGCATGCATAATATTTATTAAATTTGGGTAAAACCATTGGCGCAAAAAATGATGGATAATAATAAGGAAAAAATAGAAAACGTAGATTTAATTTTAAAACAGACCTGGCTGGCTGTTTCTAAAATGTACACCGAATTGGCACAAGAGCATGATTCAACAGCTGTACAAGCCCTTACCCTTCTTAAAATTGATCCCAAAGAAGGCACGAGAAGTACCAATCTTGGTCCCAAAATGGCCATAGAACCTACCTCTTTAACAAGAATCATTAAACTTCTGGAAGATAACGGATACATCTATAAGGAGAAAACAACCACTGACAAAAGGGAGGTTATTATCAAACTTACGGATAAAGGACTTAATTCAAGGAATATGTCCAAAGAAGTCGTTGTCAACTTTAATAAGAAAGTCATGGAGAAAATTGCTCCTGAAAAGATGGAAACTTTTAAAGATGTAATGACTGAAATCATGAAAATAGCAAACGAATTACTAAACAACAGGAAATAAATTATTATGGGGCCTTATGGCCACATATAATCTTACAAATAATAAAAATTTACATATGAAAAGAAGAATCAAACATGTAACGGTTCTTGGTTCAGGAATTATGGGTAGCGGTATTGCAGCGCACTTCGCAAACATCGGTGTGGAAGTGTCACTTTTGGATATCGTTCCTTTTGAACTGACGGAAGCTGAACAGAAAAAAGGTTTGACCAAAGAAGATAAGGTAGTAAGAAACAGAATTGCTACGGAAAACTTTGAAAAACTTAAAAAAGCAAGTCCTGCACTTCTTTATTCTCCAAAGTTTGCAGATAGAATCAAGGTGGGTAACTTCGATGATGATTTACAGAAAATAAAAAATACAGACTGGATCATTGAAGTAGTTGTAGAAAGGCTTGACATCAAGAAATCGGTATATGAAAAGATTGAACAGTTCAGAAAACCGGGTACTTTAATTTCTTCTAATACATCCGGAATTCCCATTCATTTATTAACAGAAGGAAGAAGTGAAGATTTTAAAAAATACTTTGCAGGGACTCACTTTTTTAATCCTGTAAGATATCTTCCTCTTTTAGAAATTATCCCTACAAACGATACAGATCCTGAAATCATAGACTTCTATATGAATTATGGAGCTAAATTCTTAGGTAAAACCACCGTTTTGGCAAAAGATACTCCGGCCTTCATTGCCAACAGAATCGGAGTATTCTCTATGATGGATCTTCTTCATAATGTACAAAAATTAGGACTTACGGTTTCTGATGTGGATAAATTAACAGGACCTGTAATCGGACGTCCTAAATCTGCTACGTTCAGAACAGCTGACGTTGTGGGTCTTGATACCTTGGTAATGGTAGCAAATGGAGTTCGCCAAAGTGGTGCTGAAGCTAACGATTTTAATGATGTTTTTGCACTTCCTGATTACATCCAGAAGATGATGGATAATAAATGGCTGGGTTCAAAAACAGAACAAGGTTTCTATAAAAAGGTTAAAAATGCAGAAGGTAAATCTGAAATTCATGGCTTAAACCTTGATACTTTAGAATACGAACTTCAGGGAAAATCTTCATTCCCTACCCTGGAATTAACAAAAGCTATAGACAAACCAATTGACAGATTCAAAGTTTTGATTGGTGGCAAAGATAAAGCGGGAGAATTATACAGAAAATCACTGGGGGCATTATTCGCTTACGTCTCTCATAAAGTTCCTGAAATCTCTGACGAAGTTTACAAAATTGACGACGCCATGAGAGCCGGATTCGGATGGGAAAACGGACCTTTTGAAATCTGGGATGCCGTAGGAGTTCAGAAAGGTATTGAACTGGCCAAAGATGCCGGCTACGAAGTTTCAGACTGGGTTAAAAATGTAGAAACATTTTATAAAGTTAACGATGAAGGACAAAGCATTTATGTAGATAAAAATTCAGGGCAATACAACAAAATCCCTGGACAGGATGCCTTCATTATCCTTGATAATATCAGAAAAAACAAGACGCTTTGGAGCAACTCCGGCGCCGCTATCGAAGATTTAGGAGACGGAATCATCAATTTTGAAATCCGTTCTAAAATGAACTCTCTTGGAGGCGAAGTTCTTGACGGCCTCAACAGAGCGATCGATTTAGCAGAAAAAGAATATGACGGATTGGTTATAGGAAATCAAGGTGCCAATTTCTCAGTAGGAGCAAACCTGGCAATGATCCTGATGATGGCTATTGAGCAGGACTGGGATGATTTAAATATGGCAATCGCTTACTTTCAGAAGTCCATGATGAGAGTACGCTACTCTTCTATTCCTGTAGTGGTAGCTCCTCACGGAATGACCTTAGGTGGTGGATGTGAAATGACCATGCACGCAGACCGTGTAGTTGCTGCAGCGGAAACTTATATTGGACTGGTAGAAACCGGAGTCGGCGTCATTCCTGGTGGTGGTGGTACTAAAGAACTTACCCTGAGAACTTCCAGAGAATTCCACAGTGATGATGTTAAAAATAACAGACTTCGTGATGCTTTCATGAATATCGCAATGGGTAAAGTAGCCACTTCCGCCTATGAAGCTTACGATATGGGAATCCTTGAAAAAGGAAAAGATATCGTTTCCGTAAGCAAAAACAGACAGATTGCCGAAGCTAAAAAGGTTGCTAAACTATTGGCAGAACAAGGGTATACCCAACCTATCGAACAAAAAGTAAAAGTTTTAGGTAAAGATGCATTAGGAATGTTCTATGTAGGAACAGACCAAATGCTTACCGGAAACTATATTTCTGCACACGACAAGAAAATTGCAGATAAACTGGCCAACGTAATGGTAGGTGGAAATTTATCTGAACCAACCGTCGTTACAGAACAGTATCTATTGAATCTTGAAAGAGAAACTTTCCTTCAGCTTTGTGGTGAAAGAAAGACATTGGAGAGAATTCAGTATATGTTGCAAAATGGTAAACCGTTGAGAAACTAATGGGGAGCTCCGTAGGAGCGAACTGTTAATAGCTATGAATAGTTTTAAGAAATAAAAGAGCCTCTTAGAGGCGGCCTATTAGTTTTATGGCAAATACCTACACACAAATTTATATCCACATTGTTTTCGCTGTTAAAGGAAGACAAAACTTGATTTCAAAAGAAAAAAGGGAGGAATTACATAAATTTATTACAGGTGTTGTGTCCAATAGAAATCAAAAATTATTCGCAGTTTTTGCGATGCCTGATCACGTTCATCTTCTTGTAAGTATGGGTCCGACATGTTCGGTATCAGATTTAGTAAGAGATATTAAAGCGGGCTCTTCAAAATTCATCAATGAAAAAGGATGGATGAATAATAAGTTCAACTGGCAGGAAGGATACGGAGCTTTTTCTTATTCCAGAAGTGGTGTTGATTCGGTTGTAAAATATATTTTAAACCAGGAAGAACATCATCAAAAGAAGACGTTTAGAGAAGAATATTTTGATTTCTTGACAAAATTTGAAATTGACTATGATCCAAAATATGTATTTGAATGGATTGAAGATTAACAGGTCGCTCCTAACGGAGCTCCAAAAAAAAGCATTAATAAATATCTATAAACAGTTTACCTCTACGAGGCAAAAATCTTTCAAAACAAATTAATTAAAAAAAAATGAAAACAGCATACATTGTAAAAGGATTCAGATCAGCAGTAGGAAAAGCGCCAAAAGGGTCCCTACGCTTTACACGTCCTGACGTGATGGCAGCTACCGTTATTGAAAAATTAATGGCTGAGCTTCCTCAATTAGATAAAAACAGAATTGATGACCTTATTGTAGGAAATGCAATGCCTGAAGCAGAGCAAGGGCTGAACGTTGCACGTCTGATCTCTTTAATGGGGTTAAATACGGATAAAGTTCCTGGAGTAACGGTCAACAGATATTGTGCATCAGGTAGCGAGGCGATTGCTATCGCTTCAGCAAAAATACAGGCAGGAATGGCTGATTGTATCATTGCCGGAGGTACAGAATCTATGTCATATATTCCGATGGGTGGTTACAAACCTGTCCCGGAAACTGATATCGCTAAAACAAATCCTGATTACTATTGGGGAATGGGCTACACAGCTGAAGAAGTGGCCAAACAATATAATATTACAAGAGAAGAACAGGATCAGTTTGCTTTTGAATCTCACATGAAAGCATTAAAAGCGAATCAGGAAGGAAGATTTGCCAACCAGATTGTTCCTATTCCCGTAGAATATAATTTTCTTGATGAAAATCAGAAAATGCAGACTAAAAAGTTTGACTTCTCTGTAGATGAAGGGCCAAGGGCTGATACTTCTTTGGCCGGTCTTTCCAAACTAAGACCTGTATTTGCCAACGGAGGAAGCGTAACAGCCGGAAACTCTTCTCAGATGAGTGATGGGGCAGCTTTCGTAATGGTAATGAGCGAAGAAATGGTAAAAGAATTAGGTCTTGAACCTGAAGCAAGACTGGTAGCGTATGCTGCTGCTGGTCTTGAACCAAGAATTATGGGTATGGGACCTGTCTATGCTATTCCAAAAGCCCTTAAACAAGCAGGTCTAGAGCTAAAAGATATCGATTTGATAGAGCTAAACGAAGCTTTTGCCTCTCAATCTGTAGCCATTAAAAAAGAATTAGGATTAAATCCTGACATCCTGAATGTAAACGGAGGTGCCATTGCACTCGGACACCCTCTGGGATGTACAGGTACCAAACTAACGGTTCAGTTGCTCGACGAAATGAGAAAACGAGGAAACAAATACGGAATGGTTTCAATGTGCGTTGGAACAGGACAGGGAGCAGCTTCTATTTTTGAACTACTTTAACGACTAAGAGAGCAAAGAATAAAGAGGAAAGACTTATGAAACATAACTTCAAACATCTTAATATCTGGAAACTCTCTATTGAGTTGGCTGATGAAGTTTATGTTGCTACAGATCGTTTTCCAAAAAACGAAGAATTTGGGCTTAAGTCTCAGATTAGAAGATGTACGGTTTCTGTAGCTTCCAATATTGCAGAAGGCTCAAGCAGAAGTTCAAATAAAGATTTTAATCGTTTTTTAGAAATAAGTCTTGGTTCTCTTTATGAATTGCAAACTCAAATTATAATTTCGGCCAACAGAAATTACTTGGAAATTTCTAAAACCGAAGAAATAGAAAATAAAATCATAGAACTGCAGAGAATGATTTCTGGCTTTCAAAAGAATTTAACATTCTAAGTCTTTCATCTTTTCTCTTTGTTCTTTAATCTAAAAAAACAAAATAATATATGGCTACACTAAAAGGAGGTGAATTCCTGATTAAGGAAATTCCTGCAAATGAAATTTTCAGCATTGAAGAACTGAATGAGGAGCAAAAAATGCTTCGTGATTCAGCAAAAGAATTTATAGATAGAGAGGTAGTTCCTCAAAGAGAACGTTTTGAAAAGAAAGATTATGCATTTACAGAAGAAACAATGCGTAAACTTGGTGATATGGGAATGCTGGGAATTGCCGTTCCTGAAGAGTACGGAGGCCTTGGAATGGGGTTTGTGACCACAATGCTTGCCTGCGATTATCTTTCCGGGACAACTGGTTCTTTAGCAACAGCATACGGTGCTCACACGGGTATTGGTACCCTTCCTATCGTTTTATACGGAACTGAGGAGCAAAAGAAAAAATATCTTCCGGATCTGGCAACAGGAACAAAGTTTGGAGCTTACTGTTTAACTGAGCCGGATGCAGGTTCTGATGCCAACTCAGGGAAAACAAAAGCAAAACTTTCTGAAGACGGAAAACACTATATCATCAACGGACAGAAAATGTGGATTTCCAATGCTGGATTTGCAGATACATTTACATTATTTGCAAAAATTGATGATGATAAAAACATCACCGGATTTGTAATCAACAGATCTGAACTTGAAAATCCTGAAAGCTTAACATTTGGTGAGGAAGAACATAAATTAGGTATTCGTGCCTCTTCTACCCGTCAGGTATTTTTCAATGATATGAAAATTCCTGTAGAAAATCTTTTAGGAGAAAGAAACAACGGATTCAAAATCGCTTTAAATGCATTGAACGTAGGCCGAATCAAATTGGCTGCAGCATGTTTAGATGCGCAGAGAAGGATTTTAAACCACTCTATCCAGTATTCTAATGAAAGAAAGCAATTCGGGGTTTCTATCTCTACTTTCGGAGCAATCAGAAAGAAAATTGCTGAAATGGCAACCGGTGTTTTCGTAAGTGAAGCAGGTTCTTACAGAGCAGCAAAGAATGTTCAGGATAAAATTGATGAACTGGTAGCTGGCGGAATGGATCATCAGGCTGCTGAGCTAAAAGGTGTTGAAGAATTCGCTGTAGAATGTTCAATCCTTAAAGTTTTTGTATCGGATCTTGCACAGCATACTGCAGACGAAGGTATTCAGGTATACGGAGGTATGGGATTCTCTGAAGACACGCCAATGGAAGCTGCATGGAGAGATTCAAGGATTTCAAGAATCTATGAAGGTACCAACGAGATCAACAGATTATTAGCGGTAGGAATGCTTATTAAAAGAGCAATGAAAGGTGAATTGGATCTTTTATCTCCTGCTATGGCAATCAGTAAGGAATTAATGGGTATTCCTTCATTTGAAGTTCCGGATTACTCAGAATTCATGAGTGAAGAAAAAGCTATTATCGCAAACCTTAAGAAAGTATTTTTAATGGTTTCGGGAGCTGCTCTTCAAAAATATATGATGGATATTGAAAAACAACAACATCTGTTATTAAATGCTTCTGAAATTCTTAACCAGATCTATATGGCAGAATCTGCAGTATTAAGAGCAGAAAAACACTTCTCTCCTGAATCTGTAGAAGCAGCTATGGCTCAGTTAAACCTTTACAAAGCAGTAGAAAAAATCACTGCTGCAGCTAAAGAAGGAATTGTTTCTTTTGCTGAAGGAGATGAGCAGAGAATGATGCTTTCCGGATTAAGAAGATTTACAAAGTATACCAACCATCCAAATGTAGTGGCATTAACTGAAAAAGTGGCGGCTCACTATATTGATAAGGGAGCTTATTAGTCTTTTATAACATAAATTTGATTCAGCGTCTCATTATGAGGCGCTTTTTTTGTACGTTCTATTAATAATATTATGACATTCAACCCATTACACTTATTTAATTATGAATTTTCAATAAAAAACACTATTTTTATTGAAAATTAATATACACATGAGAATTCTATTATGATCCAGGCTGATGTTCAGTACTCCATTTAGAAAAATCTAAAACAGCCTTCACAACAAAACTATTTAAATAATCAAAACAACAATCTAAAATTATTATCATGGGAAAATTTATTATTTCAAAAAGAACCAATGGAGATTTTCAGTTTAATCTAAAAGCCGGAAACGGTCAGGTAATCCTTACCAGCCAGGGCTACAACTCAAAACCATCATGTGAGAACGGAATCACATCGGTAAAAACCAATGCACAGGATGACTCAAAATTTGAAAGGAATACAGCAAAAGACGGAAGATGTTATTTTAATCTGAAGGCGGGAAACGGACAGATTATAGGAACCAGTCAAATGTATGAATCGGATAATGGTATGGAAAACGGTATAGAATCAGTGAAAAACAATGCTCCAAATGCTCCTGTAGAAGAGGAAATTAAATAAACAAAATGAAAAAGGGCTAACGCAAGTTAACCCTTTCTATTATTATCTGACTTCATAGATTCTGACACCCCCAATATTGATCCTGTCGCAAATCGTACATCGTGAATACACAACTGAGTCGATATATTTTGCTGAAAGCTTCTGAAACATAATCTAATCGTTTGTCCCGAATAGGTAGTAAGAATATTATTCCCTTACTCATGTACTATTTTCTTAAGAAAAATTAGAATAAACTCCATGAACATATTTTTGTAAAAAAACATCAGGAAAATGCTTTATTTTTTAAGCTGTTTTTTATTTTTGTATTCTATTCGCATAGAAAAAATGACAAAAGAAGAACTGCTAAATAGAGCTATAAAAATCGCCGATAAGGCTCATAAAGGACAAACTGATAAATACCACGCACCTTATATTGCACACGTAATGCGTGTGATGGAGTATGGTAAGACCCTGGACGAAAAAATTGTAGGAGTTTTACATGATGTAGTAGAAGATCATCCCCTGGAATTCAGTTTGGATTACCTCAGAACAGAAGGCTTCCCGGAATACATTATTTTTGCTATCAGCTGCCTGACTAAATTTGATCCGGAAGAAGATTATGATGAGTTCGTTAAAAGAACAGAAAGATCTCCCCTTGCCGTAGCCGTAAAACTTAATGACCTGCGAGATAATATGGATCTCAGAAGGGTCAATAGAGAGCTTACTCCCAAAGACATCAAAAGATTCAATAAATATCTGAAGGCCTATCGTTATCTCATAGAAAAATACTAGTCTGCACCAGGGAAATCATAGGTCTTCACATGATGATCCGTATCGTCTATATTAATGTTTAAAGCAAGATATACAAAATGTAAATTCCGGTTTCCCTTTGCTTCAAATTCACGTTGCCAGAGATATCCGCCCAACACTCCGAAATGTTCATCAATCTGATATCCCAGACCACCATAGACTCTGTTTCTGGCAAAACTTGGTTTCATAGGAGTAACCACGAAAATTTCGTCATAAACGTTGGCAAAAACAGTTCCTTTTTTAATGGTCTTGGCATTCAACGGAACACTTACATTCAAACGGTAGCGGTAACGCATTCTCTGGGAGGTATTGTCTGTTTTCGGCTCATAAAACCAACTCTTTTCAACACGTAACCTGTTTTCAAATTTTACGATGCCTTTCTTCAGATCGATAACATCCTGAAGCCATACTCTAAACTCTTCTTTGCTCAGACTATGATCTTTATAGTTCACGTATCTGCCTAACCCGACAAATGGTTTGTGATTTTTGGTAAGATTATACCCTAAACCACCTTTGATCTCATAATAATCGGGGTAAGTGTAATCTTCGTTACCGCGCAGCTGACCTTCAGCATACAGGAAAAACTTGGGATGAAACTTGTAGGTCAGAGTCACTGCATTGAAGCTGGAAATATGTTCCTGAGCTTTAAAAAAAGAAATACCAAGTAGTAAACCTAGACCTAAAAGACGTTTCATAAAAAATTTTTGCAAATGTAAATGTTTTAACAATTTGTTAATATTAACTTTTATTCATATCGAATTAACATCTACTTAATATTAATTGTATAAGAAAAGCCAATGTGGAACCACCTTTGCGGCATTTTTACCCCAAATGCTTCCGTATATTTTGTGTTGGTAAGATTATTAACCAATACATACACAGAATAATCCTTTTTACCATAACTCAATTTCTCATCAAGAAGGTGATAGCTTCCCTGACATACCCTTTCATTGTATCTGTAAACAAGTTCGTTCGTAAAGCCATTGAGAAATTTCGTCTCTAATTTTGAAATAAGCTGATGCCTGAGATTATCCAAAATATATCTTGATACATATTCATCGGATTTCTGATATTTGCTGTCCAGATAAGTATATCCGATTGTATATCTTAATGCATTGGTGATTGTATAATTCAGTTCAGCTTCTATTCCTTTTGTTTTGATAGCTCCCACATTCCTGGCGTACCAGACTGTACCGCTGGGATCATTTTTAACCCAATCAATAGAATTGTCTGAGTTCCTCAAAAATCCGCTTACCTTTGCCAAAATCTTATTGTTTTGATACTGATATCCCACTTCAGATGAAATGGCGTTTTCAGGAATTAAATCAGGATTTCCCACCTCAGTCGGGCTTACATAATACAGTTCAGTGAATGTTGGAATACGGTGCACTTTGGCAATATTTCCATATACCTTACTATTGACGGTAAAATTATACCCTACGTCCAATCCCGGATAAAAGAAATTTCCTTCTTTAGCATAATTGGCCCATGAAATTCCAGGGCTGATATTCAGCTTTTTATCAAACAATGAAAAATGATGTTCGAAGAAAACCTGTGACACAAAACGATTGGGATTTCCCAGATTACTGCTCACCAGAAGTTCTTTTCTCAGCTCCACACCTACTCCGGTAGTCCCTAATGCCCATTGATAGCTGGAATTGACTTCACCACCGACATTATTGCCGATATGCATATTTCTATAGATCTCAGGCTTTTGACGATTAAAAAGATACATATCCTGCCCTCTTCTCCAATAAATATTGGAGTTCAGTTTTAATTTACCAAATGTTTGCTGATGAGCCAGACTTACAATGGAAGCCTGCATTTCCTCGTACTGTTCCGTCGCCTTGCTGGAAGAATAAAATCCATTCGCACCGAACTTCTTTTCCGAAAAACCGGCCTGAAGTCTCAGATCTCCGTTTTTAATATTCATTTTTCCCTGGTAGAATACATTTCTGATTTCATAGTCGGTGTTGTACATGTATCCTTGTGAAGAAGAAGAATTGGCCTGCAGTGAATTTGAAAACTTTTCATTTCCCACCTGAGCATTAACCCCTAACCGGTAGGTTCCGTAATCGCCACCTTCGGCATTGATTTTCACTCTTTTTCCGGGGGTGGGTTTTGTAATGATATTGATAACCCCGGCGTAAGCATTCTGCCCAAACCTTCGGGCTGCAGGGCCTTTGATTATTTCAATTTTTTCGACATCATCAAGATCAACAGGAATATTCATATTGTTATGCCCTGTTTGGGAATCATTCATTCTGATTCCGTTCAGCAATAACAGGACCTGCTCAAAAGAGCTTCCACGGAAAGTAATATCACTCTGTACACCATTCGCCCCTCTCCTCCTGATATCCATACCGGAAACCTGCTGAAGGATTTCATCTATACTTTTGGCCGGGGAGTTTATGATATCATTTCTGCTAATGACACTAATGTTCTGATTGGCACTTTTATATGGCGTTGAAATAAATTTCCCCTGAAATTCAATATTTTCAATATCCGTGATCTTTTCCTGTGCATTTACCCAAAGCAGAGAGCTCAGAAAAAAAACACTTCCTATCTTTTTGATCATAACTGTTTCCGTCGTTTCTTAAAGGATTCAAAAGTAAGGGAGTTCATCAAGACAGGCAAATGATACTTGTCATAAAAAAAGATGTAACACCAAAATGCTACATCCAGTTCCTGAGGGAGAGAATTTTTATCTTTTTCTCATTAAATGTGTAACTAGATCTCTGAATAATTTTCTCATTTCTATATTACCTATTTATGAATACAATTTTAAATAATTTTTAAACATAAAACAATACCCGAATACAAAAACGTAATAAAAATCATAAAACAGCCTTTAATACAATAAAAATAGAATCAAAAAATCAAATAAATCTAAAAAACGCACTATATCCGACTAATTTTCAACACCTTATTCAGCTTCCGGCTTCTGACTTTACATCTTATTTACGTATATTTTATAAAACAATTAACATATACTTTTTGCTAAAAATTTCGTAATTTTGTGGGTCTTAATTTTACGATAAAAACATTCTTTTTCAGCGACAATCAGGGAGGCTATTCGGTACTGGAGTTCTGCTGTTTCAAGTGAATCTGAGAATGGATATACACGTTCAATGAAGACAGATCCTGATTTTTTCAGGACCAACACCATTACACTGACAGGCTATACACTGTACAGTTACTTTTATGAATAAACAAAATATGGCTAGTACTACAGAAATAGATATAAAGAAACAGATTTTCGTTAAGAATGCACACCTTAACAATCTGAAGCACATAGACGTCCTGATCCCTAAAAACAAACTGATTGTTATTACCGGAGTTTCAGGAAGCGGCAAATCATCCCTAGCCTTTGATACCATTTATGCAGAAGGCCAGCGACGATATGTAGAGAGCTTAAGTTCCTACGCACGTCAGTTTTTAGGCAAATTAGAGAAACCTAAAGTTGACGATATCAAAGGACTGGCACCTTCTATTGCAATCCAGCAAAAAGTAATTTCGTCCAATCCGCGGTCCACTGTAGGAACTTCTACAGAGATCTATGATTATATGAAGCTCTTATTTGCCCGTATCGGAAAAACATTTTCTCCCGTTTCGGGGGAAGAAGTAAAAAAAGACTCCGTTTCTGACGTTGTAGACTTTATTAAAGCTTCTAAAAAGGACACTTCCTTTCTTCTTACGGCACCTCTGGAATATGATGCAGACAATTTTAAGGAAACATTGAATATTTTAAAACTTGCCGGTTTTACAAGGCTTGAAATCAATGGAAATGTCGCAGGCATTGAGGATCTGGAAAGTTTCGGATTTACTCCCGAAAAAGGAATGGTGATCAATCTGGTAATAGACCGTTTCGCCTATGAAGAAGATGAAAGCTTTCTGCAACGATTGGCAGATTCCATTCAAATGGCATTCTATGAGGGCCGTGGTTATTGTACCTTAAAGAATACAGATACCGGAAAAGTAAAGGAGTTTTCAAACAAGTTTGAACTTGACGGTATGGAATTCCTTGAGCCTAACGTTCACTTTTTCAGCTTCAACAATCCCTATGGGGCGTGCCCGGCATGTGAAGGCTACGGAAAAGTAATCGGAATTGATGAAGATCTTGTAGTTCCTAACAAAACCTTGTCAGTATATGAAGATGCAGTAGTCTCATGGAGAGGAGAAACGATGAGCGAATGGAAAAAAGATTTCATTAAAAAGGCAGGTGACTTCCCTATTCACAAACCTTATCATCAATTAACAAAAGAACAGAAAAATTTCCTCTGGAAAGGTGACGGGAAAACCAGTTTCCCGTCCATTAATAATTTCTTCAAAATGCTTGAAGAAAATTTATACAAAATCCAGTACCGTGTCATGCTTTCCCGATACAGAGGGAAAACTCTTTGTCCTACATGCGAAGGACTGAGATTACGTGAGGAAACAAGCTGGGTAAAGGTTGACGGTCACAATATACAGTCGATGATAGAACTTCCTCTGGATGAACTGGCTCCCTTAATCAACGGATTAAAGCTGTCTGATCATGATAAAGAAGTTGCTAAGAGATTATTGTATGAAATTACTACCCGTCTTGAATTTTTATTAAAAGTCGGTTTAGGATATTTAACATTAAACAGAACTTCCAACACCTTGTCAGGAGGTGAAAGCCAGAGAATTAATCTGGCCACAAGTTTGGGAAGTTCCCTGGTGGGTTCCATTTATATTCTGGATGAACCTTCTATCGGGCTTCATTCAAAAGACACTGAAAACCTGATCGAAGTACTGAAGAACCTTCGTGATCTCGGAAATACGGTAATTGTTGTAGAGCACGACGAAGACGTCATGAGAGCAGCCGACTATATCATCGATATTGGTCCTGAAGCGGGTTATCTTGGTGGTGAATTGGTATTTGCGGGAGACTATAAAGACCTTAAAAAAGCCGATACCCTCACCTCAGAATATCTGACCGGAAGGCTGGAAATAAAAGTACCTGAAAAGCGCAGAAAAGCAAAAGAATGGATTCATATCAAAGGAGCCCGTCAGAATAACCTTAAAAATATTGATGTAGATATTCCTTTGGAAAATCTCGTAGTGATCTCCGGGGTTTCCGGAAGCGGAAAATCGACGTTGATGAAAGAGATTTTAACCAATGACATCCAGATTCAGCTGGGAATGGGCGGTAAAAAAGGCGATTATGATTCTGTGGAATTTCCGAAAAAACTGATCAAAAACATTGAATTGATCGACCAGAATCCTATCGGGAAATCTTCACGTTCCAATCCCGTTACTTACCTTAAAGCTTATGATGACATCCGTGATCTTTTTGCCAAACAGAAAGTTGCCAAAATGATGGGATATAAACCTAAACATTTCTCTTTCAATGTTGATGGCGGAAGATGTGACGAGTGTAAAGGTGAAGGCGTAATCAATGTTTCCATGCAGTTTATGGCAGATATCGAGCTGGAATGCGAGGTATGTAAAGGAACAAGATTCAAAAGTGAAATCTTGGAGGTAAAATTTGACGAAAAAAGTATCTCTGACATCCTTCACATGACCGTAGATGAAGCATTAGCCTTCTTTAAAGATAATAATGAAGAGAAAATCGTAACCAAGCTGAGACCTTTACAGGAAGTTGGTCTAGGTTATTTACAGTTGGGACAAAGCTCTTCTACTCTTTCCGGTGGTGAAGCACAACGTGTAAAACTGGCTTCATTCCTTGTGAAGGGCGTTACTACGGATAAAACTTTATTTGTCTTTGATGAGCCTTCTACCGGGCTTCATTTCCATGATATTCAGAAATTACTGAAGTCTCTTCAGGCTCTGATAGACCTGGGACACTCGGTGATTGTTATTGAGCACCAGCCCGATATTATCAAATGTGCAGATTATATTGTTGATATTGGTCCAGAAGCCGGAAAACACGGTGGAGAGGTAGTCTTTGCAGGAACACCTGAGGATCTTACAAAAAATAAAAAGTCCTATACTGCAAAATATATTAAGGAAAAGCTTGAAAATTAAATATAAACAGAGAGCCATTGTGCTCTCTGTTTTTTACTACTATCTTACTCTTTTTAATCTGGTATAAAGATTTACACATTATACAGGAAAGGACTTTTTCTTATATAAGCTGTATCTTCAATCTGTGAGATCAAAAACTCGGCGAGATCTGCTGCACTGATCTTTTCACCCTTACAGTCCGTAAGATTGGCCTCTATGGCGAAACGTTTGTATGTCAGGTCGATTAAGGGCAATCGTACCAGAGTCCAGTCCACGTTACCTTTTGCAAGAAGATGATACTCTTTCTGTTTATCCGCAGTTGTTTCAGGATAATTCTGGTACATCCATTCTGTCGCCGTTTTTACATGTATGTTTTTACAATCATCTTCAGTATTTACACTTAAACCTGTGGTTACGATGTATCTTTTAATACCCAGCTCATTCATAGATACAATAATATTTCCAGTAGCATCACTGAAAATCGATTTCTCTCCTTTCGGCTGTCCCAATGTACTGATGATTACCTCACAGCCTTTAATCAGTGAACAGATCGATTCTTTGTCCCTCGCGTCACCTTTTACTACTTCAATCGACGGATGCTGTATTTTGAAATCTTCAGGATGCCTTAATAAAAGCCTGATTGGATATCCTTTTTCAAGAAGATGCTGTACGAGATAGTTTCCGGATTTTCCGGTTCCGCCAACAACGGCGATTGTATATTTTTTCATAATGATCTTATTTTACAATTGATGGTAAAATGCACAAACCGTACATTTTCTATTTTAAGTTTTGATGATAAATCAAGAGTAACAGGGTTCAGGATATCTGAACCTTTGGTCTCAGGCCAGAAAACAGCCTGATAAAGGGATCGTATTTAAAATGAGATTTCAATGAAATAAAGGTAGTAAATTTTGTAAAACAGAAAAAAAATTACGATATAAATAATTGGTTCTTTTTAAGTTAAATTATTTTCCGGTAATTTATTATTTCAAAGAAAATTCAGAATTTTGTCATAAACCGATATCTTCATGAAATTCAAAACAACTCTATTTTTCTTAACGACGCTCCCATTCGTCATTGCCTGTTCAGTAAAGACACAAGCAGTTTCTTCTGAAGATTATCCGGTAAAGCTGGACACTTTAACATTCTTCGATCAGAAGAGAAACAGAAAAATTCCCGTTGCCGTTTATCAGCCACTCACTAAGCAGATAATCCCGAATCAGCAGGTGGTTATTTTTAATCATGGCTATGGTATGAATAAAGGCGGAGACTATTTTATGTATTCTTATCTGACGGAAAAACTGGCATCAAAAGGCTTTTACACGGTAAGCATCCAGCATGAGCTGTCTACAGATAAACTTATACCAATGGAAGGGAACATTCAGATCGTAAGGCGACCTTTCTGGCAAAACGGCTCCGATAATATACTGTTTGTGTTACATGAATTAAAAAAAACAAAACCGGAGCTTGATTACAAACATCTTACCATCATAGGACATTCCAACGGCGGTGACATGGCGGCATTGTTTGGAAATCAACATCCTAACCTGGTGTCTAAAATCATTACAATGGATAATCGCCGGATGTTTCTCCCAAGAACAAGCGTTCCAAAAATTTATTCCTTACGTTCAAACGATTATCCCGCAGATAATGGAGTTTTGCCAACATCAGAAGAACAGGAAAAATACCATATGACGATACAGCCCACTGCAATCAATCACGGTCATATGGATAACAAAGGAAGCCAGGACGAGAAAAAGACACTCAGTGATTTTGTATTGAAATACCTTGAGGAACACTAATTTTCATCGTATTTTTGATATAATCAATGTGTACAACGCTACGCCCTGATGCTACCATACTCACAATCCGGACTTATCCACAAAAAAATGTGGATAACTTGTGAATTTTAACATTAAATTCATATTTCGTATTAAAAATATCACTACATTTACTATGTAATAATAATCGAAGTGGAAACTTTATTTGCTTTTCTTACTACTATTGAAATTGCAATTAAATTTGAAATAAAAATTTAAGCACAGCATTGTCGGCTGTGCTTTTTATTGTTGTCTAATTAAAAAAATGAGATGTTTTATCTACTGAATCTGCTCCTAAAGAGCAGATTCTTTTATTTTATATCACCTTATCATAATAGTTTTCTTAAACTTCTTGTTCTTAAAAAGAACATTCAACAAAAATTATATGTACATTTATTTGATAAAGGCCTCATAGTTCAATGGATAGAATACGAGTTTCCTAAACTTTAGATCCAGGTTCGATTCCTGGTGGGGCTACAAACTTCCTTTTACATATAAACGTTACAGAGATATAGCCCCAATTGCATCCAAAAAAAATTATAAAAAACTCAATTACTTCCCTATGGACCGCGACATCCCATCAACCTCTACAATCGCATCAGCAAATGCTTTTGGTGCTTCCTGAGGTAGATTATGCCCAATTCCGCCGGTAAGTGTATGATGGGTATATGTACCGGTAAATTTTGAAGCGTAACTTTCAGGTGAAGGATATGCTGCCCCGTTTGCATCACCTTCCAACGTAACTGCCGGAACTGAAATGGAAGGAGATTTTGCGAGCTTAGCTTCAAATATATCGTATTGCTTCTCCCCTTTCGCCAATCCCAAACGCCAGCGGTAATTGTGGATTACAATATCAATATGATCAGGATTATTAAATGCTTTTGAAGACCTTTCGTACGTTACATCATCGAAAGTCCACTTGGGTGAAGCGGTTTTCCAGATCAGTTTATTAAAAGCTTCAGTATTGGCTTTATAACCTTTATAACCTCTTTCAGTTGAAAAATAATACTGATACCACCATAAAAACTCGGCATTAGGAGACAGAGGCTTTTCGTTTGCCTGTGGACTTCCTATTAAATATCCGCTTACAGCCACCAGACCGGAGCAGCGTTCAGGCCACAATGCTGCAATAATATCAGCTGTTCTCGCTCCCCAGTCAAAGCCGCCGATGATTGCTTTATGTATTTTCAGAGCATCCATGAAAGCTATGATATCCAGTGCAACAACGCTTTGCTGGCCATTTCTTTTTGTATTTTGAGAAACAAAGGTGGTGGTGCCATATCCTCTTAAGTACGGAACCAAAACCCGGTAGCCTTTTTCAGCAAGTATCGCAGAAGACTGTTCAAAACTGTGGATATCATAAGGCCATCCGTGGAGAAGGATAACTGGTTTTCCGTTTTCAGGACCTACTTCCGCATATCCTACATCCAGCAATCCGGCTCTGATTTTCTTAGTATTCGTGAATGCTGATGCGACATCTTCAGAAGTATAAGTCTGCGCTTTGAGAGACATCAGTCCCAGTCCCATAACAATAACGAAGGATAAGACAAATCGTATTTTTTTACTGAAATTCAATGGTGTATTCATAATTATTGATCTTTTATTAGGGTAAAATTATACCGAAACGGGTCTTTACAGAGGTCTAAATACTTTGAACAGGTCATATTGAAGGGTAAAAACTGATTTTCAGAGGCTGAACCGGACATCAGTGATCAAATTATAAACAAGAGAAGATTAAAAAACATATTGCCCCATTTTTTTTCGTCAAAATGAACGAAATTAAACTAGATTAATTTCTGTGAAACGGAGTCACCATATATTTGCTAAAGAATTAAGACAACAAAAAATTATCAAATAAATTAATCATAAACATTAAAAAAATTAAACAATGAGCACATTAAAATTAAAAGACGGAACTGAGATTTTTTACAAAGACCAAGGAGAAGGACCCGTATTGATGTTTCACCACGGATGGCCTCTATCATCAGACGATTGGGATGCACAGGTCATTTTCTTTCTTCAAAGAGGATATAGAGTAATTTCTCACGACAGAAGAGGTCATGGTCGTTCAAGCCAGAACATCTATAATCATACAATTGAGCAATATGCTTCTGATGCTGCAGAACTGGTAGAATATCTTGATTTGAAAGACGTTGTTCACATCGGCCATTCTACGGGAGGTGGTGAAGTGATCCGATATGTGAATAAATATGCCAACGGAAGAGCAAAAAAAGCTGTATTAATCAGTGCAGTTCCTCCGGTAATGGTAAAAAGTGAGACTAATCCTGACGGTGTTCCTATGGAAGTTTTCGACAATATCAGAGAACAGACCCTGAATAACAGAAATCAGTTTTATTTTGACTTAACTTTCCCTTTCTACGGATATAACAGAGAAGGTGCTGATGTAAAAGAAGGAATCCAGAGAAATTGGTGGAGACAGGGATTGATGGGAGGAATTGTTGCTCACTATGATGGAATCAAAGCTTTTTCAGAAACTGATTTTACAGAAGATCTGAAGACTGTGGATATTCCGGTTCTGGTACTTCATGGTGAAGATGATCAGATTGTTCCGATCGAAAATTCTGCCATAAAATCTGCCAAATTATTGAAAAACGGAAAGTTGATTACCTATCCAGGTTTTCCTCACGGAATGCCTACGACTGAACATCAGACCATCAATAAGGATCTACTGGAGTTTATCCAATCCTAAAAAGCTTCTTACATCCTAAAAAAGGTGAATCATTCCGATTCACCTTTTTCTTTAATAAGAGAATCCTGGTTGAAAGCTTAATTTTATCCATTCAGTAGTCATACTGCATTATTATTGAGGGAAAAAAACACATATCAGGGTATTATCTCTTTTAGTATCGGTAAAAGTTCAATATATTTGTTAAGAAGTTAGAATACCTTTAAAAAATTAATCAACCACTTCATGAAGATAAAATTTGGATATTTCGCTTTATTGGCCCTGTTCCCTTTACAGGTATATAGTCAGCAAAACCTGTCAGCTGATGAATTATTTACGAAAGCCCGAACCGAAGCTTTTGACAATAAAGACTATCCTGCCTCTATTTCATTGGCCAAACAGGCACTTGAAAAAGCTCCCAACTATACTGATATTTCCATTTTCTTAGGAAGAATTTATACGTGGAACAAGGACCTTGATTCTGCCCGAGCTATCTTTGATGAACTGGGAAAAAGAGAGGTTAAAGATGAAGATTATTTTATCGCCTACGCCTCTCTGGAATATTGGAATGATCAATATGCCAAATCTCTGGAGATCCTGGATAAAGGAATCTCTTATCACCCTCAATCTGAAGCATTATGGCTTCTAAAAGCAAAAGTATATAATGCAGACAAGCAATATGCCGAATCTGAAAAAGCGATTAAAGCCGTTTTAGCTATTAATCCTAAAAATACCGAAGCCACGAGCCTTGCTGTAAGAATCAGCGAAGTAGCCTCTAAAAATGCAGTAAGCATCACCTATAATTATTCCCACTTTGACAAACAATTTGATAACGACTGGCATATTGTAGGGGTAAGCTATAAAAGGGTAACTCCTATCGGCTCGGTCATTTTAAGAGGAAATTATGCTAATAAATTTGCCCAAAGCGGCACCCAGATTGAGCTGGAAGCCTATCCGAGACTGTCCAAAATGTTCTATTTGTATGTAGGCGGAGGGTATTCCAATGATGTGGGATTGTTTCCGAAATACCGTACGGGAGTTTCATTAAACGCTAATCTCCCTCATAGTTTTGAGGCGGAATTAGGATACAGGCAACTTTATTTCAGCGATAACATCTGGATGTACACAGCTTCAGTAGGAAAATATTACAAAAATTTCTGGTTCAATCTTCGTACCTATATCACTCCGGATAATCACAATATCTCCCATTCCTATACCGCAACGGTAAGATATTACACTAAAAGTGCCCAGGATTATTTCGCATTCCAGATCGGAACGGGAATCAGCCCGGAAGAAAACCGTAATAATCTTTTGGAGAATGATACCTACAAGCTTAAAACATTTAAAATCGGGGCTGAATATAATTTTGCCCTAAAATCCAATCTTTTTTCCGTAGGAACGATGTATTACAATCAGGAATACCTGCCGAATACAAAGGGAAGCCAGTTTGATATTACTTTAGGCTATACGAGAAGATTTTAAGATTTTATTTTGATATACTTTTTTTCTTGAAGTTAACCATTACTGAATCCGGCATTAATTTTTTAGAAGCATAAAAACTTGAGTTCATACTTTTAAACTGATTAAAACTTTGATTGATTGTTTTCAAGGCTGCGGCATCCTGATAAGGTTCAGATCCTTTCTCATTGATCATCAGCAGCTGACCATCATGAATGTAGTGTTTTCCAAAAACAAAATCCACCATCATGTCTTTACTCTGCATGATCGGAACACCGGTTTTTATCGGTTCTGAGTCCGGAGAAAAACCTTTTCCCACCCATGTGACCGTGGCAGGAGTATGGAGCTTATAGTTATTTCTGTAATAAGCCAATATCGAAGGGGCCACATCAAAATGGCTTGCCGTTTTCTGGAAACGTTTCGGTTCTTTCAGCAAGGGTGAATAAATCATCAATGGGACATGGAACCTGTCAATATTTGACTGCAAAGTGATTTCCGGCATACTGTGGTCACCGGTAATCATAAAAATCGTATGAGCAAAATCAGGACGCCTGCGGTATTTGTCAAAGAATTTCTTTAAAGCATCATCGGCATTAACAACAGAAATCAACTGATCTTTAAATTCTCCCGCCCATTTTTTCTGATCCTGAGACAACAGACCTGACTGCATCTTCTGGTTGTAGATCTTTTCATAATAATCCCTGTTATTGATCAGAAAAGGATTATGCGTTGAAAGGGTAAGAATCATATTAAAATAAGGATTCTTCTGTGGTTTCTGAGTTTCAAGCATTTTGCTGAAAACCGCCTGGTCTTCATATCCCCAGCTTTCGCCTCCATTGTTAGCAGGGAGCTTTTGATACGGACCCGCAAATGACGACTGATCCACAATATGATCTGCCTTACTGTACTCCAGGAATTCTCTGTATCGGTCAAATGACACATTTCCTCCATAATAAAAGCCTGTCCCGAATCCGTTTGCTTTCAGAATATTAAACAGATTAAAATTTTCTGGGGTCTGTCCTATTTCAAGGAATCCGTTTCTCCCGAAAGGCAACGAACCCGTTAACGAAGGTAAGGCACCGAATGTTCTTCCTGCCGAACTGAGACTATTTTCCCAGAATAAGCTTTTTTGAGATAAAGAATCCAGGAAGGGAGTAAAATTCCCAACATATCCTTTCGGTGAAGTATATGCATGTCCGAATCCTTCCAGTACCACAAAAACCAGATTGGGCGTTTCTGATGAACGGTTAAAATAAGGTCCCAGGAAATCCGGAGTTGTTTCTTTTCTCCAGAAAGGAAATGCCTTGTTCAACGTCCCGGAATTAGCGGTAAAACTTTCTGAATCTTCCAGTAAATCGGCAATTTCAGGATGATCATTGACAAAATTTTCTTCATTGGATATCAAGAAGTATTCCCACTTACTTTTTGCTGCGGTCTGGCTAAAAGTATTGGCTTTGTTTAGTTCTTTAGACTCTAAAAGGTTATCGGGAATAAAAAATGCAGTAAAGCCAAGACCAAAGAATACAGCTCCTGCATAGATGGATTTAAAAGCCGACTTCCCTGCGATCCATAGGGGTATGATCGTAGCTGCAAGAAGGATTCCCAATAATGCAAAGTTTTTGAAACTCAACATTCCGCTGGCCTTCAAAATCTGCTGTATTTCATCTTTACTGTAATATAAAAAATCTGCCCCCAGCGTATTCTGAGTTTCCCAAAAATATAAAAACAGGATATATTGCATGATTACCACAAAAGACAACAGGATGAGCGCTACCGTCTTTGCCCAGCTTTCCCTGATACAATTAATAATAAGGTAAACAATCCCCAGTCCAAATATCAGTTTGAAGGCAAATAATATATTTCTCAGAAAAAGGTCTCCAACAATTATATTGGTGTTCAGACCGGGAAAAGTATAGCGATACCAAAGCCATTCGACACCAACCCCTGCAAAAAATAATAAAAGGAACACCATGGAAAACATACCCCATTTTTTAAGTCCGTTTTGGAGGATTGCGGAAATCCTTTGTTTAAAAGGTAAATTCTGGGTGGTCTGATTGAAACCCTGTCGCTTCATGTCTCCCCATCCATGTGATTTTTTAAAGTAATCGATAAAACCATTTACGCCCGCTTTTACAACAATAGGATGGAAATAGAAAGGTTCTGAAAAAGCAGTTCCGATCAAAGTAAGAAAGTCTTTTCTTTTGGTATATACCTGATAGCTCACAAGATCTACCAATATCCCATACATTGAATACAGAAACCCCATCGAAACCACCAATGCAAAAAGAATCACAAAAAATGGCCAGTTGATGATTCCTAATAAAAGAAAGACAATAAATATAATATAGCCTAAAAATTCTACCAACGGGCCTAGGAATTCAAAGAAGAACCAATAAGGAAGACTTACCATTCCCAGTTTTCCGTACCTGGGATTGAACATAAGTTTACGATGTTTCCATAACGTTTCCATGGTTCCGCGCATCCATCGGTTTCTTTGCTTCCGGAGGATATCTTTGGATTCCGGAACTTCCGTCCAGCATAAAGGATCAGGAATTGTGCAGACCTCATAGGGCTCTTTCTTTTCTTCCATATACTTTCGCATGCGTACGACAAGCTCCATATCCTCTCCTACTGTAGTCCGGTCATATCCGCCGCATTCCAGTACAATTTTCCGGTCAAAAACACCAAAGGCACCGGAAATCAAAATCAATCCTGAAGCTCTAGACCAGGCCATTCTTCCCAGAACAAAAGCTCTTATATATTCCAAAGCCTGTGTTTTCCCAAGTAAAGTTCTGGGCATATTGACACTGACCACCTTACCGTCTTCAATGACACAATTGTTGGCAAGACGGATGACTCCGCCACAAGCTATGATCTTCTTATCGGTTTGCTGTAAAAAAGGTTTAGCCAGCTTCAGGACAGCGTCCTGTTCCAGGATACAATCAACATCAATGCAGACCAGATAATCTCCTGAGGAAACATTGATACCCACATTCAGAGCATCAGCCTTCCCTCCATTTTCTTTATCAACGATAATAAGTTTTTTAAAAGCAGGATTTTTACTTTTATAAATACCTCTGATGGCATTGGTTTCAATTTTTCCCTGAACGAAAAAAGAAACACATTCCAATTCGTAGGCATCAACCAATTTTTGTAACGAATCATCCTTACTTCCGTCATTGACGATAATAATTTCAAGATTATGATAATACAGGGACAACAGCGACCTTACATTTTCCACAATAGTCATTCCCTCGTTATATGCAGGAGCGATAAGACTGAAGACAGGCGCATTGGGATTGGCCGCGATAATATTATAATCGGTAAATGTATTTTCTTTTTTATAACGAAGCACTGCACCCAGCGCATATATTCCTATCCAGCCATAGATAATGGCTACAGAAGTTCCATACAGCAAAAACAGCCATATGACGATTTCATAAACGATATGTGAAAATTCTAACATATTTTTTCCCGAAGTGCGTATTTTATAATATGAATTAATTCTTCAGAGGATGTTTCATCGTGCATCAACTGTTCCAGATAATCCCGGTTACCCAACACAAAAAGGGTTTCCGCGGCATACACCTTAATTCCGGAAACAGTACTTTCCGAAAGCTCTTTTTTTAATAAACCTGTACAATCTTTATCTTTTGAGATTTTCATGGTACGAAGGATCTCAAGCTGAACCTCAACCGGCTGATGGGGATACATTTCTATCAAAGAGGCAATAGTTGACGAATTTTCCAGCGACAGAAGCGTTTGTACGGCCTGTACCCTTACCTCAACGGAAGGATGTTCCATCAGACTTATAACTGAAGGATAAAAAGAAAGCAGCTGAAATTTCCTCAATAGCTTAAGGGTAAAAATAATCACAGAATCATTCGTGCTTGTCAACCATGCTTCAATAGCTTCCCCAGAATTGTCAGGTATGCTGGTAATGGAAAGGAGGAGCCGTAGCTGCTGCCATTCTGAAATGATTCCCCGGGTTGTATTCAAAAAACCAAGTCCTTCAAAGCCTTTCAAACTTACCATTGCGTATTGAGCTTCCTGATAAACCTGTTCGGAAGGATGTGCTACCAGGGAAGCAATTTTGGAAAGCGATTCTTTTGAATCCATTACCGTAAGTTCCTGTATACCTCCTGCAATCAGGTGTGGCTTTTTCTGATCCAGTTTTTTGACCGCTTCACGATGAAGGTCATACTGCCTGAACATATCTCTTATTCTGTTTTTTGCTGTTCCTGAAAATTTCTTTTCGGAACCTACCAGCTGATGCAGAAAAAGATTTCTGAATGAAGGATTCTCCGAAAACTTACGGAAGCTCTGGTCAGAAGGTAGTTCATCCTCATCGTAGACAATGACCTCCGATATTTTTTGATTGATAATTTTCAGCCATCCGGATGCTCTCACCGACTGTTTATATTGAAAAAAACCATATAAAAGCACCAATATGATCAGCACTACTACCAATGATAAAAGGGCGAGAAATATCAGAAAGAGAAAATGTATGGAGGTCGTTAAAAACATATCAATCTTATTTGGGAATAAAACGCTTGATTCTTAACATCAGTTCGTTGGGACTGAATGGTTTCACGATAAAATCAGAAGCTCCCAAATCAAAGGCATTCAGCACTACATCTTCCTGTCCCATGCCTGAGAGCATGATCACAGGCACCTGTTTCCCCATAGCCTGTATGGCGGAAAGTATTTCAATTCCTGAGGCAAAAGGCATCATGATATCGGTGATCGCCAGATCTACATCCTTTTCTTTTAATGTTTCAATGGCTTCTTTTCCGTTGCGGGTAAGAATGACCTCATGTCCTTCTTTCAATAATTTGTGTTCAATCGTTTTTAGAATCAGTTCATCGTCTTCAGCGATCAGAATCAACATAGTTTTCGTTTTTTATTGTATTAATGTTTGTATCAGTTCCAGTCCTACGGATATTTCATGGAAGATCTCCTGTTTCATAGTGGAAAAATCCATATTCTGATGGGTCTTGCCTTCCCAATCGGCCACCATTGAGGCCAGTTTGATCAATCCGGCGGTTCCTGCGGTTCCTTTCAGTTTATGGAGTATTTTTTTCAGCTCATCAGCGTTCTTTTCCGAAGCAGCTGATTGTATATTTTTCTCCGCCTCATTCAGTTCGTTGATAACCAGATTTAAAAATACTCTTTTAAAATCCTCATCATCCCCTGTTTGTTCATTCAGAAGCGTGAGGTCAAGGTAATTTTCGGTTTTTATATTATTTTCGCTTTCTTTAGAATGATTGGAAAGATGCTTCTTCAACATTTCCATAAGGTCAGCCTGGCGTAATGGTTTGGGAAGGAAATCACTCATCCCGGATTCCAGGCATTTTTCTTTTTCACCCAATATCGTTCCTGCCGATACTCCTATAATAGGAATATTTTCATATCCCGGTAACAGGCGGATCTGCCGGGTAGCTTCTATACCATCCATTACCGGCATCTGTACATCCATCAGAATCAGGGAAAATTCCCTTATTTTGCAATGTTCTAAAGCTTCCAGACCGTTGACGGCTTCTGTGAGATGTACCTCAGCAATAAGGGATTTCATCAATTTATGATTAAGCACCATATTGACGGGGTTGTCATCAACCAGTAAGACCTGAAGGTCAGCTACAGATAAAGCAGGTTTTTCTTCTTGTGGAATAATAACCGGTATTGCTTTATCATTATCTTCCACTGCCTTTTGAAGGGTTCTGTATAATTCTTCAGATTTAATAGGCTTTAACAGGAAATGAGAATTTTTCTCCTGACGGAAAGAATTGAGAACATCATGCTCTTCCGAAGACGTATGAAGGATGACCAGCGGCGAAGTCTCATTCTGCTGATTGAATAAATCCTTGATTTTTTCTATCGTTTCCAGACCGGAGATCACCGGCATATGGTAATCCATTAAAATCACATCAAAACGCTCGCCTGCAAGCAGAATCTGCAGAGCTTCCATTCCGTTGGC
Source organism: Chryseobacterium sp. UNC8MFCol (assembly GCF_000482305.1). Lineage (NCBI taxonomy): Bacteria > Pseudomonadati > Bacteroidota > Flavobacteriia > Flavobacteriales > Weeksellaceae > Chryseobacterium > Chryseobacterium sp. UNC8MFCol. Next base: position 110,703 of record NZ_KI535292.1, read on the forward strand.
CGCCAGTGTTGATTCGATATTTTTATAGGCCAGCATGTGTTTAAGAATAGTTCTGTTGGCTTCATTATCATCAACGATCAGAACTTTTTGTATTTTCAGTTCTACATCATCATTGCTCTCAGACATTTCATATGGGAGCTCTACATCAAAGAAAAACATCGATCCTTTCTGTGGAGCGCTGTTCAGCTGAAGATGGGTTCCCATGTATCCTAAAATATTGTTTGAGATGGTAAGTCCAAGTCCTGTTCCTCCGTATCGTTTGCTAATGGAGCTGTTTTCCTGAGTGAATGCATCAAAAATATGCTGTTGCTTTTCTTCCGGAATTCCGATCCCCGTGTCACGGACTGAGAAACGTAGAGAGATCGTTTTATCATTCATGTGAATCTTTTCTACCTTCAGCTCTATTTCTCCCTGCTCTGTAAATTTCACGGCATTTCCAAGAAGGTTAATCAGAATCTGTTTTAACCTGGACTCATCCATCCACATTGTTTTTGGCAGCCCCTGTTCAATATTCAGAAGCAGCTCAATGTTTTTTTTCTGGGATTGATAAAGAACCACGTTAATGACCTGACTGACGACTTCATATACGTTAGATTTTTCAATAAGGAGTTCCATTTTGCCGGATTCTATTTTTGAAAAATCAAGGATATCATTGATAATGGTGAGCAGATTCTCCCCGGACTCATTGATATAATTAAGATACTGTGTCTGCACTTCATTCAATGGTGTCTTCAGTAAAAGATCCGAAAATCCTATCACACCATTCAGTGGGGTACGGATTTCGTGGCTCATATTAGCCAGGAAATCAGATTTTGCCTTACTGGCCATATCAGCCATTTTCTTGGCCTGCTTAAGCTCGTCATTGGTTTTTACCGTCTGGGTGATGTTCTGAACCGATACAATAATTCCTCCGATAATTCCATCGGAAAGATACCATGGGCTTACTTCAATATTATAGTGCTCGAATCCTTTTTCCGTTTCCAGAGTAAAATCTTCATTTTTATAGGCGTTACCTCTAAGAGCATTAAAATATATTTCTTTTCGTTCTTTCGGAACATTGGGTGAAATTTCAAAAATATGTTTTCCTATCAGTTCCAGATGATTCATTGCAAATTCATCCTTCCAGCTGGTGCTTGCGGATAAATAGTTCAGGTCTCTGTCAAACATTGCGACTGCCACAGGAACATATGTCACGAAAGACTGCATCATCGCTTCTTTTCTTTCAAGTTCAAGATAGATGTTCTTAAAGGCATCAATATCCTGAATAATCCCGAATACCCTGTTGCATACCCCTTCTTCAAATTCCGGAATTCCTTTTACCCTTACCCAGATGGTAACACCGTCATGACGTACCAGCTGAAACTCCTCATCATACGGAATCCCTTCTGAAACAGCTCTGTTGAATAAATACTCTACTTTTACGCGGTCTTCATCTTTATAAAAACCCAGCGCATTATTGAAATCCGGCTGAAATTCGGGATCTATTTGATGTATTTCTTTCGTTGTTCGTGACCAGAATACGGAATTATTCTTAAGATTAACCTCCCATCCTCCTACCTGAGCCACATCACTGGTCTGCTCAAGCATTTTCTTGGCATACAGAAGATCTCTTTCCAGTGTCATTCTTTCTGTAACATTCAGGGCGGTACTTACCACGTAAGGCTTACCGTCTTTATTGATTTCCACAAGATTGTGGTACATCCAGATCAGCTCCTCTCCTTCCTTAGTTTTCAGAATCATGGTTCCGAAATCTTCTTCATTTTCATTGATCCGCTTGAGGTAATTTTCCAGCAAAGGCCAGTTCTTCTCGGGAACCAGATCTTTTAAATTCAGCCTTCTTACCTCTTCGGCAGAATAATGTAAGGTTTCTCTTCCTTTTTCATTAACCTCTAGAATATTACCTTCCATATCATGCATGCTCATTAAGCCGATTGCATTCTCGAAGAAACTTCTGAAGCGGCGTTCAGAGCTTTCCAACTGCAGTTTTTCCTCAATATGCTGGGTAATATTGATCCCGAAACAGATAATTTCAGATTGTCCCTGATTTCTTTTGATAGACCATTCAATGATGGTAGTATTCATCCCGCTGATCCTGTTTGAGGTAGTGAAAAACAGTTCTTCATCGGTTTGAAGAGCATTTTCTATATTGACTTTCAATTCAGGGTTTTGTTCCCCCAAAAGGGTTAAAAAATTCAGATCAGCAGCATGGCTACGGTCTATTCTGAAAGCTTTTTCAAAAGCCGAGTTTACATCTTTGAAGGTGAAGTCGTTATCTAAAACACAGATCAGGTTATTGGAAATATCAAAAATCTGTTGAAAATATTCTGCCTGGATATTTTTTCTCCTCCCCATCAACATCTTGGTTACGGCTACCGCTAACTTTTCAAGAGTAGTGATTTGTTCTTCCGATAAAGATTTTGGAACATAATCGAACATACATATGGTTCCCAATGCAAATCCCTCATCATCAATTAATGGAATACCTGCGTAAAAACGAATTCCCCCGGCTATAATCAAAGGATTATTACATGATCTTTCATCCAGCATCGTATCGTTGATGACCACTACCTGTCCGCTGGCAATAGAATACTGACAAAGTGTATTCTGACGATCTACCGTCTCTAAAGAAATACCTACACAGCTTTGTATCACCTGAGTCTGGCTTTCCATAATGGCAATAAGTGAGTTGGCACATCCTGAAACCAAACAGGCAGTTTCTGCAAAAACATCTAATTGGGGCTCCCTGGGAAGACTCAAAAGATCAAACAGTTCCAGTCTTTTAATTCTTTCTTTTTCATTCTCAGGAACCGGATGATTATTCATATTATCAACAATAATTAATTATTAGGTTAAATATACTTAGAAAATTGATATTATAAGTGTTTTTTATAAATATTTAATCCTATATCACCCTATTGAGATTATTTAAAATCCTGCCTTTTTCCTATTCTTCTGATTCTGTTCGTCTTCTGATCTTTCCGGTTGACCATCCGTAATGTCTGATTCACGATGAAATATGACTATCTGAGCTGGTTCTCCGTTTCCATAGGCTCTTTGACGATATAATTTTGTCCTGTCAAAAAGAAAACAGTTATTAAAATCTAATACAACAAAAAAACAATGAAAACAACAATTTCCACGCTGATGTTAGCAGCAGCATTTACAGTAAATATTCCTGTCATAACGCAGGCACAAAGCCTGAAAACTAAAATTGCTACAGCAGAATCTGATACCGGTATCCGCCCTTTTCATATCAATATTCCGCAATCCCAGCTGGAAGATCTTAAAAAACGTATCGCAGAAGCCCGTTTTCCGGATCAGGAAACGGTGAAAGATGCTTCCCAGGGAATCCAGCTAGCTCAGTTAAAGGAACTGGTCAATTATTGGGGAAATGGCTATGACTGGCGGAAAGTAGAGAATAAACTGAATGCTCTTCCTCAGTTTGTTACAAAAATTGACGGGATTGATATTCAGTTTATTCATGTCCGCTCAAAAGAATCCAACGCATTACCGGTAATTCTTACGCACGGCTGGCCGGGTTCTCCTCTGGAATTTATCAATACCATAGAGCCACTGACAGATCCTGTAAAGTACGGAGGTAAAGCAAGTGATGCTTTTGATGTGGTGATACCGGCTATTCCCGGATATGGTTTTTCAGAAATTCCTACTGAGGTGGGCTGGAATCCTGACCGTGTGGCTCGTGCCTGGGATGTACTGATGAAGAGACTTGGATATAAGAAATATGTGTCTGAGGGTGGTGATCATGGTTCTGTAATATCTGATGCTTTAGCTAAACAAGCTCCTTCAGGACTTCTCGGGATTCATCTTACCATGCCGGCAACTATTCCGTCTGAACTGGTAAAGCCTATTAATGCGGGAGATCCTGCGCCCTCAGGTCTTTCTGCTTCGGAGGCTGAGGCTTACCATGCGATGAGTACATTTTTCGGAAGAAATGCTGCCTATGGAGGGATGATGGTGACACGTCCGCAGACAACAGGTTATTTGCTTTCTGATTCTCCGACAGCGTTAGCAGCATTCCTGTACGAGAAAATAGCAGAATGGAGTGAAAGTGATCTCCATCCTGAACATGTAATAGGCCGCGATGCAATTCTGGATGACATTACCCTGTACTGGCTTACGAACACAGGAGCTTCCTCTTCCCGTTTCTATTGGGAAAATAATAAAAATAATTTCAGCGCCGAAGCTCAGAAAACCAAAGACATTAAAGTACCGGTTGCCATTTCTGTATTTCCTCACGAAATCTATCAGGCTCCCGAATCATGGTCGAAACAGGCATATCCTACCCTCTATTATTATCATAAAGCTTCTAAAGGAGGTCATTTTGCTGCATGGGAACAACCACAGATCTTTACCGAAGAACTGAGAGCCGCCTTCAAATCACTAAGATAAAATATTCAAAAAAAATATAGTTTCATCTCAATACTTAAAAATATGGAATTCAGCACAATTCAACAGGTAGAACATACAGAAGTCGTAAAAATCAGCAATGTTTTGTACACGGGTATTGTTCACGTAACAGGCGGGCGCAACGGAGCTGCTCAAAGCAATGACGGTAAACTTGATATTTCACTGACGCCTCCGGGTGCTAAAGGAAACGGGACAAATCCGGAACAATTATTAGCGGCAGGCTGGTCTGCCTGTTTTATAGGAGCAATGCAATTCAATGCAGCCAAGCTGGGAATTTCTCTTCCTCAGAATGTTTCAGCAGATACTTCTATAGATCTGGCTACCAACGAAGATGGTTTTTTCCTGCAGGCGAAGCTGCAGATCAATCTGCCCGGACTTGCAACAGATGACGCCAGAAAAATAGTGGAAATGGCACACCAGACCTGCCCCTACTCCAAGGCGACCCGTGGCAATATCAATATGCAGATTAGCGTGTCAGTGTAAATTTTTAGCATCATATTAATTCAGCTAATCCTTCATTTCTAAAATGGAAATGAAGGATTATTTATATTTAAGGTAATACAAAAGAACAACAAGCTTTCTCTTGTATAAAATAGCCGGCACCTTTACCTTTGCATGAACGAATCTATGCATTCTTTTTATGAAATTTTTTCTCCTGATAGCCATCAATACTTCCATACTCACATTTTCACAGGTGGGAATCCATACAGATCATCCGAAAGCCAGCCTTCATGTGGGTTCTTCTGCAAATTCCGGTGTTAAAGGTATTATTATTCCCAGTATTACTTCAGCTGAAGCTTTTAATATGGCCCTGACTGATGAGCAGAACACTATGTTGGTTTATATTAAGGATGGAAATAAAAATACCACATCAGAGAAGATGAAGTATGTATATTATCCCGGATATTATTATTGGAATCAGGGTTTTTGGATGCCATTAGGATCAGCACTGGTACAGACAAAAGGATCGGTTCAGAATGACGAGTATTCTTCAGCTTTCCGTTTATTTAAAAACATCAACAGCTCCAATTTTGGTCCCCTGGGGTCGAATGCGGTAGATCTGTCCTATGCTTATACGTCTACTAACAGGGGAGCAACAGGAATTAACAGTTTTGCTAGCGGAATTATGAATACTTCTTCCGGGGAAAGATCAGCTGTTTTCGGAGGTTTCAATACAGCATCAGGAAGTAATTCCATGTCATGGGGAGGCAACCTCGTCAGCCAGATCGGGAATACAGCTTCCGGCAGTAATTCTACAGCCTGGGGTCTACAGACAGTAGCAAGCGGTATACTTTCAACAGCTTTCGGAAATAAGACAAGAGCATATAGCGGCTACGAAACGGCCTTGGGAGCATACACTACTTTTTATACTCCTGTTCCTGAAACCTATAATAATCAGTTTACAGAAGCTTATCAGAACACCAACCGGTTGTTGATTGTAGGAAACGGCCTTAGTGGCGCAAACAATGATGCATTTACCATATTAAAAAACGGAAAAGTCGGGGTCGGTATCAATAATTTTGAAACAACAGCCAGTGATTCAAAAGTACAGGTCAAAGGTTCTATTAAGATCAATGCGGAAAGTCCGACATTGGAAACCAATACCTGCAATGCCAATAATCTTGGGAAAATCATTTTTGTGGAAGATAATTTTTATGGCTGTAAATCTACGGGGTGGATACTTTTACATTCATAGTATTTAATGATAACCCTTGTTAATAAAGATAATAAGATTGTATCTTTACCTCTGAAATTCCTAATCACAGAAGGAAGCGAATATTTTTTTAAAGTCTGTTTGTCTTAAAAACAAAATATAATGGAAGAATTTGAAATACCTGTAAAGTATAAAGGAAAAGAGCTTGTTTTCAAAGGGCGACTGGCCACATTCACTTATGGCTACAAACTTTATGTTGATATAGATGGCAATGAAGTTGCATTTGAACGCGATGATGAAGGTAATTTGAGAGCTCTTGTACAGGAAAATTCTTCAAATTCTCCTGTGGATAAAGAACTGATACAATCCATTATTGAAGTATTCCAGGGTCGTTAAGGATAAATAATTCTACCTTCAATATGGGAAAAAATGATTTTCATTTCAGACTATTCAAAAATAACGTAGTTTACTTTATCTACTCCTGTATTACCTGTTTTTTCGTGATAAGCGTACATGACCAGTTCGTAATTACCGGGAGCGTCAATAGAATAACTGCCTTCAAATAAATTGGTAGAAACTAATGACATATCGACATTATGAACAAATTTTCCGTCTTTTTTCAGGATGCCTTTTACCTCAATTTCATCTGAATTCCAGACTCCTCCTTTCTCGATCACACACCCACACATCATCACGATATTAGCCTGAAACCGGAATGGTTTATCCCTGATGGTTTTCAATGAAATATACTGATGCGTTCTGGGTTTCAGAATATCAATAATATATCCCGGGACTTCCAATATAATTCCCTCTCCTAAAATATTTTTGCCGGGAATCAGCCATAATTCTGTACTGATTACTGCTTGTGACTGCTTACTGTTTAACGGAGAAACGACTTCGATATTGACAAAAGTAGGTTCATCGATATTGATTGTGGCCATAAAACCACCAGTCTGGTCATCAGTAATTGCATTTCCCCTTACCTTAGCCGTTTTCATTATCAGATCTGTATTTCCGGTACTTCCTGTTGTATTGCCCTCCGCCAGAATCTGCCGGTTCAGCTTATTTCTGACAATAACATGTGCTCCTCCCAAAGAGGTTCCGATAAATTTAGCATCTCTGGCTTTTGCCCTGATCATGACCTTCGTTTCTGTTGCCGAGATCATCAGGTTGGAGAATAGCAGTGCAGTAATAAAGAGGAGTGTTTTCATAGGTTAATTGATTTTAAATATTCTTGTTTAAACCGGTTATGAAAGGATTCATTTTTCAATTTCTGATCAATATCATCGAGATAAGAAAATAGCGTCAGATCCTCCGAAATAAGCTTCAGGATAGCTTTTTCACAACTATCCCAAACCTGCTCCAGCTGAGGCAGCATATCGATGGCTTTAGGAGATAAGGAGATGATCTGTTTCCGTTTATCTGTTCTATCTTTCTTAGTAATCAGGTATCCTTTGTCTGTCATTTTTTTAACAATGATCACCACGGACGGATGAGAATACCCCAAAGGCTCTGCAATATCTGTAATGGAAATCTCTCCCCTTTTCTGCAACAACATGAAGACCAGATACCAATTGGGTTCTACGTCAATTCCAAATTCTTTATAAAACTTTCTCACATCATGTGACATCCGGTCGCTGATTCTTTTCAGCCTGCTGTCCAACGCCTTATATCCTAAATCCCTGATAAAATCAAAATCCATATTCCTGTTTTTCGTTGTAAATATATAAAAAACACAGTTGACTATATAGTTGACTATATTAATTTTTTAAATAAATATAATTCGCTGATCATAAATCACTTAAACACTAACAATAAGTAAGTAAAATGGTAGTAAGAGAAATTAATTAGGTATTGGTATTTTTTTTAAGCTGCTACTTTTGTTTCTTTCTGTATTCTCCCGGCGTTAATCCCCTGTGTTTTTTAAAAAGCTTGGAAAGATGGCTTTCATCGCTGAACTGAAGTTCATAAGCAATCTCGCTCAATCTGGTGCTGCTGTATTTTAAGTAAGTTTCTACCAGCTTAAGTCTGTAATCTAACAAATATTCCTGGTAAGAAACACCCGTTTGCTGCTTGAAATACTCTCCGAAATAATTCCCGGAAATTCCGAAATGCTCAGATACAGCCTGAATGCCGGTTTTTTCCCTATCTTTTATATGCTGCTGAATGTAAGTGATAATCTTCATAATAGAAAAAGCTTTCCTGTTTTTCTGCAGGTCTGATGTTTCACTTTTAATGATGTTTCGGGCAACAAGGTTCAGCAAAATAGAGATACAATTACGAATAATCAGATAGTCATCAACTTTATTTCCAACCTCTCTTGCGATCTGTACAATCAGGGTGGCCGCAAAAGTTTCGTCATGCTTATCGCGAAAGACACATCCTGCTTTTGCATGGTAATTATTGCTGATATACTGCAATTTATAAAGGTTTTCACAGCTTTCTATACGATCCGCTTCAAGCCGTATTTTATCAATAAACCCGATCGGGCAATGTATGGCAATCAATTTTGCATTTTCACTTTTGAAACAATAGTTTTCGTGCTGCGGAATGATAAACAGCTTTCCCTCCGAAAAACTGATGCGTCTTTCATCATGTACAAGACTTCCCTCTCCTCTTAGGATATAGACGAAAGAGAGGAATGATTTGGTCTTAAAACCAACTTCTTCATTTTGTAACGTTACTTCATTTACCTCAATACCTTCTGAATGCAGACCTATCATTGTACACTGAATTTTCCTCCAAAAGTACAATTTTAACAGAATATAAAGAGGGTAATTTTGTTTTAAAAAAAATGAGTACATATCCGAAACGATGGCAGGCTCTCTACTTCCTGATCGCCGGGGCATTTCTTTCTCCGTTAGATTATTTTATTGTCAATATGGCTTTGCCTTCTATCAAAAATGCCTTTAAGGCCAGTGATCACCAATTGCAAATGGTGGTTGCTATCTACGGACTCACCTATGCCGCCCTTGTGGTATGTGGAGGTCGTCTCGGTGATATTTATGGGCGTAAGAAAGTCTTTACATGGGGATTGTATACTTTTTTGTTCTCTTCTCTTGCCTGTGCATTTTCGACAAATATCACATGGTTGATTATCTCCCGGCTGTTTCAGGGGTTGGGAGCTTCTCTTCTGGCTCCTCAGGTGCTGGCTTCTATAAAGGTTTTATTTAGCAGTAAAGAACAACCTAAAGCCGTAAGTTTTTTCAGTTCTGTATTCGGATTGGCTTCAGTAATCGGCCAACTGCTCGGGGGTGTTCTTCTCAGTATGCATTGGGGGCATTTTTCGTGGGAACTTGTGTTTCTTGTGAATGTTCCGATAACTGTCATCTGCATTTTAGGAATCCATTTTACCATGGAAAATAGTCCAAAAGAGGAAAAAGCGGGAATCGATTTTATCGGCTCATTCTTGTTGGTTGTTGCCTTGCTGATGTTGATCTGCCCGCTTATTTTCGGACAAAAATATCAATGGGCGTGGTGGATTTTTGGAATAATGCTGGTTGGTTTTGTGGTATTACTGATTTTCTTAAGGTATGAAATGACTCTGCTTACCAAAGGAAAAACTTTCCTGATTGACCCGACTTTATTACAGTACAAACCTTTTGCACTAAGTCTGCTGATGATTTTTCTTTATAATTTTACAGCCGGCTTATTTATCTGCTATCCGTACTATTTGCAGCAGTTTTTGCATCAGAACTCCATGCAGACAGGGCTGGCTATAGTTCCGTATGGACTGGCCTTTTTCCTTGGACCATTAACCATATCGAGGATGAAACTGGATTCCCACAAACTGATTAATATCGGACTGGGATTGTTAATTAGTGGTTTTGTATTCAGTGCATTAGCTTTCTTTTTTCAGCAAAAACCTTCCTTTATTACTCATATCACTTTATTTATCTCAGGATTAGGGCATGGAACGATGATGCCGGTTATGATGCGTACTGCTATTTCCTTCATTTCTAAAGATAAAGCAGGGCAAGCCTCCGGATTGATCAGCATTGGAATACAGATAGGAAGCGTGACAGGCGGAGCGATAATTGGCACATTATTTTTCAATATGATTGAAATTGTAGAATTCTACGAAGCATTTGCATTAGCCATTTCATTAATAGGAATGGTACAGGCCATCGGGATATGGGCCAATTTCAGGTTAAAAAAATATATCCTTCAGCTTTCTTCCAACAAGTAAAATATTTATAAATTTAAATCTATGAACAGCAAAGAAAAAATGACCCGGGAAATAACAGAATTCCATCAGGATATCGAAAAGTGGTTTCAGGGAAGATCTGAAGACCGTGAGGCTCTTTATCAAAAACTCCTTTCAGGGTTTTTGCCTGAATTTAAAATGATCAACGGAAATGGTGATACGGTTACATTGGCTGCGTTTTCCGACTGGCTTCCCACGGTATACGGGAAATTTCCTGAACGTAAAGTGTATGTCGAAAATATAGAAGTTGAGCATTCCGATCACCATGGACTGGCCACTTATACAGAAATTCAGATGACGGGAAATACATCCAACAAAAGACAGTCTTCCGCTGTTTTTCTTTTGAATCCGGAAAGAGCCTTGTGGTTGCATCTGGTAGAAAACTGGATATAATTACTTTTTACTCAAACCACTACAATAATAAAGCTATCTCTGAAGGTAGCTTTATTATTTTGTCTATTAATCTTTAATTTTAAAAATATCCATCTGTCTTGCCATAATCGACAGCAATATTCCAAAACAGGCAAAAAGTCCGTAAGAATACCTGAGATCGAAAGCCTCAGCAATATATCCGATCAATGGAGGGCCTATCAAAAATCCTAAAAATGAAATACTGGAAACGAAAGAAAGGGCAATACTGGGAGCCACTGTATTCACCTTGCCAATAGTACTGTAGATGGAAGGCACACTTAAAGAGCCTCCCAGACCGATAATCATAAATGCAATGATACAAACCCATAGTTCGGGAAAGAAAACACTGAGGAAAAGACCACAACTCATAAGGATACCACAGCATTGTAAAACGAATCTTTTCCCATATTTTTCAATAATACGGTTCCCTACAAAACGACCTAAAGTCATCATTAAAATAAAACTCGTATATCCAAGGATTACAAGCTTTTCCGGCGCTTTTACAACAGTCTGAAAATACACTCCGCTCCAGTCAAACATCGCACCTTCTATTGCCATACTTAAAAACCCTATGATACCCAACCCAACCAATGTAGGATTGACAGCTTTAAAAATTGATTGCTTTTGCGGTTCAACCTTATGAATAATATGGGTAAGATGATTTTTACTGTACCACCATAATCCCGACACAAGAATAAAACTGAATATAAAATGATACAGCGTATCTATATTCAACGTAATCATCAGTAAACCGATAAGGGCTCCCGTCAGCCCTGCAAAACACCAGGCTCCGTGGTACGATGACAACAGTGTTCTTTGGGTAAGAGATTCTATTTCAATAGCCTGAGTATTGATCGCTATATTGCATAGGTTTCCTGATACCCCGAAGAAAAACAAAACAACGGCCAGCACCCAGTATGATGGTGATAAACCAATCAGTAAAAGGCAAAGAGGATAGAGCAAAAAGCATCTCCTAATCACCCAACTGCTTCCTTTTATGCTGATCAGCTTTCCGGCTAACGCCATTGTTGAAAGCTGACCTATGGGCATTAAAAGCAAAAGTGTTCCCAGCTGTGCCTCATTGATGGAAAGCGCTTCTTTAATGATAGGGATCCGGCTGGCCCATGAAGAAAAAACGAGCCCGTGGGCAAAAAAAAGTAAAAAACAGGCTGCAGGCATTTTCGTATTGTACGATTCTCTATCTTGCATTATAACAACATTTAATAAAATTTATCCGGCAAAGGTAGTTACAGTGACCTAATAAAATATATTCCATTTTTGTCATTTTATATTCCATTTTAAACAATGTATTCCAAAAGAAAAAGTAAGTGCCTACATTTGCCTTCAATTAATTAAAGCGATATTCAAAGTTCAGCTGATCTCAGAAAATTACCAGTCTTGGCCATGTTAGATATTAAACCAAATTTTGAAGGACTATATATTGAAAAGTATACAACAAATACGGTGTCCGGGTTTCAGCAAAGTGCCCATAAACTGAATAAGCTTGTACTGTGCTTTGTATCAAAAGGTGAAATAAGCATCAGAAGCAATGGCTGCGATTTTGAGGTTAAAAAGAGTTCAGTCATGATGTTGCTTCCGGACACGGATGTGACAGATATTTCTTACACGAACGATCTTGATTTTACCGTATTTTTTATTTCATTAGACTTCATCAGTACTTACAGTTTTCTAACCGTACTTCTGGCCAGTGACGAAATCAGATTTCATCCGGTTATTCAGACAGGGAATACTTCGGGAAGACTCATTGGGTCAACGATCAAATTAATTGAGGATTATCATTCTAAAACTGAAGACGAAAGCACACCGGAATCTGTACAGTACCTTTTGTATGCATTACTGGAATTGGTTTCGAAACTTTATCTTCCTGTCATAAAGAATAACAGCCTGCTGCAAACCAGAAGTCAGGATATTGTAGAGCATTTTTTCAAATTGCTTAATGAGCATGGGCATTTGCAGAGGAGTGTTATTTTTTATTCTGATCAGCTTCACCTTTCACCTCAATATTTAAGCAGTTTTATCAAAAAAGAAACAGGTAAACCGATTAAACAGTGGATCAGCTACCAGGTGATCAAATATGCTAAAGAACTTCTGAAAACAACTTCTCTCTCTATTAAAGAAGTCAGCAACCGGCTGCAATTTGTAGACTCTTCCCTTTTTTGCAGATATTTCAGACGATGCACAGGAATAACGGCCAATACGTATCGCGAAAACTATCGTATTAAGAAATAAATCTGGTTATTTTCTGTACATTTGTTTTACCATAAAAACTATTTCCATGAAAGAAAAATGGATCACTCACCCCACTGTTTTAGAAGGAACAACCGTTGAATTGATTCCTTTGGAGAAAGAGCATTTTGAAGAATTATACGAAGCCGCTTCAGACAAGGAACTTTGGGAACTGATTCCCACAGACTGCTCTGATAAAACAATCTTTTATCAAAATTACGAACGGGCATTGTCTGAAAGAGAAAACGGAAATCAATATCCTTTTGTAATACGTCATAAAGAAACCCGCAAATTAATCGGTTCGACACGTTTTTTTGAAATCTATCCTTCCGATAAAAAGCTGGAAATCGGATGGACCTGGATTACTAAAGAATATTGGGGGACAACACTCAATCTTGAATGTAAATTACTGCTCCTCACCTATTGTTTTGAAATATTAAAAGCAAACAGGGTTCAACTTAAAACTAAAGATACCAATTTCAGATCGAGAAAAGCCATTGAAAAAATAGGTGGTATCTTTGAAGGAATTTTAAGAAAAGATCGTATCCAGAATGACGGTACTACCAGAAATGCAGCATATTACAGCATATTGGATGATGAGTGGGAAGAAGCAAAGGTAAAAATTGAAAAGCAGATGAATGCGAAAAGAGGACTTACGAAAGAGGGATAACCGATTACACTGTTGACAACCACCATCACCATGAGAAAAAATCTGTTAAAACATGAAGCTGCTGCTGCTATCATTGCAAGAGTAAAAAATCTTTCAGCTTCACATATTCCTCTTTGGGGAGAAATGACGGCTACGGAGATGCTTCTTCACTGTAACTCCTGTAACAGGCAAATTTTACAGGAAAGCGGAGCAAAAAATAAAACTACGCTGCAACAATTTGTTTTACGAATACTGGCCCTTTACATTGCTCCCGGTTTTAAAAAGAATAGTAAAGGTGAATCCAGACATGATACCAAAGGAAAGGTTGACAGTGATGATTTTGAAAAACAAAAAACTGACTTTATTCTTTTAATTGAATTATTTTCCGTCACCACCCGTCCTTTAACGATTCCCCATCCTGCTTTTGGCAATATTTCAACCTATGAGTGGGGAATTGCAGCCTATAAACACATGGATCATCATTTAAGACAATTTGGAGTCTGATCCTGGTTTCCTACAAGATGTTTTCGATATACTCAAAAAGCAGAGAACAGGCTTATTCACCAAAACCGCCCTTTCCCTGCTTCATTCATTATAGCACTTCCCGTTTTCGGGGTGGATTCTAAATCTTTTTGTATTTAAGTCACTATAAACAATACGTTATTATTTTTTAATAATTTTCTTAGACATTGAATTTCCGTTCTTCAATTCTCCCTGAAGGATGTATACTCCCTTGGGAAGCTTTGAAATATCAATATTCTTAACATTTCCGGTTCTTATGACAGCTTTACCATCCATGGAAGTCACTGTGATCTTTTTAAAGTCTTCTTTTGATGTCAGAGTGATCATGTCGGCACTTGGGTTAGGATACACAGAAATATTTTCTTTTTTAGCCTCCACATCCGTTGTAGACAATGAACCCGCTTCCGGATAGGAAACACTTTTCGTAACATTGGTGGTTCCGTTTAACGTAAAGATGTTGATGGCAAAATTAAATACAATTCCGTTGCTTGGGCTGACCCACATATAAGATTCATTGGTATAGGTAAATGGCCCCGGGGTTTGGGTAGCGGTCCTCATTCTTTTTATTCTCAACACATTAGAAAAAGTTCCTACCGGAGTGATAATGGTCCCATAGCCATCCACCGTATAATCTACCTGCCCGGCCTCCGTTGAATTTCCTATACCTCCGGAAACAGTATTAAACTGATAGGTATCGGTAAATTGTTGCAGATAAGTGATGGGAAATTTAAAATCAATCAACGGATCCGTATAAGTCGACGTAACATCACCAAATGATGGTCCCGCATACATGCCTACTGTTGAAGCCTCAGTATCACTCATAGAAGTAAAACTATAAGAATCTGCAAGCGTAGGTTTTGTAATCCTGTTAGCATTTGGGAATCTAAAACAATTAGATTCTCCGGGACAAACATTGGTTGTGCTTGTAGAGGTATTGGGAACGGTATACGCTGAAAAGTCCCACGTAACATTGGCTCCTGAGGCTCCGGCTGTTACCGTAGACGCAACATCTCCGGCTCTGAAGGTTAAAGGAACGTTGATTTTATCAATAGCTGTTCTTGTTATTGAAGACTGGGCACTGGCCAGTATTCCGGCAACAAGAAATAAAGAAAAGTTTAGCTTTTTCATAGTGTATATTTTTAAATTTGAGTAAGGTATTTATTCCTACCACAAATTTATTTTTAGTTTAAAAAGCTATCAATCCTCAAAAGAAAGTATTTTTTTATACCTAAAATCAGGTATTTTTTTTGTTTGTGATAAATACGCTATACTGTATAAGAGTTACCCCAATAAAAAACCAGGTAAAATCCGGGCGATATCTTAATTAAAAGATTGTCTGTAATTCAAAGGTGTTTTGTCAGTTTTCTTTTTAAAAAGCTTATTAAATGACTGTGGATGCTCGAATCCCAGCGCATATGCGACTTCCGAAACCGAAAAATTGGTGGAAGTAAGATATTCCTTAGCTTTTTCAATCAGCTTTTCATGAATATGCTGCTGTGTATTTTGGCCGGTAAGATTTCTGAGCATGTCACTCAGATAATTTGGAGATACACTCAGGGAAGAGGCCAGAAACTCAACGGTAGGAAGTCCTTTTTGCAAGGTCTCCTGCTGATTAAAATAGTCTTCAAGTATTGTGTCCATTTTCGTTAACAGATCACTGTTTATAGCTTTTCGGGTGATGAACTGCCTTTTATAAAAACGGTTACTGTAATTGAGCAATACTTCAATATATGAAACAATAACGTCCTGGCTTACTTCATCAATTGCTGTATTCAATTCATTTTTAATACTGTCCAAAAGGCCTGTTATTATGATTTTCTCCTGATCAGACAAGTGCAGGGCTTCATTGGTATCATAAGAAAAGAATCCAAAGTTTTTAATATTCTTTGCCAGCGGGTAGCTTCTGAGAAAATCAGGATGTATCAGTAAAGTATTACCGCAATATTCTGCATCCACATCCGCGGAGAGAATCTGTCCGGGTGCTGTGAACATCATACCTCCTTCATTAAAATCATAATATCCCTGTCCGTACCCCATTTTACCCACGGTAGAATATTTGTAAGAAATCTTGTAGAAATTGAGCAAAAAGCTTTTGGTCAAAAACTCTTTTTCAATACTCATCTTTCTATTGTCTACCAGGCTTACGAGTGGATGAAGAGGTTTAGGAAGATGTAATAAATCATGCATCTCGGAGATGGACGAAATTTTAAGCGGGGTATTTTCTTTCTTTTCCATAGTATAAAAGTATTACTATTTGACTAAAAGACAGCGCATCATCATATTTGCGCTGTCTGTTATTTTAAAAATTACATAAACTGCTGTCCTAGCTGGGCTCTGAAAGCTTCATCGCCCAATTCAAGACGTTGTGCATACAAAGTTTTCGCATCTTCTCCTGCAACATATCTCAATTGTTTTTTACCATCCGTCGCCGCTTCATACACTATTTCTGCAATTTGCTCCGGTGCAGAGGCTGCTTCCA
Organism: Chryseobacterium sp. UNC8MFCol; assembly: GCF_000482305.1. Lineage (NCBI taxonomy): Bacteria > Pseudomonadati > Bacteroidota > Flavobacteriia > Flavobacteriales > Weeksellaceae > Chryseobacterium > Chryseobacterium sp. UNC8MFCol. The sequence continues at coordinate 127,300 of NZ_KI535292.1, forward strand.
TCATCCCTTCCATCTTAGAAAATAAAGAGCCGATCATTTCTTCATAGGCAGGATTTGACGCAGAATCCAGGGAACGGCTTACAAAATTAGTTTTTATACCTCCCGGAGAAACCGTTTTAATATCAACTCCTAATTTGTTAAGTTCAAAAGCCATACTCTCGCTCCAGCCTTCCAATGCCCATTTTGTAGCATGATAAATAGAATTTAAAGGAAAAGTAATCAATCCGCCGATCGATGTGGTGGAAATAAATGTACCATTTCCTTTCTCTCTGAAATAAGGAATAAATGCCCGGGTGACACGGAGCACACCCAATAAATTGGTATTGATCTGTCTTACAATCTGATCGTCTGTCACAGCTTCAAGTGGTCCCATAAGACCGTAACCTGCATTATTAAACACAACATCCACGTCTCCCAATTCAAGAGATTTTTTAACGGTTGACTGTATTTGTTCAGGATTGGTAACATCCAAAGGAAGTACCGTTACATTTTCCAACGCAGATAGATCTTCACCGGCTTCGGGGTTTCTCATTGTGGCTATAACTTTCCATCCTTTGCTCTGAAATAATTGGGCAGTTGCTTTTCCCAATCCTGTAGAAGTGCCTGTTATAAAAATTGTTTTCATTTTTTTTGTTTTAAATTACAGGACAAAGTTCATCATTAGAAAGAATCGCAGAGTTGCCAAAACGGGGAAAGCTGTAGCCAAAATGAGGGTGGCACCCATTCTCACTTTTCACTTGTTTTTTGTAAGTTTGTCCCAGTTAATTTGTATGGCCGAATATATTCTTGATAACATCAATATCACTACTCTTTCCGTGTATGATCTTCTGAAACATACCCCAGAAAGTACATTTATCGGAATCAGGGATTTTCACGAGGTCTATCCTGTCAGCCTGGAAAACAATACGGGAATATTTACAAAGACCTCTTTACAGGAATTCCCTATAGTGAGTATCAGCAAAATAAATAATTCTTTACTTTGTTCATGTACCTGTGATGAGACTAAAAGCCAACTTTGCTCTCATCAGGCAGAAATCATTCATTGTATTCTGGAAGAGAAAAATTTCCGGATCTTTTTTGATGATCAACTTCGTAAAAAAATACTGATTTCAAAGGCAAAAGAATATGGCCTGGAAAATGAGCAGGACCTTGATGTCTACTTCCAACTGGAATATTCTGACCGGAAAACCACGATTATCCCAAGAATAAAAGAAATGTTTCCGGTAAATACCTTGGTACTTCAAAAAGAACTTTTACCTCAACCTACTTCCAGACTGGATGAACTGGCATTGACGGAAACGGGAAAAAAGCAAATACTGGTCATCAGTAAGCACCGGTATTATAACCACCTTATTTTTTCTCTGATGGAAGCAGAAACCACACAAACAGGGAAAATTAAAAATCCTGTAGTATCTGTAGATGCCATGCAGCTCATCTGGAGAGCTGAGAAACCCGAAGAAATTAAGTTTTACACCGCCATCACTTCTTTCCAGAACAATTATAACGAAGATTATAACCCGGGAGAATTTGAAGCATTGAAACTCATTGCTCAGAATCCCATGAACTTTGAGGTATATTATCACGACCGGGAAATTGCAGAAACCATCTTAGCAAAGTCTCTTATCCGCACTGAACTTAACACTTTAGATGCGAGTATACAATTATCTGTATTTAAGAAAGATCCGTTCTTTGAAATAACCGGTGAACTGCAATTCAATGACCTCTCTGTTCCTTTTAAAAATATTGTTCTAAGAAATGAATATTTTGTCTATAACCGCAACACTTTCAGCCTGATAGACGATCCTGACATGCTTAGGATTATTAAGTTCTTTAAGGCGAACAATGAAATTTTACTGGTTCATTCCTCAAAATACGAGGAATTCATGAGGAATATCCTGACAGTATTAGAAGAGCGTATTCATATAAATTACAGCTATATACAAGCGGCAACAAAAGTACAGCTTGAACAAAAAAAATTTAGTATAGAAAAGATAGTTTATCTTCGTCAACAGGAAAATTATATAGGAATAACACCGGTCATGAAATATGGCGATGTTGAAGTTCCCGTCTATTCCAGGAAACAACTTTTTGATACCGACCAGAATGGCAATTTGTTTAAAATTGATAGAAATGATGCCGCAGAAGCATGCTTTACTTCTCTCATTATGCAGCAACATCCGGATTTTGAAGAACAAATGGATGGCTATCAATACTTCTATCTTCACAGGGATAAGTTCCTGGATGACAATTGGTTTCTGCAGGCATTTGAAACGTGGAGAAATGAAGGGATCATCATACTTGGCTTTAACGAATTAAAAAACAATAAATTAAATTCCCACAAGGCAAAAATCAATATCCAAATAACCAGCGGACTGGATTGGTTTAATGCTCAACTCAAAGTAGGTTTCGGGCCAAAAGAAGCCACACTAAAGCAGCTTCACAGGACCATTCGCAATAAGAGTAAATTTGTGCAGCTGGATGACGGTACTCTGGGCATCCTTCCGGAAGAATGGATCGATAAGATCTCAGCCTATTTCCGGGCCGGAGAAATCGACGAAGAATTATTAAAAATCCCGAAAATTAACTTTACTGAAATAACGGCTCTTTTCGATAAAGAAATACTGAGCCGGGAGGTATACGATGAGGTTAACTCTTATTCAACTCAGTTTTCAACAGCAAAAAATATTCCTGTAACACCGGTTCCCAGTCAACTTAATGCTGAACTCAGAGACTATCAGCATGACGGGCTAAACTGGCTTAATTTTCTGGACAGCTTTAACTTCGGCGGTTGCCTTGCAGATGATATGGGGTTGGGAAAAACACTCCAGATCATCGCCTTCATTTTATCTCAAAAGGAAAAACGCGGCCACAACACTCACCTTGTTGTAGTGCCTACATCTCTCCTTTTCAACTGGCAGGAAGAAATACGGAAATTTGCCCCTTCAATCAAAGTGCTATGCCATTATGGAGCAGACCGGAATAAAAGTATTGCCCACTTCCCTGAATATGATGTGGTCCTTATCAGCTACGGAATGTTACTTTCCGATATACGTTTTCTTAAAAACTTCCGTTTCAGTTATGTCTTTCTTGATGAATCCCAGACCATCAAAAATCCGAACTCCGAAAGATATAAAGCGGCGCGCCTGCTTCAATCGAGAAACAGAATTGTCTTAACAGGTACACCTATTGAAAACAGTACTTTTGACTTATACAGCCAGCTTTCTTTTGCCTGCCCGGGATTATTGGGAAGCAAACAGTACTTTAAAGATATTTATGCCATTCCCATTGACAAATTTGAATACAGCAAACGCGCTCTTGAGCTACAGCAAAAAATTAAACCTTTCATTCTCCGAAGAACAAAAAAGCAGGTAGCTAAAGAACTTCCCGAGAAAACAGAAACAGTTATTTACTGTGAAATGAATGCTGAACAACGCCGAATCTATGATGCTTACGAAAAAGAACTTCGTGAATTTATTGCGGCAAATGATGACGATGACCTTAATAAAAACAGCATGCACGTGCTTACAGGGCTTACGAGACTCAGACAGATCTGTAATTCTCCGGCACTTATGAAGGAAGGATATTCAGGAGATAATGCGGTGAAAATTGAAATCCTGATGGAACAGATTCTTGGAAAATCAAAAGATCATAAAATTCTAGTATTCTCACAGTTTGTCGGCATGCTCGACCTGGTAAAAGCAGAACTGGAGCGTCATGGAATTTTATTTGAGTATTTAACGGGACAAACAAAAGACAGAGGACTAAAAGTAAGTAATTTCCAGGAAAACGAAGACATCCGTGTATTTCTGATCAGCTTAAAAGCCGGCGGTGTGGGGCTCAATCTTACAAAAGCAGATTATATTTACCTGATCGATCCATGGTGGAATCCGGCTACCGAAAATCAGGCCATCGACCGTAGCTACCGTATCGGGCAAACCAAAAATGTCATTGCCGTCCGGATGATATGTTCCAATACGGTAGAAGAAAAAATCATGACACTTCAGAATAAGAAAAAACAACTGGCACAAAATCTGCTTACAACGGATAAAACAAAGTTTCAAGGACTTTCCAAGCAAGATCTTTTGGATCTCCTGGAATCGGATTAGGAATGCAAAAGACACCATATTTACTTGTAAAACTTTGAAATTCAAACGGCTGTTTAAACTTTTTAATAAACCACAGTAGAACTACAAAAGTTTTTGGGACACCTAAGTTTAAGTTTCTTTTTGCCACGAATGCTTTTTTATTCGTGCATTCGTGGCAAATTAATTTTTATGGCTTTTTCGGTAATAGACTTACAAACAAAATCGACAGACGCGAAGTCTGTCGATTAAAAAAACAAAAATTGATATGGATATGATTTAGATGTGTCTTTATTTTTTGATAATCTTTTCAGTGATTATCTTTTTATCTTTTGTCTGAATTTTCAATAAATACGTTCCCGGAACAAAATTTTCTATACCGATTACGTCAGAATTACCTTCCAGCAGTTTCTGACCAGATATATGGTAAACTTCATATTTTTCCAGCCCTTTGATTCTGTTAAGCATTATCATTCCTGTTGTAGGATTAGGATACACCTCTGTACTGGTATTTTTTGACACTTCAGCTGTTGCAAGATTGTCCGGCCGGATATTGATCGTATAATCTTCTGCCTGCCCGATAAACCATCCTGAAGGACACGGAAGGTTTTCCAAAGTTCCCATCCATGAGCTGGATTCATAGGCCTTTACCAACCTGAAACGGCTATTGCCCAGTAATGCGTTGACAGGAATTACAATAGTGCCGGATACAGTACCGGACTGTTGTCCTGAAACCGGGTCAGAATTGTCCAGATATCCGATATTAAATACTTCATCAGCATCAAATACATTATTATGATTAAAATCGATATAAGCGTAAGCAGAAACCGTAGCTTGACCATGTGTGCCTCCTGTAACGGTTATCGGATATGTATTTCCTCTGTTGACATTAAAAACAGTGGTCGTGAAATTTTCCAGAACACCTGAATTGCCATTCATAGCACTATCATTTACTATGTCCGCAAATTCTACTTTACTGATCTCACTGACCGTAAGACTGCTTACATTTTCTGCACCACAGTAAGGAGCTGGAAAACCGGGATCGTTTCCTTTAATATTAACGGTATAATCCTCCGTCTGCCCTGCTCTCAAAGTTGGGTCACAGGCTGAGCTGATAGAATTGGCGGCATTAGAATCTGAATAGGCCTGCACATTGGTATTTTTGACCACTCTCATTCTGGTAGGCCCACTTGCTGCACCGGCGGGTATTGTTATATTATTATTAATCGTAAATGCATTGGCAGGATTGGCTGCTTGCAGTCTTCCGATGTAAAAACTTTCACCGGCGTCGTCAAAATTACCATTCTGATTAAAATCTATAAAAACAACTACATCACTGGGAAATGTACTCGAAGGACCTGTCACCGATATCGGATAAGAATTTCCTGATAGCAAGTCTGCAGAAATTGAGGTAAAATCCTCATAAACCTGTATATTTCCTGATTGAACCGGTGACGAATTGCTAATGCCTGCAAAAGTAACATTGCTGATCATATTACTGTCTGCCCCATATTGAAACGTCGGCATACAATATTGTGCATTCACCAACGAGCAAAGTACAATACATGAAAGAGTAGTTGTTTTTATCATTATCTTCTTATTATTTGATGAAACAAATTTATATTTATTTAGAATGAATAAAAATAAGAATGTAATGATTTTTGTCAGTTAATTAACATTTTATACGGAAAAGTATCATAACAACGTACAAAACTGGGTCAAAAGAAACAAAATAAAAATGTGAACTCCTTTCATACTTAGAAAAAGCTCACATTCTGAATAAAATTTAAAATAAGGATATTAAGAGCTACCTAAATTTTCGATGAGAACAGCGGAAGCACCTCCACCACCGTTACAGATGGCAGCAATTCCATATTTTCCACCTTCCTGACGTAATACATTGACCAAAGTGGTTATAATCCTTGCTCCGGAAGCTCCTATGGGATGTCCTAAAGCTACGGCTCCACCATATATATTTACTTTATCAAGGTCGTAGCCCAGGATTTTCTGATTGGATAATATTACAGAGGCATAGGCTTCGTTGATTTCAAAATAATCAATATCTGACAAGCTTAGGCCTGTTTGTTTCAATATTTTGTTGATGCCAACAGAAGGTGAAGTGGTAAACCATTCTGGAGCCTGTGCGGCATCAGCGTAAGCTATAATTTTGGCCAGTGGTGTAATCTGATATTTGTCAATAGTTTCCTGAGAACCCAGTAGCAGTGCTGCAGCACCGTCATTCAAATTACTGGAATTAGCAGCAGTTAAAAGACCATTGGGCTCAAAAGCAGGTTTTAGTACAGAAATCTTTTCGGGAATGAGCTTATCAATGTCTTCATCCTTACTGATGATCATACTGCCTTTTTTTCCTTCAACAGACACGGGAACCAATTCATTACTGAATTTATTTTGAGAAGTCGCCTCCTGTGCTTTATGATAAGATAATAAGGCATAATCATCGAGCTCCTTTCTTGTATGTCCGTATTTCTTCACTCCCAACTCTGCGGCACTTCCCATGTGAAAATCATTATAAACGTCCCATAAACCATCTTTAATCAGGCCATCAGTAAGCTGGGAGTCTCCCAGTTTCTTTCCCTGACGGAGATACGTATAGTGAGGTACATTACTCATACTTTCCATTCCACCCGTCATCACTGTATTCTCCAATCCAAGCTGAATTTGCTGGGCGCCTATCATTGTGGCTTTCATTCCTGAAGCGCAGACTTTATTGATTGTAGTGGCGTCTTTATCAACAGGAATGTCAGAAAAAATGGCAGCCTGCCTTGCCGGTGACTGGCCTACCCCTGCTCCCAATACATTGCCCATATACACACTGTCTATGGCATCCGGTCGAAGTGATATGCTTTCATAGGTGCCTTGTATGGCGATTGCTCCCAGCCGGGTGGCTGATAAACCTGATAAACTCCCCATAAAACCACCAATGGGGGTACGTTTTGCTGCGATGATAAATACTTCTTTCATAGATATTAAATTATAAAATACCGATTGGTATATTTTGCGTTAAAAAATTTTTCCGTTTGTAAGGGTACTACAAATATAAATAAAATATACCGATCAGTATATTTAAAAATAAAAATATATCCCGGTCGGTGCCGGAATATATTGTATTGATGTTATTCTCTGGTTAACTGATCAAGCTTTTTCAATAAAGCCGGTATTCTGAACGTTCCATGCATCTGTTCTACCTTTAATTTAACTTCATCTACATCAATTCCTTTTGCTGTAAGGAAAAGCGGAGTTTTGCTCTCACCTCTGACAACGCTTCTCCTTTGGGAATCCGGAGTTGTAAATTCGTTTTTTGCAATACCCACTACAGGAAACTGTTCTTTCAATACCTCGTAGAGATAGCCTCCAAGACCAATTTTGCCTTCATTATCGAGGGTCACGTAGCCGTCAACAATAATGATATCTCCGGGTCTTAATACGATTTTATCCAGCAGGCTTACGATACAAGGCAACTCCCTTTTATAAAAAGCCCCACTCTCGTAACCGGAGGGTACGGAGGTTTGTTCAGTAAAAATTTCCACCTCCTTTTCAGAGCTCCAGTCTGCAAATGCAATACATACCGTATTGGCATAGTCTTCATAATAGTAGGTATCAAATGCGTAAATCATGCTTAATTTTTGTTAGAAGAACTCTCCAAAATGCCACAAAATTCCTGACGGATCGTGTACAAAACATTCTTTTCCCCATTCCATGATCCTTACAGGGGTTAGTTTTACATTTTCATAGGTATCAGTAAGATTCAGCGACAATAATTCTTTCCAGAATTCATCAGTGTTGATTACTTCCATAAAGATCATTGTATTATCCACCCATTCTTTAGCATAATAATCCTGAAGATAGAAACCGACTTCTTCCCTTTTAAACAAAGACAATTTAGGTTCAAGAACAACTTCCTGAAATCCAAGATCCTTGTAAAATCTTCTACTGATTTCAAAGTTTTCGGCTCCGATGAACGGTCTGATTGATCTTATATTTTGTGGCATTTTATTTTTAAAGTCATTGCAGGTTATTTTTTATCTACAACTATTCTTTCAGGGCGGTTGGCAATATCCCAGGCCGTCGTGAAGATAAGCTGTGCCCTTTTCTGTAAAAGCGGATAATCAATTTTTTCCGGATCATCGGTTGATTTATGGTAATCTTCATGGATTCCGTCAAAGAAAAATGCTACCGGAATATTGTGTTTGGCGAAATTATAATGGTCTGAACGGTAGTACAGCTGTTCCGGATCATTAAGGTCATCATATTTATAATTCAACTCCAAATTGTTTGTTTTCTTATTGGCAGCTTCATTGATGACTTTAAGCTGAGAGCTCAGCATTTCCGAGCCGATTACATACACATATTGTTTTCCCCTGTTTGCAGGATCGTCCCTTCCGATCATATCAATATTAAGGTCCACCACCGTATTAGCCAATGGGAATACAGGGTTTTCAGAATAATATTCAGATCCGAACAAACCATGTTCCTCTCCTGTAACATGAAGGAAGAGCATTGACCTTTTAGGCCCTTTTCCTGCTTTTTTGGCTTGCTGGAAGGCTTTGGCTATTTCCATTACTGCGACAGTTCCGCTTCCGTCATCGTCTGCTCCGTTATAAACGATTCCATTTTTAATTCCTACGTGATCGTAATGGGCAGATACCACTACAATTTCTTCAGGCTTTTCACTTCCTTCTATAAAAGCAAGAATATTTTCGGAATCCGGAAGGTTACCTCCGCCTCTTTTCTTCATAAATGCAGAAGGAACCTTCTGGTAATAAGAATCTAATGTTTTAGGATGAGAAATTCCCAGACTCTTATAATAATTCACGATATACTCTCCCGCTTTTTTCTGCCCTTTGCTTCCGGTATCTCTTCCTTCCATATCATCTGCAGCGATAACGTAGAGATTCTTTTTTAAATCTTCAACTTTGATCTCTTTATAAGCATTAGAAAAGGCTTTGTCCTGTTTGGAAAATGTCGGTTGCGAAGTTGTTCCGTCCGAAACATTGGCTGTTCCGCAGCTGGTCATTACAGCCAGGGAAAACAACGGAATAAGTAGTTTTTTCATAAAGAATAAATTTCTTAAAAGTAACAATTTTTATTTAATATTCCTTGAAATGTTATTTTCATTATATTTGATTTAAATGCAATAGATGAAAAGAATTGACGGTTTTACTCATTATTCCTTTTTTACAGAGATGTCTGAGCTGGCGTTGCGACATGGAAGTTTTGATTTGTCTCTGGGGCTTCCGGATTTTGACATTGACGAACGTTTGAAAGCCTTTCTACAAGAAGCTGCAGACCTGGATACTCATAATTATGAACCTCTTTCCGGCAACCCTTTATTAATCGAAAGTATCATAAGGTTCAATGCAAAACGTAAACACAGTATGATGGTTTCTTCTCAGCAAATCACTATTGTTCCGTGTGCAACCTTTGCTTTACATACAGCCCTCACATCTGTTTTAAATCAGGGAGATGAAGTGATCATTATACAACCTTCCTATTATACTTATGGTCCATCCGTAGTGATAAATGGCGGGGTTCCCGTATATTGTGATCTTGATGATAATTTTGTCATAAACTGGGAAAATCTTAAAAGCTGTATTTCAGAAAAAACGAAAGCGATCATTGTCAATTCACCACAAAATCCAACCGGAAAAATCTGGAAACAGACTGACTGGAGTACATTGTATGAACTGATCAAAGACCGGGAGATTTATTTGGTTTCAGAAGAAATTTATGATACGTATTGTTATGACGGAGAAGAGCATTACAGTTCTTTTTTGCACCCGGAGCTTAAAAAAAGGACATTCTGTATTTTTTCATTTGGAAAAATGTTTCATACTTCCGGCTGGAAGGTCAGTTATATGATAGCATCACCGGAGCTGACCTCATTATTTCAGTGTCACCAGCAGTATATTTCCTATAGTGCCAATGCACCTGCACAATATGCCTTGGCAAAATATCTGGAAGTATTTGATCCTTCCGGTCACAGAAAGCTGATGCAGGCGAAAAGGGATATCTTTAATGAAATGATGCACGATACTCCCCTGAAAATAGAACAAAAGGCGGAAGGAAGTGTTTTCCAGATCGTTAATTTCAGAAATATTTCTAAGACAATGAGTGATGTAGAGTTTTCGAAATGGCTGACCATTGAGAAAAAAGTAGCCTGCCTTCCGCTTTCTGCATTTTATAATTCACGACAAAATTCAGACTATATCAGATTCAGTTTTGCTAAAAAAGATGAGTTGATCATCCAGGCGCTGGAACATCTGAGAAAAAATCTATAGGGACAACAAATTCTTTTTCAGGTTAAAAAACAGGGTAATTTTTTACCATATAGAATCATAGGTACTATGCGTAGATTTCAAAACATAAAAAAGCACCGCTATTGCGATGCTTTTTATTTTATTGGAAGATATTAAAGAGCCAGAACCCTTACATCAATCCTTCTGTTTTTGGCTTTACATTCGTCTGTATCATTAGCTTCACAAATGGGATGTTGTGAGCCATACCCTTCTGCTTCTACCCTGTCTGCAGAAACTCCGAGCTCAAGTAATTTCAGTTTTGCCGTTTGTGCTCTCAGATTAGAAAGTTGCTGATTGCTTTCTTCATTGCCACTGTTATCCGTGTAACCTCCTAATTTTATTTTCAGATCAGGATAAGCATTTAAAATCTCAGCCAGATTGTTGAGCTGCATTTCATAACCTGGTTTTAAATCACTTGAACCGGTTTCAAAATAAAGATTTTCGATGGTATACCATTTATTGGGATCTACAATAGTCTTATCTTTCTGATCAATGGATTTGTATAACTGATAGATCTGGCTACCATCTCCAATGGCTATTGTTTTACCGCCTTTTAATTTTAATTTCTGAATACTTCCTGTTTCGTACACAAAGTCACCATTTTCATTCAAGTGCCCCTTAATTTCTGCAGGATTCAAAGGTAATACTGACTGATCAACATTTCCTGTAACAGAATGGTCAGCAGAAACCCCGGTTAAAGCTTCGATTTTTGCTTTTCTGTTCGCTTCAATTTTATCTTTATGTAAAACAGCTAACGTTGGAGCAATCACCAGTGAAACAATTGACATCAACTTAATGAGAATATTCATTGACGGACCGGAAGTATCTTTAAACGGGTCTCCCACTGTATCTCCCGTCACGGAAGCTTTGTGAGGTTCTGAACCTTTATAATAAGTCTGTCCATTGATGTCTACCCCTTTTTCAAATGATTTTTTGGCATTATCCCAGGCGCCTCCTGCATTATTCTGAAACATTCCCATCAAAACACCACAAACAGTAGCACCGGCAAGAAATCCTCCCAATACTTCAGGTCCGAATATAAATCCAATTAATAAGGGTGATATGATTGCTATAGCACCTGGTAGCATCATCTTCCTGATAGATGCATCCGTAGAAATCGCCACGCATTTTTCATATTCAGGTTGTGCTTTTCCTTCTAAGATTCCAGGAATTTCGCGGAACTGTCTTCTCACTTCTTCAACCATCGCCATCGCAGCCTGTCCCACTGCTGTGATCGCTAAAGAGGAAAAGATAAACGGAATCATTCCGCCTACGAATAAACCGGCTAAAACATCGGCTCTGTATATATCAATACCGTCAATACCTGCAATTCCAACAAAAGCTGCAAATAACGCTAATGCCGTTAAAGCTGCTGAAGCAATCGCAAACCCTTTCCCGGTAGCGGCAGTTGTATTTCCTACGGCGTCCAGAATATCTGTTTTCTCCCGTACTTCTTTGGGAAGTTCACTCATTTCAGCAATACCTCCTGCATTATCCGCAATAGGTCCAAAGGCATCTATTGCCAATTGCATAGCTGTAGTAGCCATCATTCCTGCTGCTGCGATAGCAACCCCATAAAGTCCGGCACACAGATAAGAGCCATAGATTCCGCCTGCCAGCACAATAATCGGAAGTAAAGTAGATTCCATACCAACGGAAAGCCCTCCGATAATATTGGTAGCATGTCCGGTAGAAGACTGTCTCACAATACTGGAAACCGGTCTTTTACCCATGGCTGTATAATATTCTGTTATGATACTCATTAAAGTTCCTACGACCAAACCCACCATTATCGCTCCGAAGACTCCCATTTTTGTAAATTCGTGGCCTCTGAGCACCATTTTTTCGGGCAGGATATAGGTTACCAGGAAATAAGATGCTATTGCAGTAATAATAATACTTCCCCAATTCCCCAAGTTCAGGGCATTTTGTACGCTGGAAGTAGATGAGCCTTCATTATCATTAATCCTTACAAATAAGGTTCCTATCATTGAAAAGATAATTCCAGTTCCCGCAATAAGCATGGGTAAAAGAATCGGGGCAAATCCTCCGAAGGAATCATCAGAAACGGTTTCTCTTCCTAAGACCATTGTCGCCAGAACGGTGGCTACATAAGATCCAAAAAGGTCCGCCCCCATTCCTGCCACATCTCCTACATTATCACCCACATTATCTGCAATGGTAGCGGGGTTTCTTGGATCATCTTCCGGGATACCGGCTTCTACTTTTCCTACCAGGTCTGCTCCCACATCTGCGGCTTTTGTATAAATACCACCTCCTACTCTTGCAAAAAGTGCTATGGATTCTGCTCCAAGAGAAAATCCGGTAAGGATTTCAATTGTTCTTTCCATCTCGTGAGAATCTACTGTGGCATCAGGTGCAAAAATCTGTTTAATGATCAGGAATAATGCTCCCAATCCTAAAACAGCGAGTCCTGCAACCCCCATTCCCATAACGGAACCTCCTGTAAAAGATACTTTAAGCGCTTTCGACAGTGAAGTTCTTGCGGCTTCTGCCGTCCTGACATTGGCTTTGGTAGCAATTTTCATCCCGATAAAACCAGCTAATGCGGAAAATACCGCTCCTACTGCAAAAGCGATTCCGATACTCCAATGTGAGTTGGCATTGCTTGATCCCATTACAGCAAGTAAAATGGCGACCACCACCACGAAGTACATTAAGATTTTATATTCAGCCTTTAGAAAAGCCATTGCACCATCTGCAATATGGCCGCTGATTATTTTCATTTTTTCATTTCCGGCATTCTGTTTATTGACCCAGTTGCTCTGAAGAAATGTATAAAGCAAAGCTATGACACCAAAAATTGGCACTAACACAAATAGATCCATAGTTTATTATTTTATATTAAAAAATTGAGATTAGGCTTATAAATATAATGAAATTATAAACACATAATAAAATTCACTAATAATAATCTATTATTTTGTAAATTTGTTTCTCACTATTATTTGAATTAATTGTTTATGAAAAGGATATTATATACTCTTTTTTTGTCTGCAGGAATAAGCAGCTGTCACCATAAGATTCCACAAGAAAAAGCTGAGATACTTTATTTTGGAGGTCCTATCATAACAATGGAAGATTCTTCTCCCCAGGTTGAAGCTGTAGCAGTAAAAGACGGTAAAATACTTTTTGCCGGAACAAAATCGGAAGCAGAGCGTTTTTCAGAGCCAGCCACCAAAATGATTAATCTCCATGGGAAAACTCTTCTTCCCGGGTTTATAGATGTTCATGGACACCTTACTTCAAGAGCCGGGACGATGGATGCCGTAGACCTATCTCCGGAACCTTATGGAACAGTGAATTCAATTAAAGATTTACAGATTACGGTTAAGAACTACATTAAAGAAAATAAAATTACGGATAAGCAGCCGATTATCGGAAATGGTTATGATGATGCCATTATGAGAGAGCACCGTCATCCTACAAAATCAGAACTGGATATCATTAGTAAAACCAATCCTATTATTGTTATTCATGCCTCAGGGCACGCCAGCGTAGCAAACAGCGCAATGCTACAACTTCTGGGAATAACAGAAGCATCAAAAGATCCTGAAGGAGGACACATCAGCAGGGATAAAGAAACAGGAAAACTGAATGGGAAATTAGAAGAGAACGCGAGTTTCACTGCTTTATTAACCTTAACTGAAAAAATGAATAAAGGCAAAGACACTGAGGCTCATGCCATGGAAAATCTGATGAAAGCCCAGGATGAATGGCTCAGCTATGGACAGACTACTGTTTGTGATGGAAGAACTATGGGAGAAAGCGTTGGTCTGTTAGAAAAAGCAGCGGCTCAACATCTTTTTAAAGCCGATGTCGTTTACTTTCCTGATTATGAATATTTCAAAAAGGAATTCGACCGTTTCAAACCTAAGTATATGAAATATGAAAATCATCTGAAACTGGCCGGGTTCAAATTTTCGGATGACGGTTCTCCACAAGGTAAAACAGCCTGGCTTACTCAGCCTTATTTGGTTCCGCCGGAAGGCCAGTCTAAAGACTACAAAGGATTTCCCATCTTTACGGATGAAACGTTATATAACGATCTGAAAACACTTTTCCAAAACCATATAACCGCACAGCTTCATGTGAACGGAGATGCTGCAATAGATCAGGCAATCCGGGTTATTAAAAGGTTAAAAGATGAAAACATTTATAAACCGGAATTGCGGGCAACCTTAATTCATGTACAAAACAGCCGCCCTGATCATATTCAGAAAATAAAAGAATTAGGAGTAATTCCTTCTTACTTTTCTACTCATACTTATTTATGGGGCGATTGGCACTATTCGAGTGTTTTTGGTCCTGAAAGAGCTTCTTTTATAAGTCCTGCCAACTCAGCATCAAAAGCAGGAATTACATTTACCATCCATCATGATTCTCCGGTTACTCCACCCGATTTAATTACCGCTGTATATGCTGCGGTAAACAGAAAGACAAGGTCAGGAATGATTTTAGGTCCCAATGAAAGAATCACTCCTCTTGAAGCCCTGAAAGCTATTACCATCAACGGAGCTTATCAACTGCAGGAAGAAAACAGAAAAGGATCTGTTAAAGCAGGTAAACTGGCAGACTTTGTCATTCTGGATCAGAATCCTTTAACGATAACTCCTGAAAATCTCAGAAACATTAAAGTTCTTGAAACCATCAAAGAAGGAAATTCCGTATACAAAAGCAACTAAATCGGTTGAGGCAGAATAAAATACTCACAAAGAAAAAGCAGATGAATCTTCATCTGCTTTTTTGTATGCTTTGGAAAGGAAATATTATCCTCCGAATTTATCTGCATAATCAGCCTGAGAAGCTTTGATTACTTTTTTTGCATGCTCAGCTCCGTAAACCTCCTGAATTCTGCATTTTGCAGGCTCATCCGGCAGGTTTTTATACGTAAGGAAATAATGCATTAATCTTTTTACTTCAGCTTCCGGTAATTCAGCAATATCTCTGAAGTGCCCAAAAGCATGGTCATTGATCATTACTGCAACAATTTTATCATCAGCTTCTCCTCCGTCGATCATTTTGAAACCTCCGATTGGAATAGCTTCCATCAATAAACCTCCGGCATGGATGTTATGAGAACTTAAAACACAAATATCAAGAGGATCATGATCTCCCATTGTAACATCCGTAGCGCCTGATTCTACAGCAAGTTTCATTACTTCCTGATCACAGTATGTTCTTGGAACAAAACCATATAAAGCCGGGATGATATTAGAGAATTTTTGAGGTCTGTCTACTTTTAGGTATCCTGTTTCTTTATCTACTTCATATTTAATAGTATCTGAAGGAACAATTTCCACAAATACGTTTACAACATTTGGCGCATCTTCTCCTGCAGAAATTCCGTGCCATGGATGTGCTTTAAAATTTGGAATCATTATTTATCTGTTATTTTTTAAGTTATTATTAAAATTTCTTTTCTTAAATCTTCTATGGTTTCCACAATGTAATCGTTGCCTTCCATATAATTCATGATGAAAATCGTCTTGAATTCATCCAGCTGAACCTCTCCTTTCAATCCGTCATAAGTTCTGTGAAGCAGCTCTATAACTGCATTTTTAGAATCTACGATATTTTTCCAGGAATGTTTTGTGATATAAAGCTGTTGAGACGAGTTATATTCAAATTCTTCATTGATTGTCTTTTCAGTAAGAAAAATAAACTCATGAACGGCTAATTCCCTGTCAAATTTCTGAATAAGATTGGAGGGTTTTAACCTGTCCAGAAACAATGTCATTCTCTCATAGGAATGGGCTTTGTTTTCTGAATTGGACTTCACGGTAAGCAGTTTGATTTCCTGATTTTTAAGAGTAATATAGGAATGTACAAATTGTCTGAGCAAAACCAGAAAAGGAATTGCAATAATCAATGCAAATGCATACGGTAGATATCCTGATAAACTCGCCATAATTTTAGATTGCAAAATTACTAATTATTTTCCGTGTTCTAAAGTGTTTTTAAAGATATCCACCTTAGAGTTCTGTATATAGATCATAGACAGGATGATCAGGAGATAAAAGCCTATCATCATTCTGTTTACCAAAGAAGGAAAAATCAAAAACCTTAGGAAAACAGATCCGTAAATAATCACAAAAAACAGGCATTGAACCTGATTCTTTCTATTCCTGAAAGAAAAGTTGTTGGCTAAAATAATCACCAACACGATCAATAAAAGGGGAAAATAGGATGCATTAAATTCCAACATGATATTTCCTTTGATAAACTGAAGATAATCAGCAAACTGAAAATGATCAGGATTTGATAGCGGATACAGCTGAACCCGGGTAAACTGATTCATAAATAAAACAGACCAGGACACCTGATTGAAATACTGAATCAAGAGGAAAGATGCCAGCAAATAACCGTATGATAGGGATAAAATCTTTTTATTAAGTACTAACCTATCGCTGTAAAAGAAAACAAGAAGGTAAAGAAATGAATATAAAATGAAATACTCAGGTCTGGTAAAGACACATAACATCGCAAAAATCGTTGTGTAAAAAACATTCTTTTTGATCAGAAAAGTGTAAAAGCTTAACAACAGCAATAAACAGGACAATGAATCCGGAGAAGCATGCCTGCTTGCTTCGAGAATTGGTTTAAACAATGATAATAAAACCGTTATTATCGTGGCTAGGGTATAATTTTTTAAAATTTGGATTAAAAAACAAAAAATGAGAACAAGAATAAGAGCGTAAGAAATAATGGAAATTAAAAAAGTAGAGGTTGAGGCTTTAAAACCAAGTTTAAAAAACAATACATTGATAAAGTTATAGAATGGTTTTACTGCGAAAAGCTGTAATTCTTCTTCATAGGCTTTAGGATTTTCCGATAAGAATTTATAGTAGGTGCTTTCTCCCTTTGCCACCTCTTTCACCATTGGATCAACCGGACCCAATCCCGCGAAATCAGGATTCTTTTCTTTTATCTCCGAATATACTTTATGATGGATTTCTTCAATCTTCATGTCAGGATATTCCACTTTGTAAATCAAGCCCATATACGCTTCCATATCCGTATTATAATACTGGTGGGTATACAGATAGTATGACATGAGACCTACGTAGATCGAGAATATAAAAACAAGAAGATTTTTCTTTTTTTTCATAAATATTACTTTAATATAGTTTCCCATCACCCAGTTTCTATAGATCGTGTTGTACTTATAGATTGCATCAATCCCGACAACATTTTGTCATTTATAATTTTTTACCGGTTAAAAGAAAATATATGAACTTTTTGACGAGGTTTTTCTTTGAATTTTCAATTATCCCATATGGCCTCAGTTCCGGCCGAAATCCTCTGAAAAACTCTTCAATATTAGGAAGTTCTCCACCTTCAAAATCAAAGGTATTTGTTTCAATCGTTTCCTTTATAGCCTTATCAATCAATATGGATGCACCTGATAACTTCACATAATTTTTATCATTAAATGTACCTAAAAGTGCTACCATATGACAATCGGTATAAGTAGCAATAACATTAATGATTTTATTATTGTAATAGAAAGCTGAAAACTTCAGGCGATTTAATTCATACAAATCTTTAAAAATTCTTATAAATTCATGTAAATCAGCTTCCTTACTGGCTCCTATTGCATGAATTTCAATAAAATTTTTCACATCCTTATAATGAACATCCTTAGTGGCAATTTTATCTGTTATCTCTTCCCCACCTCTCAGTTTTCTCTTTCTTTTGGGAGAATATCTCTCGTATATTTTTTCATAAGAATCCGGATATAATAAAAAATTTTTCTTTCTTCTTATTTCTCTTAGAAATTGATTGACATCATTAAATTGATAGGTACTTATCAGATAATTCTTTTCCAGATATTCAAGAAAGACTTCGTTCAGATGTACATCATCTTTCTTAGAAAACACTCCTAGTTGCTGACAGAGTTTAGGATTATGCACAATTTTCACTCCATATTTCCGGATAAAGGGAACGGGCATTACTGCTTCGTAATCGTTGTACACTAAAACTTCCCATTGTTTTTTTGAAGTGATATCCAGAAAATCTTTTGTTGCCGTATATTTTCTCTGCTCAGAATTTTCTAAACATTGAGAATATTTTACAAAATCGATTTCATGGTATTTTAATCTTTTAATCATAATAATCCTGAATCGGAGAAACTAAAATAGGAATCTTGTGTAATGATAATGTGATCTAAAAGCTGGATGGTTAATGTTTGTCCAGCTTCTTTAATCTTTTGTGTAATATTGAGGTCTTCCCTGCTTGGTTTTACACTGCCTGAAGGATGGTTATGAGCAATAATAACGCCTGTAGAAAAGTGCTCCAGAGCGATTTTAAAAAGTATTCTTACATCAACGATAGCCTGGCTTATGCCTCCGTGAGTCAGTTGTGCAATATGAATGACTTTATTGCTGTTGTTCAAAAAAATAGCCCAAAATTCTTCAGTTCTTAAATCTGAGAGTTGGTTCTTTAGGATGGCATAGGCGTCATGGCTATTTCCTATAATTGATTTTTCAGGAATTTCCTGTCCGGCTCTTCTTCTTCCGATTTCCAGGGCAGAGGCAATCGAAATAGCCTTTGCTTCTCCAATTCCTTTAAATTTCATCAAATCTTTGACAGAAAGCAGGCTCAGTTGGTGCCAGTTATTATTTACCGAAGTCAGAATCCTTCTGGCCAGCTCTACGGAACTTTCTTCTTTATTGCCGCTTCCCATTATGATCGCCAACAACTCAGAATCGGAAAGCGAATTCTTGCCTTTTTGCAAAAATTTTTCCCTTGGTCTGTCATCTTCTGCAAGAAATTTTATAGGCATAGCACGGAATTATAAATAGTAGATTATGTTTTAATAAAATGCATACAAGATAATGGATTGTTTTGACTGATCAATGTATTGGGCAGATGCTTTAAAAGCATTCTGAGAGAGCATCGGACAGCCCAGGCTCAGGCAAGCCGGTTTCTGGGATTCTTTATCCGGAACGCATCCGTACGAGTGAAGAACTATAGCCCGCTGCATCGCATTGCTGTTTGTAGGATCTAATCCTTTCAACCGATATGCTTTTCCAAACTTTCCCTCATAGCCTTCTCCAATGGCATATTTTCCTAATGAAGACTGATAAGATCCTTCAGCATTACTGAATTGCAATGCTTCTGACCAGGGAATTACAGAACCTGATCCATGAGATACGACTGCTTTCTGTAGTATTTTGTTTGTCCTGAGATCATAGATAAAATAGCGATACTTTCCGGAAGCTATTTTAAAATTTATAAAAACGGCCAACTGCTGATTATAGTCTTTTCCTTTTAAATAATTTTTAATCTCCTCAATTTTCGATCCGGGTATCGCGGTGGTATCCAACTGCTGAGATTCAGCTTTTGAACAGGAAATCATAATTATAAAAAGAAAAATAAATTTTTTCATCGTTGAATGTGTTGGCTGCTATTCTATAATCATTCCATCTTTCATGATGAGTTTACGGTCTGTAATTTCTGCAAGATTCGGGTTATGCGTTACAATGACAAAGGTCTGATTGTACTTGTCCCTAAGGTCAAAAAACAACCTGTGAAGATCATCAGCATTTTTAGAATCGAGATTACCTGTCGGCTCATCAGCAAAGATAATTTTGGGTGAATTGATTAAAGCTCTTGCCACGGCTACCCTTTGCGCTTCTCCCCCGGAAAGCTGATTGGGTTTATGATTTAATCTCTGCTCTATCTTCAGATCTTCAAATAAAGCGTATGCCTTTTCAATCGCCTCTCTTTCGTTGGCTCCGGCTATTCTTGTAGGAAGCAATACATTCTCCAAAGCGGTAAATTCCGGAAGAAGCTGGTGGAACTGAAATACAAAGCCGATATTCTGATTTCTGAATTTAGACAACTGTTTATCATTCATATTAATAAATGATTCTCCTGCTATCGCTATTTCAGTATCATACTTACCCGATTGCGTAGGATGATCCAGGGTTCCTAAAATTTGCAACAATGTAGATTTACCTGCTCCGGATTCTCCTACAATTGAAACCACTTCGCCCATTTTGATATGAATATCTACCCCTTTCAGTACTTCTAAATTCCCATAAGATTTATGGATATTTCTTGCTTTAATCATGATTCAAAAATAGTAACATATTGTTGATTTTACAACATATTGGGATAACATTATTAGTACAAAAACAAAAAACCTCCCGATTGGGGAGGTTTTACTATTTTATATCTTAGAAATTACAGTAACAATGTTAATGGATTCTCTAAATATGTTCTTAATGTTTGTAAGAATTGAGCACCTGTAGCACCGTCTACTACCCTGTGGTCACACGCTAACGAAAGTTTCATGGTGTTTCCTACTACGATCTGACCGTTCTTTACGATTGGTTTCTCGATGATCGCTCCTACTGAAAGGATTGCAGAGTTTGGCTGGTTGATAATACTGGTAAATGTTTCGATTCCGAACATTCCAAGGTTAGAAATTGAGAATGTAGATCCTTCCATTTCGTTAGCTTTAAGACCTTTGCTCTTAGCTCTGGAAGCCATATCTTTTACCGCTGCAGAAATCTGCGTGTAAGACATCTGGTCTGTATTTTTCAATACTGGAACAACCAATCCGTCCGGAATAGCTACTGCTACCCCTACGTTGATATTTCCTCTGTGGATGATCTTGTCACCTGCCCAGCTTGAATTTACCTGAGGGTGTTTTCTCAAAGCAATAGCGGTAGCTTTAATGATCATATCATTGAATGAAATCTTCGTATCCGGAATAGAATTGATCTCTTTTCTTGCCTCAATTGCTTTATCCATGTTGATTTCCACCATCAGATAATAGTGAGGGGCAGAGAATTTACTTTCAGAAAGACGTTTTGCAATGATATTTCTTACCTGTGAGTTTGGAGTCTCTGTATCTTCTCCCTGAACGAAGTTCACAGCAACCTGAGCAGCAGCACTTGCAGCCGGAGCTGAAGCAGCGGATTGAGCAGCAGGCTGATAATTTTCGATATCTTTTTTAACGATTCTTCCGTTCTCTCCTGAACCTTGAACAGTGTTGATGTCAACGCCTTTATCCTGAGCCATTTTCTTAGCTAATGGAGAAATGGCCACTCTGTCTGAAGATGAAGAGTTTGCAGCCGGAGCAGCTTTTTCTTCTGTTTTAGCTTCAGTTTTTTGTTCAGCAGGTTTTTCAGAAGGCTGAGCAGCAGCTTTTGGAGCTCCTACAGCCGATACATCGGTTCCTTCAGGCCCAATGATTGCCAATACTGAATCAACAGGAGCAGCATCACCTTCTGCAACACCTTGCTTCAGTAATACTCCGTTAAATTCAGATTCGAAATCCTGTACTGCTTTATCTGTTTCGATTTCAGCAAGAAGATCACCTTCTTTTACTGTATCTCCTACATTCTTATGCCATTTCGCCACTTTACCTTCTGTCATTGTATCAGAAAGTCTCGGCATTGTAATTACTTCTACTCCTGCCGGAACTTCAGCAGCAGCCGGTTCAGCAGCAACCTGAGCTTCAGCTTTTGGTTGTTCTTCTGATTTTTTTTCTTCAGAATCCGTTGTAGAAGCTGCAGCCCCACCTGTTAATCCTGAAATATCTTCTCCTTCTTTACCGATAATTGCCAAAACAGAATCTACAACGGCAGCAGCGCCTTCTTCTACACCTACGTATAAAAGAGTACCTTCTACTTCAGATTCAAAATCCTGAACTGCTTTGTCCGTTTCAATTTCAGCTAAAATATCTCCTTCTTTTACTTTATCTCCTACTTTTTTATGCCATTTCGCCACTTTCCCTTCCGTCATCGTATCCGAAAGGCGGGGCATCGTAATTACTTCTGCCATAATCTATATTGATTTGAGATTCGAGATTTGAGATTTGAGATTTCAGAAATGTCAAACTTCAAATTTCAAATTAATTTTTATTTTTTAGTTTTCTAATTTGTCTAGGAATGGATAATCCTCCTGAGCGTACACATATTCATAGATTTTCTCAGCCTCAGGATAAGGAGAGTTTTCCATAAATTCTACACATTCGTCAACAAAATCTCTTGATTTGTTATCCATAGCTTCCAGTTCAGCTTCTGTAGCCCATCCGTTTTCAAGAATTCTGTGTTTTACCAATTCAATCGGATCATCATTCTTATGAACAGCTACTTCTTCTTTAGATCTGTATGGCTCAGCATCAGACATAGAGTGTCCTCTGTAACGGTAAGTTCTTGCTTCGATAAATGTTGGCCCATCTCCTCTTCTTGCTCTTTCAATTGCTTCGTAAGCAGCTTCGGCTACTTTTTCAGGGTCCATTGCATCTACAGCAAGGCAAGGCATTTCGTATCCTAATCCTAATTTGTAGATATCTTCGTGGTTGGCTGTTCTTTTTACAGAAGTTCCCATTGCATACTGGTTGTTTTCTACAACAAATACTACAGGCAGTTTCCAGTTCATAGCCATGTTGAACGTTTCATGTAAAGAACCTTGTCTTGCAGCTCCGTCTCCGAAGAAGCAAATATTCACAGCTTTTCTGTCAAAATATTTATCTGCAAAAGCAATACCTGCTCCTAAAGGAATCTGTCCTCCCACAATACCATGTCCTCCATAGAAACGGTGTTCTTTACTGAAAATGTGCATAGATCCACCCATACCTCCGGATGTTCCGGTAGCTTTACCACAAAGCTCAGCCATGATTCTTTTAGGATCTACGCCCATCGCCATTGGATGGATGTGACATCTGTATGCAGTAATCATACTGTCTTTGGTTAAATCCATTGCATGTGTGAATCCGGCAGGGATCGCTTCCTGACCGTTATACAAATGTAAAAATCCTCTGATCTTTTGTTTTAGATAAAGAGAACGGCATTTGTCTTCAAACCTTCTCCACATTGTCATATCTTCATACCACTTCAGGTATACCTCTTTAGAAAATTCTTTCATGTGTTAGCTCTTGCTTTTTTATTATGAAATAGTTGAGCAAAATTATGAAAAAAACTTTGTTTTTATTGTATGCATAAGTAACTTTTCGATTTTTCTCTGAAATCTATTTGCAGGCCGAACTGATTATTCTTAATTTTCGAGCCATAGAAAAGCTCGCAAAGTGAAGATATACCTCTTATTTTTTGATTAGTATTATTAAAGAATCACCCTGCCTGTGCGGGTTTTCTGAAATATCAGATGAGACCGGAACATTAAAAAAACATCCAGTTTTATTCTCATCGTCTTTCCTCTTTAATTATCGTTAACATATTGTTTTGGTTATTTTAATAGCTGGTATTGGGAGAAAATTCTGTGAACCCAAGAGTTCTGTCTGCAATATTATTAACAAAATCCCCATGCAGTTTTGCTTTTTCAGCCTATAAAAGAGATCACTTCTGAGAATTCCTCAGGCGCTTCAGTGCGCTGTCTTCATTTGTTTTTTGGGGTTATAGTCTTATATTTGAGCTTTAAACTTGAATATGGAAGAAAAAAAGTCTTCATTGTTACACAAAATTTCGAAAGTTATATCCGATTTCTTCAACCCTCTGGTGTCTTTGGTGATCTTCTTTATATATATGAGTATCAAACAGTACACTCTTAATGATTCTCTTCTTTATTTCGTTCCTGTATTGTTAATGATCATTGTTCCAACCGTTATCTGGCTTGTATGGAATGTAAAAACCGGGAGATACACCAATATGGACGTATCCAACCGGATTCAGAGAAAAACGCTTTATATATTTATTGCCGTCTGTGTTATTTCCTACCTTATCTTTCATTATATAAGGAATGGATATATTGACCTGGTCATGCTGTTTATTTTAATCCTACTTTTTTCCCTCCAGATCAGTAATCTTTTTATTAAAAGTTCTATGCATACTGCGTTCAATGTATTTGTAGCTGCCCTATTTTTTTCATTAGACTGGAAAATGGGTCTGGCGTGGCTGGGAGTAGCTATCCTGGTGGGAATTACCAGAATTATTTTAAAAAGACACACCGTGAGAGAAGTATTTATGGGCGCTGGAATAGCTTTTATGGTATCTTTTATTTATCTTTATTGCAATATTCAATTTCAACATTAAGAAATTCTATGAAAATCAATCATCTTACTGCCGCAGAAGAAAACTTTATGAAGCTGTTTTGGAAAATGGAATCTTTCTATCTGAAGGACGTTATGGAGCAGCATCCGGAACCGAAACCCCACCAGAATACGGTTTCCACCTATTTAAAAATATTAGTTGAAAAAGGTTATTTGTCAACCGTTAAAGAAGGGAGAATTTTTAAATATACAGTCATTGTTCCTTTTGAAAACTATAAAAAGTTTTTATTGAAAGAACTTTCACACAATTTCTTTAATGATTCGGGAAAAGAAATCCTTGAGTTCCTTTTTAATGAAAAGCTATTGACCCAGGATGACTTAAAGGGATATTTTGATCTTAAAATTGAGATTAAACCTGCCAAGCCTGTAAAGATAGAGGAACCAAAATACGAATTTGCAGAAGAAATTTTAAATCCGAAAAAAGAAAAGAAGGCCAAGTCTAAAGAAAAAGAGAAGGAAAAAGACAAAAAGAAGAAAAAAAAGAAAGAATAAATCACTGAAACACCAAATCATGAAAACAAAATTTCGGGAAACTTTAAACCGGACAACTGAAATCATTTTCCGTTATCCTGTCGTCCTGGTGATGGCTATACTGGCCTCAACCGGGGCTATTTGTATGATTGATACATCAAATCAATTCGAACTATATGCTTCCTGTTTAAAATTTACCATCTGTGCATGCCTGGGAATTTCTTTGATGTTTGCGATGACAATGCTTTCGCAAAGAATTGGAAAAGAACTTTTGCTGCAATTAGCCGGAATTGCTTTTCTTATTGGTTTTTACAATATATTACCCAACAAGAAAAGTTATTTCACCGACGATTATTCCTACCTTATTGTTGTCACAGGTATTTTAATGCACTTACTGGTTTCTTTTATTCCGTTTCTGGAAAAAAGCAAAGAATTGGGATTCTGGCAATACAATAAAAATTTATTCGTCAATATATTCCTTACAGCTGTATTTACAGGTGTTTTAACAGGTGGTGTTGAACTGGCAATACTGGCGATTGACAAACTTTTTGATTTCCATTTCAATGATAAACTGTATGCCAATACATTTTTTGTAATGGCTATCACCGGAAGTTGTTTCATCTTTCTTTTATTCAATGAAAAAGGATTACCTACCCTTGAAAAAGATGCAAGTTATCCTGTTGTTCTAAAGTTTTTCACGCAGTTTATTTTAATTCCGTTACTGCTTATTTATGCAGTTATCCTTTACTTCTACTCTTTCAAAATTCTGATTCACTGGCAGCTGCCGAGAGGTTGGGTTTCCTATCTTATTTTAGCATATAGTATGGTAGGAATACTGGCATTGCTTCTCGTTCATCCATTGAAGGAAGCCAATGCAAAGTCCTGGGTTAAGATTTTTTCCAAGGCATTCTATTATACAATTATCCCGTTGGTCGCTCTTCTGTTTATTGCTATTTTCACCAGAATTCTAGAATACGGATATACAGAACCAAGGTATTTCGTTTTACTTCTGGCCTTGTGGTTATTAAGCGTGGTCATCTATTTTATTTCAAACAAAAAAGCGACGATCAAGTTTATCCCGGTCAGTTTATTTCTTTTTGGAGCTTTTGCCATGATTTTCCCCTATATCAATGCCTTCAGTGTTGCACGGAGAAGTCAGAGAACGGAACTGCTAAAGGTTTTGAACCAACAAAAATTACTGGATAACGGCAAAATAAATTTTGAGCAAAAAATTACCGATACCATCAGAAATGAAATTGCTGATAAATTTCAATTTTTAGCCGAAAGAAAGCAAAGTGAATTTATACGGGGATTGCTGGACAAAAAAGACCGTGCAGATTTGACTAAAAGCATTGAAGCTGGAAACTTTTATTCGATACGATTTACTGTTGAGGGAAAATTTACCCATGTAAATACGACCACAAGAAAAGACTCGTATGACACGGAACGACTTGTCATTGTTTCTGAACAACAAGCCATTAAAATTGATGATTATCAGTATCTGCTGAACGTAACCGGTTATAATCAGGATCCGCAAAAACTGAATGAGGATCAATTTAAAATCATTGATAAACTCACTGAAAGGTCCTCCTTTAAACTTATACTCAACAACAAAGAAGAAATAGAAGCAGGCCCTGAGATCATGAAGCTTTTTCAGGAAAACAAAGGCAAAACCGGAACGGTCTATGTACCGGATATTAAGGTGGAAGATGATCTGGGAAAATACCATATCAAGCTTATTCTAAAGCAAGTCACAAAAGAAAAAGACTTTTACAACAAGAGGGATAACATCTATTGCGGTGATGTATATATCTTGATCAAACCAAAATAAAAAAAGGCTGTTTCATGTAGAAACAGCCTTTTTTATGATTAGAATTCTGAACTTTTACAAATGAAAAAACTCAGTTTTTCAATATATATTTCCGGGAAACAAAGTATCCATATCAGAAAACTATATAAAAAAAAGCGGCTAAAAAGCCGCTCTATATTTTTACCAACGATTTCCGCCTCCGCCACGGTTGTTGTTACCATAGCCTCCGCCTCTATTGTTGTTGTTACCATAACCTCCACCTCTGTTGTTATCGAAGCTTCTTCTTGGCTTCTCTTCTCTTGGTTTAGCTTCAGATACATTCAGTGTTTTTCCGTTGAATTCTTTTTGGTTAAGAGCTTCAATAGCCTGCTTTCCTTCTTCATCACCCATTTCTATGAAACCGAAACCTCTGGAACGACCAGTTTCTCTGTCTGTAACGATTTTGGCAGATGATACATCTCCAAATTCTGCGAATAGATCGTGCAACTCATACTCTTTAGTTGCGTAATTGATGTTTGAAACAAAAATGTTCATTTTAAATAAATTAAAAAATTAATAAAAATTTGGTATATAAAAGAAAAGCAACATAAATTAATGAACAAATATTGATTCCAAATATAAACGTATGCAAGATACAATTAAATATTTCAAATCAAAGCTTTTTTTGAGTATTTCTCACATTATGTTGAATCAAAAAATCAAATTAATTGTAAAAAAGTAAAAATTTATTGTTTTTCAATAAATTTTTACTGATATTTGATTCACATTAAAATATAATTAACATGAAAACAAAAAAAATTTTATCTGTTTTAAGTGTTGTAGTTTGGATATTATTTATTGGATCATGCATCAAAGCAGGTGCATTGACTTTTACATTTATTATGACACTTTATAATCCTGATGGCGCTAAAAACCTGTACGAAGGATTAAATCTATTTGAACTTTACCAGACCAATGTCAATGCATACAAATTGATGATGTCTTTTATTATTTTCTTGGCAGGATATAAAGCTTACCTTGCATTTCTGGTGATCCGGATTTTCCGGAAGCTCAATCTTAAAGCCCCTTTCAGCGAAGCGATCATACAGCTTATTACCCAAATAAGCTACTCTGCATTTGCCATCGGAATTCTTTCTTTACTAGCTATTTCTTATAGTGAAAATATTTTTAAAAAAGATATTCCGTTATCCAATATCTATGATTTTATAGGATCCGGAGCTGAATATTTGTTTTTTGGCGGAATCATTTTTATTATTGCACAGGTATTTAAAAGAGGAATAGAAATACAAACTGAAAACGACCTAACAATATAGATCATGCCGATAATAGTAAATCTAGATGTGATTATGGCAAAAAGAAAAATGTCATTAAATGAGCTGTCTGAAAAAGTAGACCTTACACTCTCTAACCTGTCTATTTTAAAAACCGGAAAAGCAAAAGCCGTGCGTTTCAGTACCCTTGAAGCCATTTGCAAAGCACTGGACTGCCAGCCGGGTGAAATTTTAGAGTATAAAGAATAAAAATTATATATAAAAATCTGGATCTTTGTGATTCGGATTTTTTATTATCTGATCTATTACCATGAAAAAACATACCACCAATTACATCAACACATTCATTGAGGTATCAGAAGACTGCCCTGTTAATCATGCACAAATACCTCCTGAAAAGAAAGAAAAAACAGTAGCAGGCCTACAATATGAAAAAATCATCAAAAATCCCTACCGATATTCTTCCGATGATATTATTTTTGAATGCTATGCTATAAAAAATGATATTTCTGAAAATGAAAAAGACGAAGAGAGACAAAAGTTCTTTTCCAAAGGTCAGGCTTGCCTCCGGTCCTCTCCTTTGGCCAAACGATATGGATTTGGATTTCATCATAATTCAGAAGGAAAAGTAGCTTTAATCCCAATAGAAAGTACAGAATACCGGAAACTGTTAACAGATTCTTCTGTGGTAAAAACAAAAGCAATGCGCTCCAAAAGAAAATGATTGAGAAAATAAATAATTCTCTTCAGATCAATACATAGTATTCTATTGAAAACATCAGCTTTTAAGCTTAAATTTGCACAACAAATTAGTAATATATATGAACTACCATACCAGAAAATGGGTAAAACCAGAAGATTTAAATCCAAATCATTCACTTTTCGGAGGAAGACTTTTACAATGGATTGACGAAGAAGCAGCGTTATATGCCATCATCCAGTTGGAGAATACCAAAGTAGTCACCAAATTCATCTCTGAAATTAACTTCGTAAGTTCAGCAAAACAGGGAGATATTATAGAAATAGGAATTGAAGCCACTCATTTTGGTTCCTCATCAGTGACGTTAAGATGCGACGTCCGAAACAAGATGACCCACCAAACAATTATTACCGTTGAGAAAATTGTCATGGTCAATCTCGATGCAGATGGCAATCCGGCTCCTCACGGTAAGACACAAATAGAATTTGTAAAAGACAGATTAAATACCGGAGCATGAAGATCTTCATAAAGAATATGGTCTGTAACAGATGTATTGCTGCCGTTGAAAACATTTTTAATACTGCCGGTATCAGTACTCATTCTGTGATATTGGGTGAGGCTGAAATGGCCTCTGATATTCCCGCTGAAAAAATGCGGGATATTGAAAAGCGCCTTCTTGAAAGTGGTTTCGAGCGAATTATGGATTCTTCCCACCAGCTTATTGAAAAAATTAAGAACCTCATTATCGTAAAAGTTGGTGAACTGGACATTGATGAGGATTTCCTGCTTTCAGAATTTTTAAGTTCGAAGCTTCATAAGGACTACAGTTCCCTTTCCAAAACCTTTTCGCAAAATGAAAATGTTACCTTAGAACAATTCTTTATATTACAAAAGATTGAAAAAGTAAAGGAACTCCTTCTGTATAATGAGTTCAACCTTACTGAAATTGCCGGAAAACTGGGTTATAAAAGCGTTCAGCATTTATCCACTCAATTCCGTAATGTAACAGGGTTTACACCTACAGAATTCAAAAAACTTAAAGATCATCACAGAAAACCGCTGGACAGCCTGTAGCTGAGTTGAAGAGTACGAGATTCGGAGAGTTGTATCTAATACTTAACTCTCCCACTCTAACATTCTCCCACCCCAACATTCAGCGATCTAAATTTTATAACTATTATCCTTAAATTTATAACAACCTTAGATTTCCATTTTGGACCTTTGTAGTATAAATTTAGAATCATGGAACGACAGTATAAAATTCTCGGGATGACCTGCTCAGGTTGTCAGAAAAAAATCTCCAATCAGCTGAATAGCGTGCCGGGCATTAAAGCCGACGTGAATCTTGAAAACAATACCGCAACCATCACTTCTGATCATGAAATAGAACTATCTGCACTCAATAATGCTCTGTCAGAAGCAGGAAAATACAGACTCGAAGATCCCGGTGCACCGAAAAAAGCTGTCATAAAACCTCAGGATCGGGTATCCCCTTCCTCCGTCTATTATTGCCCAATGGAATGTGAAGGTGAAAAAGTATACTTCAAACAGGGAGAAAGATGCCCGGTATGTAAAATGTATCTCGTTCCGATTGAAGAAAAACTTGAAAAAGACCCGAATCATAAGCCTACGTACTCCGCAAACCATCTTCCCGCAAACTTTAAAGACCATATAGGAAATTACTATTGTCCTATGTTCTGTGAAGGAGATAAAGTATATGACGAAAAAGGAGATTGTCCTGTATGTCACATGCATTTGGAAGAGATCACTGAAGATCTTATCAAAAATGCAGACACAAGCCACTCACACTCACACTCACACTCACACTCACACTCACATACTCACAGCCACCACCACCATGAAGCGCCTAAAGTTACCGACGAAATGGCCGGAAGATATTACTGCCCGATGTATTGTGAAGGTGATAAAACATATGATTCAAACGTAGGCTGTCCTGTTTGCGGGATGGACCTTGTAAAATACCCGGAAAAGAAAACCGCTAAGTACAGTTGCCCGATGCATCCGGAGATTATCCGCGACGAGCCGGGAAGCTGCCCTATCTGCGGGATGGATCTTGTAAGAATGCCCGACAGCGGTGACGACGAAGAAGATGAAACCTACAATATATTAAAAAGAAAATTCACTATTTCATTAGCATTCACGATTCCGGTCTTTTTTCTTTCGATGGGTAGAATGTTTATTGACTTTCCGTTTTCTCATCAGATTCAGGGCTTTATCGAGCTAGCCTTAACACTTCCGGTCATGTTTTATTCCGGATGGTTCCTGTTGAAAAGGGGCTGGGTTTCTTTTAAAACCTGGAATCTCAACATGTTCAGTCTTATTGCCCTTGGGGTGGCTGCTGCATTTATTTTCAGCATCACAGCACTGTTTTTCCCGGACATTATTCCTCATGAAATCCGCGGACACAATCATGAAATACCTTTGTATTTTGAGGCGGTCTGTGTGATTCTTACCTTAGTTATTTTAGGGCAGTTGATGGAAGCTGCAGCCCATAAAAAAACAGGAAATGCGATCAAAGAATTGATGAATCTTTCTCCGGACGAAGCCAATCTTATTGTGAATGGCGAAGAAAAAAGAGTTTTGCTTTCTCAGGTAAAAATCGGGGATCTTTTAAAAGTAAAACCCGGAGAAAAAATTCCTGTGGACGGAAAGATTACGGAAGGAAATTCTATTGTAGACGAAAGTATGATTACCGGAGAACCCGTTCCCGTTGAAAAAAATGTGGATGACAAAGTTTCTTCAGGTACCATCAATGGTAATCAGGTATTCATCATGAAGGCTGAAAAAGTAGGTGAAGAAACTCTTCTTTCACAAATTATTAAAATGGTGAATGAAGCCAGCCGAAGCAAAGCCCCAATCCAGAAACTCACGGATAAGGTTTCAAAAGTATTTGTGCCTACTGTGATCCTCATCGCTGCACTTACCTTCGTTTTATGGCAATTTTTCGGACCGGAAGGAAAAAGAACTTTATTTGCTTTTGTAAATGCGGTTGCCGTTTTAATTGTCGCATGCCCATGTGCACTCGGACTGGCAACGCCCATGTCTTTAATGGTCGGAATCGGAAAAGGAGCCAAAAACGGTATTCTCATTAAAAATGCCGAAGCCCTGGAACAAATGAATAAAGTAAACGTTCTGATCACCGATAAAACAGGAACTTTAACCGAGGGGAAACCGTCTGTAGAATATATTGAAGTGACGGATTCGGGAGCACAAAATCAGATCATAAAGCTGGCCTACTCTCTGAACCAAAATTCTGAACACCCACTTTCAAATGCTGTCATTAAAAGAGCTAAGGACGAAAATATCTCTTCTGAAAAGGTAGAACAATTTGAAAATATATCAGGAAAAGGAGTCAAAGGAAATATCAACGGTAAAATGACATATCTGGGAAATGAGAGCCTGCTCACTTCACATCAGATTATGATCCCGGAAAGGTTACAACAAAAAGCGGTAGAAGTACAATCCAAAGCCCACACCATCTCTTATATCGCACAGGATCAGAATGTATTAGGATTTATCAGCTTTACCGATAAAATCAAGGAAAGCTCAAAAAAAGCGGTGAAACAGCTGATCAGTGAAGGAATTGACGTCATCATGATGACAGGAGATAATGAACACACCGCAAAAGCAGTTGCAGACGAGCTGGGAATTAAGCATTTTAAAGCCAATTGCCTTCCCGAAGACAAGCTGAATGAAGTAAAAAGACTTCAGAAACAAGGGAAAATTGTGGCAATGACCGGAGACGGAATCAATGACTCTCCTGCTCTTGCACAATCCAACGTAGGAATTGCTATGGGAACAGGAACTGATGTTGCCATTGAAAGTGCAGAAATCACTTTATTGAAAGGCGATATCCTGGGAGTTGCAAAAGCAAAGCTACTAAGTGAAAAACTTCTTAAAAACATTAAGGAAAACTTATTCTTTGCTTTCATTTATAATGTATTGGGAGTTCCGATTGCGGCAGGATTATTGTATCCATTTTTTGGAATCCTTCTCTCACCAATGATTGCTGCAGCTGCTATGAGTTTCAGTTCTCTTTCAGTGATCCTTAATTCATTGAGATTAAATTCGGTGGATCTGGATATAAAATAACAGTATGAAAAAAGAAAATCTTTACATAGGATGCTCGGGGTTTTATAATAACGACTGGAAAGGGTCTTTATATCCTGAGAATGCCCCAAGTAAAGATTTTCTTTCTTTATATGCCGAGCACTTTAATTGCGTAGAAATCAATTCTACATTTTATAGAAAACCCACTGCGAAAACACTTTTAAAATGGCATGATGAGACACCGGATCATTTCAGGTTTTTTATTAAAATCCCAAAATCGGTCACCCATCAAAATCGCCTTTCAGAATCAAAAGAAGAAATTACAGCATTCTGTACACATATTCACGACCATCTTAAAGACAAGTTGTCGGGATTTCTTTATCAGCTTCCTCCGTCATTTAAAAATACTCAGGAAAATACAGACCGGATCATAAGAAATATCGATAGTAATTTTCTTAATGTCATAGAATTCCGGGATGAATCCTGGTGGCAAAAAGAGATTTTCAGCCTTTTAAAAAGAATGAACATCATTTTCTCAGGAGTAAGTTTCCCTGGGAAACTGCCCGAAGAAGTGATCATCAACCACCCTGAAGTCCTTTACTACAGGCTTCACGGTAAGCCTGTACTATACAAATCCTCCTACAGCGATGACTTCCTCAGCCATTTGGCAGAGCAAATCAAAAACCACCCTCAAAAAGCGTTTATTTTCTTTAATAATACCTGGGGAACGTCCGCGATACACAATGCCATGTTTTTAAAGAGCATTCTGGAATAAGGTATTTATATTACCAATATGTTAAAATAAAATAATTCTCTAAAACAAAGAAAATAACAAAACAGCAACATATATAGAGAATAACTATGGTTTTGACATTTATAAATGTTAAGAATTAAAGATTCAAAAGTATAAAATCACAATCTACAGATTAATAAAAGATTTCCTTACTACAGAGTTCTTAAAA
This sequence comes from Chryseobacterium sp. UNC8MFCol, assembly GCF_000482305.1. Taxonomy (NCBI): domain Bacteria; kingdom Pseudomonadati; phylum Bacteroidota; class Flavobacteriia; order Flavobacteriales; family Weeksellaceae; genus Chryseobacterium; species Chryseobacterium sp. UNC8MFCol. The sequence continues at coordinate 161,031 of NZ_KI535292.1, forward strand.
TAAGCTTAAAAAGGAAAATAATAAGGAGACATGGCATATAATTTGTTAACATTCAATTGTTATTTTTAACGATTTTTAACAAAACAAAACGCCATTATCTTTATGAAAAAAAATTTTGCGGAAAAGTCAAAAAATCAGACTTTTCTCGGGATGTTTGCATTGGTGAGTGCAACTTCATTTTTATTGAACAGCTGTAACTTCAAGAATGATGTGAAAGAAAACTTATATTCACAAGAACATCCTACCGCAGAAGCAGTCCCCAAGATAGATGATGAAAACACAGATTCGGATAAAAGAGTAATATATCTTACTTTTGATGACGGCCCAAATCAGGGTACAGAAAACCTTTTAAAAATATTAAACAAAAGAAATGTATGCGCTACCGCCTTTCTGGTAGGCAAACATACATATGGAAGTACAAAGCAGAAGAATGATTTTGAGCTTTTAAAACAAAATCCCCTGGTTGAACTTGCCAATCACAGCTTTACGCATGCGCACAACAAGTATTCGGATTTCTATAAAAATCCCGAGGCAGTTGTTCATGATTTTGATATTGCTAAAGACAGCCTGAAACTTTCTGATAAAATTGCCAGAACGCCGGGAAGAAATATCTGGAGACTTAATAATATTAATGTAACCGATATTAAAAGTTCCACCGCAGCCGCTAATGGACTGAAAAATGCCGGTTATAAGGTAATCGGCTGGGACCTTGAATGGAGGCCGTCAAAGAAAATGACTTTAAAAGGCAGCCATGAAGCGATGTTGAAGAAAATTGACAGTATCTTCCTTAATGACCTGGAAAAAACGTCCAGACATTTGGTTTTCCTGACTCACGATCAATACCTGAGAGATACAGATTCTATCAACGAGCTTGATATGTTTATAGAAAAGCTCCAGAAAAGCAACAAGTTTGTCTTCAGAAAGATTTCACAATATCCTAAAATCAATGAGGTCCTGAATTGATTTAATGCCAAAGAAATGTATTCATAGCTGGTACTGTCAACTAATTTTCGGAAATTTGCATCTATGAGTATTAAAGAAAACTATCAGAGTATAAAAAACCAGCTTCCCGGCCATGTTCAATTGGTTGCTGTTTCAAAAACGCATCCCGCTTCAGCTATTGAAGAGGTATATGGTTTTGGACAGAGGATATTTGGAGAAAATAAAGTACAGGAGCTGATGGAAAAGTCTCCTCTTCTTCCTGATGATATTCAATGGCATCTGATTGGTCATTTGCAGACCAACAAAGTTAAATATATTGCCCCGTTTATCGATACGATACAAAGTGTAGATTCTGAGAAATTATTAGGAGAAATCAACAAGGAAGCCGGTAAAAACAACCGGATAATCAAAGTTCTTCTTCAGGTAAAAATAGCGGCTGAAGACACGAAGTTCGGGCTTGAAATTAGTGAAGCAAAAAATCTTTTTCAGGCCTATACCGAAGGAAAATTTCCTAATGTTGACATCACAGGCCTGATGGGAATGGCAAGTTTTACAGATGACAAACAACAGGTGACAAAAGAATTTTCAACCTTAAAGCATATTTTTGATGAATTAAATCAACTAAAACCTTTAAAAACATTATCAATGGGAATGAGTGATGATTTCCCTATCGCGATCGAATGTGGAGCCAACTCTGTAAGGGTTGGATCTGCAATTTTTGGCAGAAGAGATTACTCAAAATAGAATTTTTAGGTATGATTTTTGCTAATAATTGAAACAAAAAATTTAAATTTGCGACTATGCAAAAAATCCTTATCGTAGAAGACGAAAAAGCAATATCGGGAGTACTTCACAGTATTCTTTCTGATGAACTTACAGATTATGAATTTGTTATCGCCGAAGACGGCCTAGAAGGCTACAAACAGGTAGAAAAAGAAGATTTCGCTCTGGTGATTTCCGACATCAAAATGCCTAAACTTTCAGGAACTGAGCTTTTAAAGCAAAGTCTTGTATTGAAGCCTGAAACAACTTTTATCATGATCTCGGGTCACGCAGACATCGATTCCGCTGTTTCGTGCTTGAAAGAGGGTGCATATGACTTTATCTCTAAGCCGATTGACATCAACAGACTGATCACCAGCGTAAAAAATGCCCTGGTTAAAGAAACGTTGAAGAAAGAAAACAAAAACCTTCAGACTGAAAACAAAACGCTGAAGAAAAAAGTAAATAAAAAATACCAGATGATCGGTAATTCTCCTGCATTACAAAAAATTCAGGATATGATCGAAAAGGTAGCTGTTTCTGATGCCAGAGTTTTGATTACCGGGCCTAACGGTGCGGGAAAAGAATTGGTAGCTCATGCTATTCACAATCAAAGTGAGCGTGCAAGAGGCCCGATGGTAGAGGTAAACTGTGCTGCGATTCCGTCTGAACTTATTGAATCTGAACTTTTTGGTCACGTAAAAGGATCTTTTACGGGTGCCATCAAAGATAAGCAAGGGAAATTTGAGCAGGCCAACGGAGGTACCATCTTCCTGGATGAGATCGGTGATATGAGCCTTATTGCTCAGGCTAAAGTATTAAGAGCACTTCAGGAAAGTAAAGTTTCCCCTGTAGGAAGTGATAAAGAAATAAAAGTTGATGTAAGGGTAATTGCAGCAACCAATAAAAATATGCAGAAAGAAATTGAAGAAGGAAAGTTCAGAGAAGACCTTTACCACAGACTTTCTGTAATTGAAATTTACGTTCCGCCATTGGATGAAAGAAAAGAAGACATTAAATTGTTGGTTGAACATTTCTCCGGTATGATTGCTGATGAGCATGGTACTGCAGTGAAAAAGTTTGATGATAAAGCTATTGATGCTTTAAAAGCTCTTTCGTGGACGGGAAATATCAGAGAATTAAGGAATGTTGTTGAGAGATTGATCATTCTTGGTGGAAACACTGTTTCTGAAAGTGACGTTGCAAGTTTTGTAAGGAAATAATACACTATTATTTACAATATTTATAAAAATTTGCAGTACTCGCTGCAAATTTTTTTTTGACCCTATCTGAATTATAAACTATATGAATCTTAAAATATTATGAGCTTTTTAAACAAAAACTACACTAAAGAATGCCTGACTTTGGCTCTGCCTGTGATGCTTACCCAGGTGGGGCAGGTTTCAGTGAATTTATTTGATAATATTATTGTCGGACAACTTTTGGGTGCCGATGCCCTGGCCTCTGTGTCATTGGGGAATGCTGTATTTTTCTCAATATTTGTATTAGCCCTTGGCTTTTCATTTGCGATACCACCATTGGTTTCGGAAGCCCATTCAAGACAGGACCACGCTACCATAAACTCTGTGTTCAGTCATGGTTTTGTAATCAATATGTCGGTGGGGGTTATCCTGATGGCCATCCTGCTGCTGGGAATGCCTCTGCTCTACCATTCAGGGCAGCCTGCCAAGATTATTCCGGATACGGTAAGCTTCTTAAGTATTATGGTGGTAAGCATGATTCCGTTCATGGCTTTCCAGACGCTTCGTGAGGTATCTGAAGGTTTGTCTTATACGATTGGCGTTACAAAGGCTACCATTATTGCCAATATTATCAACATCGCCCTGAACTACGTATTTATCAAGGGGCTTTGGGGAATTCCGCCGATGGGAGTCAAAGGATCTGCGTTGGCTACACTGATTTCCAGAATTTTCATGGTTGTCTTCCTTTATTTTGTAATGGTTAAAGAAGAAAGAACCAGAAGATATATCAAAGATTTTTCTTTAAAAATACAGGATTTCTCTAAAAAAATGTTTGATAAGATGGTAAAACTGGGATTACCTACTGCTTTACAAATGTTCTTTGAGGTAACGGCATTTGCAGGAGCTGCATTTATCTGCGGACTGATTTCTGCTCACGACATTGCCTCTCACCAGATCGCCTTAAGCATGGCTTCATTCACATTCAACCTTTGTGTTGGATTCAGTGTTGCATCTACGGTAATGATCGGAAGAAAATTGGGTGAACAGAATTTCGTCGAATTGAGAAAAGTGGGAATCAACAACCTGAAGATTGCATTTATTTTCATGTGTATCTGTGGATTGGTATTCATCCTGGGCAGAAATATACTGCCAACTTTCTTTACCAAAAAGGAAGAGGTGGAAGTAATTACCCTGGCCTCAAAACTGATGATTATTGCTGCTTTATTCCAGCTTTCGGACGGAATTCAGGTTACAGCATTGGGAATGCTGAGAGGATTGCAGGACGTTAAGATACCGTCAATTTATACCTTTATCGCCTACTGGGTGATCACCATTCCTTTAGGGTATTTCTTCTGCGTAACATTGAAAATGGGAGCTTTCGGAATGTGGATAGCCCTTGGATTAGGACTGACGATATCTGCCGTATTCCTCGTAAAGCGGTTCCTGAATATGTCCGCTAAAAGGATTAAACAGAACCCACAGATAAAAACCAATTAATATATCAACGCAGAGCTATAAACTCTGCGTTTTTTTATTATTTTTGGCTCCGCTAACTAATACATATGAAAAAGACATTTTTCCTGCTCGCTTTATATGCAGGTTCTTTATATCAATCTCAAACCAACCGTTTCACCTACGAACTTCAATATCGCAAAGATGCCTCAGCAGAATACATGACCAATCTGATGAACCTAGATATCAGTCCGAAATCGGTAAAATTTTATGATAAAAAATTTGCTGATTATGACGCTAAAAACAAAGAAGCCAACCAATCGGTTTCCCATTACAGTACAAGAACAGACCAAATTGTCGAAAGGAAGCCTGATTCATTCAAAAACAATTGGTACAGGGATTTTTTTGATTATTTTGTAGTAAAAACAAATGATGAAATGACCTGGCAGCTGCATCAGGAAATGAAAGAATACAATGGTTATAAGCTTCAGAAAGCAACTACTGATTTTGGAGGAAGAAGCTGGAATGCCTGGTTTTCGAATGAGATTAACATCAAGGAAGGTCCTTACAAATTCAGGGGACTACCCGGCTTGATCTTTATTCTGGAAGATTCGGATCAGAATTTTATATACAAAGTAATTCATAACGAAAAACTTGCTGCAGATTATGATACCAAAGAATTTCTGGAAACCCATTACGGTAAACCTGCCATTCCTATCTCGAATGAAAAGTTTAATAAATATGTGGAGGATATTTACCAGAATCCCACAAGAATGTTTTCTGAAAAGGTAAAAAACGGCGGAAATGTATCCTTTAAAAACGAAAGTATAGAATCTGCAGAGGAACTTAATAAGAAAAAAGAAATGCTTCAGAATGGCATCAAAGGAAGGTATATTTATATTGAAAAGGATAAAGAACCTGTCTTCAACTAAGGGAATTTATACGCAAAAGCAGTCTCTATCAGACTGCTTTCGTATTTTAATATATTCTTTTTCCCAAAATCTTCAGACTCCTTTCCACTCCATCCAAAACAGCCACATCAGGAAGTGTTCCCCAATCTTCAAAACCAAAATACCTGAACAACTTTAAGCTAGGTTCATTATGTAGAAAAATAAGGGCAACCAGATGATGAATCCCGAATTTCGATGCGTTATCAATACAATACTGAAGGATTGTTTTCCCATATCCTTTTCCTCTGCACTTTTCATCCAGATAGATACTTACTTCTACCGTTCCGCTATATGCAGCCCTTTCGTGGAATGAACTGAAACTCACCCATCCTACCGTTTCATTATCAGCGTCTTCTACTACCCACAACGGCCTTGTTTCAGGATTATGTTCTGCAAACCATTTTTGCTTACTTTCAACTGAAACTTCTTCCATATCCGCAGTGACCATTCTTGAAGCCACTGTTGAATTGTATATTTCTACGATTTTCGGTAAATCGTCTGCACCTGCGTTTCTAAACTTTAGAGTCACCATTTTATAGTTTAATTTTCCGGACAAAAGTAATAAATTTTAAAACACCCCTTAAAAAATAACACAAAATCAATTGAGAATTAGTAATTAAAACCATACACCTCTTAAAAATCAACTCAACTTGTAGAAAATATAAATTTTATTTTAAATTCTTTAAGATCCTATTTAAGCTTCTCACCGCGATCCCCAGATAGGCAGCCATATCTTCTTTTGAAAGCTGAATCTGCTGTTTTTCCTGCATCGCAAGTAATTGCACCAAAGTATATTCTGTTGTATAAAGCTGCTGATAAGACGCTTTGCTGGAGGTATTGATGATCCTTTCCGCAAAACTATCCAGTAGTAGATTGTTTAGTGTAATATCCTTTTGAATCAAAGATTTACAGTAAGGAATATCTACTGAATAGACAACAATCTCCGTCATTGCCTGAATACTGCACAGGCAGTTGATATTTTTGATCATCTCCACTTCTCCGATAATTTCACCGGTACTCAGAAATTCTACGATATATTCCTTCCCGTTTTCTTCGGCAAAAAAGCATTTGACAATTCCTTCTTTAATTAACATAACTCCGGAAGGCTTTTGGTCCTGTATTAATATTTTTTCGCCTTTAGAAAAAGACTGCAGAACAATATCTTTTTTCTGATCCTGCTGATGATAAAGCTGTTCGAAATACTTTAAAAAACTGTGATTGGTGCGTAACATAGTGATCCGGGACAAATGTCCTTGTCTGATTTATTTTTTATGTTGAATTTTGAAAACGGAAAATTACAAAACAAAAATGAATAATCATATCACGACGATTGCTTTTGATGCCGATGATACGCTTTGGATCAATGAACCTTATTTTCAGGAAGCGGAAAGAGAATTCTGTATATTACTTGAAGATTATCTGCCACAACATTCTGTATCACAGGAACTTTTTACAACGGAAATGCAAAACCTGCATTTGTATGGCTACGGAGTAAAAGGCTTTATGCTTTGCATGGTGGAAACCATCAACAGGGTCTCCAATGGCACAGCCTCATTGCAGTTAGTAAGCAAAGCTATTGAACTGGGGCAGGAATTGCTTCAAAAACCCATAGAACTTCTGGACGGAGTTACACAGACGCTTGAAAGCCTAAAAGGAAAATACAGACTCGTAGTCGCCACAAAAGGCGATCTTCTGGATCAGGAACGCAAACTTAAAAATTCAGGGCTGGAAGGCTTCTTTCATCACATCGAGATTATGAGTGATAAAAAAAACAGCGATTATAAAAAACTTTTAAAGCATCTCGACTGCCAGCCGGAAAATTTTCTGATGCTTGGAAATTCAATAAAATCAGATATTTTACCGGTATTGGAAATCGGCGGATCTGCAGCACACATTCCGTATCATGTGACATGGACGCATGAGCAACATGAGAGCAATCTGGAACATGAGCATTTTGTAGAACTTAAAAGTATTGATGAAATTATGCAGTATCTTTAAATTCAGTCTTAGGTAGCAATACCTAAAACTCCTTATTATATTTTTCAATGAAAATAGGCTGTTTTATGATAAAACAGCCTATTTAATTATTATTTTTTCAGACATTTTTCAAGGAACTGGTCCTGCTCCCACAAAACATGCATGATATTTTCTTTAGCCTGGTAGCTGTGGGATTCTTTTGGAAGAAGCACCATCTTCACCGGAGCTCCGAGGTTTTTCAGAGCCTGGAAATATCTTTCTGTCTGCAATGTAAATGTACCCGGATTGTTGTCTGCATCACCATGGATCAGAAGAAGCGGTGTTTTCATCTTATCTGCATGCATAAACGGCGACATCGTGTTATAAATTTCAGGAACATCCCAATAATTTCTTTGCTCACTTTGGAAACCGAATGGTGTCAATGTTCTGTTATACGCACCACTTCTGGCAATACCACAGGCAAAAAGATCAGAATGCGTCAGCAGATTAGCCGTCATAAAGGCTCCGTATGAATGTCCTCCTACAGCCACCTTCTTTTTGTCGATATATCCTAATTGATCTACTGCTTTGATTGCGGCATCAGCATTCGCCACCAATTGCGTAAGAAAAGTATCATTAGGCTCTGTTTTTCCTTCTCCGATAATTGGGAAAGCGGCATTATCCAAAACAGCATAGCCTTTTGTTACCCAATAAACAAAAGATCCATAGTAAGGAAATGTAAAATCATTGGGATTCTGCGTACTCTGCCCGGCAGTATTTGCATCCTTATACTCTCTCGGATAAGCCCAGATCAGTAAAGGAAGTTTTTCTGTTTTCGCCTTTCTGTCATAGTGAGCAGGAAGATAAAGTGCGCCCGTCAACGTTACCCCGTCATTTCTTTTATAAGTAATCACTTCTTTATACACATCCTTCATACTTTCGAAAGGATTGACAAAATGGGTTACAGCCTGTACTTTATTGGATTTGATGCTCTTTTTAAAATAATTCGGATATTCGCTCGGCGACTGCTGAGTTGTTAAAATTTCTCCTTTTGAAGGATTTAAAATATCAACAATAGCTTCTTTAGCATTTTTAAGATTTGAAGTATACCATCTTTTCTTCTTCAATGACTTCACATCCATTTCATCAATAAAAGGATGCTGACCGTCCTTAGTAAAACCTGCCCCAATCAGATACGCTTTTCCGCCTTTCATATCTATAACAGTTCTTCCATAGTGGTTTTTGACGGTATTAAAATGTCCCGGATCACTGTAAACATCCTGAGAATTTCTATCATCGATTACCTTTGATTCTCCGTTATTAAGGTCGACCAGGAAAGATTTAGTATTTCTGGTATCATACCAGCTTTCTGAAACGATGGCATAATGATCGTTTGTCCATTCTATATCTTCGTATCTTTGCTTGGTCTTAAAAAAAGATTTTGGAGCAGCTGTAAACGGTGCTTCCCAGGTAAAGATCTCATCTCTGTATTCTGCTTTTTTATGCTGATCACCGCCATCACGCGCTTCAGCAAAAACTAATGTTGCCGGTGCATCGTTTCTCCATGTCATATCCCTTTTTCCTGTTCTTACCGAAGAAAAACCCTTTGGCATAATTTCATTCAGGGGAACTTCGTTTACGACTTTTACCGTATTCCCATTTTTATCGTATACCGTGGTCGTCATAGGAAATCGATCCAGTGGAACGATATAGGAAAACGGTTTTTTAAAAACTGTAGCGAGCAGGTAGTTCCCGTCTGGAGAAAAACTCAGGTTGGCATACATATCCTGATCTTTTAGTTTTTTCTGATTACCGTTAAGATCTACGCTATTGATTTCTGAAGCGGTAAGAACTTCGAAGTTTTTTTCATCCTGAGGATTCTTCAGAAGATCCTGGTAAGTTCTGTTCTGAGACACTTTTCCATCAGCAGTAGAAACAATTGGTCCTGTCGGCAAATCTTTGCTCGCATCAATTAGTGCAGGTCTGTTTTGAGGAAGTTTTTTAATCAATAAACTTTGTGAATCATTAGCCCATAAATACGGCACTCCCAGGTTAGCATTCAGGTTGTCTTCAGATATTTTTTTTGCAGATGCATTTTCCAAGTCGATCACCCAAAGCTCCACTCCTTTAGTGGTTGTATTGGTAAAAGCCAGTTTTTTTTCATCCGGTGAAAATGAAATGTAGGTGATCTTCGCATCTGCGGGCATATTTTTTACCTGTATTTCATTTTTATCGTTGATCTTTCTGATCTTCAAATCATTGAAATATGTTGCAGTACTTGCAATATTGGTAACAGGATTAATTCTTAGTCCACCCAGTTTCATTTCCTGCTGACTAAGATCCTGCAGTGTTTTATAAGTCGGTCGGTAGGTAAAAACCACCCAGTCCTTTTTATTGTTCATCATGACACTTGGCGGTCTTTGGTAGTCAGCCAGTTTCAGGATTTCTGAGGAAGGTTTTTGATAAGTAATATTCTCCTGTGCATCATAGAAATTGAGAAATGCCAGAAGGCAAATAGTCAGTTTTATCTTCATTAAAATTCATTTTCTACGAATGTAGTGAATTTTAAGAGATTTATAAAAACAACAAAACAACACACCACATAGTGTCATAATTATTTTCTTCATATCCTTGTCAGGGATTATAAAAAAATTGCACTTCAAATTGAAGTGCAATTTATATTTTTAAACTTAAATGTTTACCAGTCTGAGGCTCTTTTCCTTTTTTCTATCATATAATCCACAGAAAACTTTCCGGCTCCGCATGTTATTAACAACAAGTATACGGAGAGGTAAACAAGAGCCATTTCTCTTTTTTCAAAAGGGTCTGATCCGTGAACCACAAAAGCTGCTATTGCCATTGTAAAAATCAGAAATCCTAAAGAAACTCTTGTAAAAAGTCCCAATATCAGTAAAATAGAACATACAAATTCAGCAAAAACTGTCAGAATCAGTGAGATCTGCGGTCCCATCCCCATAAAATCAAAGAATTCGATTTTACCACCTGCCAACAGGGTCTGAAGCTTGGGAAACCCATGAGACAGCATTGCAAAACCAATGAACACCCTTACTGCCAGTAAAATAATATCTTTAAGTATTGAGCTCGAATTTGAATTATTATAGTTCATTTACTAAAAAATTTAGACTAAGGTAATGAAAATCTTTTAATACAAAGGGGTTTGGGAGCTTTTTAGTTTATCGGTACCCGAAATTTTTTAAATCGCGGTCGTTCTTTCTCCAATCCTTTTTCACTTTTACAAATAAATTTAAGTGAATTTTTTTTGAAAAGAATTTTTCTAGATCCAGTCTTGCATCAGTTCCTACTTTCTTGATCGCCTCTCCCTTATGCCCGATGATAATCCCTTTCTGGGTATCTCTTTCAACATAGATGATAGAATCTATAAAGATAATTCCTTCTTTTTCTTTAAACTGTTCAGTAACGACTTCTACAGAATAAGGAATTTCTTTATCATAATTTAAAAGAATTTTTTCACGGATCGCCTCATTCACAAAAAACCTTTCAGGCTTATCTGTAAATTGGTCTTTATCATAATATGGAGGACTTTCGGGAAGTAAGGATTTAATTTTAGGTAAAATAATTTCCGTATTAAAGGCATTCAATGCGGAAATGGGAAGAATTTCAGCTTTTGGAATTCTGTTGTGCCAGTCCTCAACCAGCTTTTCAAGACCTGCCTGATCGGTCTGATCTACTTTGTTTAATAAAAGAAGTACAGGTACAGGAATTTTGTTTAATTTATCAATCAGAAATTCTGAAGGTTCCGCTTTATCGGTAACATCTACAATAAACAGGAAAACATCGGCATCCTGTAAAGAGTCTTTAACAAAATCCATCATTTTCTCCTGAAGTCCGTATTTAGGATCCAGTACTCCGGGAGTATCTGAAAATACGATCTGAAGATCTTCTTCGTTATAAATACCAAAAATTCTGTGACGTGTTGTCTGAGCCTTCTGCGTTACAATCGCCAGCTTCTCTCCCATTAATTGGTTAAGCAGTGTTGATTTTCCGGCATTGGGCTTTCCAACTATATTTACAAATCCAGCTTTGTGCATAAAAATAATATTACGAACTGCAAAGTTAGTAAAACAAAATCGGTCTTTACGGTTAATCTCAACATTTAAAAGAAAAAAGAGACTTATAGGGTCGTATATGCTGGTATAGAAGGAAATTAGGGCAATTAAGATTTTGAAAATAAAAGGTACGAAATATAAAAAAACACGTGCCCGTTTTAAAGATATCATCGCTGGCAGTAGAATCCCTGTTAGATCGTAGCAAAGGCTCATTTTTATCACAAAAACCATAAAATAATTGTATTGCATTACTTAAAACTGATATTTTTGACTATTAGAATTCATCTTTATGAATATAGACCAGATTCTCGACCAGATTTACATTCTGCCTGAAGCATCTAAAGCGAGTTTAAAAGAACACATTACAGAAGTTTCGTATCCTAAAGGTTTTTGCCTGATGGAAGCCGATAAAGTGATCCCCTACCTCTATTTTATCCGGAAAGGTATTGCCCGGGCTTATTCTCCGACATCAGACAATGACATTACTTTCTGGTTTGGAAGTGAAGGTCAATCTGTGCTTTCCATGAAAAGCTATGTGGAAGAAAAGCCGGGCTATGAAAGCATTGAACTTCTGGAAGACTGTGATCTCTACAGAATGGAAACCGTAAACCTGAAAAAACTGTTCAATGAAGATATACATATTGCGAACTGGGGCAGAAAGCTTGCGGAAGCTGAAATGATAAAATCTGAGGAACTGATCATCTCAAGACAATTCAAAACTTCGCTGGAACGCTACAAAGATATTATCCAGTACCAGCCTGATCTGTTGAAAAGGGTTCAGCTTGGGCATATCGCCTCTTATCTAGGAATTACACAGGTAAGCCTGAGCAGGATCCGGGCGGAAATTAAATAAAAGGAACGTTGTAAGGATGAAATTCCCTATAATCCGTGAACGTATCGGGGCTTTTATTATATTCAGGATATTTTAAGTTTTGGCTGAAGCCAATTGATTTGATATTTTTGATATGGAAAGCGGACTGAAGTCCGTTTCTATTGATGTAATAGCTTCATGATATCAATATTGATCATTGTTTCTAAGAGTATTGCAAACAGATAATCATTCATACAAACTACCACTACTTCAGCCTCCAGCATCCTTCTTCCGTTTCAAAAAATCATTTTTTAACAATTGTAAAATTTTTTATCCCTTCAAATTCTGAAATTTGCAGAAGAAAAATTTAAAAAATGAATTGGATTATATTAGTTATCGCAGGATTATTTGAAGTGGCCTTTGCCTCATGTTTAGGAAAGGCTAAAGAAACATCAGGAACGGAAATGTACCTTTGGTACACAGGATTCCTGATAACGATGACTATCAGTATGCTTTTGCTGATCAAAGCTACTCAGACATTGCCTATCGGTACTGCATATGCGGTATGGACAGGAATCGGAGCCGTAGGAACCGCTTTAATGGGTATTTTCTTCTTTAAGGATCCTGTAAGTTTCTGGAGAGTATTTTTTATTGTGACCTTAATCGGTTCTGTGGTTGGGTTAAAGGCTGTTTCCTCATCCCATTAAAACGGTGCATTTACCCTTCAAAAAGGCATAAACATCTATCTATATTAAATTGAAACCGTCTTCAGTGTGGAGACGGTTTTGCTTTATAAATCCTTTTTATATCTTTGCCGTAAATTTTTAACCGTGAAAAAACTTCTACTTCTTTTGGCAGGTGGACTATTATCTGCCCAAATTTCTGAGCTGACTGGTAACAACTGGTATATTTCAAAGATGGTAACAAGCAGCGGACAAACTACCAATACTCCTTTAATTGACAATGGAGTTCCTGCAACAACAATTACATCAGCAGGCGGCCTGAGTTATGTTATCAACTCTAAGTACTACAATACAGCAACCATGCTGTTTTCTATCGTACCCGGCAGCAATAATCTCATGAAAACGGCTCAGTCATTTACTGCTTTATTTTATAACGGAGGGAATGCAGGTCCTGTAAGAAATTATGACCAGAAAAACATTGATACTTATGTCAACGGCGCTTATGCATCCATGTATAATTACCAAATTACAACAAATGGTAATGCGAAAACGCTGGTTATTACAGATCCTTCAGGGAATAAGATTTACTATAATAACAGTGCTAACCTGAGTACCCAGGAGGTTAAAGCAGTCAAGAAAACATTTAAAGCATATCCAAATCCTGTAAAAGAAGTTGTGACGATAGAAAATCTTGAAAGAAATCTTCCTTTAAAAATATATGACCTGTCCGGAAAACTGGTGTTTGAAACCAAAACCGGTGACCGTAAAATATCCATTGATACCAGCAGTTTACAAAAAGGACAATATATTTTAATCGTAGAAAACTACCAATCTTTTCCCTTTACTAAAGAATAAAAAAATAAAACCCGTTCTCAGCATTTGAGAACGGGTTTTTCTTATTTTTTATAGACTACAGGCAAGATTTCATTGCTCCTCAACCCGTATTTTTTTATTTCTGCCTCAGAGAATTTCTGCGAATAGAAATTAGCATCAGTTTCAAAACCTGCATTTCTCAAACGATCAAAATAATCCATCCCGTACCAGCGAACATGATCATATTGTCCAAAGTGTTTCTGACGTTCTTTCGGATCTGTAATGGTAAAATCTTCATAAGTTTTTTCCAATGAGTTTTTCATCGGAACCTGAAAAATTCCCCATCCACCGGGCTTCATCACTCTGTACAGCTCGCTCATCGCTTTTGCATCGTCTTCGATATGTTCCAACACGTGGTTACAGAAAATAATATCAAAGCTTTCGTCCGGAAAGGGTAAGTCAAGAATATCTGCTTTCACATCTACAATCGGAGAATAGAGATCTGCTGAAATATAATTCAGGTTACTCATTCTCTTAAACTTTCTCAGAAATTCCTGCTCGGGAGCGATATGCAGAACTTTATAACTTTTAATAAAAAAATCAGTCTCATTCTGAAGATACAACCACATCTGACGGTGTCTTTCCAGGCTCAGTGTTCCCGGAGACAATGCGTTTTCCCTTTGTTTTCCATATCCGTAAGGAAGGAATTTACGGTAAGATCTTCCATCAATAGGGTCATAGAATTCTTCACCTTTGAAAAACTGATAGATCAACGGGCGAGCCCAGATACTCATTTTAATAAGCATCGGACGTGCAATTTTATTCAGTAAAAGCTTGGTAACCTTTTTCATTAAAAATCCAGTTGGAACGGCTTTTCTTCGTCACTTACAATACCCAGAGCTTCGTAAACATATTCAAATGTTGAAAGCAGTACAGGTTTACCATTGATCACCGCTACATCATGTTCAAAGTGTGCAGAAGGCATATTATCCAAAGTTGTTACCGTCCAGCCGTCATTATGGAATTTTACTTTTTCCGTTCCGAGGTTAATCATCGGTTCAATAGCAATTGCCAAACCGTCTTTGATCACTTTTCCGCTTCCCTGTCTTCCGTAGTTCGGTACTTGCGGGTCCTCATGCATCTTTCTTCCCAAGCCATGCCCTACAAGCTCTTTTACGACTCCGTATCCTTCTTTTTCACAATGCGCCTGAATAGCGTGAGAAATATCTCCTATTCTTTTACCTCTGATACATTGTTCAATCCCTTTGTAAAGAGATTCTTTGGTAACCTGGAGTAATTTTTTAACCTCCGGCTTTACCTCGCCGATTTCAAAAGTATAGGCATGATCACCCACGAATCCGTTCAAAATAACTCCACAGTCTACAGAAAGAACATCACCTTCTTTTACCACTTCATTATTGGGAAACCCGTGAACAACCTGCTCATTCGGGGAAATACACAAAGAGTTGGGAAACCCTCCATATCCTAAAAATGCAGGTTCAGCTCCATGATCTTTGATAAAATCATGAGCCAGTTTATCTAAATATAAAGTAGTAATTCCGGGTTTAATTTCTTTTGCCAACATTCCCAAGGTCTTGGATACCAATCGGGCGCTCTCCTTCATCAGACGCAGCTCGTCTATCGTTTTTAGTTGAATCATTGTATTAATTTACCAATGTATTAATGTATCAGTGCAGCAATAGGTAATTGATCGATTGTACACTTCTGAATTGTTATTTTATTCTACCAGAAAAGTCCTTTTTTCTTTTCTTTTTTTATTTTTGAATAGGCCAGAACTTCTTTTCCTTCAACACGGAATTCTATTCTTTCCTGGATGATATTATAGATTTCGCCCCATCCCGGAAACCCACCTAAGTTTCTGTCGTCAATGAAAAGATCCGCATCCAGTTTTCTGGATTGATTTTCAGCATCAAAAACTTCTCCTTCGAAACTTGAATTGACAGCATAAAATTCTATTCCGTTCTGCTTGCAGAATTCTACTGCTTCATCCAAAGTTTTTCCGTGTCTGTAAGTCCAAAGAATTAATCTATATCCCTCTGCCTGGAGTCTTCTTAAGGTTTCAAAAGCGAAAGTTTTTGGTTTCCCGATTGCCGGATAAGCATCATCTACAATAGTTCCGTCAAAGTCAACAGCAATCTTTTTATTATTTAACATTTTGTTCTTTTTTTAGCTTTGCAAAGATAAGAAATAAAAAAGAGTGCCAAAAAGAAAGGCACTCAATACTTTTATATTTTAAAAAAAGTCGTAATTACTAGCTCTTAACCCAGCTGAACTGAAACTGAAGATCCGGGGTAGAAACCCTGTCGGTAATCTTCTGAAGTCTTGCAGGAAGTTTCATTAAATATTCCTGAGCTTTTTCAGCTTTTTCAGTAAGACCTTTTACATGCTCAATTTTCCACTCATCCAACAGATCTTTCATGATATTGATGTAATCCTGACCGGTATACACCATACATCTTTGGGCTGCGTCTGAAAAATGCCCCCAAAGCTCTCCTGCTTTCTGCCCGGACTGTCTCATCAGGTGAGCAGGCATAACGATTTTCTTACGCATCATGTCTTCAAATGCAAGAATCATTTCTGAAGGATCAATTTCTAGAATTTTAGCCACAAAATGCTTATAAGCTTTCGCGTGTCTTGCTTCATCAGCGGCAATTACCCCACACATTTTGGCTAATTTCACATTTCCGGATTGCTTGGCCAGAGTTCCTACTCTTCTGTGAGAAATATTGGTAGCTGTTTCCTGGAAGCTGGTATAAATAAAGTTTCTGTACGGGTCCATACTGGTTCCAAGATCGAAACCATCGTTGATCAGGTACTGAGTGGTAATTTCAACTTCTCTCATGTTGACTCTTCCGCACAGATAAAGGTATTTGTTTAATAAATCCCCGTGTCTGTTTTCTTCAGCAGTCCATGCTCTTACCCAGTTGGCCCAGCCCAGTTTTTCTTCCTGATTGATTCCGTCAACTCCCATCAGCCAAGACTCATACGAAGGAAGTGCTTCTTCTGTAATACAGTCTCCGATCAGAGTTACGAAAAGATCGTAAGGCATTTCACGGGCAAAAGTCTGAATTTCTTCTAAGTCGTGTTTAAATTCATCGCTTGAAGGATCTGGTAAATAATCGGACGGCTGCCAGATCTTTTCGATTGGCGTTAAAAATTTTTCAAGAAAAGAACCTACTTCCTTTTCCAATAATCCCATTACTTCTTTCCTAACAAGCTTTTGATACATTTTACTATTCAGTTTTAATTAGCAAAGATATGATTTATTTATTATTTAACGCATAATAAAGTATGCAACTCATACCTTATCTGACATAAATCATAAAAAAATGCCGTTACATAAGTATAACGGCATTTTTTTATGATTATTATTGAATATTAGTCAACCAAAACGTTTCCTGTCATTGCATCCGGTATTTGTACACCCATTACTTTAAGGATGGTTGGTGCTACATCACCCAGTTTTCCTGGCTTCAGGTTCCAGGTATGATCTTTATCCATGACGATGAAAGGTACCAGGTTGGTAGAGTGCTGAGTATTCGGTGATCCGTCCGGATTAATCATGACGTCAGAATTTCCGTGGTCTGCAAGAATGAAGACAGCATATCCGTTTTCATACGCTGCTGTTGCCACTTTTTCGATGCACTGGTCTACGACTTCGGCGGCTTTCACGGCGGCTTCAAAAACTCCGGTATGACCTACCATATCGGTGTTGGCAAAATTTAAGCACACAAAATCTGCGGTTCCCTGTTCCAATTCGGGAACAATAGCACTGGTAATATCGTACGCTGACATTTCAGGCTTTAGATCATAGGTAGGAACATCTTTCGGGCTTGGGCAGAGCAATCTCTTTTCTCCGATAAATTCTTCTTCTCTTCCTCCTGAAAAGAAAAAGGTAACGTGAGGATATTTTTCGGTCTCAGCAATCCTGATCTGAGTTTTACCATTATTTTCGAGAACTTCCCCCATGGTTTCCGTGAGCACATTTTCATCAAAAACAACCTGAACGTTCTGGAATGTTTTATCATAATTGGTCAGCGTAATATAATACAGGTTGAGTTTACGCATCGCATAATCAGGAAAATCCTTCTGCGAAAGTACTTCTGTAATCTCCCTACCTCTGTCTGTACGGAAGTTGAAACAGATAACAACATCATTATCGATGATTTTAGCCACAGGTACAATATTTCCTGTGGCAGTGGTATTCACCAGGATAACAGGTTTAAGGAATTCGTCTGTAATATTGTCTTCATAGGAAGCTTTGATGGCACCCAGGGCATCTGTTGTTTGGAGGCCTACTCCTTCTACTAGGGCATCATAAGCCAATTTGACACGTTCCCATCTTTTGTCCCTGTCCATTGCGTAGTATCTACCTACGATCGTAGCCAATTTTCCGGTAGTGGCTTCCATGTGGTTCTGAAGTTCTTCAATGAAACCTAATCCGGAATGCGGATCGCAATCTCTGCCGTCTGTAAATGCGTGTACGAATACGTTTTCATTCAACCCGAATTCTTTGGCGGCAGTCAATAGACCTTTTAAGTGATTGATATGTGAGTGTACTCCTCCATTGGAAACCAATCCGATGAAGTGTACTTTTTTATTTTCTTTTTTAGCGTATTCAAAAGCATCCTGAATTACTTTTTCCTGACCTAAAGTTCCATTTTCAACGGCCATGTTCAGTTTAACCAGGTTTTGGTAAACGACTCTTCCTGCTCCAAGGTTCATATGTCCTACTTCAGAATTCCCCATCTGGCCTTCCGGAAGCCCGACAGCCAGGCCGCTTGCTTCAAGCGTAGTGTGTGGAAATTGTTTGAAACAGCTATCTATAAATGGTGTATTTGCTTTGTCTATGGCAGAAACGTCCGGGTTTGTTCCTAATCCCCATCCGTCAAGGATTGCTAATATTGCTTTTTTCGACATTTTGTAAAACTTTTGTTATACAAATTTATCGAATTTCCGATGAATAGAAGAATTGAATCCCTGAAATTTCTTCTGCCCGTATTTTCACAGTACAACAAAAATTGGTATTCCCTATTATAGCAATTACACAATTATTCCATAATTTTTATCAGGATTCTGTTTATTACTCAGCAAATCTTTTTAATTTTGCTGTATGGACTTACGAGATCAATTAAAGAATCTTTTTCCTGATCATGAGGAGCAGGATTTTGAAATGCCTGAGGAAGAATTCAAGCAGAAAGAGCCTTTGGTATGCAAATTTGAGAAAAAAGGCAGAAATGGCAAGCCAGTAACGATTGTTGAGGGCTGGGAAGGCAGTGAAGAGGACTTAAAAAAAATATCAAAGAAGATAAAAACCACCTTGGGAATAGGCGGTTCTGAAAAGGACGGAACGATTATCATCCAAGGAGATAACCGTGATAAAATAATGGCTATCCTTAAAGATCTGGGGTATAAAACCAAACGGGTTGGCGGATAGATTTAGAAATAAATCCGGGTTTCCGGCAATAAGTTTTTTAATTTTTCAATTTTAGTTTTTTCTAAAGGATTTCCTGTAAGAATCAATGTTTTAAGATTTTTCAATTCTTTGATTTCTACAGGAATATCTTTTAAATGATTGTTAGCCAGGTTCATGCTGACTATATTTTTCAGTCCTTTTATTCCGGGAGAAATAATGGAGATATTATTTCCGCTGACGTTCAGAAATTCAAGATTCTGAGCTTTGAACAAATTTTCAGGAAGTTTTACAATAGCATTTTGCTGCAGCTCAAGGTATTTTAAATGTTGTGGAAAAGATAAATTCCCTAAATCATTGATCTGATTTTCAGAAAGATTTAAAAATTTAAGATTCGTGATCTTATGTACTTTATCTTTAATAAAACTGATTTGATTGCCCTGAAGATTTATTTCTTCCAACGTTGGAATCTCCATCAAGGCCTCAGGAAAAACATTGAGATTATTGGCATCCAGATGAATGACTTTCAAATGCTGCAATGTTGCAAGATTAGGATTAATGCTGGTAAGGCCATTGAGATTCATGGAGAATGTCGTCAGTTTCTGTAGCTGACTTATTTCATCAGGGATGTATTTAATGCTGTTTTCATTGACGTTTAAAATTTCCAGTTCTTTTAAAGCAAATATCTGCTGGTCCATTTTTTCAAGCTTGTTTCCCATAATATTCAAAAAGAATAAGGATTTCAGTTTTGAAATTCCGGGAGGCAGGTTGAATAATCCTTTTTCCCTGAAACTTATGCTGTAAACCGTTTGATCACTTTTTAAAGCATCTTCGATATTGGTATAGGTGGGATATTTCACAGGATCAATCTGAGCTTTTACCTGAGAAAGAAATAAGCAGGCAATGAATACTACAATTTTTTTCATAGATATAAAATGATTTCCGGCAACTTCGTTGCCGGAAATCATACTTTATGGATTACTTTTTTAAAAGTTTAACTGTTTTTTGGAAACCTCCTTCTGCTTCGATATTTAAAATCAAAACTCTGGAAACTTCCAGCTCACTGGTAAAGTCAAGATCCAATGCTTTATTTGATCCGGCAAACTTTTTCGTGTAGATGATTTTTCCGTCCATCGTATAAGCGGTAACGGAAATATCCTTTAACCCTTTCGGAGAATTTATTTTCACTATCCCTGAAGTTGGGTTGGGAGCTACTGTTACAGTATTTTCAGTCGTTTTATTTTCAATTGTTCCTAAAGAACCTTCTATTCCCAAGTTGTTTTTAAGTGCAATAACGATTGTTGCTGATTTTCCCCTATAATCTATGGTATTTCCTGTTGCATCAACATCTGTAGCAATCGTAGAGCTTGGATGCTGAATAGAGAAGAAACCAAATTTATGGTCAGGCGTAAATGTAAGTCCGGTAGGTTCTGCACCGGCCGGCATGGAAGCAAATAGTCTTACTTTAGGATTTGCCTGTGTATGATCGGGAGCGATTACCCAGATATAGTTTTTACCACCATCCTGAAGGACCCAAAGATTTCCAAGTTCGTCGAAAGTAAGATTATCGTTTCCGTCTCCCCAGGCCTCAGACTTCATTCCCTGAGCAGTATTGAAAGAATATACGGAAGAAGCTCCCCCAACAAATGTTTCAACCTGGGAAGCAGTAGTGCCGTTATCCTGTAAACGGTATACTCTGTCTAAACCTTTAGCTGTAAAGTAAATCTTTCCATCCAGAGGACTTATATCCACATCTTCTACTCCGTTAAATTTTGTACCTCCTACTGATAACGCCTGTGCTGCTGTATTGTTTTGATCTGCCTTATCCTTATTAGGGACCTGAACCCATGTAGCAGTAGTTCCTACCGGATCTCCAGCAGTGGTTAATCCCTGATCTAATTTCAAAACATAAAGATTACCCGAGGAAAGATCATTTGGAGTATCCATTACATATTTATACACCATATGGGTGCCTCCATCTTCCCCGTAATAAGCAACAGTTCCTGCAGGATTGATCACGACATTTTCATGATTCATGATCCCCATCTGCCAAAGCTTACCTTTTGTTCCGTTAGCATTTTTAGAAATAACCTGAGCCGTTGCAGGGTCTATTTCTACCAGCCATCCGTAATCTTTATAACCGTCACCATTCACATCATTGGAGGTCACAGATTCCTCTGCTGTCACGATGGTTCCCCAAGGCGTCACTCCACCCGAACAGTTCCTGATTGTTTGTACTAAACTTGGATCAGAAAAACTTACTGCTCTTGAACGCGTCAGTTGCCAAAGTTTTGTTGAAGCATTATAGTTGATTTCTGCCATGGTAACTCCTCCCGGATTTGTTTCATGGTTCACGGAAAGGTAGCCGTTTGTACTGCTTCCTGTTTTGGCCACATAACCGGTGAAGTCATTCTGCCCTCCTACTAAACCTCCACCTTCTGTGTAATTATCACCTTCTTTTAAGATAAGCTGATATTTATGCTCAGTAGGAATAATCAGTTTGTTGGTTTGTGCTGTAGGAACAATTGAAGTGAAGCAGCTGATATGCGTACTGTTACAAGCTACCGGTGTTGTGGTATTGGGCGTAGTTTTCAGATAAGCATCGATTCTAAGGTCTGAACTCGTTGCACTTCTGTTATGCAGTTCCACAGAAATTCTGTTCACTCCGTTTACAAATTTTGATTTAGGAATAGAAAAGATATTGTATACATTCTCTGCTGCACCATCGATTATTGTACTGGAGAAAGTGTTGAATGTAATAGTGCCTGCAGGCATATTGTCACGTACTACTTCTTCCCCGTTAAGATACACGACAATGCCGTCATCTCTCATTACCCCAAGCTCCATGTTGTCTGAAAGTGTAGACAGATCTACACTAAAGTCTTTTGCAAAATAAGCTGTAGTAAGCCCTGTATTGATGGCTGTAGTAACAGGATCTCCGTACCCTAATGGCCCGTTGCCCGTTGCCCATGAAGACACATCATAGGTCTTATCTTTCCAGGCATCCGGTTGTGCCTGATTGTTGTCTTTGTAGCTCCAGGCGGCCCCTTTGTCAAAGATTAAGGTCTGGGCCTGAATGGTAGTCCCTGCAAATAAAGCCAGAGCACCAACTGTTAGTAGTTTTTTCTTCATTATACTTCGATTTATAATTCGTTGCAAAACTATTTTTTTAGCGCCCTTAGTCTGTTAATTGGAGTTTAAATATGGCTGGAAGAATATTAATTAATTTAAAACCTAATGTTAATGGGATTAATTTTTTGTTAAATAGCACAAATATGAATTTACTTTGCTTTACTCACATCCGTAAGTGCATTCAGAAAAGCTATAATCTGCTGAATCTCTGTTTGGGTAAGGTTAAGTTTATCCGGTGCCAGAGTCTGGTTCTTCATTTTCAGACCCAATCCTTCACCTCCGCCTTCATTATAAAAATCAAGGACCTCATCCAGGGTATTAAAAGCACCGTTATGAAAATAGGGTTTTGTAAGGGCAATATTTCTCACCGTTACAGTTTTGAAAGAATAATCATAGATCCAGGATTTTTCCTTTTTTACAGGACTGTTTCCTCTTCCCATATCTCCGTCAAGTTCAACAGGAAGCTGTTTGACAGGTTTTGTTGTAACGCCCAACACTTCTGATTCATTTTCATTAAAGAACGGTGGTACCAATCCTGAAAAATGAGGTGCAAAATGACAAGTGGCACATGCTGCTTTTCCCATAAATAGGTTGAATCCCTTTTTTACATCATCGGATACCTCTTTTTCATTTCTCATAAAACGGTCAAAATCACTGTTGAAGGAATATAATGAAGCAACATACGAACTTAAGGCTTTTGAAAAATTTTCTTTATTAATTTCTCCGTCTTTGAATGCCTTTCGGAATGCTTTTTTATATTCAGGTTTGGTTTTTAATTTTTGAATAATACTCCCGTAGCTGGTATTGAATTCTTCTTCATTGTAAATGACATGTTCAGCCTGCTGTTCCAGATAAAAAGCGCGAAGATCATAAAAAAATCTTTTGGCAAAAACCGCATTATAAAGGCTTGGCGAGTTGCGCAGAACATTTTTTCCTTCTACATTGCTTGGAGATTTTGCTTTAAGATCTGTAAAGGCGTTTTCGGGAAGATGACAGGTTGCACAACTCATTTTACCATTACCGCTTATATTCTGATCATAAAACAGAGACTTACCAAGCTGCCGAAGGTGAGCATTATCTTCCGATGATTTTAATACCGTATAAAAATACGGATCCAGAAAATCACTGCTGAAAAAGTCCTTATTTCCTACATTCCAGCCGGAGAATTCTTTCAGGTCGTCCGGCCGGCCATCCCAGCTTCCTAATTCCTGATAGAGAGGTTGTATATATTGTTTATAAAATTGAATTCTGTCAAAAGTTTCAAAATCTTTATTTTCTGCGAGATACATAATTGCATCCGACAAGGTTTGGTTTACTTTCCCGGTGTTATAGTTTTTAAAATAAGCATCATCATTGAGGTATTTTTGCATTCCTGAGAGCGCATGAGCGGTTTCTTCTGAAATGTTCAGTGATCCCGGAGTATCAAAACCTGTCACTCCCAGTGAATATATTCTGATAAGTTCAATACGCAACGGTAAGGTTTTATTGTTACCCTTACTTAAGCCATTTTTCATGGCACTTAGATAGAAACCGGAATAGCTGTTGTATAAAAAATCAGTAATGGTTTTCATCTTTTCTTTTTCATCATCCGCTTCCTCTGAAAAAATAAGTTCATCCAAAACCTGTAAACCTTCTGGAGGAAGTGTATAAGCTGATGTTCCTGCAGCTTCGATGTGGAATAAAGGGGCTGCATTAAGATGCGTCTTGGTAAATTCAGGATAATGGTAGGCAATATAAAATTCTATTTCCTTGAATGAATTTCTGGTACGACGAAATGATTTTTGTAGTTCTTCGAGAGAGATCCGGTCTTCAGAAAATTGATACACATCTGCTTTCAGCTGTTCAAGCTGTCCTTTAAAATCAGTTAAACCCTTGTTTATAAATGTAGTCTCCGTTTCTTTTCCGTGGTCAACAGGATTGAAAGACATTACTGCAAATCCTGTCAAAAGGATAACAACAAGCAGTGGATATGTTCTCATGAATTTTTAGCGGCAAAAGTATTAATCACATATTATCTGAACTTTAATAGCAGATTAAAAAATGTTTATGATTCAGATAAAATATTTTTCACTAATTTTAAACCCCGAAATCAAATTCATTATTCTTAAAAGATCGGTTTATTCCACCTACCGTTAAAATAATGAGGAAAGTTATTGGGAGAGGATATTTGACATTAAATTCAAAACATCAAAAAAACTAAAATAAAATTATGAAAACAAAACTATTGTTTGCATTAGCAGCAAGCTTCCTTTCTCTGACTGCATTTTCACAAAAGAAAAAAACTCAGGAAAAAACACAGACGAAGCCTGAGGAAATGGCCGTTTATGCGGA
This sequence comes from Chryseobacterium sp. UNC8MFCol, assembly GCF_000482305.1. Taxonomy (NCBI): domain Bacteria; kingdom Pseudomonadati; phylum Bacteroidota; class Flavobacteriia; order Flavobacteriales; family Weeksellaceae; genus Chryseobacterium; species Chryseobacterium sp. UNC8MFCol. The sequence continues at coordinate 185,587 of NZ_KI535292.1, forward strand.
GAAAAAAGGCAACGATTATTATCTGGTGCGCCTTGAAAAGGATAAGAATGTTCCTAATGTGTATGTATACTCCAATGGAGAAATCAAACGTTATAAAAATTATACCGATCTTAAAGATGTTGTCATGGAGTTTCCGGGAATGTTGCAGGCTAACAATTCTACAAAAGAAGAGCTGATCTCTATTTTAAAAAAAGATAATCATTTCTACGAAATCACTTCCCAGAGAAAGGATCCTAAAAATTTTGAAAAAACAACCATTACAGTATATGAAATAATGGGCGGACAGAGAAGAATTGTTGAGGACTATGATTCTATCATCCAGGTAATGGCCTCGCCTTATAAAGAAGCTATTGTTATTAATTAAAAGAACAAAAAATATACATATTATGCTTAATAAACTTGCTGCCTCAGAACTCGTTCTGAATGAAGACGGAAGTGTATACCACCTGAACCTTTTACCTGAAGATATCGCCGACAAAATTATTCTTGTAGGGGATCCGGACAGAGTAGCAAAAGTTTCAACTTATTTTGATACAGTAGAGATCAAAAAAAATAAAAGAGAATTCTATACCCATACAGGAACCCTTCGTGGAGAAAGAATTACGGTAATGTCGACAGGTATTGGTACCGAAAACATCGATATCGTAATGAACGAACTGGATGCTTTGGTGAATATCGACCTTAAGAACAAAGAATTCAAAACAGAACATAAAGCGCTTGAGCTATTCCGTATGGGAACTTGCGGAAGTGTAAACCCTGATGTGCAGGTAGACAATATGCTGGTTACACAAAATGTAGTAGGTTTAGACGGTTTGATGCATTTCTATCAGGATTATAACTTTGAGAATGAGTTCTCCAAAAGCTTTTTAGAGAGATTCCCGTACGAAAGAATCAAGCCTATGCTTTACTTCTCTGACTGGGCAGAGGAAATGGGTGAATATTATAAGGACGCCAAATACCACGGGAATACAGCGACATTCCCCGGATTCTACGCACCACAGGGGAGACAGCTTCGTCTGAAAGCAGTGGATGATCAATTCTTAGAAACATTAAATGATCTTGGAATTACCAATTTTGAAATGGAAACTTCTGCAATCTATGCTCTTTCAAAATTATTAGGGCATAAAGCAATCACGGTAAACAATGTTATTGCCAACAGAAGACGTGGAGAATTCTCTGCAGATCACCATGCGTCTGAAAAAAACCTGATTACCTGGGTACTTGACAGAATTATTAAGTAAGAAATTACTCCGTTTTTTATAAATGCAAGCTATTCTCACTGAGGATAGCTTTTTTATTGTATTGAACTAAAACCCTTCAAATATTCACTACACTTTAGGATATATTTGTGTGCCACGGTTCATTTTCTTATGAATTTTCAATCCGTACTTTGTGCTTTTTTTTAAATTAGCAAAAACTAAAAACCTAAAAACCAACATTAATATGAAAACGACCAAGCTTTCTGATTTATCTCTTGAGGAATTAGTTAAAGAAGAAAAAAAACGATCAAGTATACATATTTCCTATTGTGTTTTGATCGGATGTATGATCGGAACCTCCGTATATGCTACGGTAAAACATGGATTCACTTTTGTGAGTGTCTTGCCTTTGTTTTTTATTCCCATGAACTGGGCTATATGGAAGAGTAAAAAGGATGTTACAAAGGAAATTCAATCCCGTAAATCAAACTAAAACACCTGCTTTAATAAAAAAGGACTTCCAAAACCGGAAGTCCTTCACACCATATCAACTATAATAAAACTTATTATTCAAATTAAAACTCATTGATCATTATATAAAAATGGCCAGAGTATAAGCTTCCAGCACTTCCTGAAATATTGGTCAGATTAACCGTAATACCGGAAGTAGAGGTCATTCTTGGGTTGGAAATTGAAAACGTTGAATTGCCTGCAAAATCTCCTGCCGGAGAAACAACGACAACGGCTCTCGTGGAACCCGGTTTCGATGCTGCCGGAATAGGAATCTCCAAAGTGGCAGATTTTCCCGGAGGTATGTTGTTAAGAGACACATCCGGCCACACTTCAAAGCTAATCTGGTTCTTCTGTACGCTTCCTTTTTCTCCTAACTTGAACTGTCCGTTCACATCAAGTTTTGCAGAAATATTCGGAGCCCCCGTACCAATACCTACATTTGCATTATTATTCCCCAGCACAATGGTATTGGCCTGTGAGGTAGTTGCTCCATATCCTATCGCTGTTGAATATTGTCCTAAAGCATTAGCTCCAGAACCTACAGCTGTTGAATTTTCACTGTTGGTAACAGCATTATATCCTAAAGCGGTCTCGCTGTTTGTATTTGTTTTCGCGCCATACCCTGCTGCGATCGACTGAAAGCCTCCGGCAGAAGCGTGATTTCCAATGGCCGTGGATTCGTTTTTACTGGTTTGTGCGTTATATCCGATAGCAATGGATTTAAATGCACCGGCAGCTGATTTATTTCCGATTGCCAGGGCATCGTTAGCTGAAACTGACGCAGCACTCCCGATAGATACACCCTGAAATGCAGAACTTGAGCTTCCTATTGCAATTCCGTTTTGCCCTGCATTGGCTCCCAGCCCTAAACTCACAGAATTATCAACTCCAAGTCTTCCTGCTGTGGAAGCATTGACTTTAAAAATAAGATCATCCCGGGTTTTCGTTCCTAATGAAAGGTTCGTATCAGATCCTGAATAATTACCTGTATTTGTTCCGGTTGTATTCCAGCCTGTTCCACCATCACCTTTATTTGTCTCAGATGTACTGGTTGAGAATTTGTTCCATTTGGAACTGTACCAAAAATAGTATCCGGCTTCCTTTAAATTTCCGTTTCCATTGTTCCATACAATCAATCCGTCTGCAGGAGCAGGAACCGTAGTATTATCTGTAGATGATGCTAAAGCAACACTTGGCAAAAGAACTCCCTTACTTTTTGAAGCAATCTGAAGCATTGCAGATGGATCCGGATCAGGTAAACCAATCCCCACCTGAGCACAGACAAAAATATGTATCAGTAAAAAGAGAAGGCCAAGCTGAAGTTTATAATTTTTTTGCACCACTTATGTTTTTTGCGGATGCAAATATACAAAATATTTAATAAATACCTAATTAAATTACAAATATCATAATTAATCCACTTACTTGTGATTAATGAAATTTCTATTCACTAAATATTGAAAAATAATTAAATATCAACCACTTACAACACATCCACATCATACACACCATAGACACGTTGTTATCAGTTAAAAAAACACAATTATATCATTAATAAAAAACCACACATAAATTTAAACAAAATAAAATTTATCACAATCTCTTGAAACAACTTTCAATATGATCGTTGATCATACCCGTAGCCTGCATATGAGCATATACAACGGTTGATCCCATAAATTTGAATCCTCTCTTTTTCAGATCCTTGGCAATAAAATCAGATAAATCAGTGGTAGCAGGAATATCAGACAGAGTTTTTGGCTTTTGGTCTAAAGGTTTTCCGTTCACGAAACCCCAGATGTATTCTGAAAAGCTTCCGAATTCTTTCTGCACTTCCATAAACTTCTGGGCGTTGGTAACGGCGGACAATATTTTCAGCCGGTTTCTGATGATTCCGGCATCATTCATCAGTTCTTCTATTTTTTGACTATCGTAGACAGCAATTTTTTTATAATCAAAATGGTCAAATGCTTTCCTGAAATTATCTCTTTTAGACAGAATTGTATACCAGCTTAGTCCCGCCTGAAAGCTTTCAAGAATCAGAAATTCGAACAAAATACGGTCATTATATACAGGCGTACCCCACTCTTCATCATGATATTTTCTGTACAGATCATCTTTTTCGCACCATCCACAACGTTTTTTTTCCATAAATATTAATTGTTATAATAAATGAAGCATTGATTTAGAAAGTTATAACAAAATATTGTGAAAAGTTTAACAAAATGATTGAATTTTAGGAATGGTTATTGTTTAATCATTAGCACCAAACCAAATTTATAGTATTATGAACAATTCAGATTATAATAAAGCCGAAAATGCAGTAAACAACGCAGAAAATTCTTTACAAAATGCTGCAGATAAAGCAAAATGGAAAATCAATGAATTGGCAGACAGAGCCAAAGATTATATTAATGAAAAGAGGGATAATGATCAGGAAGCTAATCAAGAAGACTGGCTAGACAGGGTAAAAGCTAATGTATCCGACGCCTGGGAAGACATCAAAGATAAAGCGGATGAAGCCTGGGAAAAAACTAAAGACGCGGCAGAGGATGTGAAAGCAGAATGGAACAAGAAAACCAATTAAAAATTCAGTCATATAAATATTTTCAAGAAAATGGAGTCTTATAATTGATAAGGCTCCATTTTTATTATGTCATAACCACAATTATTGCTACATTTGTACTATAATAAACATTAAAAAATTATGTCATACGGTTTACTTAAAGGCAAAAAGGGAATTATTTTTGGAGCCCTTAATGAACAATCAATCGCATGGAAAGTTGCTGAAAGATGCCATGAGGAAGGTGCAGAATTCATCTTATCCAATGCTCCTATTGCTTTGAGAATGGGAGAACTTAATGGTTTAGCTGAAAAAACAGGCTCTGAAGTGATAGGTGCTGATGCTACTTCTATCGAAGATCTTGAAAAACTTTTTGATGCTGCTGTTGCAAAATTCGGTAAAATTGACTTTATCCTTCATTCTATCGGAATGTCTATCAATGTAAGAAAAGGAAAACACTATACGGAAATGAACTACGACTGGTTGGAAAAAGGTTGGGATATCTCAGCAGTTTCTTTCCATAAAGTAATGCGTGTTGCCTGGGAAAAAGACTGTATGAATGAGTGGGGAAGCATCTTGGCTCTTACGTATATTGCAGCTCAGAGAACATTCCCTGATTATAATGATATGTCTGACAACAAAGCTTATCTGGAAAGTATTGCGAGAACTTTCGGAAATTATTGGGGAGAAAGAAAGGTACGTGTAAATACAGTTTCTCAGTCACCTACAATGACTACTGCAGGTAGCGGTGTGAAAGGTTTCGGAGGATTCTTAGGATATGCAGAAGATATGTCTCCACTAGGAAATGCTACTGCCCTTGAATGTGCAGATTACTGTGTCACTTTATTCTCTGATCTTACGAAAAAAGTAACCATGCAGAACCTTTTCCATGACGGAGGTTTCAGCAGCTCAGGAGTTACTCAGAAAGTAATCAGTAAATATGATGCTGAAAACTAATCTGTTCTCAAATCTGACGATACGATAATTCGTTTTTAGAATATATAAAAACCCATGAGATTATAATTTCATGGGTTTCTTTTTTGGGGTTGGGTAATCAGTATGACTATGATTCATATGAAAATCAACAATAAAATAATCAAATCGGCGGCCTCTTCGAGGCCGCCGATTCTTCTACAAAATAATATTAATATGAGATTATAAAACTACAGTCTGAATAGAATGGGCAGGTGCCTTTAATCTGGCAGCCATTCCTTCGATCCAGAGATTGGTTTCTATATCGTTGTCTGAATCATTCATGATCACGGTGACCAGTTGTCCGTTTTCATTCATAAATGCACTTGAGGTAAGTGCTGCTCTGTTGGAAGAGCTTCCTACCCTCTGAGCATTCGGCCTGATGTATTTTGAGACATGCCCGATATAATAGTACTCGTAGGTATACAATACTTCTCCTGTTTTGGTATTGGCAATGATCGGGGCAAAACAAAAGTTTCCTTTATGATTAGGGCCTCCTGTTTCATCTAACAGGATATTCCAGTCGGTCCACATGGCATTTCCTTTGTTGAAATCGTTCAGCATATTTTTTCCGTACAGCTCACCAAGGCTTACATCCTCAATTTTATCCATAGTAAACTGTTCCTTGCAGCCTTCTGTAAAAGCCAGAAACTTGTCCGGGAAAGCTCTGTGCGTTTCCGCCAGATTATCAAAAAGCTGAGTTTTGTTGTTCCAGGTTTCGTACCAGTGGTATCCTATTCCATGGGCATATTTTGATGTTTCAGGATCGCTTAAGGTTGTTGTTGCTCTTTGATAGATTAAATCTCTGTTGTGATCCCAGATCATCACTTTTTTATCTTTATATCCATTTTTCCAAAGCGTTGGTCCGAGATTGTTTTTCAGGAAATCACCCTCTTCTTCTGCTGTATAGATACAGGACTCCCAGCTTTGGGTGGCCATGGGTTCATTTTGAACCGTTAATCCCCAGATATTAATCCCTCTTTTTTCATATTCTTTAATGAATTTAATATAATAATCCGCCCAGGTCTGGTAATATTGGTTTTCCAGTCTTCCTCCTTTATAGAGACTTTTATTCGACTTCATCCAGGCCGGAGGGCTCCAGGGCGAAAAATAAAAGGTAAAATTATTACCGATGGCTTTCTGAGCTTCCTTGATCATCGGTATTTTATACTTTTCATCGTGCGCAAGGTTAAAAGACTTCAGAGAAGTATCATTGTCTTCTACATAGGTATAAGAGTCACTGGAAAAGTCGCAGGAATTCATATTGGTACGAACAACAGTGTAGCCCAGACCGTTTTTCCCATAATAAGCATCCAGAATTTCTTTTTGTTTATTCTTGGGCATTTTGTAAAAAGTTTCGGCTGAAGCATCTGTAATAGCTCCCCCGATTCCGATTAACTTTTGATATTTAAATTTGGGTGCTACAAAAATGCAGGCCTCTGTTTCTTTAGGCTGCCCGAATGGTTCAAATTTCACTATACCCTTATCCGCCATTTTCTCATTTGCCTTGGAATTGGTAAGGATTACTTTAGCTGTTTTTCCTGCATTTTTCTTCCAATAATTCTGAGCATTGGCATTGAAAACAATACCTACTACAAAACAACTTACAATTAGTTTTCTCATGATTTTTTTATTTTTGGACAAGCTTGTCTCCTTTTTCATTATTTATTTTGATAGACCCTTACGTAGTCTATATAATACTTTTGTGGAAAGATAGTTTCGTCTATCCCTTCTTTTCCGCCCCAGAAGCCGCCGACAGCAAGGTTTAAGATGATAAAATACGGCCGGTAAAACGGCCATGATTCGCCGGTTTTTTCTTTATTTTCATAAGTGAAAAATTTTTTATCATCAATATAGACATCAATTTTCTCAGGTGTCCATGAAGCTTTGTATACATGGAACTTTTCGCTGGCATCTTTTACAAAAAGGGTGTCTGTTTTCTGGGTTCCCTGAATATGGTTATATTTTTTGGTATGAACCGATGCATGGATATACCCCGGATGATAACCCACATGTTCCATAATATCAAGCTCACCGTCATCCGGCCATTTCTTCATATTTTCACTCATCATCCATATCGCCGGCCAGGTTCCGCGACCTTTTGGCAACTTTGCCCGGACCTCAACAGTTCCGTACTGAAAAGAGAATTTTCCTTTGGTTAAAAGCCTTGCAGAAGTGTATTTATTATGCTCCCAATTTTCTTTTCTGGCTTCAATCACCAGATTCCCTTTCTCCATTCTGGCATTTTCGGGTCTGTTTTTGGTATAAAACTGGGCTTCTTCATTTCCAAAACCTCCTCCTCCGACATCATAATTCCATTTTGACGAATCAGGCAGTCCTTTTCCGTTAAACTCATCACTCCAGATCAGTTTTCTGCCGGAATCAACTTTAGCTGATGTACAATCGGTAAACGATAACAGTACTATTGAGGCTGCAAAAAGCTGAATGATAGTGTCGGGTCTGAATTTCATGCGATGTTAATTTCTGTTTGATTAAAAAATATAAGTTGCCGTCGATTTTCCTGAAATTGTTACAGCTGCGTATTTCCCGGCAAATTTAATATTAAAATGCTCATCATCCTCGGCCTCATTCTGAACAATGACCACTATTTTCCCAGATTGAGTCATAAAAGCAGCCGTTGAAAGATTTTTTGTCTGTGAAGAAGCAATTCTCCTGGAGCCGGGAGGAACAAATTTAGAGGCATGAGCAATAATATAATAGGCAACATTTCTTGTAAAATTTTCACTATCGGAGACCGTGATTGCGCCCTTACATTCTGTACAGCCACCCTCGGTGTGGGGGCCATATTGAGGATCATTGGCAAGGTTCCATTCCAGGGCGGTTTTGCTCCAGTTTCTCATAGAACCGATGATGACGTTTTTAGTATGCCAGTTGAGGTCATCGTTAAAATTTCCTTTGGAACCTGTCCATTGTTCGGTAAAGTACAGATTTTTATCAGGAAAAGCATTGTGAACTGTTGTTAATGCAGAAATTTCCCCTTCGTAAAGATGAAAAGCTGATCCATCGATATATTGGTACGCCTCCGGATCTTTTAACATATCAATAGTATATTCCGGTTTGTTACAATTGTGATCGTAGATTACAATTTTTGTAGTGATCCCGTTTGTTTTAAAAACCGGTCCTAAATGATTTTTAATAAAATCTCCCTGTTGGGCAGACGGCATATATAAGCTCGGATTATTTCCGGGATGCAAAGGTTCGTTCTGAGGAGTGATGGCATCAATCTTTATCCCTCCTTTTTTCATTTCCTGAATATATTTCACAAAGTAATTGGCATATGCTCTGTAAAATTCGGGTTTCAGACTTCCTCCTTTTGTTTTTCCGTTATCTTTCATCCAGACCGGTGGCGACCACGGTGCAGCAATGATTTTAATATCGGGGTTAATGGTTAAAATTTCTTTCAGCATCGCCATCAGATTTTTATCCCTGGTAAGGCTGAATTTTGAAAGCTCCACATCAATCTGCCCTGAAGGCAGGTCATCATATGAAAATACTTCACTGTCAAGATCTGAAGCGCCTATGCTCAACCGCAAATAGCTGACTGAAATTGAATTTTCATCTTTCCCGAAAAGTTCGTTAAGCAAAGCTTTCCTTTTAGCAGGAGACAGGCGATTGATCACGTCCACACTTCCACCTGTCAATGTATATCCGAAGCCATCAATATATTGAAACTTCTGATCTGCATCAATTTCAATATTCTGAAAGGTATCGGATGTATTTCCAAATCTGATGGGAGTCTGTCGCTGCAATTTTACGCTTTCATCTCCTTTTGTAAGCCAATACTGAATTTCATTTCCTTTGTTATGAGCCAAGGAAGTACACGATAAAGGAAAAAGTACCACACCGCAAAGCAGTGCAGTACCTTTAAAGAAACTATATAAGTTGTGAAACTTCATGGTTAGTAGCCAGGATTTTGTTTTAAAGAGGTATTCGGCAATTCATTAAACGGAATCGGTAAAATTTCGTTTTTGCCACTTTTAAATCCTTTAAAGGCCAGTTTGGAAGGTGCATCTCCCCATCGTACAAGGTCGAACCAGCGGTGTCCTTCCCCTGCAAGTTCTCTTCGCCTTTCATCTTTAATAGCCTGTAGTGAAACAGGTACTGAGGCAAGACCTACTCTGGCTCTTACTGCATCCAGCAAAGCCTGAGCTCTTCCTCCGGAGGCTCCCAATGCTTCTGCTTCCATCAGATAAGTATCGGCTAAACGTATCGCAATGTAGTTTTGTCTGAAGTTAAGTTCTGCCGGTCCGGGAAGTGAGCTTTTTAATGCATTGGTAGGTAAATATTTATTCAGAAAATAACCGGTATCTGCAAAGGCCGGGCTGTAAGAAGCTTTCCCGTCAGCAACCAATTGTTTAGCATTGAAAACTGTTACATTTAACCTTGGATCTCCCTGCATAAAGGTAACGTAATCATCCGTCACCGTGTTGAAGGCCCATCCTGAAAAGATATCCGGAGCATCATTATTTGGAATATTTTTTAAAGAATAAGAACGCGGGCATACCATTACATTGATAGAATTACCTTCATCTTTACCCTGTCCCCAGAACCCCCAATCTGAGTTTCCTTTGTTGGTATGCATTACTTCAAGAATAGATTCTGTTGAAAATTTATAAGGATCGGAGGTTTCCGGCCCTACTTTAAACAGGTCTGCATAGTTGGCCACCAGTTTATATCCGTACTGGCTGGTTCCGCCGGGTGTGCCATTCACTTCTGCGAACTGGGCTGCGGCTTCAGGCATCTTTTTATCATAAAGATATATTTTCCCTAATATGGCTCTTGCTGTTCCTTGGGTGATTCTACCTTTATCATTACCACTGGCCGTCATCATCAGGTCCGGAATAGCTGCGTTGATATCGTTTTCTATCTGTGCATACACGTCACTTGGTTTGGCCTGCGGAATATGCCAGTAATCATCGTTGAACTTCAATGTCTTCAGAATTATCGGGATATTACCAAACATTCTTACCAATTCGAAATAGTATAAAGACCGGAGAACTTTCGCCTCGGCAATATATCTCTTTTTAAGATCATCGCTCATAGAAGCGCCCGGGACTCTTTCTATTAAAAGATTAGCACGTGCTACTCCCTGATAAAAATCTTTCCAGTAACTCGCAGGCATGGTATTGGGGTTGATCATATAATTATTTATTCCCTGAATACCGGCTCCATCACTGGAACTTCCCCCACCGGAATAAAAATCATCGGACCCTGCATTAAAAAAAGTAACGGTATTCTCGAATCCTCCTGAATATTTTCTCAAAATATCATACACGGAAACCAGTGCACTAAAAGATTGCTGCTCATTCTGAAAGTACAAATCAGTATTAAAAGCTCCTGAATTCTGTACATCATCCAGGTATGAATCACTGCAGGCGATATTACTAAAGCTTAAACCTGTTAAAAAAGTAATAGCCAGTCCTTTATATATAAAATTCTTATTTTTCATGTAATTAGGTATTAAAATTGAATATTTGCCCCTATCATAAATGTTCTGGCTTGCGGATAGTAAGCTCTGTCTACACCAATGATATCCTGCTCAGAATTATTTCTTCCCGCAATTTCAGGATCATAACCTGTATATTTTGTGAAGGTCAATATATTTTCTCCGGTTACAAAAAGTCTCACTTTATTCATTCCAAAGCGGCTCGTCACATCATGTGGAAGCGTATATCCCAGCTGAATAATCTTCAGACGAACATAATCTCCTTTTTGAAGGTAGTAGCTAGACATCCATGAGTAATTATGGTTGGGATCATTACGGGTAATTCTCGGATTATCGTTGGTGGAACCTTCTCCCGTCCAGCGATCCAAAATTTTTGTCTGGTAATTGGCATCCGGTAAATCCAATCGTCTTAAGCCCTGGAAAATTTTGTTTCCGGCCTGCCCCTGGGCAAACATCATGAAATCAAAGTTTTTATAATTCAAATTGATGGTAAGACCGAAAGTATATTTCGGAATAGAGCTTCCCAGATTTACTTTATCCTCTTCATCAATTTTACCGTCTCCGTTGTTGTCCTGCCAGATAAAATCTCCCGGCTTTGCATTCGGTAATAATTTGGTCCCGTTTGAGTTAACATAAGCATCGATTTGCGCCTGGTTCTGGAAAACACCGCTATAGGTTTGTCCGTAGAATGATCCGTAAGGTTGCCCTACAGCTACTCTGGATACAGCTCCCATCGTTTGAAAGGAAGCAAGATTAAAGTAGTCAATATCATCTTCTAATCGTAAAACTTTGTTTTTAATTGTTGCAAAATTTCCGTTCACTGATATTCCGAAATCATTCCAGTTCTTCTTAAAGCCCAGTTCAAGCTCTAACCCTGTATTTTCCATATCACCGACATTTGCCCAAGGTAATTCAGGTACTCCTACATAACCCGGGATATTTACTCTTCTGAGAATATCAACCGTTTTCTTTTTATACCAGTCTGCCGTTAACGTAAAATTGTTGAATAACTTTAAATCTGCTGCAATATTCAGCTGGCTGGTCTGTTCCCATTTAAGGTTAGGATTTTCCATTGTACTCGGCGCATATCCGATAATAATATTATTTCCGGAATTGGTATAATTGCTTCCTGAAACCATGAAACTGGCATATTGAAAGTTGGACATTTCGTCATTTCCTAATACTCCGTAACCACCTCTCAGTTTCAAATTATTAATGACTTTATTTTCCGGCCAGAAGTTCTCTTTATGGACATTCCACCCTAACGATAAAGAAGGGAATGTTCCCCAGTGCTTATTGGTAGCAAATTTTGATGATCCGTCTCTACGAATGGTACCTGTAAATAAATATTTATCGGCATAATCATAAATAATCCTCCCAAAATAAGATGCTTTACGGGTCTGAATTCCGTCCCACCCTGTTGCCGTAATATCATCCTGGGGAATCGTAAAATTGAAAGAGGCATCCTGCCAACGGTCAACAGGTAAATTGGTATATGTCAGGCTTGTACCTCCTGCAATATTGTACCGATAAACTCCCTGTCCTATCAATATACTGAAGTTGTGGTCTCCGATTTTATTCTGATAGGTCAACGTATTTTCCATACTCCACTCAAATTTATTTTCATCCACTTTATTCAGGCTGTTGAAGCTTGTATTGTTGTAATTGGGACTTAAATAATATTTCGGAGTAAAAGCCCGGCTTCCCCAATATGATTTTTTACCATTCAGGCTTGATTTAAAGGTAAAGTTTTTAAGAAACTTAAGTTCCGCAAAAACATTCCCTACAAAATCATCAGACCAGCTGTAATTTCCCTGCTGGATGTGGCGGAAAGCCTTTGGATTCGTCATTTCGTTATTCACATAACGGGAAATTCCATAAGGATTACCATTGGGGTCACGAATGATATAAGGATTGGTATAACCACTTGGATCTACTGCAGACCAGTCTGTTACCACCACCGGAGTTGTGGGATCCAGATTCACTGCAGAAGCTAAAGGGCCTCCAAACTCTTCGTTAGCACTGATTCCCTGAGACTTGGTATGCGTGTAGGCAAATGTCTGTCCTATGGTCAAATAATCTGTTACTTTATGGCTGGAATTGAATCTGGCATTGATCCTTTTATAATAGGAAATGTCGCTCATTACAATACCTTTCTGATCAAAATATCCGAAGGATGTGTAGTAACTTGACTTATCATTCCCACCTGTAATACTTACTTCATGGGAAGATTTTTCCCCTGTTCCGAAAATGGTATCCTGCCAGTTGGTCCCTTGTCCCAATGATTGCGGGTTTGAAAATCTCGGTGCACCTCCGTCATTTACCAGACCCTCATTGATGATCTGTGCATATTGGGAAGCATTCAGAAGATCCAGTTTTTTAGCCGTATTTGAAACTCCGAAAAAACCATTATAAGAAAGACTCAGCTTACCTTTTTTCCCTTTTTTGGTTGTCACAAGAATTACTCCTTTTGCCGCAGAAACTCCATAAATTGCTGATGAAGCTCCGTCCTTCAGGACTTCGATACTTTCAATATCCGACTGATTAAGCCAGCCGATATTGTCTACCACAATACCATCGACCACCCACAGAGGGCTGTTACTTCCTGCCCCGAAACTGGTAATACCTCTCACACGCACTGTTGCCGGCGCTCCCGGCTGCCCGGAATTCGTCACTACAGAAACCCCTGCAGCTCTACCCTGCAATACCTGCTCCGGTTTACCGGCCGGAATGTTTTCGATGTCACTGGCCTTAATACTTGCTATAGCTCCGGTGACGTTACTCTTCTTCTGAGTACCATACCCGATCACTACAATCTCGTCTATTTTATTCTCTTTAGAAAGCGTGTCCTTCACCTTGGTCTGGGCACTGAAGTTGGCCGTAAAATAGAGGACAGCCACCAATCCTAAGCTTCTTGATATTCTTACATTCATATACAGTTATTGTTTAATTCTCAAAATGAGACAATAAAAATATATTTTTTTTCATATAATTAACATTACATTCACAAATATTTTAATTTTTCTTTTATTTTTAAGGGTTAGAAGCCCTATCTTCGCATTAATATTTCATAAAAAATCAGAAAAAACTAAAAAAGTACATCCCCAAAATGACCGCCAAGCTTTCCCGTATTTCACTTCCCCTTAAACTTACTTTTCTGATTTTTTCAATGGTTTTAAATTGTATGGGACTTATTATTCTGCAGCTTTCAGAAGCTAAAATAACCTATACCGAACTGGGATTGCTGGAATCATTTAAAGATCTGCCCATTGCCTTTATCTCTCTTTTTGCAGTAAGTTTCATCAATAAGACCGGAACTAAGAAAGCATTGATTCTGGCCTTGACGATCGTTGGATTTTGTTGCTGCTTACTGCCTTTTATTGCTCATTTTTGGTTTTATAAGGTTTGGTTTGCCATTATAGGAGCCTGTTTTGCCATTGGTAAAATTTGTGTCTTCGGGATTATCAGGAATAATATTTCGGATGAAAAAGCGCTGGCCAAAACGATGAGCAGTGTGGAGGCTTCATTTATGATCGGAATTTTTGTGGTGAATACAGGATTTGGCTGGCTGATTTCCAGTCGGTATTCTGAATGCTGGAAATTTGGTTTTTTGATGATTGCTGTTGTGTCTGCGGTTACCATATTTCTTTTGTCAAAATCTGAAATTTCTGAGTCGCAACCTCTGGAAAATAAAACTATATTTTCTGAATTATCAGGCTTTATGACTCCCGGAGTTGTGCTGTTTCTGGCTGTCATCTTTTGTATCGTTTTTGTGGAACAGGGATTTAATTCCTGGCTGCCGTCTTTTTATAAAAACCATTTGAAAGTCAATTCATTCTTTGCTCTTCAGGCCACATCGTTTCTTGCTATATTTTCTTATGCAGGAAGAACCTTCACTGCTAATATTATCCGTAGATTTCCTTTACAAGGTTATTATATTTCGTGTATGGTTTTCATCATCTTTGTATTGGGTGTTATTTTGGGGATACAGTATTTCGGGGCTGAAGATTCAGGATTAATCCTTTTTTTGTTTCCGATAGTTGGCCTGTTTTTATCTCCGCTCTACCCTGTCATCAATTCAAAAATGATTGCACAGGTTGGTAAGGATAAGGTTAACCTTTTTACTTCGCTTATCGTAATTTTTTCATCATTAGGCAGCTCAGTAAGTTCTATTATCATGTCTGTATTATTTGGGAAGCAACTTTTGAATTTTTATCCGTTATATATTTTAACATCTGTAATTCTTCTTTTTGTGATTAGTTTGATATATTTTAGCATCACAAAAAAGAAAATTTAGAAAATAGTTTTATTTTTACAACCATGAAAATCAAAGACACAAAAAGTAAAGAAACACTTCAGGAACTGATAGACACCAAAGATTTTGTTGCCCACATATCAGTAGACTGTACCATATTCGGGTTTCATAACAATATTTTGAAAGTACTCCTTTTAAAGTATCATGACCTGGACTTATGGTCGCTTCCTGGCGGGTTTGTTTTCAACGATGAAGATCTTCGGGAGGCTGCAGAAAGAGTTTTATACGAAAGAACTCACCTGAAAGATTTGTTTTTAAAGCAATTTCATACATTTGGAAGAATAGACCGTACCGAAAACAATGTACATCAGATCCTTTTGAAAAACAAAGGAATAGAAGTTCCTGAAGATCACTGGATTTTTCAGAGATTCGTAACGGTAGGATATTGCAGTCTTATCGATTTTTCGATGGCGAATACTTTTCCTGACGCTTTTAATGAAAGCTGTGAATGGTTTGAAGTCAGCAAACTTCCAAAGATGGCTTTTGATCATGACAGAATTATAGAAACAGGTCTGGAATACCTGAGAATGAATATCAATACTGAAGTGGCAGCCAGTAATTTACTGCCAGAAAAATTTACCATGAAAGATCTTCAGTTGTTGTATGAGACAATCTTAGGCCAGAAATTCAGAAGAAACAACTTTCAGAGGAAGATTTTAAGCCTTAACATTCTGGACAGGCTGGAAAAACTTTATGATGGCTCAGCCAACAAAGCTCCTTATCTGTATAAATTCAAAAGCAAGGTTCATAATGCTACCCATCAGTATCCTATATCAAATGATGAGGAGGCTTAAAAGTGAGCATTTCACACTAAAAAGGAATAAAAACCCCTTATATCACTGAAAACCAACCGCAAGATAAGTTTTCAAAAAAACTTTCAGAACACCACGAAAAATGTTATTTTTAACAAAATCAAAAAATCATGTCATATTATCCTCTTACAAGCATCCCTGATTATTACGGGATTGATGCTTTACTTACTGAAGAACACAAACTGATCCGCCAATCTGTAAGAGACTGGGTTGAAAGTTTTGTAATGCCGCAGATTGACCAGGCAGCCCAAAATCATACGGATCTTCCAGGTCTTATGAGAGAATTGGGTAAAATCGGGGCACTAGGTCCTTATATCCCTGTTGAGTATGGTGGTTCAGGATTAGACCAGATTTCTTACGGTCTGATTATGCAGGAGTTGGAAAGAGGAGATTCTGCAGTACGTTCTGCGGCTTCAGTACAGAGCTCTTTGGTGATGTTCCCGATCAACGAATTCGGTTCTGAAGAACAGAAAAAGAAATATCTTCCAAAGCTTGCTGCAGGAGAAATGATCGGATCTTTTGGATTAACTGAGCCCAACCATGGTTCTGATCCTGGTTCTATGGAGACATATTTTAAAGATATGGGAGATCATTATCTTCTGAATGGTGCTAAAATGTGGATCACCAACTCTCCTCTTTGCGATATTGCTGTAGTATGGGCAAAAAATGAAGAAGGAAAAGTGCAGGGATTAATTGTTGAAAGAGGTATGGAAGGGTTTACCACTCCGGAGACTCACAATAAATGGAGCTTACGAGCTTCCAAAACAGGAGAGCTGGTATTCAATGATGTAAAAGTTCCGAAAGAGAACCTTCTTCCGGGAGTTACAGGATTGAAAGGACCTTTATCCTGTTTGAATTCTGCAAGATATGGAATTTCATGGGGAGTGATCGGTGCAGCGATCGATTGTTATTGTACTGCCGTTCAGTATTCCAAAGAGAGAAAACAGTTTGGAAAACCAATCGGATCCTTCCAGCTTCAGCAGAAAAAGCTTGCTGAATTCTTAACGGAAATTACCAAAGCTCAGTTACTATGCCTTCAACTCGGAAACCTTAAGAACGATCACAAAGCTAGTCCGGCTCAAATTTCTATGGCCAAGCGTAACAACGTGAAAATGGCTATTGACATTGCACGCGAGTCGAGACAAATTCTCGGAGGTATGGGAATCATGGGTGAATTCCCAATGATGAGACATGCTGCCAATCTGGAGTCAGTAATTACTTATGAGGGTACTCATGACGTTCATTTGTTAATCACCGGTTTAGATATTACAGGAATTAACGCCTTTTAACTCAAACTAATATAGATAAAAAGAGTCTGGTCATATGATCAGACTCTTTTATTTTATTCACTTTCCTGAGAAATTATATTCAGTGAATAATTATTAATATGATAACATTATTCAACTTTCATTAAAAATATTATCTTGAAGTCATCAAAAAGATGACAATATGAGAAAAATTACATTTTTTTTACTAAGTATTACGGCTCCATTTTACCTTGCACAGCAGGCAGGAGACCTTGTAAGTGCGGAACAAAAACTAGATCTGACGCCACAGGGAGTAGCTAATTTTATTGCCAATAATCTGGGTGAACAAAATGCTCCGGATTTTGTAAGCTACCTGAATAGTTTTAATATCGGTTTAAAAGGATATAAAATAACTTATTACACCAAAAATGAGAACAATATCCTTGTAAAAGCAACCGGCTTACTTATGTTTCCCAATGTAGGTTATAAACTGTCGACCGTAGTATCTGATCACGGAACAACCGATAGCAGAAATAACGTTCCTTCCAATTTTAAGGGAGCTCTAACTGCCGGTTTCGTTGTTGAGCTTTCTTATGTCCTCAATGGTTATATTCTCATGGCTCCTGACTATGTTGGAATGGGAACAGGAGAAGGCGTTCACCCGTATGTAGATTATGCTACTGAAGCCGGTGCTACCATTGATTTTGTAACTGCTGCCAATAAAGTTTTAGCCCAGCAGGGAGTAAAAAGGTATGATGAATATTTCCTGACCGGCTATTCCCAAGGGGCTCATGCTGCTATGTCGACGATCAAAATGCTGAATACTGCGAATCCGACCCATCTCAAATTCAAATATGCTTATATGGGCGACGGACCGTATGACATGTCAGAAACCACCTTAAAAAAAGGGGTCTTAGAGAAAGATATTTATCCGTTTACCGCCTTCCTGGCCAATGTTCTTCATAGTTGTAATAATACAGGATTCAGAACATACAACAATAATATCTCAGAAGTTATTTCCGCAGAATATTTGGACCGCTATACCTATCATGTTGTTCAGGATAACGGGGGGCTGTTGTGGGGCCCAGTCATATGGAGAAAGCTTTTTACCAATACCTTTATCAATGAAGTGACCAACAATCAAAATCATGTGTTCAGACAATGCCTGCAACCCAAGGATGTATACAACTGGTACAATAAAACCCCGATGACTCTCGGGCATTCGACAGTTGATCTGGCTATTCCCCCGGAAAATACTTCTAAAACAATTGATGTGCAACGAGGATATTATCCGTGGTGGGATCTGAACAAATATAAACTCGAGGCTTTTTATTGGGGACCTTTAGGTCATGTGGGAGGCATTATACCGTTTGTGCTGGCTTCCAATGCAAAATTCAATAGCTTAAGGAGTGGCGGCCTTCTCAATCAATGGGCGATTGCGGGATCTATTTTTGGAAAGAAAGCATCTGATGTATCTTCAGAGATCAATCCTTTATCTTCTTCCCAGATTAAGCCCGACCTTGGAAATATGCAGTTAGTGGAAATTACAGATTTCAATAAAGAAAAGGCAGCCGGAAGATCTGCTGTTGACCGAAATTTATCTGCTTTGAAAGATGGAGTTTATCTGCTTAAAGTTACGGAGAACAATGAAAATAAAATGATTCCGTACATCAAAAGTACTCCAACAGTCATTGAGGAGAAAGAAATCGTACATTCGGAAAATAATGATCTTTTAAAATTAAAAATTGATCAGGAGGAGCTTTCAGCCATCAACATTTTTGATCAGAACAAAAATTTACGGGCCAGTATTTCAAAGGAAAAATATCTGGAAACAGGAGGAATTGATCTGAAATCGCTTGATCATCAAACATATACATTCGAAGTGGTGACTCCGTTTTATAATCTTCAGTTTAATAAAGCTGTGGGTACTCTGTCTCCGGAAAACAATGCAGATATTTTTGCACAAAATCATCAGATCAAGGCAAAGGCAGTCAACGGTATTAAAAACATTAGCATCTACAGCATTTCAGGGGCGTTGGTACGCCAACATGAAGTGAATAAGGACCAGTTTGAATCAGGAAACTTAGACTCAGGAATTTATGTAGTTCAAATGATTTTAAACAATGGTAAAACAATTAATAAAAAGGTAAAACTTTAGACCTTAATCCATCTTCATATAAATCATTTCAAGTTAATTTTGGGCACTCCGTTACTGGAGTGCTTTTTTGTTACGGGTTTGCTCCACAAAATAACTCTAAAAAATTAAATTGGAAATAAATCGACAACCAAAACAAAGAAAGGCAAAAAAACCATTGATAACGAAAATCTTACAAACATTAAAACTGCTTCACACCATTTAATATTTCAATCTTGATACACAGATTTAAACTGATTTTTATCAACTATTTTAAATTATTCTAAATAAAATTAGATATCTATTCCCAGGGCTCCTAATTTTGCCGAAAGAATAATGCACGATGGCAGACCATGCTCAATACCTTCCCTCCAGATCTCAATTTTTTACTTTTTTATTTTTCTTTATTGCACTGACGACCGTTAATTCTCAGGAAAGATCCGTATCTGTTTTCATTGAAGTACAGGATTCCCAATCCAGCCCCCTTAAAGATTATGAAATCTTTCTTTCGTCCGGCAATAAGAAGTATTCGATCCTTTCCAATGAAAAAGGGTTTGCAGCAGTACATCTTAGTCCGGGAGAATATGCCATAGAAATACGTAAAAAAGGTAATGTTCAATATTCCGGAAAGATACAGGTTACCCAACCTGATACTTTTAAGTTTTCCCTTAAGGAGAATGTGAATAATATTGAAGAAGTGATTATTACGGCAAAAGAAAGCAAAGGATTGACCTCATCATCTGTTATCAGTCAACGTGCGATGCAGCATTTACAGCCTTCCAGTTTCACTGACCTTCTGGAATTGTTACCGGGTGGAAGATCCACAGACCCAGTCATGAATCAGGTCAATAAAATAAGCCTTCGGGAAACAGGAAATCCCGGCAGCGACTACAATACGTCTGCCATGGGAACGACCTTTCTGGTTGACGGTGCGCCTTTAAATTCGGGAGCCAACCTTCAATATACCTATGATTTTACAGATAAGACCAATACCGGTTTAAAAAGGAGATTGAACATCACAAGCGGTGTCGACATGCGCAGTATTTCAACGGATCAGATCGAAAAAGTAGAAATTCTTCGAGGAATTCCTTCTGTAAGGTACGGAAATCTTACTTCGGGAATTGTGAAGATCACCAATAAATCAGGACAAACCAGATGGAATGCAAGATTTAAAGCAGATGGTTACAGTAAACTTTTTGCAGTAAACAAGGGTTTTGAAAATAAAGATAAAGACCTGAAAATCAACCTCGGCATTGATTATTTAAATGCTAAATCTGATCCAAGGGACCGATTGGAAAATTACAAGAGAATCACAACAAATTTTGCTTTGGTTAAAGAAAAGAAACATGATCATGGAAATTCCAGATGGCAGACCAATCTTAGCTACACAGGTTCTCTGGACGGATCAAAATCTGATCCCGATATAGATTTGTCAGAGCTCAATTCATATGAAGTCAATAATCACCTCTTCAGTCTTTCCAACCTTTTCACCTACACCAAAAATGAGCCTTCATTTTACAAATCAACGGAAGTTCAGGCTACCATCAATCAAAGGTTGGATAAAATAAAACAGACGAAATTCATCCAGCTGGAAAATGCCACTGCTTTCCCTTTATCAAGAACGGAAGGAGAATATGACGGCTATTATCCGGAAGCACGCTATATTTCTGATTATACAGTGGATGGAAAACCTTTGGATCTGTTCGTTAAAATGATCAATACCTTCCGGTTTACCGTTACATCAGTAAAAACAGAGATCAATACAGGGTTTGATTGGCAACTGAGTAAAAACTGGGGACAAGGGCAATTATTTGACATCTACAAACCTATTGACCCCAAATCTACATTCAGGCCCAGAGCATATCGTGATATTCCCGCTTACAGTACTGGAGCGGCCTTCCTCGAGACCATAAGCGCTGCACATATAGGAAAGCATACGCTTACATTAGCTCTCGGACTACGGGGTAATTCTATGATGAATATCCCTTCCCATTTCAAAATGCATGGAAAAGTGTATGCAGATCCGCGGGTCAATCTTCAATGGAACCTGCCTTCACTTACCCTTCTGAATCAAAAGTCACAACTTGCACTGACCCTTGGTTATGGTAAACAAAGTTTATTCCCTGACCTCAATCTTTTATATCCTGAACTTATTTACAAAGATGTTCAGCAACTTAATTATTTTCATGACAATCCCAATTACAGAAGAGTCAATTATAAAACGATGATCTACAACCCACAGAATCCTGAAATAGAACCTGCCGTGAATGAAAAATTTGAAGCAAGATTAGATTTCAACCTGGGATTACATCAGTTGTCAGTCACTGTTTTTAAGGAAAATATGAACAATGCATTCCGTTCCATGAACGAATATGCGGTGTATCAGTACAAAAAATACGATACATCAGGGCTTGATCATGGCAGCATAACTTCTCCGCCGGATGTCGATGCACTTCCCTATCAGAATATTAACGAAAACTTCATCTATTCTGCTCAACGAAACGGCAGTACCATTGATAAGGAAGGAATAGAATTTCAGTATTCTTCAAACAGAATTCCGAAAATCAATACCCGTTTTACCCTGAACGGAGCGTGGTTCAAAACCCGGTACGGAAATAGCCTTCCCGTATACAGAGGTCGTGATATATCTATCAACGGAAAACCTTATCCTTATCTCGGGCTGTATGATGGAATGGAACCCAACTCTGTAAACGAAGTTCTGAATACCAATCTGATGCTGGACACTTACATCCCAAAGCTGGACCTGATTTTTTCTTCCTCTTTTCAGTTTTCGTGGTATTCTATGAGAAAACTCGATCCCATGAACGGTGTACCGAGTCATTATGTGGATCCCAACGGTAATATTTATCCTTTCCATCCTGAGACCGCGAAGGGAACTCTTCTTGAAAGATTGATCATCGCTCAGAATAATGATCTGTACAATGCCTCGAGAAGACCTATGGAAATGAATCTTAACCTCAAGGTAACAAAAAGCTTCCGGAATAAAGCAGTTGTAATTTCAATGTTCGCAAACAGGCTGTTCAGTTACTATGCGCCTTACAATATCAATGGGTTTACCATCAACAGGAAGGGCGCTCATGATCCTTATTTCGGGATGGAAATCAATTTCAATTTATAACAATTTAAATTTTATACGTTATGTTAAAACATTTATTAAGAACACTATTAGTATTGTGTGCTGTCGTCAGTCTTGCAGCATGTTCATCTGATTCCGACGCACCGGAATCTCAGGCACAAACCACCCTGCAACTGGAATTTAAACTGACTCCCGACAATATTCAGGTTAAAGAATATAAGCACCTTAAGATCAGTTTTAAAGAACTGAACAGCGGGTTTAGTACCAGCCGGGAACTTACCAATACCAATGTATTGAAAACTGTTCTTCCTACGGGAACTTATACCATTTCAGTGGAAGGAAGCATTGTATATTCTGATGATTCGGGAACCATTGAAGGTAAAGTGGGAGGTCTGCAGACCGGTGTCGTTGTCAATGGTAATGAACAAACTAAGACCGTGGCTATTTCATTGAAAGCAGGAAGTGGGGATCTGATCCTGGAAGAAGTTTTTTTTACAGGAACAAAAACACCGCAGGGAGCTATGTACTTCGGTGATCAATACTTTAAAATTACCAATAATACAGATCAGATTTTATACGCTGACGGAATGTTGTTGATTCAATCAAGTTTTATGACGAATGAGAAACAGGATTACAGCCCCAATATTATGACGACTACCTTTTCTGCCGGGGCAATCATCAAAATTCCGGGAACGGGACAGACATATCCGGTAAAACCGGGAGAATCTATTATCATTGCTGAAGATGCGATCAACCATAAAGAATTCAATCCGTCGTCCATCAACCTTTCACAGGCTGATTTCCAGATATTCAAGGAAGGTTCTGATGATATCGACAATCCTTTAGTTCCAAAAATGATGAATGTCTTTGAAAAAATGGTCATTCATACACAGGGATATTACGCCTACGCTTTGGCCCGCATGCCTCAGGGAATGACCAATGAGGCGTTGATCAGCCAGAATACATATACCTATACTTACAATCTTACATTTGGAGGTGATGTCTATCCTATGGACGGAACTGCGGTTAAAATTCCCAATGAATGGATCACTGACGCTGTCAACCTAAGCGTACAGGATTCTTTTCAATGGCTGGTAACCTCTCCTTCCCTGGATATGGGCTGGACTTCCGTGGCTTCTTTTGACGGCGATAAAAACCGTTTTGGAAAAGCTGTCCGCAGAAAAGTGATCGGAAAAACAGCAGAAGGCAAAAACATCTTAAAAGACACCCATAATTCTACAGTAGATTTTGAGCATGGTGTAAAACCTTCATTATTCAATTAAATGAAATATTTCCTACCCGTCTCTGCTCTTTTGTCATTCATAACCTCATCCCTTCATGCACAGATCAATGACGGCATCATTGAGAAAGTACGTGAGGAATATAGCTGCGAACGGCTGTTTAAAGATAAGGTTACGGTAAATCCCGCCAACACTCTGGGAGCCAGAAAATACAGTATCACCACATTCAGCCTGTTTTCAAAAAATAATGATACGCCTAACGGGATTCAGCAAAAAGGAAAAGGAAGCAATTTGTGGGGTGCGGAAGCCCGTACCCTGCAAATTCTAAATCCTGAAACAGTAGTTTGGGGTCATGCATCCTATTCTCAAGGTAAAAATAAAAGGGTAATATGGAATGAGAATGCCGATTATGACCTCATCTACCCTTACGTAGCCGCAGACAGTGTGGGAGGAGATCTTAGGTTTGAGAATTATATATTTTCAGGAGGATATTCAAAGGCATTACACTCTTTCACCGTTGGCATTACCGGGAACTACAAGGCGAGTCTAAGCTATCGTGATGTGGATCCAAGGCCTAAAAATACAACGGCCAGTTTCTCCCTGGCTTTGGGAGCCAATGCTTTGGTGTTTCAAAAATTTAAGGTCGGAGCTTCCCTGAATGCAGAAAAATATACGCAGAAGCACTACCTGAGCTTTGTCAGCAATCAAGGCTTCCCGATGATATACAATATGAGCGGATTGGGCAATTATAATGAATTGCTTTCCGGAAAGCTTCGGCAGGCCTATTATGAAGGCTGGTCATACGGAGCTGAGCTCCAGTTATTTGAAGCCGAAAACAGAAACTGGTATCTTTCAGCCGGAATCAGAAAATTTAGTCTCGACAAACTTCTTACCGAGTATGCGGATCTGAATGCGTCAAAAATTAATGAACAGCAGCTTACTTTTTCAGCAGGAAAATTTTTTAAGCAAAATAAGATATCCTGGGGCCTTTTTCTGGATGGAAGCCATACTGAAAGAAAGGGAACCGAGAATCTTTTTTTAAATGAAAATTCAAGGAATTATATCCGGATAGGCTCTGTAGAAAGATACAACCACCAGATAACGAACGGGATTTTTAAAGGACTTCTCCAGATGGAAAACGCTCATGTAAAATCATCTTTATTGCCTTTTGTAGGCTTTATACGGGAAAATGAAAAGTACAACAATCCGTATTCAAGCATTGCCCTCAATAAACTTATGTATGGCGCAGACTACCAATGGCTGAAGACCTTTGACAGCAATCTTGCTCTTTCGGTTTCTCTTGGTGTTTCTGTAACGGATGTATATAAGAAAAATGCGGTTTTTAATAATTCCGGTAAAGCATCCATTAATCAGATGCTGCAGGAAAATTATCACTATCAGTCATCAGACTTTTGGCAGGCTAAGCTTGACATTAATTTTCATTTCAACTTTCCGGTTATAAAGAATGCGTATGTAGGAGGAAAAATGATGTACAGCAACTTTAACAATAGCAGTAATATGCTGTTTTCAGCCACCATAGGAGGCATTTTTTAAATTAAAAAACATGAAACTTTCAGATCTTAAATTACTATTACTACTCGGAGTCATCAGTCTTTTTTTCATGCAACACACCATACAAAAATACAGTGTTGATTATGGAGAAGTAGTGGAACAGTATAAAAAGCCAATAAAATACTGGCCTGAACCTTCAATAGACTCCGGTATCAGCTGGAAAGAATTTGAAGCTATAGATTGGGACTCCAATTACTATGATACCCAGGAGCTTCCTGAAGTAATGCTGGGAAAAAAGCTGTTTTTTGACCCTAAATTATCCTCATCAAGTCAGATTTCCTGTAGCAGTTGCCATAATCCTGAACTGGGCTGGAGTGACGGACAGGAAGTTGCTTTGGGAAATGACCATCTGCAGGGGAAAAGAAATACACAGTCTCTTTACAATATCGCAGAAAGAAAATCATTCTTCTGGGACGGCAGATCCAGAACCCTTGAAGAACAGCTAATAGGCCCGATCTCTGCCCACAATGAAATGAATATGAAACCGGAAAAGCTAGCCGGAAAACTGTCAAAAATTAAGGAATACAGACAGCTTTTTAAAGACGTGTACCACACCAATAAGATTACATTCGACAAAATCGCCAGTGCATTAGCCACCTTTCAAAGAACTATTCGAAGCCAGCCCAGCAAGCTGGATAAATTTATCGGAGGAGATTATAAAGCAATGAGTGACAAAGAAATTTATGGGATGCACTTATTCCGTACCAAAGCAAGATGTATGAATTGCCATTACGGGAAGTATCTTAGCGATGAATCCTTCCACAATATCGGACTTACCTATTATAAGCGTGAATATGAAGACCTTGGATTGTATCATATAACAAAAAACTCTAAGGATGTCGGGAAATTCAAAACCCCTTCTCTCAGAGACCTTATGTATACCGCACCATGGATGCACAACGGGTTGATGGATGATATGCATGGTATTGTCAATTTGTACAACAGCGGCATGCAGATGATCAATCCTGCTCCTGAAGAAAAAAAGGCGGATCCCAACTTTCCGGTGACCGATCCGCTGATGAAACCTTTACACCTGAATGAGCAGGAAACGGATGCCATTGTCGCCTTTTTAAAAAGTATTTCCGGAAGCTATTATAAAATGCCACGACCGGAAATTCCCAGGAAATAAATGAATATGGGCTGAAGGCCGGCAGTCGCTATCACAAAAAAACATCGGGAAGTCATTTTTACTCATTATTACAATTAAGATATTCTCTTACTTTGAAAGACTTCCCTTTTTCCGGCTTTCCTACTCCAGACCTGTTTCCGAATTAATCTTCTTGCTTATCTTTTAAAACCTCCCTGCTTCAAACTTCCCTTATTGGTTAAAATTTAAATCCGACACTAAAATATATCCTCCAGAAGTTAAGGAAATCATTCCGGGATATATTCATGCTGATAGGTCCTAATAAAGATTCATACCCCAGATTAGCACCATACCCCAAGATATTAAAGTTATTTTTAAACGGGGAAAGGTCATCACTTACTACACTGTACTGCAAAGAAGGGGTAAGATACAGTCTTTTCATAATTCTGTATTGGAAAGACACTCCTGCTTTAGCGACAGAGGTTACAGGAAGCTCTTTTTGACGAAGCCCGTTAAACTCCGGATTTAGTAAATCATAGTTATATTCGCTTCCGCCAAGATTATATTTCTGATTCAAAAACAGGTAAGGTATTTTGTCTTTCCCGGAACCGAAATTGGCCCCCAGAAACAGGTTGATTTTTGCAGCCAGCCTTCTGGTTATCGGATGAGCATAATTTTCATTAAGCGTAAATGAAACCAGGTGTTTAGGTTGATAATAATCCGGATCTTTAGGATTCAGGATCGGATATAACTGAGGCTGTACTTTTTCAAGATCATACAATTGATACTGATCTCCGTAATAAAACCTTGTACTTACCTGAAGATGATTTCCTCTGGACGAAAAATATCTTTTGTTCAGATTATTCTGTTCAAATTTTAAAAACGTATTAAAATTACTGTGATTATAAAGCTTTTTGTTGTAAGTATCTGATTTTGCCTGATCTACTTTATCCAGTAAACTGTACATCCTCTCAACACTGAATTCTGTTCCGAGAGAAAGGAAAGCATTAGGATTAATGTTATAATTCAATGCAATTTTCCCTGTTATATTTCGGTAGATGTGGTTGGGAAATCTGGCACTGCCGTCTTCTCCGTTGACATCGAGAAATCTAAATGTTAAGTCATTACTCTTCAGGTGAATCATTTTTGCTTCAATGTCAAACCACCAACGGTCTCCGGTGCCTAAGAACTGCTGGTATGCAACTCTTGCTTTAAAACGCTCCGAAATATCCACCGTTGCCAAAAATCTGGATCTGTTCAGCAAAATATTCCTGTAGGTATAGTTGACAATAATCCCGACAGATTGTTCCGTATCATAGTGAAGGGCAAGTTTAAAGGCTCCTTTTTTTGCTCTTTTCACAAAAATATTCATGGTAAGCTCATCATTGACGTTGGTGTACGTATAATATACTTTTTCATACTGGCGCATCCCGAATACTTTGTCAATGGCTGCATTTACAGTTTTCACATCATAATACTTCCCTTCCACAAGTTCCAGTTGCCCTTTGATCACCTCAACTTCAGCAGCATCTTTGATAGGGCTTCCATCTTCTTCATTAAAGGTAAATTTTGTAGTGGGTAGCTTTACTTCTTCAATCATTGTATGATCGTAGGTAATTCCCAATTTACGCTGGGCTTCAGCCAATGCTACGAACTCAGGAAGGTGTTTCTTTGCCTCCTGTTCTCCGATCTTGATGATTCTTCTGTATTTGGCAAAATCTTTCGTTGTAATATCCCCCAGAGGGTCTACAAAATCCACCATAATGTCTGATAAAGCTTTTTGATGTTTAAAATCCTCCACAGAGCGGATGGCATGGGTCTGGTAAATCATTTTCATTGGATTTTCCATCTCCTTCTTGGTAAAAAGTCTGAAACCGGTGTAGCCTCCGATCACAAAATCGGCACCCATCTGCTGCACTTCATGGGCCGGAAAGTTCCGATCTAACCCTCCGTCTACCAGGAGTTTTCCATCGATATAAACAGGAGCAAAGGCTGCCGGTATTGCTAATGTAGCACGGATCGCCAGCGGTAAAGAGCCTTTTTTCTGCATAATCAATCCACCGTTTTCAATATCGGAAGAGGTGAGCTCAACAGGAATACGTAGCTTACTGAAATCATTGATATGTTTTGCATTAAAGGTAAGCGTGTTCAACACCTCTCCCATATATTGTCCCTCGATGTAAGAACTGGGAAGCGTTGGTATTCCCTTTACGACGGGAAATTCCAGAATATATTTGTCATACTCGTCTTTTTCACTGATATTGACTTTGCTGTAAGGAACTTTATTACTGAGAATCCTGTTCCAGTCAACTTTATAAACTGTTTGTTTAAGCTGATCGGCATTATATCCCATAGCATACAATCCCCCTAATATTCCCCCCATACTTGTTCCGGTGATATAATCTACCTTAATTCCCAGGGAATCAATCATTTTTAAAATACCGATATGCGCAAAGCCTTTGGCACCCCCTCCGCTCAACGCAAGGCCAAACTTGGTGTCTTTGGTCACATTTTGGAGTGCGATAGTCAGGGAATCGTTTCTTTGCTGAGATTGGATGGTAAAAGAGAAAACTATAGCTAAGAAGATCAGAAGCTTTTTCATGAGGCAAGCCAGTTTATAAAGTAAAAATTTTACAGTAAATATACGATTATGCCTTAATAATCAAGAAAAAACGCATTTTATTTTCCTGCTGCCGGAAGAAGTTAATAAAAACCACACCTGGTTACCCACTTGGAATATTGACAAAAAGTATGAATACGGATAGGGTATGAATAATTTTAATATGATTTGATTGTTTCCACAAAATTGATCTCAGGATTTAGAATCTCAAGAATAAGGCTTTTTACAGACCTCATTGCATCATTGATGTCTCCTTTATCAAACTGCAGGGGAACCATTCCCTTTCTGGCATCCGCGAAACTCCATATTCCCGTTTCAATCGGAAAGCCCCAGAATTCCGGTAGATGTTGTACTACATAATGATAAATACAAAGCTGAAGAGCCTGTTTTCTTTCACCGTTATGAAAGTATTCATCTACATTATCATCATCAATTTTTACATTGAGGTTTTTGATCCTGGCCGTTTTATAATCAATAATCCTTAAGGTTCCGTTGAGCTTATCTATCCGGTCGATAAATCCCAGAAAAGATACTTTATCATTTTCTCCAAGATAAAAATCAATATTTTCGAACCTTCTTTCTATATCGATAATCTCGAGTTTATTTCCCTGTTTCACCAATTCCAGATCGTGATTAAGGACATTTTCAATCACTTTTTTAGCAATCGCTTTATGGATGTAGTTCATCCCTTTTTCATAAAACTCCGGTTGATGCTTAAGCTTCTCAATAGCAACATCTATATATTGATCTATCGCTTTAATCAGATCTCTTAAATCACTTTCTTTTAAAACCTTACCTTTAATCACCTCATACACTTCTTGAAGAGTGTAGTGAACAAGATTTCCATAGTTCTTTACTGAAAGTTCCTCTTCTATTTCATCCGTCTCGGAAGTATTCAGAATCTTTGACAGGTAAAAATCGATAGGATTATAGAGGTAACTGGTAAGGTGGGAAGCAGACACTTTCTCTTTCCATTTCAGAAGCCTCTCCTGTACAATTTTTGTTTTGGAAATTTCGATAGGTTTACTTACAATCGGCTCAGATGAATTTTCAATAATCAGATGTTCGATTTCATGAGAACTCTCCATTTCAATCTGGGTAACAAACCTGCTTTTTTCTCCGGTATTCACTCCTGAGCTTAAAGCATTATACAACAAATGGACATTCTTCGCATCCTGGATGAGCCTGTAAAAGTGATAGGCGTAAATGCTGTCATTTTCAAGAAAGGTATGCAGATCAAAAAATCTCCGGATATCAAAAGGTATATATGTGTTTTGTGAGTTTCCTAACGGCAGCTTTCCTTCATTCACGGAAAGCAGAATCACATTTTCAAAATTCAGCAGACGTGTTTCAAGCAATCCCATAATCTGTAAGCCCCGCAGGGGTTCACCCTGAAAATCTATGCTTTCGGAATTAATATGCTGATTGATCAGAATTTCCAAGGTCTCCATTCTGATGTCAATATTGTATGGTGTAAGCTGATTTTTAATAATCCTGAAAGCATTCTCAAAGTGAGATATATTCTCGTATTGGATATCGTCTATTTCAAGCCATTTTACGTCCTGGCAAAATGCGATGAGTACATCCAGATAGATACCGGTATTCTCTGCTTTCTGCAGAAGTCTGAAATACGACAGATCACCCAGCAGTTCGTGCAGAAGTTTTTTAGAGATATACACAATATTCCTCTCCTCTACTTTGGTTTTAAAATTATTAATGATGAGCTCATCTTCAGCAGATTTCGGAAGCTCTTCCAGAATAGGAAAAACATCTCTGTAGTAGTACGATGACTTGTTTTTTTCCAGTTGTTTCTGCAAGTAAAACAATCGCTTTACGGCATTGGAAAAAGAGAGGTTTTTCAATGGGAATCCCATTGTGATATTTAAATTTTCCACCCCATGCATCACATCCAGACTGGCAGGCAGCAGGTTTTCATCCAACAATACTACTGCGGTATTGGAATAAGTTTTATTATCAATTTCTTTAAAAATCTCCGGTAAGACCTTGGTTTGTGTGACATTTCCGGAAACTTCATAAACTTTGATTTTCTTAGGCTGGCTAAAATCATCTTCTATCCACTGAAAAGCCCTGTTATCATCAAATTCTTTCCATGTTTTATGATTTCTGAGGAATTTTCCCGCTTCCTGTCTCTCGTCATCAAAATAATAACGGTCTGCCTGGAAGAAGCACTGGGCTTTATTCCACTGCAACAGACTTCTTACCAGTTTTTCTTCAACAGGTGTAAAGGCGTTGAAGCCACAGAACACAAATTGGTCAGATGTATTTTTAGCAAATTCAGTGATCTTCGCTTTAGCCGTTTCATGAATCATTCCTGAGGTGGCCAGATTTCTCTTCTGTAATTTTTCCTTTAAGGCCGGTAGAAAAACATTCATATTCTGCCAGAAATTAAGAAACTTTTTCCGAGGAACATCGTCATCTTCTTCCCCTAAATCCTGTGCCCATTCTTTGATTCTCTCCTCATCAAACATATACTGCAAAACAGCAATATCACTGTCTGAAAATTTCAGGATATCGTCCCAGTCTTTCTGTAAGGTCGGAAACCACTTTAAAAAGTCGGAAAAATCATCCCGTGGAATAAGATTAAGGCTCCTGTAGACATCAAAAGAAAAAAGCCACAACGGAATCCCCTGTATAGGCTGTTTATCAGCAATGGTATTGATCAGCTCCTCTACCGTAAAAAAGTTCGGAAGAAACCCCGAGTAATTGTTTTCTTCCAGAATCTCCCTGATAAATACGATAGGACGTTTTCCGGGCAGGACAATATTAAACGCAGAAAGATCAGGGTTTTGCGCTAGTAATTCGTGAATGATCTTGTTGAGAAATTTCAAGGGGCTTTGTAACTTTTTAGGTTTTCTAATTCTTCGGAAATAACCGCATTATATTCTGCCTGTTTTTCTTTATCCATCCCATGTCGGGTATCGCGGTCATAAGACATCTGAAAGTTTTTATAATCGCTGTTTATCCCGGTGTAAATTGTTTTAAAAAATTTATCATAATCTCCGGAAGTTTTAATCTTTTCAGCCACTGCTTTTCTGAATTTTCTTACAAACAGTTCTGCAATATCAAAATGCTTCTGTTCATGCACCAGAATATAGTCACTGATTTTTTTCACATCCTTCCAGGATTTATTTTCGGTGAAAATGGCTTTTATTTCAAAAGTAACCGGTGATTTCGGATTGGAAGACTTCACCACCGAATACTCCCAGCCACAATTGGTATAGGCAGCTATATCAACATTGTTTTTTCTGTTGATGGGGCTTTTAAAATTTTCCCAAGTCAGTTTTTGATCTTCTCTCCAGATGATCTTCTGTCCGAACAGAATATTTGTGACCAGTAAACAACAGGCAAAAACCGTTTTCATTATTCTACCACAATTGTTTTCGTAATCCAATTGTCACCACCATTCCAGAATTTCAGAGTATAGGTTCCCCTTTTCTGAGGATTAAAATTAATCTGGTTGACCCCTACATAATTAGCTTGTGTACAAGGCTCATTGGTAATATATTTATAGGCAGTAACGGTTCTGTCAAAATTGGCACCGTATACATAATCATAGCCATAGAAACCCTGGCACTGAGACTGATAGGAAGAATAGGTTTTTATATGCTGTATTCCTAAAACATTCATCGTATCATTCACCAGCTTTACACTGTCTATTTTGACTTTGCCGATGGATTGCACGGTACCATAATCATCAGATTTACACGAAACTAAAAATCCTCCAAACAACACTATGGAAAACCCAATATTTAAAAGCTTTTTCATAACCTATAATTTTCTGATTATTAACCATTATTTAGCAAAAATTATTCCTTACCGATGCAAATTTAGGAATTAAAATTACCTTTTGATAAATAAACTACTTTTTTAGTATCAAAGAATTCTTCATCAAAATAGTTTTTGAGGCTGAAAATTTCACATTTTAGTCCGGCAAGCTCTTCCGCAAGGTCTCCGCCCTTTAAATATAAAATCCCATTATGTTTCGGATTAAATTGTTCTTTTTCGAACTTCCCTTTCAGCCATCTTAAAAATTCCGGCATCTGGGTCACCGCTCTGCTGACGATAAAATGGAATTTCTCTTTCAGCTTCTCTGCTCTTCCATGAATAGCAGTCACATTGGTAAGTCCTACCCCTTCCGCCACAGCTTTTACGACACTAATTTTTTTCCCGATGGAATCTATTAAAGTAAATTCAGTGTCAGGGAATAAAATCGCTAATGGAATTCCCGGAAAACCACCACCGGTCCCGATATCCAAGACTTTGGTTCCCGGAGCAAAAGCCATTACTTTCGCAACTCCCAATGAATGTAAAATATGTTTTTCATACAACGATTCCATATCTTTTCTGGAGATAACGTTGATTTTTTCATTCCATTCATTGTACAGTTCCTCCAGTTTTGAGAACTGTTCCAGCTGTTTTTCAGTAAGATCCGGAAAGTATTTTAATAGTAACGATGTAGACATGTGAATTATTATAAAGCGCAAAAATAAGTTTTATTTCTCTTGTATTCAAATCTACTTTTCCAGTGGAAGACCGAAGCCTTCATTATTTTGCAATACCGGGAATCACAGGTACGCTCAGATTCCCTGACTGACTGACCGCTTGTACTGCAAAAATATAGTTATCTTTCGAAAGCGGAATCCTGATCGAAAGCTCTTTTGTCCATATTCTTTTTTGCCATACCGGGCTGTCTGTTTCACGCGCCAGCACATAATACCCTGAGGGTACTCCTGACTTTGGCTTTTGCCAGTGAAGCGTTGTAGAATTGGTCAGCTGCTTCACATCCATTTCTACCTGCTCTGGTTTTGAAGTGGATTTTGCAAGATTGGCAAGCACTGCAATATTGGCGGCCACATTTTTTTTAAGGTATTTAAAATCAATAAATTCAGGCAGATCCCCAAACTGTTTACCATGTTCTATTCTGATATCCTGATGCTGATGATCATAGTTTTCATAATATTCGGTAAGTCTCACAGAAGGAAAACCGTTATTGACAAAACTGGAATGGTCTCCCCCACGCAAAAACCGGTCGTTTCTGTAAATAAGCTTTACTTCAAGGTCTTTGACATATTGTTCTGAAATCTCTTTGATATACCGTGCCAGTTGTCTGGATTCACTGTCGTTTTCAAAACCGAGGTTTCTGATTGCCATCGCTTTCTGATCAAGATCTTTGTAAGGCAGACCTTCGCTGAAGACACGAAGCGTACGGGTATTCGTTTCTCCCGTTTCTCCGGATTTCGGGTTGCCGATCATATCATTGTTCAGCACGGCTTCGAGCTGTACATTTTCTTTTTTAATTTTTTCTGCCAGCATTTTAGAACCAAGCAGCGATTGTTCTTCACCCGAGAATGCTACGAAGATAATGGAAGCAGGAAATGAAGAGGCACTCAATATTCTTGCAGCTTCTATAACAGCACTTACACCGCTCCCATCATCATTTGCTCCCGGGGCAACGGAAGTTCTGTTCATCACATCTGTTACTCTTGAATCCAGGTGTGCCCCAATCAGAAAAATTCTATTATCATCAGGATCTTTTCCTTTAAGAAAAGCAACAGCATTTCCCAGGTTAACGGCTTTGTCAATACGTTTCCCGTCCGGCTGAAGGTCTTCCTGTTGAAGATACACCTCCATTCTGCCTCCTGATTTTTTTGCATAGTCTTTAAATTTTTTAATAACCCAATTCCTAGCTGCTCCTATGCCTTGATGGGGATCAGTTACCGAACTTAAAGTATGCCTGGTCTGAAAATTCACCAGCTGACCAATGTATGACTTCAGCGAATCTTCATTGACCTGCGACACATATTGCTTCACTTCATCATCTTTCGTGAGCTTCTGGGAAAATAGAATATAGGGAATGAATAATAAAAATAAGGAATATTTCATAAGCGGAGTCTTAGATGGTTTAAAGATACAAAACCACCTGATGTAAAAGCACTATACTTTTGATATAATCTAATGTAAATTTTCAATACATACTATTCATCTCCCGGAAAGAATACCAGTTTACATTCACCTTATGTTAAAAAAAGTCAAAATCAATTGTAATTTCTGTAAGCACTACCATCTGTTAATTGCATAAAAACCTGATAAAAATCTTTAAACTCTACCTACTTTTATTACCTCTGCAAGGCGTTTTTATTATATATTTGTTAAAATTGAAAAAAAAACATGGATAAACTTTCAGATAGAGTAAAAAGATTAGGATACTCACAAACTTTTGTAATGTCAAATAAGGCCAGAGAAATGAAAGCCAGTGGAATAGATGTCATCAGCCTGACTCTTGGCGAACCGGATTTTGACGTTCCGGACAATATCAAACAGGCAGCTTTCGATGCGATCAACCAAAATTACAGCCACTATTCTCCTGTTCCCGGATTCCTTGAACTGCGTGAGGCCATTGCTTACAAATTGAAAAGAGATAATGATCTGGAGTACAAACCTACTCAAATCTGTGTTTCAAATGGTGCCAAACAGGCTATTTTAAATGTACTGGCAGCCATCATCAATGATGGGGATGAAGTTCTTCTTCCTGCCCCGTATTGGGTAAGCTACGACGAAATGGTAAAAATGATGGGCGGAAATTCTGTAATGCTTCCTACTTCTTATGTTACTGATTTCAAAATCACGGCAGAACAACTGGAAGAAGCGATCACGGATAAAACCAAAGCAATATTATTCAGCTCACCCTGCAACCCGTCCGGAGGTTATTATACATATGACGAATTGAAATCCATTGCTAAAGTCATTGCTAAATATCCTCAGGTGACCATCATCTCTGATGAAATCTATGAATTTATCAACTATGAAACAAAAACCACATCGATTGCCCAATTCCCTGAAGTCTATGAACAGACTGCTGTCATCAACGGAATGTCAAAGGCTTTCGCAATGACAGGATGGAGAATCGGATATTCTGCATGTCCTGAATGGCTGGCAAAAGCCTGCGAAAAAGTACAGGGACAGATGACCAGCGGTGCTAATACCGTAGCTCAGAGAGCTTCTATTACAGCTTTAAAAACCGATCCGGCAGAGTATAAATATATGATCGACGCCTTCAAACAAAGAAGAGACCTTGTATATGAATTGATTCAGGAGATCCCTGGATTCAAAGTGTTGCTTCCTAAAGCAGCGTTCTACTTCTTCCCGGATATCTCCTATTACATCGGAAAAACACTGAATGGTACTGAAATTAAAAATTCGGACGACTTTGCGATGTTTCTTTTAGAAAATGCTCATGTAGGATGCGTAGGAGGTTTCTCCTTCGGAAGTCCTGAATGTATCAGATTCTCCTATGCAGCGTCCGAAGAAGAGCTACGAGAAGCGATGAGACGTATCAAAACCCTGCTGAAACAGTTTAACCAATAATCAGAAAATAAAACACAACAAACAATGAACCTGTTAAAAAAACTAACAATTGCTACCAGCATAGCCGCTGCAAGTTTCATCGGCCATGCTCACGGGCAGGACTTCCAATGGAAAGAAGCTACTGCTAACGGTTACAAATATAAGTATGTGACCAACGACCCTACTTCAGCCAGATATTACACCTTAAAAAACGGGCTAACCGTTATTCTAAGCCCGACGAACAAGGATCCAAGGATACAGACCTATATTGCCACAAAGGCAGGAAGCAAAACTGATCCTGCTGATCACACCGGACTTGCCCACTATCTTGAGCATATGCTTTTTAAAGGGACCAACCAGTTCGGATCTAAAGACTGGGCAAAAGAAAAGCCCCTTCTGGACCAGATTGATGCTCTTTACGAAAAGTACAATCAGACGAAAGACGAAAATAAAAGAAAAGAGATCTACAAGGAAATAGACAAAGTTTCCGGTGAAGCTGCCAAATACGCCATTGCCAATGAATATGACAAAATGCTGTCTGGTATGGGCGCAGATGGAACCAATGCTTTCACATCTTTTGAACAAACGGTATACACGGAAGATATCCCTGCCAATGTTACGGATAAATTCCTTGCAGTACAGGCGGAAAGATTCAGAGAACCTGTATTAAGACTTTTCCATACGGAATTGGAGGCCGTGTACGAAGAAAAAAACAGAGGCCTTGATAACGATCCAAGAAAAGTATACGAAGCCATGTTTGCAGCTATTTTCCCTAATAACAATTACGGAAAACAGACCACGATCGGTACGGTTGAGCATTTGAAAAACCCTTCTTTAAAAGCAATCAGAGAATATTTCAACAATTACTATGTTCCTAATAATATGGGAATTATCATGTCCGGAGATTTCAATCCTGATGAAATGATTGCAAAGATCGACAAGGCTTTTTCTTATATGAAACCTAAAGCTATCCCTGCTTACAATGTCGGCCAGGAAAACGCAATTACAAGTCCGGTTACCAAAGAAGTCTATGGCCCCACCCCTGAAAATATCACCATAGGATTCAGATTTCCCGGTGCTACAACGAAGGATGCCAGACTTCTCAATCTTGTAGGAAGCATGCTTACCAATGGTCAGGCAGGGTTGATCGATCTTGATTTGGTTAAAAAACAAAAATTACTGGCAGCATACGCCTTCCCTTATGTTTTAAAAGATTATTCCGTTTTGTTATTGCAGGGAAATCCTACGGAAGGACAATCTTTGGATCAGGTTAAAACCTTACTTTTACAGGAGATTGACAAATTAAGAAAAGGAGATTTTTCTGACGACCTTATCCAGTCTATTGTTAATAATGAGCGAAAAAAGATTATTCAGGATAATGAAAAATATTCTTCCAGAGCAGGGATATTAATGGATGAATTCACTTCCGAGGTGGATCACAAGACCAACCTGGAATATGTGGAAGAAATTTCAAAACTGACTAAAAAAGATATCATGGATTTTGCTTCCAAATATCTTAAAGATAACAATTATGTAGCGGTTTATAAAAGAAAAGGCGAAGACAAGAGCATTGTAAAAGTTGACAAACCCACAATCACGCCGGTTTCCGTTAACAGAGAAGATCAATCATCATTCCTGAAGAAAATCGACGAAATGCCTGAAAACCCTATTTCACCGGTCTGGCTCAATTATGATAAAGATATTGCTAAAAATAAATTAGGCGATGTAGATGTACTGTCTGTAAAAAATACAGATAACGCACTCTTCAGAATGTATTATTATTTTGATTCCGGAAAGTGGAATAATAAAATGCTTCCTTTAGCCACTGAATATCTTCAGTACCTGGGAACAAAGGATAAGTCTTCAGAAATCATCAGTAAAGAATTTTATAAGCTTGCTTCAAGCTTCAATGTGAGTGCAGGAAACGAAGAAACCTACGTATCGCTGGAAGGCTTAAATGAAAATTTTGATAAGACCATCAGCTTGTTTGAAGACCTTATCAAAAATTGCCAGGCCGATAAGGCTGCTCTTGATGCCTACAAAGCGAGGATCAAAAAATCCAGAGCTAATGCCAAA
Organism: Chryseobacterium sp. UNC8MFCol; assembly: GCF_000482305.1. Classification (NCBI taxonomy): domain Bacteria; kingdom Pseudomonadati; phylum Bacteroidota; class Flavobacteriia; order Flavobacteriales; family Weeksellaceae; genus Chryseobacterium; species Chryseobacterium sp. UNC8MFCol. The sequence continues at coordinate 223,867 of NZ_KI535292.1, forward strand.
CAAAATAAAGGCAGTATCATGGCAGGTCTTAGAAGCTATGCACAATATGGTCCCCAGAATCCTTTTAACAATGTTTTAAGTGATGCTGAACTGGATGCCTTAAAAGCAGAAGACCTAGTGAATATCCTTCATGATTTGTTCAATTTCAAACATAAAGTACTGTATTACGGTCCGAAAACAGGAAACGATGTAACGGCCGCCTTAAAGCCTATTCACAAGTTACCGGCAACCCTGAAAGAGCTTCCGAAAACAAAAACATTTACTCAGATCCCAACGGACAAAAACAAAGTATTGTTTGCACATTACGATATGGTACAGGCTGAAGTATTCTGGGTAAGAAACTCTGACCCTTATAATGCTGGAATTACTCCAACTGTAAGTCTATTCAATAATTACTTTGGTGGCGGAATGGGCTCTATTGTATTCCAGACGATCAGAGAATCTAAGGCACTGGCCTACTCTACTTATTCTTATTTTGCCCTTCCGAGCAAGAAAACAGACAAAGATATGATTATGGCTTATGTAGGTACGCAGGCTGATAAATTCAATGAATCTACAGCAGCGATGAATGAGCTTTTAACAACACTTCCAAAATCAGAACAGTTATTTGAAACAGCAAAAAGCGGATTGAAAAAATCAATCGCGTCTGAAAGAATTACCCAGGATGGAATTATCTTTTCTTACCTGAAGTCTCAAAAGCTTGGGAATGATTTTGATATAAGAAAAAATGTATACGAGCAGGCTCCTAAACTATCGTTTGCAGAGATCAATACCTTCCATGAAAAAGAAATGAAGAACAAAAACTTCACATATTGTGTAGTGGCAGCGCAAGATAAAGTAAACGAAGCTGATATACAGAAATTAGGTGAAGTCAAAAAGCTGAATCTCACCGAAATATTCGGTTATTAAAAATAAGCAAAAAGCCCTGAATTCAGGGCTTTTTATTTAACAACACATCAAAAACAATTATAGATTTTATTTATCAATATTCATTTGATCGATAGATAAATCTTTCTATATTTGCATCAGAAATTTAAATATAAAAACAGAAAATTATGTCTTTAGTAGGAAAAAAATTCCCGAATTTAACAATTGACGCGATGTCTGAAATGGGTGACGATTTAAGAATCAACATCCTTGATGAAGCAGTAAACAACCAGCAAAAAGTTCTTTTATTCTGGTATCCAAAAGATTTCACTTTCGTTTGCCCTACTGAGCTTCATGCATTCCAGGAGGCTTTAGGTGAGTTCGAAAAAAGAAATACTAAAGTAATCGGTGCATCTTGTGATACCAACGAAGTACACTTCGCATGGCTGAACACTCCAAAAGACAATGGAGGTATCGAAGGAGTAACTTACCCACTTTTAGCGGATACTCACAGACAATTGGCAAACACTTTAGGAATTGTAGATCAGGATTTCGAATACAACGAAGAAGGAGAAGAGATTTTCACAGGTTCTAACGTGACTTACAGAGCTACTTACCTTATCGATGAGACCGGAAAAATTTTCCACGAAGCGGTAAACGATATGCCATTAGGAAGAAATGTAAAAGAATTCTTAAGACTAATTGACGCTTACACTCACGTTCAGAAGCACGGTGAAGTATGTCCAGCAAACTGGGAAGAAGGAAAAGATGCTATGAAAGCTGACAGAACTTCTACTGCAGAATACTTAGCTAAGAACTAATTCAACTTAACAATCTAGTAATTTAACAATGTAACAAAGCATCATTGTAACAGTAGATATTTTTATTGGTACATTGATACTATTCAATTGTTACATTGTTAAATTTCAATTCTTAAAATTTATCCTATGTACACAGAATTAACCGAAGATACATTACAGAATATCGTAAATGACAACGAAAAAGTAGTTGTTCAATACGGAGCTACATGGTGCGGAAACTGCAGAATCATGAAGCCTAAATTCAAAAAACTGGCATCTGAAAACGAAGCAATTCCTTTTTTATATGTAGATGCTGAAAAGCTTCCTGAGAGCAGAAAATTAGCAAAAGTAGACAACCTTCCGACTTTCGCCATTTTCAAAAACGGTGAATTGGTAAACCAGGTTCAGTCTAATCAGGCAGAAAGTTTAATTAACCTTTTTAATGAATTAGCATAATGAAATTACCCGTAATCAGACAGTTTTATCAAAATCAGACACCTGAAAATCTTGAGAAAACCTTAGAAGTACTGGAAAGTTTCAGTGAATTCAGAGGAACAAGTGAGGAGGATCTGAACGTAGCAGGAGAATTGATCACAAACATCTGCGGAGCTTTAGAAGTTCACGCTAACGTACAAAACGGGATGAGTGAGAAGGATGCTTTAAACTCTTTTGCCCAAAAAGTTTTGGGATCAATTGACAAGTAATCTTTTGATAAGTTCTCAAAAATTATAAAACACAATACCTGAGGTTTTTTCCTCATTACTATACTTTTTTCTATTCTTTAAGAATCTTTATTTCAACGCTTAAATGTACTTCGAAGGACCTTAACCGGTCACATGGAGCTGGATGTTGTATGGAAAACTTTAAAGAATACCCTATAAAATCCCGGTGATATTTTCATCAGGATTTTTTGTTTTTGATTTAAAACGCGACTATTACAAATAACAACGATACCTATGCAATCATTCGTATACTCTTTGGTAGAAAATCTATTTAGTCACAAAAGCTTAAAACACTTAATCTGATATTAAGTGTCAGATAAGCTGCTGAAAACTTTATAATAGAATATTCATCATAATTCCCGGCTAAAGCTTATGGATAATATTTTACTAAGTAAACCGGCCAAAAAACACTCCTATTGAATTCTTGTTATTAGTGGGGCCATTAGGCTAATTCGTATTTAAAAAATCATGTATATGTAAAAAAAATCCCGATGAAAATATCACCGGGACTATGTATAAAAGATATCGGTCTGTTAGTTTCTTCTGCTCATCAAGATGCTTAGGATGTACCAGAATAAAAGCATAATAGATGCAAAAAGCTGTAATGCAGCTCCTACATACTGGTTGGTACCATACGAGTCTTTTAACTTACTTGTCTGATATAGAATAGTAGCTGAAGCCAGGATCACCATTCCAACCGAAAACCATAATCCAAGGTTAAATCCGAAGATCATTCCTGCTACGATAAGTCCGATAGAAATGAATCCGCCAATAATGATGATATTTCTTAAAAAAGAAAAATCTCTTTTAGAAGTAAATGCAACCCCGGAAATGCCGGCAAACATAGCAACCGTTAAAGTTGCAGCCTGGAAGATCACCTCAGTTCCTCCGGTCATATTAACAGCAATAAAAAGCAAAGGCATAAAAATCACTGCTTCCAGAAGAATATAAAATCCTAAGCCAAGGTATTGTGTTGATTTGCTTTGTGAAAGGGACCATTTGGAAGCTAAAATTGAAGCTAACCAGAAAACCCCGATAATCAATAGCCAAATATACCTCTGGCCAAACATCATAGCAATGAGTTGTGGCGGAACTATATTCAATAAGATAGTTTCAACCCCGATAAACGCAAGGATTGATAAAGCAACGTGCAAATACGTTTTCTTGTAAAAATTCGCCTTCTCCACTTCCGAAGAATGAGCGACTAAAACATCTGTCATCATAGTTAATATTTTTTAGTTAATCGAAAATAATTTATTTGTCTTTCTTGGCGGGCAATACTCCTAGAATTTTCCCGTCATCCTCAAATACAGCGCTGATCACCTCTTTCGAAGAAGTCTCTCCTGCATACTTATACTTGATACTCGGATGATTAATTCCATCCATTGTTTTATAGTATCCTGCTTTTAATACCTCAAGTTTTTTACCGGGATCGATACCTGCCTTTACTTTCTTAAGGACATCATCGGTCACAATTTCCTTTACTTTATCTGAAAGCAACCCGTCAATTGTTTTGCGGTCAGAAGCCTGCAAAGCGACAACAAATGCCTGGAAATTATCATTATACAATCCGATTTTCTCCTTGCTGATTGTAGCCTGCTGTTCTTTATTCTGTGGTTTCTCAACTTGCAGACCAACCACTTTCTGGGCAAACATTAATTGTCCGCCGATCACTGCAAGTCCTAAAAATAATTTTTTCATATAATCCATTTTGTTATTAGTTAAATAAGTGAAGGAAGATACGAAAATCAGACCAGTTCCAAAAACTTCATCGTATCCACATTATCTGCATAGGTATCAAGCCCCGGATTCTGAGCCTCTCCAAAGTAAACAGAGTCCGGAATCAACTGATCTTTAGCGACCACACATTGAATATTTTCTTCGTTCCCCGCAATAAAATTTTTCACATCATCCAATGACTCATATCTACTGAAATTAATCACGGAAAGCGGGCTGAATAATTTGTCATCTTCTTTAAGCATTACAAAATTATTATCCCAGAATTTATCCTGATTCAAAAGATACACGGCTCTGTTGTAATCGTAATTATTGGCATATTTGTTATGATTGATGATATCCTGGAATCCCAGAAAGTTTTCAAACAACCTATCGATCACAAAGTCTTTAGGAATAAAAATCCTGGTCACATTTCTACAGCCTAGTCCAAAATACCGGAAGATGTCTTTAGCCAGCAGCTGAAGTTCCTCATCAGTTTCATCCCCTTTCAATACAGCAACAGATGTCCTGTTTTTTCGGATAATACTTAAATGGTTTTTAAAATAATACTCCAGGTATCTCGCTGTATTGTTGCTTCCGGTGGCAATGACCGCATCAAAATTTTCTAATTTCTCTACGAATTCAAATTCTACATTTCCATCAGAAAATTCTTTCCATTTGTTTAACAGGAACGGAATCAGATATTTATCTTTTGAAGATAATTTGATCACAGCTATATGGTTGCTCAACACTACGGCAATCACATCGTGAAACCCAACCAAAGGAATATTTCCGGCCAAAATTAATCCTACTCTCTTGGAAATCTTTGAGATCGAATAATTCTGAAGCCAGTTTTTTATATTCTCTTCAGTCAATAAATCTGCCCACTGCTGCAAGGCAAATTTCTGATTATCAACTGTAAACCATGGATTTTCAATTTCAGATTTCTTTAATAATAATTCAATATTAACATCATCTTCATTCTGATCTTCAATTTTCTTAGCTAAAAAAGCCTGTATATAATCGCTTAACTTAATAAGTCCTAAAACTTGATTTTCGGTATTCATAATTACTTTAAAATTGGGGAATATTTTGTAATTTTGTGCAAATTTAAAAAAAATTAGCGATGGCTATTAAAATAACTGATGAATGCATTAACTGTGGGGCTTGTGAACCTGAATGCCCGAATAATGCAATATATGAAGGAGCCGTAGATTGGAAAGCTTCGGAAGGTACTAGTCTTCAAGGTACTGTAACACTTCCTTCAGGACTTACTGTAGACGCTGATGCACCACAGGAACCGGTGAGCGACGATGTGTATTTCATTGTAACAGATAAATGTACCGAATGTAAAGGATTCCATGAGGAGCCACAATGTGCAGCCGTTTGTCCGGTAGACTGCTGTGTTCCGGATGAAGATCATGTAGAATCAGAAGAAGCTTTACTTAATAAAAAAGCATTCTTACACGGCGAATAAAAAAACACCGTCTCATGCTTTGTGAGGCGGATTTTTTTAACTATAGCTTAATAATTTTAATAGAAAACCTCAATACAGTTGAAAAAATAAAAAATTTCTTCAGCAACCAAAAAATAAAAATATGAACAAAAAGCACAACTTCAGCGCAGGACCATGTATTTTACCACAGGAAGTATTTGAAAAATCAGCACAGGCAATCCTGGATTTCAATGGTATTGGATTATCCCTTCTTGAAATTTCTCACAGAAGTAAGGATTTCGTTGCCGTAATGGACGAAGCACGTGCAATTGTAAAGAGATTGATGAATCTTGGTGATGATTATGAGGTAATTTATTTAGGAGGCGGTGCAAGCATGCAGTTTGCCATGGTACCTTACAACCTGATGAAAGTTGGTGGAAAAGCCGCTTATCTGGATACGGGCACATGGGCAGCCGGGGCTATTAAAGAAGCAAAAAAACTGGGATCAGTAGATGTTGTAGGTTCCTCAAAGGAAGAGAACTATTCTTTTATTCCCAAAGGTTATACAGTGGGTTCAGAATATGACTATTTCCACTGTACTTCCAACAACACGATCTACGGAACCCAGATGAAAACTTTCCCTGAGGTGGATACCCTGATGGTTTGTGACATGAGTTCTGATATTTTTTCAAGACAGCTTGATTTCTCTAAATTTGATTTAATTTATGCGGGAGCTCAAAAAAATATGGGGCCTGCCGGAGTTACTTTAGTCGTTATCAGAAAAGAAATCCTGGGAAAAACAGGCAGAGAAAATATGCTTTCTATGCTGGACTATTCTCAACATATTGCCAAAGAATCGATGTATAATACTCCACCGGTATTCCCTGTATATGCCTCTTTGTTGACGCTTCAGCACCTTGAAAACAACGGAGGTATCGCTGCTGCAGAAAAAAGAAATGAAGCAAAAGCTAAACTTTTATACGACGAAATAGACAGCAACCCTCTATTCGAAACATTCTGTGTAAAAGAAGATCGTTCTCTAATGAATGTTTCTTTCAATATTACCGATGAAAGCAAGAAAGAAGCATTCGATAATGCATGGAAAGCGGCCGGTATCAGCGGATTAAACGGCCACAGAAGTTTAGGTGGTTACAGAGCGAGCTTATACAACGCCCTGACGATTGAAAGCGTACAGGTTTTGGTGGACGTAATGAAGTCAATAAAATAGCTTATATTAGGCGACCGAAAAAATAAAAAGATTAAGACAACAGATATCAGATAGCAGACCTTGCAACCAAAGTTCTGATATCTTACCTCTAACATCTATAATAAAATAACACATGAAAGTTTTAGCAAACGATGGAATCTCAAAATCAGGAGAACAGGTTTTAAAAGAAGCCGGAATTGAAATCCTGGACAATAGAGTGGCTCAGGATCACGTTATTAATTTTATCAACGATAATAATGTGGATGTTCTTCTGGTAAGAAGTGCTACTAAAGTAAGACAGGATCTGATTGATGCATGTCCCGGTCTTAAAATTATCGGACGAGGCGGTATCGGAATGGATAATATTGATGTAGATTATGCAAAAAGTAAAGGGATTAAAGTAATCAATACCCCTAACGCATCTTCAAAATCAGTTGCTGAACTCGTGTTCGGACATTTCATTTCACTGGCAAGATTTCTTCATGAATCAAACAGACTCATGCCTTTGGAAGGAGACACTCACTTCAATGCCATGAAAAAGTCATTCAGTAACGCGTATGAACTTTCTGGAAAAACATTAGGAGTCATCGGCTTTGGAAGTATTGGCCAGGAAGTCGTAAAAATAGGAATCGCTTTAGGAATGAAGATCAAGGTCCTGACAAAAAGCCCGAAAACAAAAGTTCTCAGCCTGAACTTTTTTGACGGACAATCTGTCAGCTTTGAAATCAGTTCTACCAATGATATGGATGCGTTCCTTAAAGATACAGACTTTATCAGCATCAATACACCCAAAACGAATAACTACATTATAGATACCCCTCAGTTTGAAAAAATGAAAGACGGAGTCTATATTGTCAATACTGCAAGAGGCGGAGTCATCAATGAAGTTACCCTGAACGATTTTATTGACTCAGGAAAAGTGGCCGGAGCCGCACTGGACGTTTTCGAAAATGAACCCAGCCCGGAACTGCCCCTATTGATGAACCCGGCATTATCACTTTCTCCACATGTCGGAGGAAATACGGTAGATGCGCAAGAGAAAATCGGTATCGAACTTGCAGAACAAATTATTAAGCTACAAAAAGAAACTATAAGATAAATATGCCTGTTTTTAAACCTTTCCGTGGAATAAGACCTCATAGAGATATTGAGAGCACTTTCCCTACTCATCCACTGGATAATTTCACCCAGGAAGAGATTGCAGAGAAAGCTCAAGTCGAAAATACTTACATCAACATGATTAAACCCTATGTTGTAAGTAAATCTAAAGATATTGACCGGAACTTAAGGAAGATCCGCTCCACATTTGAAGAACTTCTGGACGAGAAAAAACTGATCCAGGACAATTCTTCGTATTATCTTTATGAGCAGATCTATCCCAATAAACAGGTTTTCAGAGGACTTCTCGGGTTGGCAAGCATTGAAGATTTCTGGAACGGAAAAATCAAAAGGCACGAAAGTACCATTCCTCAGAAAAAGGAAAATCTTGCACATTACCTTGAGAAAGTAAACTTACAGGCAGAACCTGTATTGCTTACCTACCCTGCCAATTCAAAAATTGAATTGCTGATGAACCATGAGGAGAAGAATGTTCCTATTTTCAATCATACAGATACCATTGGAATCAGACATAAGATCTGGAGAATAGACAATCGTCTCAAGCTCCAGCAGTTCAAAGAAGTCATCGACCAGATCGATTCATTTTATATTGCGGACGGCCACCACAGAATTGGCTCTACCGCGTTAAATGCCAAACGTCATAAAGAGAAAAATAAAAGACACACCGGTACTGAACTTTACAACTTTGTATACAGCTTTATCGTTTCGAACCAGTCCATTAAAATTCACGATTATAACAGGATTTTACACGATCTGAACGGCATTTCCAATGAAGACTTTCTGAAGGAGCTGGACAAGTATTTCCTTATTCACGAAAAAGGTGAAATACCTTACTTCCCTTCGCAAAAATTCCATATCTCAATGTATCTGGATGGTAAGTTTTATTCCCTTCACGTGAAACATGACCTTCGTTCCAGAGAAATGTCTCTGGATAATCTGGATCACCATCTTTTAGACAAATATATTTTTAAAAATATCTTAAAAATTGAAGATCCGGACAGCTCTGAGCTGATTTCCTATGTAAAAGGAACGTCTAATATCAACGGAATTAATATTTTAAAAGAAAAGATTGACAATGGTGAAGGTAAAGTCGGATTTGGAATTTACCCTGTAAGTTTCAATGACATGATTAAAATTTCAGACTTAAAATTAAGCATGCCTCCAAAATGTACATTCATTGAGCCAAAATTGATTACAGCTCTGTTAATGTACGACATGAAACCTTAGTAAATTCCTATTTTTTCCCTACTTTTATCATCGGAAAAAGAAAGGTAAATAAAAAATGAAAAAAATATTCATTATACTTCCACTCTTTTTGAGTGGATTTTTATTTTCTCAAAAAAAGCCACAGAAAAAGGTCACCAATAAAACAGCGATTCCTGTAAAATTAAATTATCATCAAGAATTTGAAAAGATCTCAGATGAGATTATGACCAATGGTAAGGCCTATGATCATCTCGGAGAACTGACAAAAGGTATCGGACCCCGTTTCAGTGCCACTACCGGTTATGAGAAAGCAGTAGAATGGGCTGAAAAAAAGTTTAAGGAAATCGGAATCAATATGATCTGGAGACAAGAAGCCAAAGCCCCGGTCTGGATCAGAGGGAAAGAATCTCTCCATATCAAGACAGGAAATGGTGACTGGAAAAATATAAGGATGCTTTCTTTCGGAAACTCCGAAGGCACAGGCGGAAAAGACCTTACGGGAGAAATTGTATTAATTAATTCCACTTCAGAACTCAATGCAATGTCTATAGGTCAGCTAAAAGACAAAATAGTTTTTGTGAATGTACCTATGGATCCTAAAATTATTAACACCAGTGATGCCTATCTGCAGACGGCAAAATCTAAATTAATCTCAGCATCTGTCATTGCTAAAACAGGAGCAAAAGCTTTAATTATAAGATCACTGACAACAGCAAGCGACGATGTTCCCCATGCAAAAATGATTTACTACGAACCGGATGATAAAGTTAAAATTCCTGCTTTATCAATAGGAGTAAAATCTGCTGATGAGCTGGAAAAAATATTGAAAAGCAAAAAGTCACTGCTAAAATCAACATGACCGCAGAATCAAAAGCCAGTACTACCAATCCCAATATTATCGCTGAAATTGAAGGCAAAAAAGATTCTAAAGTGATTGTTTTAGGCGCACAGCTTGATTCCTGGGATATTGGCGAAGGTGCCATTGATGACGGAACCGGCGTTGTGCAGTGTATCGAAGTTTTAAGGGCATTGAAAGCACTTGGATACGAAAATAATCACACGATCAGGGTCGTCTTATACGCCAACAGTGAAAACGGAGGGCAGGGACGTGAAATGTATGCTGCTTATGTGAAAAAGAAAGAAGAAAAACATATATTCGCTTTAGGCACAGATGCAGGAGGATACTCACCCCGGGGATTCTCTCTGGACATGTCACCGCAACGGAGAAGATTGATTTATCCATGGAAAGATTATTTTCTTCCTTACGGGGTTTATGATTTCGACCAGACAGAAGCCATTCAGGATATTTCACCTTTAAAAAAACTGGACATTCCGTTGGCAGAGCTAGTAGTAGATACACAAAGGTATTTTGATTATCATCATTCTGAACAGGATACCTTTGATAAGGTCAATAAACGTGAGCTTTTGCTGGGAGCGGTAGCAATGACTCAATTAATTTTTATGGTTGATAAAAACTGGTAATATGAAAAGGATAGCAAATCTATCATTATTAATTTTAGGAGTAACTTTTTTATCTGCTCAGACTCAAGCAGATTCCCTGGAATTTAACAGGATATCTACAGAAATTCTGAATAACGGAAAAAGCTACACTGAGCTGAAAGAGCTTACACAAAATATCGGCAACCGCTTAAGCGGGTCTGAAGCGTATGAAAAATCTGTAAAATGGGCCGAACAAAAGCTTCGTGATGCCGGAGCAGACAGGGTATGGCTCCAGGAAGTCATGATCCCCGTCTGGGTGAGAGGCAAAGAATCATTGCACATCCAGGCCTCCCACGGCAATTGGAAAAGCCTCAAAATGCTTTCTCTGGGGAATTCTGAAGGTACCGGCGGAAAAGATGTTTCAGGAGAAATCATTATGGTTAAATCCCTTGAAGAATATGACAAACTCCCTGCTGAAAAGGTAAAAGATAAAATCGTGTTCTTTAATTATCCTTTTAATCAGGAACATGTACAGACTTTTATAGCCTATCGTGAAGCAGGAGCCTACAGGCGTACTGCAGCTTCATTAACCGCTAAAAAAGGAGGAAAATTTGCCATTATACGTTCTCTTTCTTCAGCTTTTGATGATGTTCCGCACACAGGTAATATGCGTTATGATGAAGACATAAGCAAAGTTCCTGCAGTAACCATCGGAAATACATCAGCTGATGAATTGGAAGCCCTAGTGCAAAAACAGAAGGTATTTGCAAAGCTCAATTCCAATTGTGGTATAAAAGGAGAAAAACTCTCCCATTCTGTCATTGGTGAAATTACCGGTAAAAAAGACCAGAGTGTCATTGTTGTAGGAGGACATCTTGATTCGTGGGATGTAGGTGAAGGCGCTCATGATGACGGCGCCGGGATTGTTCAGAGTATTGAAGTATTAAGAACTTTCAAAAAATTGGGAATACAGAATAATCACACCATCAGAGCGGTTTGTTATGCCAACGAAGAAAATGGAACAAAAGGTGGGAAACAGTACGGGAAAACCACCAAAGAAAATAACGAAAAACATCTTTTTGCCATAGAATCTGATGCCGGAGGATTTTCTCCACGCGGAATCTCGCTGGAAATGGACGACTCTAAAAGAAACCAGATCAAAAGCTGGGGACATCTCTTTCTGCCTTATGGAGTTTACAATTTTGAAGGAAAATATTCAGGTTCAGACATTGCCCCACTTCATGAAATGGGTGTTCCTACGGCAGAACTTGTTCCCGACCCCCAACGTTATTTTGACATTCATCATACCGCTGAAGATACTTTTGAAAAAGTCAACCGAAGAGAACTCTTACTCGGTGCTGCGGTAATGACACAACTTATTTATATGATTGATAAAAATTGGTAACAATGAAAAAAATAATAGGTACTGCCTTATTACTTTCCGGAATGGCTGCATTTGGCCAAACACAGGAAGATTCTATCCAGTTCAAAAAGATCTCCACTGAGATTTTGAATAACGGAAAAGGCTATAATGAATTACGGGAACTTACAAAAACAATAGGTCACCGTCTAAGCGGCTCTGAAGCTTATGAAAAATCTGTAAAATGGGCCGAACAAAAACTTCGTGACGCCGGAGCAGACAAAGTATGGCTTCAGGAAGTCATGATCCCGGTTTGGGAAAGAGGCAAAGAATCCTTACACATCAAAACCTCCAACGGAAACTGGAAAGGCCTTAAAATGCTTTCTTTAGGAAACTCTGAAGGGACAAAAGGTAAAGATGTTTCAGGAGAAATCATCATGGTAAAATCGATGGAAGAGTATAATAATCTTCCGGCAGAAAAAGTGAAAGATAAAATCCTGTTCTTTAACTACCCTTTCAACCAGTCTTTCATAGAAACCTTCAAAGGATATGGCGATGCGGCAAAGTACAGAACAACAGCAGCTTCTTTAACGGCAAAAAAAGGAGGAAAGTTTGCGATTATCCGTTCCCTTTCTTCAGCGTTCGATGATATTCCACACACGGGAGCTATGCGTTATGAAGACAACGTATCGAAAGTACCGGCTGTAGCAATCGGAAGTACAACAGCTGATGAACTGGCAGCTTTATTGAATAAACAGAATGTCACCGCAAAACTCAATTCCAATTGTGGAATGAAAGGAGAAAAACTCTCCCACTCTGTCATTGGCGAAATTACCGGTAAAAAAGACCAAAGCGTCATTGTTGTCGGAGGTCATTTAGATTCCTGGGATGTGGGTGAAGGAGCCCACGATGATGGTGCCGGAATTGTTCAGAGTATTGAAGTGGTAAGAACTTTCAAAAAACTGGGGTTACAAAATAACCATACGATACGGGTAGTTTGCTTCGCCAATGAAGAAAATGGGGTAAAAGGCGGAATCCAGTACGGTAAAACAGTAAAAGAGAAGAATGAAAAACATCTTTTTGCTATCGAAACCGATGCAGGTGGCTTTGCACCGAGAGGAATTGCCCTGGACATGGATGATGCAAAAAGAAAGCAAATTAAGAGCTGGTCGAAACTATTCATCCCGTATGGTGTTTATAATTTTGAAGAAAGATTCTCAGGAACAGATCTGTATCCGCTTCACGACATGGGAATTCCCGCAGCTGAATTGATGCCGGATTCTCAACGTTATTTTGATATCCACCATACTGAAGAAGATACCTTTGAAAAAGTCAACAGAAGGGAGCTTTTACTGGGAGCAACAGCCCTGACACAGATTATTTATATGGTTGATAAAAACTGGTAATCTCAGAAAACAGGTATTAGACTATATACAAAAGAAGCCCATATAAGTTCTGAAAAATCAGGACTTATATGGGCTTTTTAAATAGTACTCAACAGATTACATTCATAAATACTTCAAGCTTATTTTGTTTTGACAGGCTTTTTCCAGACCTTTAAAAATGTTCTTGCCCTATATTTTAATCTCTACAAGGAATTTTTCCAGGCGTGACCAAAACCTCCTCCCGATTCCCAATTCTCCGTTTAAAATACAATTTTCCATTTGTTTTCTCATCGTTTAAGGAAATAATTCACTTATCACATTTAAAAACAAACACTTACATCCATTAAAAACAAAGCGTTAATCGCTAAATTGTCACTTTGGCATGATATTCGCATGTAATTTATCGAGAAAAAAATTATAAAAAAGCACTAAGGATGAGAAAAAAGGTTTTCTGTGGATTTTCAGTTTTCCACTGATTCAAAGTTCATATTGATGTATATGAATCCTTTTTTTTCTACGATGCCGTAAAAGATACGGGAAACGTGGTGAATGAACCCTCGGTTTGTTTTTCACAGCAGTTGTATGCACCGTATCTGACTGGTATCATCTACCCTCGAATCATGTAGAAATGATTCAAAATATTGGTACTCCGGGTTTTTAATCCGGCGTCATAATAGTGAATAAACGGCAAAGCTATCGCGAACCTTAGCCCAGTAAGAGAGTATGCCATTCTTTTTACCGTGATCAGTATGCTGCTTTATAGATAAATAATGTATAACCCTTAAAATGTTAGTAATGATGAGAGCCTTTTTTGAAATGATTTTTAAGAGAAATGAAGACGCTGCAAAAATGCATATCTGGAGCCTGTTGTTGGTATTGAGTTTTGCTGCCTTTTCAGTGTTGGTATATACTTCAAAACCAAGTTTTAACAGCTTAATAATATATCTGACCGCATTTGCCGCTTATATCGGCTTTGGTCTTGTATTCATCAGTTCCCTTGCAGGAACGGACATGAAGAAAAGATCCGGCAGAAACGTATAACTTTTTAATCTTTCTTTTACTAAAGAACCGCCCTTTTGGGGCGGTTTTTTGATAATAGGAACTATTATCGCATCGTACAAAATTTATTCATTAAACATATCTTTCATGATTTTATCAAGCAGTTTTTCGGTCTGCTCTTCAATCATTTTCTCAGACTTTTGAACCAGTTCTATCCTGAAAGGATCGCAACAGGCTTTTATTCCAAACCCTTCATCTGTTTTTACAAATTCCGGATGTAAGCCGTGTTCTTTACAAACATCTGATTCAATTTCCTGTTTTATTATATCATAATCCAGATCAAACATATTTTATATTTTAGTATTCGTAAGTACCTGATAAAGATAACAGTAAAAAATATCTGACAAAATCCGTATTTCTACGGTATTTTTATTCCAATAAAAAAACCACCCGCAAAGGTGGCTTTGTATTGTATTCTTTCATCTTCGTGTCAAAAGGACGTTCCTGACTAACAAGTTTTATAATTTTTCAAGAATTTTTCCCGGCAAAATAGGGGTGAGCTGAGGTCTATTTTCTTTTTCAACAATCAAAAACTTCCAGTTTTTCTGATCTTTTGAAACAGCACATGCTTTCATCCCGGTATTGATCAGGTAGTAATCTCCATCGCTGAAATATTTCACATATTCCTTTCCGTATCGGGTCATTACTGCATCATTCATTTTTTGCTTCACTGATTCCGCATCATGAATGACCTTCCAGTCAATTTTAAACTTCATGGTGAAAGAATAGTTGACCACTGAAAAATATTCACCATCGATAAATTCAGGCATTTCAACGTTATTTATTTCAAATTTTTGAATATCAGTAATGAAAGCAGGATTATTATAAGACAACGTCAAAACTTTAAAAACCTGCTCCCGTGTTACAGCATTTACATATTTAGGATATACTAAGTTTACAGCGTTCTCAATATCCTTTTCTTTTATATTTTTGAAAAAAGTCATAAAATCTCTTTTCACGCCTACTTCATCATCAACTTTTCCAGTCTGGCCAAAGGACAAAACTGAAAAAAGTGAAATAATACCTACGATTAATTTTATCTTCATCTCTTAACATTAAAACCATTCACAAAAAAACCACCCTTTTGCGGGGCGGTTTATATTTTTATAAGATGTACTTATTTTACTTTTACAAGCTCTACATCGAAGACCAACCAAGAGTTTGGCGGGATCACCCCTCCTGCTCCTCTTTCTCCGTAAGCCATAGCAGGCGGGATCAATAAAGTAGCAGTTTCACCTTCTTTTAATAAAAGGATCCCTTCATCCCATCCTTTGATAACTCTCCCCATTCCGATAGGAATTTCGATAGGCTCGTTTCTTTTGAATGAAGAATCTAATTCGGTACCGTCAACCAATTTCCCTGCATAGTGTACAGAAACATTGTCGCCAGCTTTCGGAGCTTTTCCGTCAGCTGTTTTTGTAATTTTATAGTAAAGACCTGATTCAGTTTTCTGCATACCGGCTTTCAGGTTCTCAACAAGTTTTTCCTGGTTTGCTTTGAATTCTTCTTCTTTTTTCTTTTTTTCAGCTTCTTCTTTTGCGATGTACGCTTTATTGTTTTCTGCGATTTTTGCTTTTCCTTCGTTAAAAGTCTTAGCAGCATCGTAGTTTTTGTACTCGTCACCTTTACCGAAAATAGAAACTTTCTCTAAAACGATATCTGTTTTTGGTTTATCCTGAGCTCCTTTTTCTACGTTAGCAATAGCATCAATCACATCATTACCTTTTACCACTTTTCCGAAGATCGTGTGTCTTCCGTCTAACCAAGGAGTAGGTATTTCAGTAATGAAGAACTGGGAACCGTTTGTGTTAGGTCCAGAATTCGCCATAGAAAGAATACCTTTTCCTGTATGCTTAAGATCGTTCTTCTCATCCTCGAATTTATATCCGGGATCTCCCATTCCTGTTCCCTGAGGATCTCCTCCCTGGATCATGAAATCTTTGATCACTCTGTGGAAAATAGTTCCGTCATAGTAAGGAACTCCCTTAGCCTTAGCTTTGTTGTCGATTTTCCCTTCAGCAAGACCGATAAAGTTGGCTACAGTTACTGGTGCTTTCTTGTCTTCAAACTTAACGATCATGTTACCTTTAGTGGTTTGAAGATTGGCATAAAGTCCGTCATTAAGACCTTCGTAAGTTTCTTTGTCTACGTTCATTTTTTTATAAATTGGGGTACAACTCATCAGCGAAATACTTGCCGCTGCCAGAATTATATTCTTGTTAAACAATTTCATTTGTTATAAAGCTTTTAATTTTATGATTAATGGGATGTCATTGTCTATTTTTTTTTCGTCTCCAAAGGTTCCATACGCCAAAGAGGACGGTACCAAAAGTGTCACTTCTTCACCATCATGTATAAAACGCAAAGCATTTTCTACCGCTTTCAATTCATCAAAGTGCCCGAATCTGGCATCTCTTCTTTCAATCGGATTGTCATAAATTTTGGTCTGATCAAAATCATACAGATCATAAGAATATGAGATCATGCTATTATCCGCTCTCCTTTCTCTCTGATCATATCCATCCACTGTTACCCAATAATTAAGTTGTGTAGGATAATACTTTACAGGCTGGCTATTGATCCAATCCTGGATCTGCCCTCTTTCTATAGTATTCAGATTTTTCATCCTGTTTCTGGAAACATCCAGATCCTTTTGGCTTAAAACACCGCCTACAGGGGGATGAGCCGTCTGTGCATTCCTGTTGCAACCCAACAGACTGATGACTGATATGAAGACTAATTTTTTCATAAACATTTGCGAAAATACACATTTCAAGAATCAATTACAAAACTTGATGAAGAAATGTATGATCGTATTGATGTATTTCTATCGTAACCTGTTATTCAGTTGATTTTCGGATATAGTGTAAAGGTCGTACTCCAATTGTATGTGTATACAAAAAAGCCGGGAATACCCGGCTTTTATAATAGTTTATTTTAATAATATTAAACGGTTTCAAGTACGTGATCAACTGCCACTCTCCATCCGAACGGATCTTCGGAAAGATTGTTTTGAAGGTCAACAAGATCTTTCTTAAGAATAGCAGCATAACTTTCTTCCGGAGACAATCTTGGAAGCTCCAGTTTTTTACCTTCATATC
Organism: Chryseobacterium sp. UNC8MFCol; assembly: GCF_000482305.1. Lineage (NCBI taxonomy): Bacteria > Pseudomonadati > Bacteroidota > Flavobacteriia > Flavobacteriales > Weeksellaceae > Chryseobacterium > Chryseobacterium sp. UNC8MFCol. Next base: position 241,284 of record NZ_KI535292.1, read on the forward strand.
CTAAGGCCTGGAATTCAGTAGTCACTACCGCTGTACCTACACCCCATACTTCTTTAAGACTACCATCTTTCAAAGCTTCGATAACAGTTTTTACAGCAACAGGTTCAATTTTCACTTCAATTCCTCTTTTCTTCGCCAGTTGAATGAAGCTGTCTCTTGTTACCCCGTCAAGGATCTTCTCAGAAGTCGGTGGTGTATAGATCGTATCGTTGATTCTTACGAATACGTTCATAGTACCACTCTCTTCAAAATACTCGTGAGTAGCATCATCGGTCCAGATGATTTGTTCATATCCTTCCTCGATTGCCAGTTGTGTCGGGTAGAAAGAAGCGGCATAATTTCCTGCTGCTTTCGCAGAACCTACTCCTCCGTTTGCTGCTCTTGAATAGTGGTCAGATATTTTTACAGAAACAGGTTCTGCATAATAGCTCTTCGCCGGGGTGGCTACAATAGCAAACATGTATTTATTGGCAACTCTTGCTTTTAAAGCTTCCTCTGTAGCAAAAATTAATGGTCTGATATATAATGACATTCCTTCACCCTGAGGGATCCAGTCTCTGTCGATATCTACTAATGCTTTTAATCCATCTAAAAACATTTCTTCAGTTACCTCAGGCATAGCAAGACGCTTTGCTGATTTGTTGATACGTTCAAAATTCTTTTCTGGCCTGAAAAGGAAAACCTGCCCGTCTTTGTCTTTATAGGCTTTCATACCTTCGAAACAAGCTTGTCCATAATTTACTCCCATCATGGCAGGCGTAAATGGAATCGGACCGTAAGGAACTAATTTTACATCCCCCCATTTTCCGTCTTCATACTCACATATGATCATATGATCAATGAAAGTACTACCAAATGAAAAATTGTTCGGGTCGAATGTAGAAATTCTGGAGTTTTCAGTTTTTTGAATTATCATTTTTAAAAATTTTTACGATGTTCTACAAATTTAACATAATTTTCTAAATATAAAAATTTTAGAGTAAATTTGACAAAAAAATAGCTTGAAAAGAGAAATAAAGACTACAAACGACGGGAGTAAAACATTGTTTATCAATGATTTAAATGAAAACTACCATTCCCATCACGGAGCGCTGCAGGAAGCCGAACACGTGTTTATCAAAAATGGATTAAAATTAGTTAATGATTACGAAATTAATATTTTAGAACTAGGATTTGGAACAGGTTTGAATGTTTTGGTGACAATTAATGAATATTTAAAAACTGACAAAAATCATGTCATTAATTATTTTTCACTCGAAAAATACCCCATAAATGAATCCGAAGTTAACGACCTGGCATATTTTGAGCTTTTTGATAACCCGGAGTTCAAAAATATTTATCAGAAAATTCATCTGGCAGATTGGGAAAAACCAGTTGAAATCATTAGTGGATTTAACTTAAAAAAGATAGAATGTGACTTTTTCGACCTGAAAAGCATACATCTGCCAGAAATAAATCTCGTTTACTTTGACTGTTTTGGAGCACGGGTACAACCTGATCTATGGGAAAAACCATTATTCGAGCTGGTTTCGGACAAAATGGCCATTAACGGATTATTAACAACATATTCTTCTAAAGGAAGCGTAAGAAGGATTCTACAGGAACTCAATTTTAAGGTAGAGAAAAAACAGGGGCCTCCCGGAAAAAGAGAGATGATTAACGCGATAAAGTTGTAGCTTGTTGCTATTTTCCCCTTTCGCTTCCGTAAAAATTCTTACCTTAGCCAGACAAAATATTATACCTTATATATATGATAGACAAGATCAACATTAGAGTGTATGCTTGTGCGGTAAAAGATAAGAAAGTTTTAACCTTATTTGAAGAATATGCCGGCGAACCTTTAGTGAAATTTCCAGGTGGAGGATTAGAATATGGAGAAGGTGTACTGGAATGTTTACATCGTGAATTTGATGAAGAGCTGAATGTGAAAATAGATATTGTAGAACACTTCTATACTCAGGAAAATTTTCTGGTATCACGATTCAGAGAGAATGAGCAGCTTCTTACCATATATTATATAGTTAATATCACCAATGAAGAAGACTTCCTTATTCTGGACCCCTGCATCGAAAAAACAGAATGGATGGAGATTGACCGGCCGGACAATCCTTTTCCTCTCCCGATAGACAAAATTGTATTTGATAAATTAAAAGAAAAGTTCCTATGATCATAGGAACTTTTCTTTTATAGAAGTAAAATTTTTTAAGCAAATATATTTTCATCTAATTATTTCAATACATTGTGAATAAAAACATGTATTTTTATATTGAAAATTAATTCTATGAAAAATAATTTTAACATCAGGACATATGCCTGTGTTATCAGGAACAACTCCGTTCTGGCATTATTTGAAAAATTTATGGGGAATACGGTCCTTAAATTTCCGGGAGGAGGTTTGGAATTCGGAGAAAGTTTGCTGGATTGTCTTCACAGAGAATTCGAAGAGGAGCTGAATGTAAAAATTAAGATTCTGGAACATCTGTATACGCAGGACCATATTATTACTTCGCATTTCAAAGATGGCAGGCAGCTCTTATCAATTTATTATGTAGCAAAAATTATGAACGAGGAAAATCTCAGGATCAAAGATGAAGGTATTGAAAAAGCAGAATGGCTGCCCATCAATATCATTAAGAACCCTTTTTCTCTGATAGCTGATCAGATTGCCTTTGATAAATTAAAAGAAAAATACCTGTAAGGCTTCTTACAGGTATTTTTATATTTATTTTTTTACTTTGAAATCATTCGCACCGGGATAAGGTTGCAGATAACCGGAATTCCAGTTTGACTGAAGTAATGATTCTACAAATTCATCCGTCCTGTTTTTATGGGGATCATATTGTTCTTTCAGGTCGATATCAGCCATCTTTCCTTTGACGTTCCACCAGAAAGCGCTCCATCCGCCTCTTAACTCCTTGATAATCTCATAAACGTTCTTACCTGTGGCTCTGTTCATGAGTTTTGCAAAAACCTGCCCTTCAGTGGTGGTAAGATCTCTTAATTGCTTTTCATATTGGTCAGCCAGCATATTTTGTCTTTCCCGGACAAATTTCCTTTTGGCTTTGCTGTCCATATCATTCATATCCTTCTGAATGTCCCTGTATTGCTGCAATGCAGTCACAAACAAAGGATAGACCCTGTATAACTTTTTATTGAGAAAATAATAATAATTCTTATCCAGCTGATTATTAAATCTCGGTTTATTGACCAAAACCAGTTCATCCAATACAACTACAGGCTCTCCGTTAACTTCATATACCTTGACTTTCTGCCTTTCATCATAATAATATTTGTTGCCAAACTCATCCACTTTTAAAGACTCAGGTGGATACTGATTAAGTGGTTTTGCCTCCACAGTATCTTTCTGACCAAAAACACTGACTCCAAAAAAGAAGATAAAAAGACAGATAATCTTACTAAAATTCATTATTTTTACACTTATAAGAACAAAAATTGAACGCAAAAATCATTCCTTTTTATGAAATTTGAAAAGAAATCTTTGAAATTTTTAGAAAAATATTTAAACACTTCATCACCAACCGGTTACGAACACAAAGGACAGGAAGTCTGGATGGATTACATCAGACCCTATGTTGACAAAATAGAAGTAGATCATTACGGAACGTGCTATGGCATCATTAATCCTGAGGCTGAATTCAAAGTAGTGATAGAAGCTCATGCCGACGAAATCTCATGGTATGTCAATTATATTACGGATGACGGACTGATCTACGTGATCAGAAACGGAGGTTCAGACCAGACCATTGCACCTTCTAAAGTAGTTCATATTCACGGAGAAAACGGGATAGTAAAAGGGGTATTCGGATGGCCGGCTATCCACACCAGAAGCAACCAGAACGAACCTACTCCTAAAATCGAGAATATATTCATCGATTGTGGGGCAACTTCCAAAAAAGAAGTGGAAGAAATGGGAATCTTTGTAGGGTGCATGATCACCTACCCTGATGAATTCTTTGAAATGAACGACAGATATTTTGTCTGCAGAGCCCTGGACAACAGAATCGGAGGTTTTATGATTGCTGAAGTGGCAAGACTCTTAAAAGAAAATAAGAAATCTATTCCTTTTGGTCTTTATATCACCAACTCCGTACAGGAAGAAGTAGGTTTATATGGAGCGGATATGATTGCTGATACAATCAAGCCCAATATTGCAATCGTTACAGACGTTACCCACGACACCACCACTCCCATGATTGAAAAGAAAAAAGAAGGTGATCAGAAGTGTGGGGACGGCCCTGTGGTATTCTTCGCACCAAGTATTCATCATACGATCAGGGAGCTAATCATCGATACTGCCAAAAATAAAAAAATACCTTTCCAGAGAGCAGCTGCCAGCAGAGCTACAGGAACCGACACTGATGCGTTTGCCCATTCAAACGGCGGTGTACCAAGTGCTTTAATTTCCTTACCTTTGCGTTATATGCATACAACGGTAGAAATGGTTTCTAAGGAAGACGTAGGTAATGTGATCAAACTTATCTACGAAACGATCCTGAAGATCAAGCCGGAAATGAAACTGAAGTATCATTAAAGACACCAGAGGTCATATATCAGATGCCAGACTATAACAACAGCATTCTAAATCTAATATCTGACGTCTTTTATCTGATGTCTAATATCTGATGTCTGATGTCTGATGTCTGATGTCTAATATCTGAAATCTAAGTAAAAGTATAAAAAGTAAAAATGAAAACGAAGCTTATTGCTCCATCCCTTTTATCTGCAGACTTTGGGAATCTGCAAAGAGATATTGAAATGTTAAACAGATCTCAGGCCGACTGGTTCCACATCGATGTGATGGACGGAAGATTTGTTCCCAACATTTCATTTGGTTTTCCTGTGATGAAAACGGTTCAACAGCATGCTAAAAAATTTGTAGACGTCCATTTGATGATCGTTGAGCCGGAAAAGTATGTTGATGAATTTATCAACCATGGTGCAGACCTTGTTTCCATACATTATGAAGCATGTACACACCTTCACAGAACCATTCACCATATCCAGAGTAAAGGAGCGAAAGCAGGGGTTGTTCTGAATCCTTCTACTCCAGTTCTGATGCTTGAAGACATTATTGCTGATGTGGATCTGGTTTTATTAATGAGTGTAAACCCCGGATTCGGAGGTCAGAAATTCATTGAAAACACCTATAAAAAGATTGCTGAAACGAAAGATCTTATTGTAAGCAACAATTCTACAGCTCTAATTGAAGTAGATGGCGGTGTAAACCTTGATAATGCTTCCAAACTATTTGAAGCCGGAGCCGATGTTCTTGTTGCCGGAAATGCAGTATTTTCTGCAGAAAGCCCGGAGAGAACGATTGAGCTTTTAAAAATTTAAGGTCATTTTTGATAATAAAGAAAAAGGCAGCTCTATTGGGGCTGCCTTTTTCTCATTGAGATCAGAATCTTCCTGGTTATTATTTTTCAATATTATTTTAAATACTTAACTTCCTTCCTGGTAACAAGACAAAGATCCGGATAAAACCCTTACGATCCATCCGTAGAAATACGGAATTTATAAGTAAGTACTTTCACTTAAATTCTTAAACTTCTTTATTCCAAATACAGGCGCAAACCACCAGGGTAATACTGATTATGGAAAAAACGGTTCTTATATTATTCAGAAAATTCCATCTGCTTTCAAAATTATCCCGCATTTGCTTAAGAGCTTCTGCCGAAGAGCCCGCAATATCAAACTTATCAAGAATATCATTCATCGGAACATTTCCTCCTGCTGTTACTCCAAAAACACCTATCAAATAGGCTAAGGTTGCCAGTAAAAGCAAGACAAACGTTGGTTGCTGCCCCCGAAACACAAAAGCAGATACCGGAAGAAGGATCGCTGTTCCCATAAAGCTCATAAAGAAAACCGGATTGAGTATTTCCCTGTTGATATTTTGCATCGCTTTGAGATATTCAGCATCGGAAAGTTTTCCGAGCCCAAGTACAACAGAGCAGGAATATGCATAGAACAAACCCGCTATAAGGGCTGTAAGCACAGCAGTACCAAGTAATAAAAGAGTTGCCATTTTCATATAATTTGATTTGTGATGATTAGTATATTTAATAGGGATTCCATTTTTTTATAATTTCCTGAGCTGTAAATATCATTTCAGGATCCCAGCCGGCAGTATTAAAATAATGAAAATTTTCAGTTTTAATGGAATCTACATGTGTACCGTCAAACAACAATTTTGTAAGCCTTGACTGTTCTTCATATAAAACAGGGTCTTCAACAGGATATTTTGAAAGTTCAAATTCTTTTTTTATCCATAAATCTCCCTGCCTTTCATGACCCGCCGAAGAGTCTATCATTGTTTTCACCCTCATAAAGTCAGAAAAAAAATCATCCTCTTCCTCTTTAGTTTTTATCGTGTGACCAAGTCTTTCGATAATGATATATTCTAAATTTTCACAGTGTGAGAGTACAAACGGCAGTATGGCAAATATTTCTTCCGGAATGGTATGATCGTGAGTATCTCTGCGGATCATTTTTTTCCCATAAACACTCTCCTGCCAGCTGCCTCCCGAAAGGTGGATTTCTTTCACCTTTTGAAGAGGATACAACTTGATAATTTCTTGTATATCCACATCAAAATTACAGGACTGACAATACATATTATGAAGGTCAAGAATTAGAAATCCCCCGGAATTGTCTATCAGTTTTTCAAGAAAAACACCCTGTTCTTTAACATCATCAAGGCAGAAAGAAAATGCAAGATTTTCTATTCCCACAGGTATATTGACGGCGTCCTGAAGCCTTTGAAGCCTGTCTTGTCCGATCTGTAATGTTATGGGGTGCAAAGGTACGGGCAACGGAACTCCCTGGTGAAAGTTTTCAGTATTCATAAATCCGAAATGCTCAGTAATATGATTGTAGTTTCGTTTGCTGACTTCGTCTTTCAACCTGCTGAGCCATATTTCCTGTCTGTCGGTCCATTGAGCGTCAAACAGAGAATAATAAACACCATGCCCTATTAAACGATCATTCTCTGCATAAAAATTCAACAGATCACGGAGCCAGTCCGGTTCGTTTGTATTAAATAAGGTATCGAATGACCATTCCAATACTTCTACTGAATTGTTTTGCAGCAAAGGTAAAGCTGCAGAAACAAATTCAGCTTCCGGCATCATCGATAATCCTAATAATGGTTTTCTCATCATTATCCCATTCCGCAAGCCGGACAATTAAAAGGAGCGCGTACCAATGTATCTTTTTTTACTACAGCCTTGGGGGTTGCCGGTTTGGGTTTACCGGGAGCTTCGGGATTGACGATTTTTTTTACTTTTTTCACAGGCTTTTTACTTTGGCCGGCAGGCTTCGTGGTCTGTGCAGAAACTCCTACCGCTAATAAACCAGCCATTACTAATGTTGGAATTTTCATAATTGTCATTTTTACATAAGTTTTACAACAAGCGTTCCACTTGATATTATATTGTTCCCTCCTCCATTATCCAATATTCAAATTACTGACAATGAGATAATTAACTTTTCTCAACCTTTGGTTATTTTCCTATGATTTCGCTTTTCCTAGCTTTCAGCTCTGCAATACTCTTTTGAAGATCAGAAATATCAGACGCTGTTTCTCGGTCCTTTCCAGATAACGCTTGTATTTTCAATCTTACTTTTTCTATGGCTTTAGTATCCTGAGGGCTTGTGTTTTGCAGCGTATTAAGCTCGGTTGTTTTCTGGTTAATTTTAGTTGTGTTATTTTCTTTCTTTTTGAGATTTTTTACAAGTTGATCTTCCTGACGTTGGATGAGCTGATCAATTTGTGAAACAGAATCCGCGGGACTTAACGGCCTGTTCATATGTTGAAACTGTCTGCTCATTTCCTGCGCCTGCCTTATCTGCTGGTTATGAATGCTCATTGCCGCTGAACCATTCGATTGTCCGAAAGATAAGCATACCCCACCAGAGATATACAGGAATGATAATATTGACTTTAGATAAAACATAATAAAAGCATGAATCACTTGAAACTAAAGATACAATAAAAAGAATTGCTAAGATATGGATCAATAAACATTAGAGAAAATCTATTCTGTGCCTCAAAATTTCTATATTTAATGCCAAAATAAATATCTATGAAGAACAGGGCGATGAAAGCAGTTTTGCTGGGATTGGCAGTATGCTTATCTCATGCAGACGTATATGCTCAATCTGTCGGCAACAATCAAAAAATGGAATGGTTTAAAAACGCAAAATTAGGAGTTTTTATTCACTGGGGAATTTATTCTGTTGATGGTATTTCAGAATCATGGTCATTTTTCAACAACTATGTTAATCATGACAATTATATGAAGCAATTAAACGGATTCTCCGCTTCACAATACCAGCCTTCACAGTGGGCAGACCTGATCAGGGAATCCGGAGCAAAATATGCCGTTATCACCACCAAGCATCATGATGGTGTCTCTCTCTGGAATTCCAAGGCTGAAAAAGCAATCACTGTTCCCAATAATGCTTTAGCGAAAAAAGATGTTTTAAGCCCTTTTGTGTCAGCAATTAAAAATTCAGGATTAAAAACAGGACTTTATTTTTCACTTCCGGACTGGAGCCATCCTTACTATGACATCAATACAAGGACAAAAAAGCGATACGATATAAAAACGGATCCCAGTCGCTGGCAAAATTTTGTAAGTTATTACCAGACACAGCTGAATGAGCTTTCATCGCAATACAACCCAGATCTACTATGGTTTGATGGGGACTGGGAACATACATCTGAAGAATGGAAGGCTCCGCAGACTTTACATCTCCTGAAAAAATATAACCCGGATATTATTATCAATTCAAGACTGAGTACCCATGGAGATTATGAAACCCCGGAACAGGGAATTCCGGTCATTGCCCCCCAAACCCCTTATTGGGAGCTTTGCTATACAATGAATGATTCCTGGGGATACCAACCTTACGATCTCAACTATAAAACACCCAATATGATTATCAGGACCCTTGCAGACGTGATCAGTATGGGCGGTAATTTATTATTGGATATCGGTCCCAAGGCTGATGGCACGATTCCGGAAAAACAAACTGAGATCTTAAAGAATCTTGGACGATGGACTTCCAAGAATGCTAAGGCTATTTATGAAACTGACCGGGGAATTCCGTTTGAAAATTACCGGGGAAAATCATCCTTCTCAGCTTCAAAAAAGTCTTTATTTCTCTATCTGGAAGAGGCCAAAGATTTTACCAAGATATATGGTTTAGCAACAAAACCAAGTGCAGTAAAAATATTGGGAGATGACCAGGCCATTGTCAACATGGATTATAATCAGGAAAAAACACTGACACTTCACTTTTCAAAGATAAAATTTGATAAAGATGTGACCGTGGCAGAACTTGTTTTTGACGCTCCTCCGACTTTCCTTAAAAATCCGGGGAGGAAACCAAAGTCACTCTCCGAATTATCCGAAATTAAAAATACCAAGCTGGCGGCATATGACATTGCAGATGCCTTGCATAACGGGAACAACAGTTTGGCTGATTCCGGATTGACCGCTGACGGACTTGATATGCCGATAAAGAAAACAGCCCAGACAAATCCCGAAACAATCAATTGGATCAGCAAAAACGCTGAAGCTCTTTTTAAAACTGAAAAAGGGCTACCGGACGGACACTATGCAGGCATGAGTGCACTTTCTAAAGACCAGCAGACGCTGTATCTTTTTGTAGAAGGAGTACCTGCAGGACCTATCGCTTTAAAAGGTATAAAAAATGAAATTGCAAGAATCAGGATTGTAGGTGACGGCACTTTATTAGATCATAAAATTTATAATAAACTGTACTGGAGCGAAAGGCCGGGCATTATGTATATTGATATTCCTAGGCAGAGACTTGATAAAAGTATGACCGTAATTGCAGTTCTTCTGAATAAACCTCTTGAACTATACAGGGAAAAAGTGGGCGCTGTTGAGAATAACCTTTAAAAGAAACCTCAGGTTGTACAAAAAACAAAATCCGGAGACTGGTCTCCGGATCTTTTATTTTGTAAGAAAATTTTCTTAGAAAATTTCTCTTCCTGAAAAATGGAACTGAGCTTCGATTAAAGCATTCTCGTCAGAATCTGAACCGTGAACAGCATTTTCTCCGATGCTTCTTGCAAACATTTTTCTGATAGTACCTTCTGCAGCTTCTGCAGGGTTAGTAGAACCGATTAATGTTCTGAAGTCTTCTACTGCATTATCTTTTTCTAAAACAGCAGCTACAATAGGACCAGAACTCATAAATTCTACCAGCTCACCATAAAATGGTCTCTCAGCGTGTACTTCATAGAATTTTTTCGCATCAGCAACTGTAAGCTGAGTTAGTTTTAAAGCTTTGATCTTAAAACCTCCTTCAGCAATCTTACCCAATATTGCACCGATATGTCCGTCAGCAACTGCATCTGGCTTAATCATAGTGAATGTAATGTTAGACATATATGTATATTTTTTTAATGCCGCAAAATTACAAAAAATATCTTTGATTTTGATTTTAATTTTTTTTTAACATAAAAATAACTTTCATTAAGAAATCATGAATCAAACTTGGCACAGTAATTGTTTATTCTATTGCGATTCTCATGTTTAATTTGAGTTTTCATGGTTATTAGTTTTTACCCAGCTTCGGCTGGGTTTTTTATTTGCAATAATTTAGTTAATTTTTTGAGAATTTAATAAAATAAAAAACCATATTAAATCATATTAATATGGTATTGCTTCTTTTTAAAACAATGAGATAAATTGTTCCTTTTTATCTTCTCCTGTTTCCCTAATTTTATTTCAGCTCTTTTAAAAGGCTGCAAAGGTTTCAAATCCAGACAGCCATAGACAACAGTGTACTCGCCATTATGTCGTATTTTTTGCATGACATCAACCCTTCAACAAATAAGGAGGTTTAAAGAATAAAAAATATGACACCACCTGTTTCTATGTGACAAAATTTCCTATTTAAAACAAAGTAAGAATATGGATGAGTATTTTTTTTATTTTTGAGCAGCCTCTTCTGCTTCATCCATCAATTTAATGTAAGTGGAATATCTTGAATGTTGAATTTCTCCCGTTTCCAGAGCATCAATGACAGCGCATTTCGGTTCGTTGATGTGAAGACAATTATGAAATTTACACGCTTCTCTTTTTTTGAAAATTTCCGGGAAGTAATGTTGTACTTCTTCTTTTTCAATATCAATCATCGCAAATTCACGGACTCCGGGAGTATCAATTACATTTCCTCCGAAATCCCAAAAGTGCATTTGAGCAAAAGTTGTGGTGTGCTTTCCTTTTAGGTGGGTGTCTGATATTTCTGAAGTCTTAAGGTTGAGTCCGGGCTGTAATGCATTGACCAGTGTTGATTTTCCGCAACCGGAGTGGCCGAAGAACACTGAGGTTTTATCTTTAAGTATTTCCTGAAGCGCATCCAGGTTCAATCTGGAATAGGAAGAAATTTCTAACGTTTCATAACCTATCTCCTGATAGAGAAATTCAATATCTTTCACAATTTCAATTTCTTCTTCGTGCAATACGTCGATTTTATTGAAAAGGATAACGGGACTTATATTATATGCTTCACAACATGCCAGAAAACGATCCAAAAACCCTAATGATGTTTCAGGATGTTTTAATGTAAAAATAAAACAAGCCAGATCAATATTGGAAGCAATAATATGGGCTTCTTTTGAAAGGTTTACAGATTTTCTGATCAGGTAGTTTCTGCGGGGTTCAATCTTGGTAATCCATGCGATATCATCCTGTTCAAGTTGAAACTCAACGAAATCTCCTACTGCCAGCGGATTGGTAAGTCTTGTTTTTATTAATTTGAATTTCCCCCTGATCCTGGCCTCGAAAATTTTATTTGTTTCCAATTCCAAAACCTGGTACCAACTGCCTGTAGATTTAATGATTTTTCCTTTCATAGATAATACTCGTGCAAATATAAGGAATTAGGGCTTAGGATTCAGGAAATAGGTTTAAAAACACATGTTTTCAGTTCCTATTGATCCCAATACCTAAGCCCTAATTTTATGTATGGTGAGTTCTATCAATAAAGATCAGGCTTCTTTCCGGTTTCCCGGATTCTAAGGTCTGATATTTATTCTACAGGATTAATCTCTGTCGATCATAATATTATTCTGAACTTCAATAGATTCTTCGTGAATTGCTTTAAATACTTTCTCAATAAACTCCTGAGACATTCCTGTTTCCTTAGCTTTTTGAGTCGCATATTCAGTGATCACTTTCCAACGTTCAGGCTGGAAAATGGCGATATCGTTTTCTTTCTTAAGTTTACCGATTTTCTCAGAAATTTTCATTCTTTGTGAAAGAAGTTCGATCAATTGGAAGTCGAGATCAGAAATTAAAGTTCTGTGTCTTCCCATTTCACCCTCAAAACCGGCAAGATTTGTATTTCTAACTTTTAAATTACCGATCAGTTCGGCCAGTACTTCAGGGGTAATCTGCTGAGCTGCATCACTCCATGCCTCATCAGGATTACAGTGGGTCTCAATAATTGCTCCCTGGTATCCTACGTTAAGGGCTTCCTGAGTAATATCTGCTAATCCGGTTCTGTTTCCGCAGATGTGAGAAGGGTCAATCAACATTGGGATATTGGGGAACTGACTTTTGAAATCAAGAGCAATCTGCCAGTTGGGGTTATTTCTGTATTTTGTTTTTTGGTAAGTAGAAAATCCTCTGTGGATGACCCCAAGATTTTTAATATCCTGACCTAAAAGTCTTTCCAAAGCTCCTGCCCATAATGCAAGATCCGGATTTACAGGGTTTTTAACGAATACCGGTTTATCAGTACCTCTGAGCGCCATGGCAATTTCCTGTACGGTAAAAGGATTTACTGTAGAACGTGCACCGATCCAAAGTACATCTACATCAGCTTCCAGGGCTGCAAACACGTGGTGGGCATTAGCAACTTCGGTGGCAGTTTTAAAACCGTATTCTTCCTTTACTTTTTTCAGCCAGTTCAAACCGATCACTCCTACTCCTTCAAAACCATTAGGTTTCGTACGAGGCTTCCAGATCCCGGCACGGAAAACAGAAACCTGAGCGTTGGATTCTTTGATCCTCCTGGCAGTTTCAAGCATCTGAGCTTCACTTTCTGCACTGCATGGTCCTGCGATCATTAATGGCTGTGTAAGCTCATTGATCCACTCGTTTTTCAAATCTTTTAAATTCATTTTCTAAATTTTATTGTTTTATATATTTTTTTTAAAGTTCACAGCAACAGCCCTTGGATTATAAAATTTACTTTATAATTCTTTTCAAAAAATGCCGTTCAAAGTTGTTTAAAGGAATCAGGAAAATAAAAGGGCTCTACTTCTCCTGTATTTTTTGGAAAGAAATTTTATTAACAGTACCAATAAAATCGGTAATACGTTCTAAAATTTCTAAAATAAGAAGCAGAAAAACTAAAATAACCGCTAAAGAAGTAATTAGCGGGTGCAAAAAAAGACAGATATGGTTGAGTCAATTTTTCCATTTTTCTTCTGGAAATGTCTTGTTTTAGCGTTTCTGATTAAATTTTCTTTCTGTTAAAAAGTTGTTTTTCAAAGAAAGATTTGACAAATATATAAAAATTATGTCAAATCAAACTTCATTAAATCATCAAGATCTTTTAAAAGTGGATTTTTTTCAATGAATTTTTCAAATATTTTTCTTTTGGTTACGACCTCAATCTTCAGATTTTCAACGTCTCTGTGGTATTCTACCTCAATAGAATAGTTTTGAACTTTTCTTCTGAAATGATTAAAAAATTCTCCACTTATTTTATCAAATTCTACTTTTGCAGAGTCAGACGGGAACAAAACCTTGATTTTATGCTCATCAGTTTTCTCCAGTTTGAAAGTTTTTACTGCATTGAAAACAAAATTATTTTTCACCTGCAGCTGTTTGAGCATGATCTTCCATTCCATTTGCAGATCGGTATCTGTAAAATGGTTCTGAGGAAGGTGATCGGTTTTCACGGCAACATCTTCTGCGGTCTCTGCTTTATCTTCTTTATTTAAAAAAGAATTAATGCTGAAGCCTGAAGAAATCCCGGGTCTTGATAATGGTTTGGTTGTTTTGGTAACTACAGCCTCCTGAACATTTTCAGAGGGTGCGGGTTGTTCTGTTGTAACTTCTTTTTTCTCAGGAGCTTTTTCAGGCATTTTTACTTCCTGTTTTTCACTGAGAAACGGCGCTAATATCAGGAACTTTTTTTTTTAGTATCGCTTAAATTAGCTGTCAGGGAAGCCAGCTGCATTAACGCAATTTCTACGGTAAGTCTCGGGTTTTTCGAATTCTTATAATTAATATCCGCATGATTACAAATCTCAATACCGTCAATCAATTGCTGGGCGGCCCACTTTTGTCCCTGTTCTACAAATTTGACCTTTGTTTTCTCACCCACTTCAATCAGATCCATTGTTGAAGCATTCTGTGCCATCATTAAATCTCTAAAATGATTGCCTAATCCTGCGATAAAAATATGGGGATCGAAACCTTTTTTTACAATCTCATTAAAAGCTGACAGTACTTCAGGAATTTTATTTTCCTTCGCCAGATCAACAATATTGAGATATTGATCGTAGTCCAGAATATTTAAAACTTCTGCTGCTTTTGCTAAAGTAATGTTCTTTTGGGAAAATGTGGAGAGCCTGTCAAAAATAGAAAGAGCATCCCTCAATGCGCCGTCGGCTTTTTGAGCAATCAAATATAAAGCATCGTCTTCGTACTGGATATTTTCTTTCTGAGCAATATTCCTTAGGTGTCCCTGAATATCTTCAATGACAATTCTTTTGAAGTCGTAGATCTGACAACGTGATAAGATAGTAGGAATAATTTTGTGCTTTTCTGTAGTTGCCAAAATAAAGATGGCATGAGCAGGCGGCTCTTCAAGCGTTTTAAGGAAGGCATTGAAAGCGGCAGAAGACAGCATATGCACCTCATCGATAATATATACTTTATATTGCCCTACCTGAGGAGCAAAACGTACCTGATCGATAAGTTCTCTGATATCGTCTACAGAGTTATTGGATGCAGCATCCAACTCATAGATATTATAAGCAAAACCGTCTTCTGAAACCGAGCCATCTTTTTCATTGATCTTTCTGGCCAGAATTCTGGCACAAGTAGTTTTACCTACTCCACGAGGACCACAAAAAAGTAATGCCTGAGCCAGTTGACTCTCTTCAATTGCATGTTCTAGAGTATCCGTAATATGAGATTGTCCTACAACTGTATCAAACTCTTGAGGACGATATTTTCTTGCAGATACTATAAAATTTTCCATTGGCCAAAAATAAGAAATATAGTTTTAATTTGAAAATTAAAAGTTTTCAAATTATCAAGAAAAACTTATTTCTGATCAAATCGGAAAACTTTTAGGCATTATTTCTGATAAGCAAATTCGATGATCTCACCAATTGCTTTTTCAATTTCGGATCTTCCGTCTTCACTTTTCATATCTAAACCACAGAAGGTACTTCCGTTGGCTGCGGTATGAATATTCAGATAGTAAGCTCCGGAAATAAGCAATGCCATAATTGCTCTGAACTTTTTTGCTTTCTCTTCTCCAAAATAAGGATCTATAACACTGTTAAAGATCATATTCCCCATTTCTTCTCTTTCATCTGCAAGCTTTCTGAGAATAGGCTTAGGTTCTGAAAGTTCCCAAAGAATAATTTTCTGAAGTTCTTTATTCTTTTTCAGGCTTTCAAATTGGTTGATCACAGCATTTTTAGTCAGGGCTTTTCCTCCGTCTGAAAAATCAAGCTCCGCATTATTACCGGCTGTAAGATTATTGCTCCAGTAATCCTGAGATTTGATATATTCATCAATCAGTTTATCGGTACTTCCAAAGTACTCATAGATTAATTTTTTATCAAAACCAGCTACTGCTGCGATTTTGCTTACTTTTAGGCCAGAGTAACCTTTTACTCTTAAAATCTTACCAACTGCGGCCAACAGTTTCTGTTTGGTCTTTTCTTTATCTCTGATAGGACCTTGTACAACTTTCCTAGGCATGGTTGTTATTAAATTTTTTTGCAATATGCAATTTATTATTGATATCTTCAAATGCATTTAGAGTTTTATCTAAATGTTTTCTCTCGTGAGTCGCCATTACAGCCATTCTGATTCTTGAATCTTTTCTTGATACGGCCGGATACATTATGGCATTGGCATAAATTCCTTTTTCCAGAAGGAGCTTCCCAATATTTCCCGTCAGGCTTTGATTTCCGATTTTAACCGGGACAATTGCTGAACTGGTAGTTCCTGTATCCAAACCTATGTCATTTAATCCTTTTTTAAAATAATTTATATTTTCCCAAAGTTTCATTCGCCACATCGGTTCTTCATCAATAAGCTCTATGGCTTTGGTAATTCCCATTATAGAAGGAGGTGCTGTCGCAGAAAATATCTGCTGACGTGACTGAAACTTGATAAAGGTTGCTATCTTTTCGTTACAGATCACATATCCTCCCACGCTTCCGAATGTTTTGCTGAAGGTTCCGGTAATGAAGTCTACCTTATCCATCAGTCCTGCTTCTTCCAATGCTCCTCTACCTGTTTCACCCAGAATACCAACACCGTGAGCATCATCTACCATCAGATATGCATCATATTTCTTAACCAGTTCGTAGATCTCTTTTAAAGGAGATATATCCCCATCCTGAGAATATACACCATCGATGATCACTAGCTTGGTACGGAATTTATCTTGGGACCTAATCAAAATCTGTTCCAAAGCTTCCAAATTATTATGCGGAAATGTTTTTGAATTGGTAAAAACACATCCTTCCTTTACACTGGTATGCACCGCCATATCGATAATAGCAATATCTTCTTTTTGCAATAAAATCTGAAGAGTGGCACTATTTGCAGTATATCCTGTTGTAAAAATTACCGCTTCTCCGTCTTTCCTCCCAAAGAAAGTTGCAATTTTCTTCTCCAAATCGTCGTGATAAGAAAAATGTCCTCCGATAAGCGGAGAAGCACCGGCACCCGTTCCATATTTCATAATCCCGTCTATAGCGGCCTGCTTCACCTTAGGATGCTGGGTAAACCCAAGATAATCATTAGAAACAAAGCTGATATAATCTTTCGATGTATTATCTATATTTACGTTCATTACCGAATTACAACTTGAGTTATTTTTCAGTCTGTAATTTACGTGTCCGTTAGACTTCAAATATTCCAGAAATTCATAAAAAAGCTCTGCTCTTTGAGTCATGTTATAATCCGGGATATTCTCGAAGTCCCTGAAGGTTGCTGTTGCGAAATTGATGCTCATCCTTAATCTTGTTTGTATGTGGTTTGAAGAAACAAATATATAACTATTTAAAGGGTGTAAGCTTCAAGATGAAATTAAATGTTATTAACGACATCACAATTTCATTCTTATACTTTGGAAACCAAATTTTTTAAATATACCTGTTATTTTTAAATACTTTTTTCATTGGATTTTCATGTTTTTCTTTACCTAAATTTAATAAAAAAAATCAAACAATAAAGAATTATAACTAAAGAAACAATAAAAAAAGATGGTTATTTTTTACAACCATCTCATTTTTAAAAGATTATTTTCACTTTTTTTTAATCAACCTGAACAGAAAAAGGTTTTTAACCTGTCCGATTTATGTATTATTTAGTTTTTAAAACCAGATAAAATCTTCCACAGACACCACTAATACTGGATCCCTGTTATAATATTTCACAAAACCAACTAAGATTTTCCTGAAACTCTAAATTCTCCGGGAGTACATCCGGTCATTTTTTTGAAAAATTTTGAAAAGTTTGAAGGATCATAGGTAAACATGCGGGCAATTTCTGCGACAGACTGATCTGATCTGATCAATAATTTTTTTGCCTCAAGAATAATTTTTTCATCATAAAAATGACAGGGATGCTGCCCGGTTTCTTTTTTGACGGTATCCGTAAGATGTTTATGCGAAACAGCAAGCTCTCCTGCTATCTCATTCACTTCCATGAATTCAGGAACTGTTCCTGAAATCACCTCCTGAATATGTTTTTCCAAAAAGGCAAAATACTGGCTGACAATCTCTTCACTTCGTGTCATTGTGTTTTATTCTTATTTATATGAAAATGTAAATTTAAAAATAAGAATTCAAAACCATATGGTGAACTTTTCGGACACTCTATTGACCGGCATTAATAAAAACTGTCTTTAAAGGCCTGTGTAGAGTTTTTCACCTTCAGTTTTTCAAGAATATTCTGGCGGTGTCTGCTTACGGTATTGACGCTTATTGAAAGCAGATCTGCAATTTGTTTACTGGCATATCCTTCCCCTACAAATTTCAGGATCTCAAGTTCTCTGGGACTTAAAATATTCTTATAATCCAACTTATCCTTTACAATCACCTCGCCCCTAACGGTATTGACAATCAGGAAATCGGAAACGGCAAATTGGGTCAGAGCAATATTATAAAGACATAGCGCAAACCTCAATTTACCGTTATTGGGAGAATAGATGTAAAACATGCGATGCTTTACCCACTTGTATTCATTGTTCCGGTCTTTCATCCGGATCTTGGACATGACACAATACTCTCCGCGCAAATCTTTTCTCATGGAACCCAAGAGTTTGAAAAAACGAAGCTCATGGATATATTTTTTTAGCCGATCATCGGGATGTATCTTTTTCAACATCTCTTCTTCCCAAATCGTTTCAATTTCGGCCGGGTTTTCATCAAGACTCAATCCCAGCTGCAGCGCCGCACCGGATTTGTATATATAACTTTTATCAGCCTGCATATCACTCAGTACGGATATTGCTCCTTCCATCCGGGAGTACATATTTGCACTCTGTTTGTAGAGTTCTACATCCAACAGGCATTTATTCCGGGTGTTATCCAACAATTGATGACTCAGTTCTTCACGAATTTCCATAATGGTTATTTATCAGTATTGACGCGACACATGTTTAACTATACTTTTGCTAAAATAACAATTACCCTTAAAACCTATCCGTAAAAAATGAAGAAGTTGATTTTAAGTTTCTGTGTATTATTTCTTATTCAAAAGACATCTGCACAGACACTGGAAAAAATGACCTGGTTCAACGAGCCTGAAAAGTGGGAAATCAAAAATAAGAGCCTGTCGATGTTTGTAACGCCACAAAGTGATTACTGGAGGATTTCACATTATGGATTTACTGTAGATGACGCTCCTTTTTATTTCAGCACATATGGCGGCGAATTTGAAGCAAAAGTGAAAATAACGGGAAACTATAAAGCCAGGTTTGACCAAATGGGCCTTATGCTGCGAACCGACAAAGATCATTACATCAAAGCCGGAGTGGAGTTTGTGGATGGCCGATATAACCTCAGCACTGTGGTGACTCATCAGAAAAGCGACTGGAGTGTAATCACTTTAGACAGGACACCTTCAGCCGTCTGGATAAAAGCGGTCAGAAAGCTGGATGCTGTGGAAATATTCTATTCTTTTGATGATAAAACCTACATCATGATGCGAAACGCTCCTTTTCAGGATAATACTCCTGTAATGGTAGGTTTAATGGCTGCATGCCCTGACGGAGAAGGCTTTAATGCCGTTTTCGAAAATTTCAGCGTGAAACATCTTCCTGATCATCGCAGACTGGACTGGCTCAAAAACAACAAATAATTGAATTACACTTCAATATACAGTCAATTTTATTTACCTCCCATTTTTTGGGAGGTTTTGTATATCAATTCATCATCTTACAATCACCCGTACCAGAAGAATGACCTTAAGAGTCAGAGAGGCATGAATAAAAATGATCAGCTCCGGCTAAAGGTCTTATACAGATCTACAGCTACTACTTTTCCGTTTTTAAAGTCAATTGATAAAATGATTTTTCTCCCGATCCACGTTTTTCCAACCTGATAAGTCCAGGTATCGTGTGTAAAAAAATTGAAGCCGTCTCCCAGTTCTTTTTTAATTTCATGGCGGCTCATCCCCATAAGGTAGGCAAAATTCTCTTTTTTCATATATTGTGTTTGCATTTTATCAACAAAATTGAGGCCATTATGCACAATATCACTTCATAAGCATTTTTTAAAGCCGGATGATTGTAAAAGGAAAAAAGATCTCATGTAAGAGATCTTTTATTTCTGAGGTAAAATCTTTTGTGTTCTTAGAATCAGCTCTTTAAAGTTAAAAAGTATATTTTCATTGTGATGGAAACTGTTTTGCAAAAATATAAATACTAATCAGCGTTATCAAAGGTTTCAGGTAGAATAAACCTCATCTTTTTGTCAAATTTTTACTACAAAAAACAAATGAAAAAAATACCGGAAAGCCTGTACATGATTTTCTCATCATAATTTCACTATTATTAGAAATAATTATATAGTAAAGAGCATTTTATCTCATTCACTATCAACACACACAGATAAATTTTATCATAAAAACAGTTTGAGACATGTCTGTTTATGTTTATAATTTCACTATTTTTACACCGTAAAAAATATAAGACACAATGGCCAAGAAAACTTAATCACAAATTATTTCAATCATTCCTACCCATTAAAAAAACTTCGGCTTGTACAAAAACTATTATTAACCGTTTTTTGCGTTAACGCAGAGAACATAGATCAGTTATGCACATATGAGAGTTTGGGCATTGTTTTTTGCTTTCTTATATATAAACATTTACGGACAGCGCCATACTTCTACCTGGTACAATATAGACAACGGACTTCCGCAAAGCAGTGCCAAGGCTATTGTAAAGGATAAATACGGTTTTATCTGGATTTCTACGGAAAACGGATTGGTGCGGTATGACGGCGTTTCATTTGTTACTTTTAATAATTTTAAAGTAAATAATCTGCATTTTGGAGAATTCATTGGCAATCCGCTTCTGGATAGCATTACTGTGCTTAATAATTTTCAGGAAAATAAAATTATCATTAAAAACAGGCTTCCCAAGCTCTCAAAACTCTATACGGGTGATAAAATGGCTTTTTCTCAAGGAAAGGATTTTGTGCATAGAATTGCCAACAACATTATCACGTCAAATTTTTACAATGACATCCAATATTTTATACGACTTACAAATTCTACGTATTGCTTTAGTGAAAAAAATGCAATCGTTTACAGGAATGAAAGAGGTGATGAAACAAAAATTTCTATTCCTTTTTCGAATAAAGACCTGAACAATATTTTTGTTTTCAATGACATTCTTTATCTCAATGACCTGAAAGCAGGAAAGACCTACACTATTGATAAAGGAAAAATAGCTGTTTCGGAGCAACCCAGCCTTTTTAATGACCGAGATACAAGGATCTACTGGCAACAAATCACAGATCAGACGTTTGTCATCAACCACAATAATATTTATATCGTTGAAAATAAAGACAATCGACCTTCGCTAAAGTTTCTCGTGAAATACAACGAAATAGGCAGCCATTCATATTGCTCTATGTTTTATGATGAAGATTTCAATAAGCTTTATCTGGGAACGTTGAACAATGGCCTGAACGTGCTTCAGCTTTCTGATTTTTATGTAGCCAAAAAAGAAGCTGATTTTTCAAATAATGTGTACTATGCTTCTCTCCCATTCAGTAAAAATACTGTCATTGCTGAAGATGGAACAGAATTTGGGAAAAATGGTATTGTATCCCGACATCCTTTTGGAAATAATGACAATTATCTGATGCTGTATGACCATTCAGGTGACATTCTGATCCGGAAAAGAAACAGTGTCATCAGGTTTTATAAGAACTCGGGGTTTAAAAAGAAAGACTCTACCTTTATACAAAAGGGATTTGAAGCATTTATAAAAAGCGGCAATTTGTACGGTGCCATATTTTCAGATTTTTCAAGCAGCCAATTGCAGATCTTTAGGAAAAGCCTTTTTTCTAAACCTGATTATAGGTATCATTTTAAAAGTTTTGTGAATACTTTTTCCCAATATTCAGATCAGCAAATCCTGGTGGGTACCAGTGATGGTCTCTATTCTGTTATGTTGGACACCAATAGCATTACGCCTGTTTTAAAAAACATTCATGTTAAAAGCATCATCAGAACAAAGGATAATCTGACGTGGGTAATGACAAATATGAACGGTTTTTATCTCTTCAAGGATAAAAAGCTCATTAAGATGCCAAATGACAGGAACAATTACCTGCAATCTGCCCATTTTATCCTTGAAGATCAGCACGGAGCTTACTGGATATCTTCCAACAACGGTTTGTTTAAAGTACCCAAACAACAGCTTCTTCAATACGTAGAAGACAAAAACAAATCTGTTTTCTATTATCGCTTCACCAAAAAAGACGGCTTTCTGACCAATGAGTTTAATGGAAGTTCGCAACCTAACGCTTATGCTCTGGAAAACGGAGAGTTTGTATTTCCCTCTATGGACGGCTTTGTATTTTTCAATCCTGCCCAGATTAAAACCTATTATCCGGACAAAAAACAAATCTATATCGAAAGGGTAAAGATCGGAAATTCCGAGACTCAGTACTTCCATCAGGTTCTTGATTTACAAAATGATTATAAGACAGCTGAAATCTATATTGATATTCCTTATTTCTCGAATCTGGAAAATCTGTATATAGCCACCAAAATATCCGGTCAGGAAAGTACGGAATGGGAACAGATCCCTGCAGGGAAAGAATTGAAATACACGATAAGCAACCTTTCACCGGGAGATTATGTTCTCAGCGTAAGAATGTTGGTCTCTCCGGACGGAACATTTGAAGAAAAGTTCATCCGGTTTAAAATTCAGCCTTTCTTCTACCAGACATTGTTGTTCCGGGTATCTGTTTCTGTGATTATTTTAGTGATCATTATTATCATCGTTCAGTTGACAACCAATTTTTTAAGGATACGAAATAAAGCTTTAAAGCAAATAGTTCATAACAAAAACTCGGAGCTTAAGGAAACGTCCCTTAATCTTGAAGTGGTAAAAAGTGATTTGCAGAAAGAAACCGAATACCAGAAAAAACTGGTAGAAACGATCAGTCATGATATCACAACGCCCATCAGATTTATTGCGATGCTTTCTCAAAAACTTTATGAATCAGATGATGTGGAGCTTCAGAAAAAATATTTTGACAGTATCTACAAGTCTTCCGAACAACTGTATCAATTTACATTGAATTTAAAAGAGTACACAGAGCTTTACAAGGCTAAAAATATTTTTGAGGACCAGGAGTATAGTATTAACAAAATCCTTGAAACCAAAAAGAAATTGTTCTGTGAAATTGCTAAAGAAAGGGGTACCAAAATCATCAACGCCGCTCAGGAAGATGTGTATTCCAATGTCAATGAAAGTATTCTGACCGCCATTATTCATAACCTGCTTGATAATGCGGTAAAAAATACGTTTGACGGCATCATAACCCTCAGTATTGCAGAAAGTAAAGATAAACCGGTAATAACTATCACAGATACGGGAGCAGGAATGTCTGCAGAACAGATTGCGATGTATCTTAATCTTTTTAAAAATCCTAAACTGGAGACTCCAAGCTTTAAAGGAAAAGGATTGGGATTGCATATGGTCATTCACCTTGTTAAAAAAATAAAAGCTGAAATCAATTTCAGGCATCATCATCCTACAGGAACAATTGTAGATCTAACCCTCAATACAAACTAATTTCTATGAACGAAAGAATATTAATAGCAGATGATCATTACGTAGTACGGGCAGGAACAGCCCTGGTTCTGGAATCAGCATACCCGAAATTATCAATAGATTTTGCCGAAAACTATGACCAGGTAAAAAAGATGTTGGGGACACATCAGTATGGTCTTCTTATTTTAGATATTGATATGCCCGGGACTCGGTATAAAAAGATGATTTCTGAGCTTAAAAACATCCAAAAAGGGCTAAAAATCCTTGTCTTCTCTGGCTATGATAAGGATGTCGCCATACAATATATCCGGGAAGGTGCTGAAGGTTATCTCAATAAACAAAGCAGTGAAGAGGAAATAAAAAATGCCGTAAAGACGGTGATTGAAAAAGGATATTTTTATCCGGCAGAACTGATCGGGCTTATCATTCAGAATAAAAGAGACAACCCTGCGGAAAAATTATCTTCGAGGGAGTATGAGATTTTCAAACTTCTGGCAGATGGCTACGGAAACCTTGAGATAGCTAATAAACTCAACATCCAGATGTCAACCGTAAGTACTTACAAAAAAAGGATCTTTCAGAAACTTGATGTCGGTAATATTGCAGAACTCATCAAAGTATACGAAATGATGCACTGATATTGACACTTACCATTATCAAAACCTATGAGAGCTATTGAAATAATGATTTTTAGATTCAGAAAATAATCAGGAAATTTACAGAAAATAAGATTCTATTAACCCAGCAAGATCATTGAAAAAAATTATGAATGTACCTGAAAAAGCTGATCAGGGAAGCCGCCGTTTCCGAAATATAAAACTTTGTATTTTCTTTTCAGGACTTTCTGTATTTGCCCAGCTTTATCTCTTCCAGCCGATGTTACCTATGGCTGCTGATTACTTTAAAGTATCAGTGGGAGACACTTCTTTGCTGGTATCCTCCTCCACCATTGGTATGGCTTCAGGACTATTGTTTTTTGCTTTCAGGGCAGATAGTTATTCCAGAAAGACCCTGATGACTTTTTCATTGATTTCGTCAGCCTTACTTACTATTATTTCTACATGGGTTCCAAGTTTAAGCCTGTTGATTGCTATTGGGATTTTTAAAGGATTCGTGGTATCAGGAGTTTCTGCAGTTGCATTAGCTTACCTTACTGAAGAAGTACATGCCGCAGTAATTGGGTCTGCCATCAGCATGTACCTGAGCGGAAATACCATCGGAGGAATGAGCGGAAGAATACTGGCTACCCTTTTAGCGGGAGAATTCGGATGGCGCAATGCAGTTTTACTGATCGGAATAGAAAGCCTGATTCTGGGCCTTATCTTCTGGAAACTGTTTCCCGACTCAAAATTCTTCAATCCCCAGAAAACCGATTACCATCTCAAGGTAAAGCAGATGAAGTTTTTCCTGACCAATCCGTATATGCTTCGTCTGTATCTCATTGCAGCTTTACTAATGGGTGTATTTGTAAGTGTTTATAATTATCTGACTTTCAGATTAGAGGAAAAACCATTTTCTTTAAGCCACTTTATCATTGCATTTATATTCCTGATGTATATATTCGGGGTCTTTGGAACTATGATAGTAGGGAAACTTTCTAAGAGATTTCCTATGAATACCATCCTCAAAGGTTCTATTCTCTTCATGCTTGCAGGAGCCATGCTCCTGTTGTCTGAAAATATTTACATTCTCATTTTTGGACTGGGATTGTTTACGCTTTCATTTTTTGCAGCTCACACTATGGCCAGCCAGATGACGGCTCTCTATGCCAAGCGGGGAAAATCTTCCGCAACATCTATTTACTGGCTTTTTTATTACTTTGGATCCAGTATTCTGGGAAGTGGCACAGGATATCTTTTGCATGCTTACTCCTGGAATGTCTTCATTGCTGTGCTTGTATGTTCTGTCGCTATTGCCCTTGTACTGGCAACGGCCAATACCGGTTTACAACAAAAAAGAGTTTCCTGATACCACACAGATACCACATGAAAATTACAGTGAAATCTCACCAAAAGGTGATCGTTACTGAGTTTTAACATAACGTTAATGTTTTCTATTATAAAATTAACCTAATCTTCACTAAAACACCGTCATAGACTACGATGCAAGGCATACTATTTGCTTAATAACAAGAATACTATCATCACTAAAAATCAAAATATCATGGACGTAGCAGATCTTAAAATCAAAAACTTAGTCGAGTACAAAAATCAGATTTATACGATCACTGAAATCTTTCAGAGTATAGAGCAGGCTTATTTTGTTAAAATTGAAAATGATATTCATCGTATCTCTGTTCCGGCAGATATGATCAAACCAATTAAAATAACTGAAGAATGGCTTGAAAAACTCGGTTTTTCACGAATCTACAGTTCAGATCAAAGAATACGATATGAAAGACCGGAATCATTCATAAAATACGATATAGATCTCAGTTCAAGAAAAATTCTGGAAGGTCTGAAGATATATGGTAACGCTATAAAGTGCAGGTATATTCACGAGTTTCAAAATATATTTTCGTGTTTATTCGGAAAAGAGCCCGCGGTACAATATGGTTACCTAAAAACTGAATCGTAGTTAAATAGTTCTTAGTTATTGCAGAAAACCACAACTTAGCAGATAGGTTGTGGTTTTCTTTTACTTTATAAATTCCATAATGGCTTCTGTTAAAGAGCTTATATAAAAATTCCATTTGTACGTCAGGCAAAATAGAATGAACCCTATTTTGGGCATCCGTCAAAAAAAATAAGGGCTGTCTACCCGAGACAACCCTTTCTTATTATATGAAATCAAAACAATGTTCTGAAACTTATAAATTTTGCTTTGCTTATTATGTTCCTAGCTTTTAAAAACTGTTTTATTGGCCAGTTTAAGAGTATAAGCTTTTTTAACTTTTGTCAATGTATATTTTCCTTTCTTGTATACAGTTGCTTTTTTCGAAGCTAGCTTATCAAGGATAAGACTTCCATTGGATTCCGGCAGAAACAATTCTGCCTTTTGTCCATCTTCACTGAATATTATAGTAGCATTAGAGGTATATGATTTCCTATTATCTACTTCTTTAAGTTGTACACTTTGTTCGAAAAGACGTACACAATCATTTTTGATCACTGAGAATGTATAACCTGCCGAACCTTTACATCCATGTTTATCAGAATCTCCACCTTTTGGTGTAAGCTGAGCTGAAGCACCTGATGAGAACAATACAATGGCCATTGCCGTAACTAATAACTTTGCGTTTTTCATATTTTTTTAATGTATTAATAAATTTTTATTTCATTGAAAAAGCTCACTCTATCCTTGCTGGATTATAGATTTATGGTGCGCTATCTTTCATTTTTCACGATTGCAATCCTTATGATAAATATAACATTTTTTCTTGTACAGGAAAGGTAATCATTATGTATCTCACAATCATTTTTTTTAAATGTATAGAGCTGCTCCTTTGTTGTAATTTTGCAAATTTCAAAAATTTATGACCAATACCAACATTATCCCCTACTACATACCTACCACATTTGATACTTCATCTGTAAAAAAGTGTAACTACTTCACATTATCCTATAATGAATCAAAGAAAATAAACAATTCCTGATCACTCGGAACATCAAGCTTTTTTCTTAAACGATGCTTTTTTTGCTGTACAGATTTATGCTGAATAAAAGTATATTCTGCAATTTCTTTTGAAGTAAAATTAAGTTTGATCATCGCACAAAATGCAAGCTCTGATGCCCCTAATTTCGGATTAATTTCAAGGAGTTTCGGGCAAAAATCAGGATAAATTTCCTGAAATCTTGTCAAAAAGGTAGAGTCATTCTTTTTTGCCAAGCTCACCAGCTCATCAAACGAATCATTGATTTTACTTTTCAGGGAAAGTGCTTCACTTTTAAGTTGATTTTTCCGTTGTCTCAATGATCTGTTGTGCCTGTACAAAAGGATAAAAATGATGATACATAAAACAATAATAATGCAGATATAAAGATAAAGTTTCTTTGTAAAGCCATGCGATTCTTCTTCTTTATCACTGAGCATGTGATCGACTGAGATATTAATGGCTTCGTTCTGAACATTTTCCAGATCTGCCTTTTCTTCTCTATACAGTTGTCTGGCCGCTGCTTCTTTTTCCGGCTCGTTCAGCATTTTATAGGTATTGGCTATAGCTTCGTAAGCGCGTGGGATATTGTATAATCTGTTTGTTTTATTATAATTATCCAATGCCTTACTGTAATAGGTTAAAGCAGTCTGATAATCTTTCTTTTCGTAATAGTAATCTCCATAGGTAAGATACACAAACCCGCTTTGAGCATTTACTTTTCCGGTATTAATGATTCTATCAGATGATTTCTGAAGGTAGATCAGGGTGGAATCCAGTCTTTTGGTATATAATAAATGGTGCTTGGCTAATAATGTATTCAGCAGAACTCCCTGACTGTCTAGCCTTTTCCCCTTTTGTAAATATATATAGGCTGAATCAACTTTATTGGCTTTGTAGAGAAAGTCTGCCCTGTTGGCATACAGCCTATACAAATAGTATTTTTTTATATCACTGTCTGTAACACTTTTCAGATAATACAAGCCTTTAGCGTTAAATTCCAAAGCACTTTTATACAAACCAATGACACCATTCAATTGGGCATGTTCCTGATAAAGCCTGGCCTTTAACACAGGATTACTTAACGTTTTCATTTCTTTCTCTGCCATGGACAGGTACGACAATCCCCTTTTGTAGTTCCCGATAGTTGCAGAGATATTGGAAATATTAATATAGCAAAGGATAATCCCCTCTCTGTAATTTTTTTCTTCAGCGATATTCAAATAATCTTTATTAAGCCTCACCAGGTTTTCATACTCTCCCTGAATACGAAGTGATTCTGTTTTTTTTAGCAATAAACTGTCAAACTTACTGGGAGAGAAGGGTTTCTGCCCATACATTACTGTACAGAAAAGACATACATGAAGTATGAAAACATTATAAACTGAATGATATATTTTCTTTAATTGAGCGGGAAGGGGGAACATGTTTTAGTATTTTTTTTATCGGTAAGTATTTTTAAAATTTCAAATCATTTATCTGTGTTTTACGATTATTGAATTGCAAGCATCAAATTTCAGTATTGCATTACAAATAGCATTCCAATTCTAAAAAACAAACATTTCTTACTGATACAGAAGGACATGCAATCCGTTATAAACGTTAAAAAAATATTAAATGGATTGAAAATGTCGTAAAAAGGAAGGTTATCTTAGCTTAAGATAACCTCATTTATTAAAAAAGTAACAGTATATTTTGATGCTGACAACCTATATCATTGACTTATTCTTTTAAATTTAATATGATAAATACTTCCTCCGGACAGTAAGAATCCGGTGATCTTATTATTTTTATCATAAGTAAAATCGAGTTGGCCAAAAAATGACTTGTAGGAATACAACTTTTTTAAGCTTGAAAAATATAACCGGACGTCCGGATTGATAGGATGTTTGGCTATTAATTTATTGTTTTCAACCACCAATTGATAGATCGTATTGAATTCTTCATTTCTGTAAAACCCTTCATAAGCATTGAGATTGATTTTACTTTCATCTAATTGTTTCAGCATTACTTTTTTGCAGTTGAATGTAAAATCTCCGATCTTCAGGATCATCGATTCGGGATGAAAGGTAATACGGCTGGTTGCAATAGCCGGAATTCCAAACTGCTTGTCACCTATGTCGGTAAAAGGTGTTTTATCTTCACGGAGGAATAGATTTTTTCCGTCTGTTAGCACATTGAGATAATTACCGGGATTTAATTCATAGGTTCCTTCAAATTTTTTCAATTCTGCTGAAGAATAAATTCTTTTTTGAGGTAAAGGAGATGAAACTTCCTGATTACCGAGAAATACATCTACCAATTGATACGCAATGGAGAAACCGTGGAATACACTCCTGTTTCCTGCAAGTACAATTGACAAATGATAGGCAGGAATATGCAATATATAAGATCTGTAACCTGCTGTTCCTCCACCGTGAAATACAATATCCAGTCCCTTATATGTGCCGGTTTGCAGTCCCAACCCATACTCTACTTTTTCACCTGTATTCAGCAGAGTGTTTTGTTGCATTTTATTATAGGTTTCGCGGTTGCCGATGACTGGCTTTTGAAAGTTGACGGCCCATTTACAAAAATCGTCAAGAGTTGTATAAATATTGGAAGATCCATTTTCCATCTGTCCAAGGGGATATTTAGAAAAAACACTTCCCTTTTCTTTGTAAGATTCTGCTTTATTTGGAATAATTTTCTCAGAATCACCGATGACGTATGTATGATGCATTTTCAACGGTTCGAAAATATATTCTTTAAGAATCTCACTAAAATCCTTTTTATAAATCCGATGAAGGATTTCTGCCAGCAACATGAAACCGGTGTTGTTATATTTATATTCATCTCCGGGCTTAAAGTTTATGCTCTTAATAGCCAGAACCGTCTTTACCGCTTCCGTGTTGGTTACTCTAAATTCGTCCCGGAATCCCTGTAATTGTTTAATCCCCGTAAAATCAGGAAGTCCATGCGTATGATTGGCCAGTTGACGTATTGTGATTGAATACGGTAAGTGTTTCAACTCAGGCAGATAAATCCTTATGTCATCGCTGAACGACAATCTGCCTTCCTGCTCCGCTTTCATTGCCACAAATGCAGTAAACTGCTTTGAGACAGAAGCGATATTAAATGCTGTGGAATCCGTTACCGGCGTCTTATCCTCGAGGTTGGCAAGCCCATACGTTTTTTTATATATAATTTTTCCATCCCTTATAATTCCGATGGCCATTCCAGGAGCGTCTGTCTGAATATAATTGTTAATAATAGAATCAGCCTTCTGGATCTGATTTTTCTTTTCATTTTGCCCTGAACAGATCATAGAATTCAGAGTGTAAAAAAAGACAAGTGTAAGTTTAAATATTGCTTTCATTCTTTAATTTTTAATAATGAAGCAAATCTGGAACTTTAAAATATTTTAAACATCCGACTCCATGAAGTCGAACTTTTTTCACTAAGAAAAATCAGTCCGACTTAAAATCGGACACGGGTTAAATCCCTGATTTTCTGTAATCTGTAGGGGTAAGTCCTGTTTCTTTTTTAAATGCTGTATAAAAGGAAGATTTTGAGTTGAAACCGACTTCATAAAGTATTTCCAGTACAGTCAACTGAGGTTGACTTTTCAGAAGGGATTTTGCATCATTAATTCTAAACTCATTGATAAAGTCAAAAAAATGTTTCCCTGTTTGCTGGTTAATCAGTGATGAAAGTTGTTTTTCCGGCAATTTAATTTGTTCCGCTAGTTTTTGCAAGGTAAGCTTATCATCGAGATATGGTTTTTCGGATTGCATAAAGCTTATCAGAATATGAAGCTCTTCAGTTTTTTCTCCAGGCTCACGTTCTGCCTTCAGAGGAACTAAATCCTTATTGATCCCTGCCAGCAAATTTGGACGATAAAGGGCTGTCATTACAAACCAACAGATTACAAATAAAACAAACAGTGATGAAAATGTATATAAGTATATGAAAACAGGATCGTTGGTCTTCACAAACCTCCTCAGCAACACAAAAAAATTTCCAATCAGAAAAAGAATGGTGGTTTGCAAAAGCCATCTATAAGTAAGGTGATAATCGCTGGAATAATTTTCCTGATATAATTTTTTAAAGCTTTTCAATGTAAGAAAAACAGCAATAATATAACTGTAATACTGAACAATAGAAATGATATCAAATGCCTGTTCACTTTGGTCTGAAACACCTGTAATACTGAAGATACAGAAAAAAAATAAAAATGGTATACCATGTAAAATATGATATTTTTTGAGTGTAAAATTATAATAACATGCTGCATTAACATACAAATAGTACAGAGGCATCTGCAAAAGAATACTGGAAATCTTGAATGCTTTAACAACTTTATGATCAGGGGTGTTCAGAAAAAACCCGGAAAGATCTACTAAAGAGATCAGCAAAAAGGAAGCAAATAAATAATTGGGTAATTTTCTTTTGGTCTTTGCTGTTATCATAAAAACACTTAGCAGCAAAAACAAGAAAGCAATTATTTTACCTAAATCATTTATTAATGCCATAATTTTCACTTTGATTATCACAAAAATACAAATTAAAATTTCTGTTTGATCTGTTTACTTTTTATTAAAACCATATATATTTTTTACAAAACCAGTCGGTTTCAAGCCATAATATTTGTCTAAATTTGTCTCTTCATTATTTACGGTGTATTGCGGTACATCAGTAGAATTTAAGATTTTCATTATGGATACGGATACAATCATTTTACAGCTCATAACGCATATCAGAGAAATAGTCAATGTACATGAATCTGATATTGATTTTATCACCTCCAAATTAGAAATAGTACAGCTTAAAAAGAAGGATTTTTTACTTCGGGAAGGGCAAGTGTCCAGACACATGCGTTTCATTGCTCAAGGAAGTTTGTTTGCATATCATACAGATGAGAAGGGCAAAGAAAACATTACACAGCTTGGCATAGAAAACTGGTGGGTCAATGATTTGTACAGCTATCTCAGCGAATTGCCTTCCAGAATGTTTATCAGATCCAATGAAGATACTACGATCATACAAATCAGTAAAAACAATCTTGAATTGTTGTATAAAGAAGTTCCTACTATCTCCGAATTCTGGAGGCTGAAAATGCAAAACGCTTATGTTACCTTACAGGAAAGGACTTTTGAGCATTCCAGGGTTGATGCTTATACAAAATACAGAACTTTTGTAAGTACTTATCGTAATATTGAACAACGCTTTCCACAATATATGATTGCTTCTTATCTTGGAATTACGGTAGAATACCTCAGTTATTTAAGAAAAAAACACCTGTCAGACGTTTCTTAAGATATCTTAAGTTTATTCCGTTCCGGCCTGGATAATTTTGCTCACAGATTTAAATGAGTGAAATATGAAGGCTAAATTCATCGCTATAACAGCACTTGCAGCAGTCTCATCCGGATTGTCTGCACAAAAAATTTCTTATACCCCCGATATTGTTGTGGGACACCGTTCCTATACCTATTTGCATCATATCAATTATCAATTGAATGACCGGTTGAAATTGAACAATCTTACTTTATTCGACACTGAATATACAAAAGATAAGGAGAATATATTTTTTATAAGAAATACACTTGCCTATAATCTTAGCAAGAGGTTTATTGTCAATGCTGCCTTCGGAATGAAAAACCCGGGAGCATTCTTTAGCGCTTATCTACAATATAAAATTACACATTCCACCTACTCTTTTTCTTACTCCGTAGGAACCACCTACCAAAAAGGATTTTCTCTTGAGCAATCGGTTTCATTTGAGTACACCCCGTATCTGAAAGACAATCTTCAGGGATACTTCAGTGTTCTCGCAATAGGAAATCTTGATCATAGCGGCTACCCGAGAGGTTTGCAATTTGTACGGTTGGGAATCAAGCAAGATAAAATGATGTATGGACTTGCTTCCAATTTTGACCAGTTTAATAATGGAAAAAAGACCCTTGAAAATATCGGGGTATTTGTAAAATACAACTTTTAAATAAATAGAAATGAAAAAAAACATTGATTTAGGAATGCTGATAAGCAGAATAGCGATTGGGTTTCCCATGTCGGTTTATGGAATTAATAAATTGATCCACGGAGTTGGCTTTATTGAAAATATGATGACGATGCACGGTCTTCCTTCATTCTTTGCTTATGGAGTTTTCGCCGGTGAAATTATAGCTCCGGTCATGCTTATCATAGGCTTCAGAACCCGTTTTGCAGGGTTGATTTTTGCTGCCAACTGTTTTACGGCAACCATTCTGGCCCAGACCGGTAACCTGTTTAAACTTAACGATTTTGGAGGCTGGGCTCTGGAGCTTTTGGTCATCTATATGCTTATAAGCTTAAGTTTTTTCTTTACAGGGGCCGGAAAATATGCTGTTTCCACCAATAACAAGTGGGACTGATATTTTATAGAATCATCTGAATATTCTTTTTTAATTGCCACTAATGCACGAATAAAATGATTGTGGATTAACGTCGGAAAAACAAATAATAAAAATTCGTGCATTCGTGGCCAATCAAGAACATTCATTTATTGGATCATTGAGTATTGTTTAGGTTTCATTCCCGTGTGTTCGTTAAAGACCTTTGAAAAGTGGCTTAAATTGGTAAATCCCAACCTATATCCTACCTCTGAAACAGAATATTTTTTATCCCTCAGCAGAAAGGCAGCTTCCTTCATTCTGAATTCCTGGTAATAACTGAAAATACTATTGCCAAAAATCTGTCTGAACAAACGTTTCAGCTTTGTGGGGCTCATTCCTGACTCAAATGCCAGATCACTGATCACAGGAGGAACTTCAAGACGTTGAAGTATTTTCTCCTTGACTTTATACAAAGTTTCAATATCCTTCGTGTTTAATGGATAAACCTTTTTTTCATCCCGTTTTTCCAATTCAATCAACAACCTGCAAATCAATTCTTCAGCTTTTACCCTTAATAAAAACAGTTTGAAAGGTTCTTCTGTTTCATCTGAAATAATATCCTCTACCACATGTTGCAGTGCAGGATAAATCAATTGTTCAAAAAGGAACGGCTGGGTATTTCTCAAAAGGCTTTGCAATACCGGTGACTGCTCTGAGGTAGGAAACAAACCACTCAAATATTCTGCATCAATCTCTATAGTGATCGTTTCCGTATTGCTGTGAATTGAAATAACCTCATCGGTATTGATCCGGCTGGTGCCTATTAAAACGGAAGGCAGTTCTGATCTATAATTTCCCTCCTGTAGTCTTTCAGTACCGCGTAATATATTCTGAAACTTAAAAAACAACATCTTACGGACTGGATCAAAATCTTTGTTTTCAATACTAATATCCGTCTTCAGCTCATAATTACTGATCAGCATCTGAATGTGTCTGTTAAAAATAAATCCTGAGCAGTAACCATTGCCGAACTTCGCAGGGATTTCCAATGTCCTGTGTTTTATTTTCGTTCCCAATAAACCGGCAAACTCTTTTAAAACTACCGGAACGGTGTGGTCATCTTTTTCCATAAAGTCTTTTACAGCTATTTTTATATCCAATATAGTTATTTTATTTCTAAAATATCACAGAATTTTGTATCAACATGTAACAACCTACAACTATGATATTAAAAGATAAAAAAGTTGCTATAATCGGAGGAGGTCCGGTTGGGCTTACCATGGCCAGATTACTTCAACAGCAAAATGCTGACGTTCTCGTTTACGAAAGAGATAAAGACCAATACGCGAGAATTTTCGGGGGAACATTGGACCTTCATAAAGATTCGGGACAGAAAGCTTTACTGCAAGCCGGACTGCTTGAAACCTACTATCAAATGGCAGTTCCCATGGGAGCAACCATTACCGACCAACACCTTAACATTTTATTTACCAAAAAAATCACTCCCGAAAATCAATTTGACAATCCTGAAATCAACAGAAATACCTTAAGAAAAATGCTTCTGGACAGTTTATCTGAAAACACCGTTGTCTGGGACCGGAAATGTACTGATCTCGAAGTTCATGACAAAAAATGGATAATGTCTTTTGAAAATGGGACACAGTCTGCCGCAGATCTTATCATCATCGCCAATGGAGGAATGTCGGGAATAAGAAAGTACGTGACGGACACTCAGGTGGAAGATACCGGAACCCTTATCATCCAGGGCGATATTCCCGAGCCAGAAAAAGATTGTCCGGAATTTTATAAAGTATGCAATGGTAACCGGCTGATGACCGCTTATCAGGGTAACCTGATCGTCATTAATCCTGACAATAACGGTGCACTCACTTATGGTATCATTTTTAAAAATTCCGGGGATTACAGATTCAATGCCCACGATACTCAAAGCATAGGTGAATTTCTTTGCGAAAAATTTTCCGATTGGCATCACCTGTATCTTGACTTATTCCGGGCCACATCATCATTCCGGAGTTTACCAACAAGAAAATTACCTTTGAATACACCCTGGAAAGACAATCGCCCCTTGCCTATCACCCTTATAGGAGACGCAGCCCATCTGATGCCTCCGTTTGCCGGCCAGGGAGTCAATATCGGATTGGTTGACGCTTTGACATTATCTGACAATTTAACTGATGGGAAGTTTATTTCTCTGCATGAAGCTATTTATGATTACGAACAACAAATGTTTATCTACGCTACTGCAGCCCAGTTTTCATCATCAAAAAACGAAATAGAAATGCGGCAAACTGATTTTTCTTTCCGGAAGTTCATATCTTAAAGTATATATTTTCCTTTGCAGAGGATATTTCGTACCGTATTTATCTCTATCTTTACTTTGAACTTAATCCCCTATGATGAAGGAAGTAATTGTTTGTCAGATTGATTCTTTTACGAAAGAAAAATTCAAAGGAAACCCTGCAGGAGTAGTATTAAATGCTGAAAATCTGACCACTGAAGAAATGCAGCTTATTGCCAGAGAACTTAATAATTCGGAAACGGCATTTATCTTTACACCTGATGTTCCGGAAAATGACTTCGACTATCACGTGCGATATTTTACTCCCACTGTAGAAGTTCCTATCTGCGGGCATGCTACTATTGGGGCCCTTTATGCAAAGGCGGTAGAAGATCAATTGGATTCCTGTACGATCAGGATCAATACTCAGGTTGGCATTTTGCCTATCTCTATTGACAAAAAGGATAATGATTACCAAATCACAATGACCCAGGGAAGTTTTCTTCTGGGCCCAGCTTTTGACCTGTCAACTACGCAAAATATTGCACAGGCACTGGGAATATCGACAGATGACCTGGATGAAAAATGCCCGATGCAAATTGCTTCTACAGGGCATTCAAAAGTTATGATCGGAATCAAAAGCAGAAAGACTTTAAACCAACTTAACCCGGACATGGCTTCTTTAATAGAACTCAGTAAGGAAATTGGATGCAACGGATATTTCGTGTTTACTTTTGATTCTGATGATAAAGACGTATTCATCTGTGGAAGAATGTTTGCTCCGGCAATAGGAATTTCGGAAGATCCTGTAACAGGTAATGCCAATGGGCCATTGGGAGGTTATCTTATTCACAATAAAATCATAGAAGTATCCGGTGACACTTTTGAATTTACAGGTGAGCAAGGTGAGGCTATTAACCGTGTTGGAAAAGTCCATGTTAAGGTCAGTATAAAAAACAGTAAGCCTGATATCATTCAAATTACAGGAAATGCTGTAAGCGTATTCAGGACGATAATTTTTATTTAAAACTCCCCTTCTCTAGCAGTATTTTCGAGTTTTTTCCGATAGGCTTTTGGAGTACAGCCTGTTTTTACCCTAAAAAGATAAGAGAAATGGGAAAAATTCTGGAATCCCAATTCAAAAGCGATCTCTTTAATGGATTTGTCAGAACTGTGGAGTAAATTTTTAGCTTCCAGAATAATTCTTTCTTTAATAAATTCCAATGGCGATATGCCATGCTGTTTTCTACAGATCACACCAAGATAATTAGGCGTAATGCACAATTCCTTGGCATAAAAAGCTACATTCTTCTGAGTTTTAAAGTTTTTGTCAACCAGCATATGAAAACGAAAAGCAAGGTTATCAGGTGTATTCAACGCTTTATTCCCGTAAGCATGTTCTACCCATAAATTAATAATGAGAGCCAAAAGGCGCACTCTTGCATTGATAAGCTCCGGAAAAACATTATCTGCAAGAATTTCTTTCCGGATTGCATTAAATTCCAGGCTAAATCTGTAATAAGTTTCCTTATCGGGCTTTATCATTTCATACTTGCTGTAGGAAGAAAAAGTAAATTTAAGGGTAGGAGAAAATGTTTTCAATACAGAGTCTTTGATAATCAGCCTTCTTCCTTTTGTATGGGGAGGTAAATCCCACTTATAATCTCTTTTGGGAAGATGAATAAATAACTGCTGATCCTCCAGATCATATTTTCCCAAACCTGTATGACACTTCCCATGATCACAGTGATCAATTAAAATGATCGTAAACGAATTGTCAGGAAAAAAGTTGAGTGATTCAGCATTGATCTCATCCTGAAAAACAACATCTATTCCTTTATTATATACCTCTTCTACTGAGGTTTTATTGATCAGTGTTTTATCTATTATCATATATGTTTGACTACAGCCCTTTATATTCTATACCAATTTATGAAATATCCGGTAAATAATTAGCGCCTGCAAATATACACAGTCCCGCCCTCTTATGAATATCCGAAACCGTGACATGAATATCATCTTTTAACACAAAATATCATGAATTATAATCTAAAAATGAATTCAACACCTACAAAAAAAGAGATTAACCGATCATTATCAGTCACTTACAACCATCCCATCCATAACCATCATTCAGTACTGAGTTTTTTGGGTTA
The DNA here is from genome assembly GCF_000482305.1 of Chryseobacterium sp. UNC8MFCol. Lineage (NCBI taxonomy): Bacteria > Pseudomonadati > Bacteroidota > Flavobacteriia > Flavobacteriales > Weeksellaceae > Chryseobacterium > Chryseobacterium sp. UNC8MFCol. The sequence continues at coordinate 279,267 of NZ_KI535292.1, forward strand.
TGGCCAAAACAATAAGTATATTTGTATAGGGTTCATATTTCCCGTCCTTATGTTAACAGATAAATTCGGAAGACATATTAATTATCTCAGACTGGCTGTCGTTGACCGCTGCAACCTCCGTTGTACCTACTGTATGCCGGAAAGCGGCCTTTCATGGATCAAACAAAGCGAATTGATGACCGATGAAGAAATGCTCAGAATATGCTCAGTTTTCGCAATGCTTGGGGTTGATAAGATCAGAATAACCGGTGGAGAACCGTTTGTACGCAAAAACTGCATTAGCCTCATTGAAAAAATATCACAACTTGAAGGGCTTACCGACCTAAGTTTAACAACCAACGGACTGCTTACTGAGCAATATATCCCTCAACTCAAACAATTCGGGATACAATCGGTCAATCTCAGCCTTGATACACTGAATGAAGAACGTTTTTTCAGGATTACCCGCCGAAAAAGCTATGATAAGGTCATGAAGACCCTGGATAGCTTATTAAAACACCATATTAAAGTAAAAATTAATACAGTGGTCATGGAAGGGCAGAATACTGAAGATATTATTCCTCTGGCTGAGCTTACGAAAGATCTTCCGGTAGATGTTCGTTTTATTGAAGAAATGCCTTTCAATGGTGATGATACCGAAATATCTCTGAAGTGGAATTATCCCCAAATTTACAGTCATATCAAAAGTTGCTTCCCGGAAATCGAAAAAATACAGGATCCGCAAAGCTCAACGGCATATCATTATAAAATACCCGGATTCTCAGGAAATATAGGGATCATTGCCGCCTACACCCGCTCCTTCTGCGGAGATTGTAACCGGATCAGGATTACTCCTTCGGGACTGCTCAGAAACTGCCTGTATGAAGGGGATGGTATCAATTTAAAAGATGAAATCCGCTCAGGAAAAACAGATGAGGAGCTTAAAAATATAATTATCAACAATATACACAAAAAGCCAAAAGACGGATGGGAAGCTGAGAAACTGAATTCCGGCAATTCATCTGTTCATCAGTCTATGGCCACAATAGGAGGATAAGTATGGAAATGATCACCGTACAACAAGCTGAAGACCTTATCCTTTCCGAAACACAGGATTTTGGAAACGAAAGTATCTTTTATGAAAATGCCTTAGGAAGAGTCCTGGCAGAAGATCTCTCTGCAGATCGTGATTTACCGCCATTCGACAGACCCACGGTAGACGGAATTGCCATCCTTTATGATGCCTACGAAAAGGGCCAGCGTTCTTTTTCAGTTAAGGCCGTACAATCTGCCGGAGAACCTTCTATTTCTATTGATTCGGAAGGGCAATGTATTGAAATTATGACCGGAGCCGCTTTGGACCACTCTGTTGATACGGTTGTGCGTTATGAAGATATTTCAATACAGAACGGTATCGCGACAATAAATACCGATATTAATAAGGGACAGAATATTCACCTGAAAGGTAAAGACAAAAAAGAAGGAGCAATTCTGGTCACAGCCAATCAGGTCATTAGTCCTGCAATCATTGGAATTGCCGCATCTGTTGGCAAAACTACCCTATCCGTAAAAAGACTTCCAAAAATAGTCATCATTTCTACCGGAGACGAAATGGTAAGTGCTGAGGCGAGCCCTGGCCCATTTCAGTTAAGGCGTTCAAATGCTATCACGATAAGCTCCGCCTTACAAAAATATGGAGTTCAGGCGGATAGTCTCCACCTCAATGATGATTATGAGGAGATAAGAAAAGAAATTTCCCGCTGTATTCATGAATATGATGTTCTTCTGATGAGTGGTGGAGTTTCGATGGGAAAATTTGATTACCTGCCTGCGGTATGTGAAGAACTCGGAATAAAAAAATGCTTTCACAAAATTAAACAAAGACCCGGAAAACCCTTCTGGTTTGGTAAAAGTGAGGACAAAAAACTTATTTTTGCCTTTCCCGGAAATCCGGTCTCTGTATTTATGTGCCTTCACCGGTATTTTATTCCCTGGTTGGAAAAATCATTAAAAATTCCGGAAAATCCTTGTCAATGGGCTGTTTTGCATAACGATATAGAATTTAGTGTTCCTCTTCAATATTTCGCACAGGTAAAACTTAGGGTCAATGATTTAGGGCAGCTTACTGCAGAATCAGTGAATACAAACGGATCCGGTGATTTCTCTCATCTGGCCGACACCGATGCTTTCATTGAATTGCCTCTGGAGCAAAATATTTTCAAAAAAGGTGATGTCTACAAAATATGGAGATACAATCTGTAAACTGAAGTGCCACAAATTAAAACGAAACATTGGTGTTTCTGATACCTTAAAACACTCGATGATAATGACAAGACTGCTACGAATGTCCGAATTAAAATAAATCTCTTATTTGAGATCATTCGTAAGTGTAGGAATAATATTCGTGAATGTGTGGCAAATAAAAAGAAAAATACTTTAATCGAAAATAAAATTATCAGCAATGCACAAATAAATGATTTGTGCTGATAACAAAAACAAAATATATGTCAGAATTTACCCATCTTAATAAAAACGGTCAGCCTGCTATTGTAGATATCGGAGACAAAAAAGTTACCCGCAGAAAAGCAGTGGCGCAAGCTATTATTTCTCTGCCTGATGCTGTTTTGGAGGCATTACAAAAAGACGACTTTACCACCAAAAAAGGTTCTGTTTTTCAGATCGCAATCATTGCCGGAATAATGGGAGCTAAAAAAACAAGTGAACTTATTCCTCTTTGCCATCCTATCGGGCTTGATCATTGTAATTTGCAGATAGAACTGAATGAAAATAATGAAATTGTTATTGAATGCTCCACAAACATTGAATCTAAAACAGGAGTAGAAATGGAAGCCCTCACCGGAGCTTCTGTAGCGGCCTTGACTATTTATGATATGTGTAAGGCATTGAGTCACGATATTGTGATCAAAGAGATTAAGTTAATAGAAAAAAGCGGCGGAAAAAATGATTTCAGAAGAGCATAAAATGATACCTCCACTCAACGGGCTGGTTCTCGCAGGTGGAAAAAGCAGCAGAATGGGAACCGCTAAAGATAAGCTAAACTGGCATGGTAAGGAACAGCGGTACTTTGCTGCCGATTTGCTAGCACCATTTTGTAATGAGGTTTTTATTTCCTGCAGGCAGGATCAGTTGGAAAATTTTGATTCGCACTACAATGCCCTTCCCGACACTTTTCTTAATATGGGCCCTTTTGGAGGTATTCTTTCGGCGTTAAGAGCTCAGAGAGATAAAGCATGGCTCGTTGTAGCCTGTGACCTCCCATTATTGGATAAGAAATCATTGGAATTTTTAATACAATCCAGAGATCCGGAAAAAGCAGCAACAACCTATGAAAGCCCGTTCGACGGATTGCCTGAGCCATTGATTACCATTTGGGAACCCAAAAGCTATCCATTGCTGTTGAATTTTCTTGGAACAGGAAATACATGCCCGAGAAAAGTTTTAATCAATAGTGATCCCTTAATTTTAAAACCGGAAAACCCGGATGCACTAATGAATGTAAATACTCCTGAAGAAGCTGTAAAAGCAAATGAAATTTTAAAAAAATAAATGTTTTTTCACAGAGGATAGGTTTAGAAAACGGATACCCGACATTATAAAAAGAATACAAGTTATGAATGATTCATTTGAACGTTACCACTGCCAGATGGCCTTACCGGGATTTGGCATTTCTTCTCAGGAATTACTTAGCAATGCCAGAATCCTTATTGTAGGCGTAGGAGGTCTGGGATGTCCGTGTGCACAATATCTGGCATCTTCCGGTATCGGTACAATTGGAATTGCTGATGATGATATTGTATCTTTAAGCAATCTGCACCGTCAGATTTTATATAGTCCTGATGATATCGGATCTTATAAAGTGGATGTTGCCGCTCAAAAACTTCGGCAACAAAATCCCTCTGTTTCTGTCATTCCTTACCGTATTCGGATTTCTTCTTCCAATGTTATGGATTTGATTTCAGAATTTGATCTTATTATTGAGGGTACAGATAATTTTGAAACAAAATCTTTGTTGAATGACGCCTGTGTTTTAGCCGGAAAGCCTCTTGTATATGGAGCTATTTATCAACATGAAGGCCAGGTAAGCCTCTGGAATGTTTTGCTGAAAGACGGAACCTATTCTCCCAATTACAGGGATGTTTTCCCGGATGCTGAAGAGTCACAGGTTCCCAACTGCAGAGAAGGAGGTGTAATTCCTACTTTAGCAGGAATAGTAGGCTGTATGCAAGCCAATGAAGCCATAAAATATATCACTCAATCAGCTGATCTTTTAGCCGGAAAACTTTGGATGATGGATGTGAAAAGTGGCAGAACCCAAATAATAAAACTGAAAAAAACAGCATCTCCCATTACAGGTCTTCCTCAAACCATTGAAAGTATACCTTTTGAAAAGCTTAAACAGGAGCAAGAAAATTTTGAATTAATAGATGTCCGCACTGAATCTGAACACCTTAATTTTAATATTGGCGGCAAGAATATTCCGTTGGACGAATTAAAGGAGTCTTTTCATCAGATTTCATCCATTTCTCAACCGATTGTTATGTATTGTCATTCAGGCCAGCGAAGCAAAGAAGCGGTCAGAATAATTAAAAAAATATTCCCTGAAAAAGAGGTATTTTCCCTGAAAGACGGAATCAGTAGAATTCAACATAAATAATTCCTATATCTATGTCTATGCACAGCCTCTGTGTGTTTATTAAGCCATGGATTTTTAGGCCCGGAAACACGCAGACACATGCAAGTGTATGAATATCAAATGAATTCAGCATCTGAATAAAATATCCAGAGAATGAACAGAGTGACCCACAGTATAAATACCCGGCTTTTCATATTTTCCATACCATGCATCAGTCTATTATATGATGAGCCACTTTTTGAGAAGCAGGAATAGGTTCACCCGCCATTTCATGAATCGTTTCTTCGATCATTAATGACATACTATTAAGAGCCAGGTCATTAGCTTCGGTTCCGAATGGTTCTTCAATTTCATCCGCAATGGCCTCAAATGCCACGAATGTATAAGCCACAAATACGACGATAAGAGGAGTAAACCACCGCAGAGAGTCTACAAGACCGAACGGTAAAAGAAAACAGTAAATATATACTGTACGATGCAACAAAACCCTGTAACTGTAGGGAATCGGAGTTGAAATAATTCTCTCACATCCTCCTACGATATCAGAAAGCTTATCAAAATTCTCGTCAAAACGTGCCTGTTGAATAGAATCAATTCCACCCTCATTTTTTACCCTTTGTACCCATTCAGCCAATAACCGCATAATAACCGCCGGTTTATATTTGGAGGCTGCAACTACTTTCAGCTGGTCTTCGGAAAGCCTGTTTTTTAGATCTTCATAGGCATCCGTTCTTCTCAGCTGGTGTTTAAGGGCAAAAATAAAAGCACCTATCAATTGGATAAATTCTGAAACGGAACTCCTGTTTTTTTCCAAATTATTAAGGGTTAATGCCTGACGCGCCAGTGATCTTGCTGTGTTAAGTAAGGCGCCCCATAATTTTCTCCCTTCCCAGAATCTTTCATAGCTTACGTTATTTCTGAATCCTAAGAATAAAGCGAGTACAAAACCAAATAAAGTAAGGGGTGCAGGATTCAGAGGAATTTTAAACGAAAAAATCACTCCACGCAGGTATACAACTCCCAGGGATAATATAAAAAGTAAAAAAAGACGTGGCAACAGCCCGGGTAATACCGAGCCATGCCATACAAAAAGCATTTTGAACCAATGTTCTTTCTTTCTGATAATCATACGATTCTGTAAAGTCTTCTATAGTGATTATTTTTTTATCTGTCCTACGACCAAAGCTTCTAATTGGTAGGAGCTTCGGGCAGGTTTTTTCTCTCCTTCAGCAATAAGGCGCAGCGGCCCCTTTGATTCTGGTAAGGGTTTACCATCAACGGTATCTGCCACAATTACATTTTTATCTGCAATAGAAGCATCCAGTTCTGCCAGTGAAAATAAAACCTGATATCCGTCTGCGCATTTTACAAGAAGGTATTTTGAAATATTGTCTCCGTGAAGCTCTTTTCCCGCGGGAACTCCTGCCCTGGCAAGAATATCTGAAACCGGAACTCCTGAATATTTATGAATGCTTCCATCTTTATCCTTTAACAAAGCCTCTTTTCTGGTCATCTTTGACAGATCCGCCAGATTCAGTTCTAACGGATTTGAGACTTCTCCACTTACTTTAAGCTTAAATCCGGACTGGCAAAAGACCCATCCGGAAATTAATAACAGCACCAATGGCAGTATTCTTTTCATACAGTACAATAATTATGATGATTAAGGTCTCTGAATAGCTCCTTTATACAGCATTTCATCAACTTTTTTATAGACTTCAGGGTCGTGTTTTTTAATTTTGATCCTTACATATTTTGAAGCCGGCATATTGCTCTCCTTCACTACATTGTTTACGGACACCAATACGTTCGTTTCGGGGAAGTAAGTTACTGTATTTTTTTCGGGGATCTGATAGGAAACAATGATAAACAAAGGGGCAATTCTTTCTATTCCATCGTCATAATTGTACAGGTCTACTCTATCTCCGGCTTTAAATCCCGCCTTATCAATATCATGCTGGTTCATAAAGATTACACGGCGTTCATTTTTAATTCCTCGATACCGGTCATTCAGCCCGTAAATAGTGGTATTAAACTGATCATGAGTACGTGTGGTTGCCATCATATATTCATCATCTTCAAGGGTATTATCCGGTATTTCCGTTAGTGTAAACGGAGCCCTGCCGCCTAGTTCTTTAGAAAAACTCTGTTCATCTCTTGCCGCATTGGGAAGATAAAATCCGCCTTTTTCTCTTACCCTGATATTGTAATCTTCAAAACCGGGAATACATTGCTCAATAGCATCCCTAACGGCGTCATAGCTGTCATGGTACAACTGCCAGTCTACAACAGACCGGCTTCCCAGGGTAGCCATGGCCATACGGCATACAATCTGGGTTTCATTGACTAAGTTATCTGATACTGCATCCAGCATCCCTTTTGAACTTTGAACAACTCCCATTGAATTCTCGGTGCTTACGATCTGTATTTCTCCGTTTACAATATCTTTGTCGCTTCGTCCGTACGTAGGTAAAATTAAAGCTTCTTTGCCATGAACAAGATGCCCCCTGTTCAGCTTGGTGGAAACGCAGACCAACAGGTTTAATTTTCTCAATGCATGAGCAGTATAAGTTGTGTCCGGTGTTGCAGAAAGGAAATTACCTCCCATACAAAACATAACTTTTATTTTTTCTTCATGAATGGCTTTGATGGCGCGTACGACATCATATCCATGTTTGCGGGGCACTTTGAAACCATAGAAATTTTCAAGACGATCGAGTTGTTCATCGGTAGGTTTTTCGTCAATCATCATCGTTCTGTTTCCCTGAACATTACTGTGACCACGAACGGGACAAACACCGGCTCCCGGTTTCCCGATACTTCCTTTAAGCAAAAGGATATTGAGAATCTCCCTGATCATGTCTACTCCGTTAGGTTGCTGTGTAAGGCCCATTCCCCAACTGATGATAATACGTTTTTTAAATGCGATCATCTCTGCAGCCTGATAAAGGGCTTCCTTAGGTACTCCTGACAAAGCTGCAAGCTCATCCAGCTTCAGATGATCAAACTGTTTGATGAATTCATCATATCCTACGGTCTTATCCCTGATAAAGTCTTCATCAAAAACCTTTCCCGGATTTTTCTTTTCAAATTCTATTAAAAGTAATTCAAGGGCTTTCAAAAGAGCCATATCACCGTTGATCTTTACCGGCAGATAAAGGTCTGCAAGCTGTACTCCGCCTTTAAGGATAGCCTTCACATTCTGAGGGTTGATAAATCCCATTAAACCAGCTTCAGGAAGTGGATTGACCGCGATAATTTTAGCTCCGTTGTTTTTTCCTTTTGCCAGAGCACTCATCATCCTTGGCGCATTGGTTCCGGGATTCTGGCCGATGATTATAATCACTTCAGCATCATAGAAATCCTCCAAAGTTACGGTTCCCTTTCCTATTCCTATTGTTGGTCTTAAAGCAGACCCTGAAGTTTCATGGCACATATTGGAACAGTCGGGCATATTATTGGTCCCGAATTCTTTGGCAAATAACTGATAGACAAATGAAGCCTCATTACTTGTTCTTCCGGAAGTATAAAAAGCAGCTTCGTCGGGAGATTCCAGGGCATTGAGATGATCTGCTATCTTTTTGAAAGCATTATCCCAGCTAATTGGCTCGTAGTGGGTTGCTCCCGGTGCCAGGTACATGGGATCAGTGAGTCTTCCCATCTTACCGATCTGATAGTCATCCAGTTTTGCAAGATCATAGAGGGAATTCGCTTTAAAAAACTCGGGAGTAACTTTTTTCGTTGTTGCTTCTTCTGCGAGTGCTTTTGCTCCGTTTTCGCAATATTCTCCAAGAACAGAACGCTCATCATCAGGGTCCGGCCATGCACAACTTGGGCAGTCGAAACCACCTATCTGATTCATTTTGAATAATGCTCTCATTCCCCGGATCGGAGCCTTCTCTTCGAACAAGTCACTGAAAGCTGCCATCACCGCAGGTATTCCGGCTGCCGCTTTTTCAACATGCGTCAGCTTAAGGTCTAACAGACTAAAGGGATTTTCAGCATTGGGTTCTTTACTGATTTCCTTTTCTATTTTCTTTTTATTATTTTCTTCCATAACCTCTTATTATCTAAAGTGATTAACATGTAAGATTGGGATTGGGATAATTATCGCTTTGGTCTTCTAATGAATTGTCTATGCATACGAAATCTTTCTCTACCAAAAGCTTTACAGATCCTACCTGACCGTCAAAACCAACGGTATCGGTTGAGACTAATTCGTCAACCATTGCTGCAGGCATTTTCATCACCATTATGTTTTCAATAAAAGCTGCGGACAAGACAGAGTCTTCAGTTTTTTCTATCCTATAAATAAACGGTCTTTCGACAAACTCGGTAACACTGGACACAATTCCATTTTTTCCTAATTCTGCCACTTCGGACTGAGTTAAACGAAACCTGATAGAATTATCTTTTATTCTTATTTTCATTTGTTTATTCTTTTTTAGCGTACATCCACAAATTAACTATTTTTGAGGATTAGGAGCATCCTTGGTTTCCTATTAAGATAAATGTGGTTTTCTAATTTATATTTATTTGCCACCAATGCACGAATTTCATTGTGTATCGTGTGTAGAGCAATTATTTTCCTATTATCCGGTGGTTGCTTGCTGTGTTATAAATATTAAAACGGTTTTCCCGAAGGAATCCCAGTAAAGTCATATCAAATTCCTTGGCCAAATCAATGGCAAGACTGGAAGGAGCTCCTATTGCGGCAACAATAGAAATACCTGCCATTGCTGCTTTTTGAATCAGTTCAAAACTGGCTCTGCCACTGAGAACCAAAATTGTATTTTTTAAGGGAAGCTGATTTGTAAAAAGGGCGTGACCTATAAGCTTATCCAGGGCATTATGCCTGCCTACATCTTCCCTCAGTGCCAACAGGTTTCCATGATAATCGAAAATACCTGAAGCATGAATTCCTCCGGTAGCACTGAAGTTATTCTGAAAAGACCGAAGATTCTCTGATAATTGATATAAAGTATCAAACGCTATGGTCTCAGCATCTTTCTGGATGTGTTGAAAAGAACTTACGGTACGTATGGAATCAATAGATCCTTTTCCGCAAACCCCACAGCTGGATGTGGTGTAAAAATTCCGGTCCGCTTTCATCAATTCGGGAATGAATCCGTCTGCCAAATCTATGATCACCACATTTTCCTGATTTCGGGAACATTCTGCTTCAGGGCGTTGTATATTTTTGATCTGATGATTTCCTGAGATAATACCTTCTGTAAACAAAAATCCTGCAGCGAGTTCCTCATCATTACCGGGCGTTCTCATCGTTACGGATATATTTTTGTTTTCTCTCTGATCTTTTATCCCATAAGAAACCCGGATTTCAAGTGGTTCTTCTACTGCGATATCATCTGCGTAAAGAAAACTGTCGTTATCTTTTACTTTGGTAATATCGATCTGTCGTACAGATTGGTTTTCTAATAAATTGGTTTTCATATCTTAATGATCTGGGTATAGTAAATATACGAAAATTCGTCCTTTAAAATCAGGGATGAGCAGAAACCCATTCTTCTCCGTCTTCAAAAATTTCTTTTTTCCAAATAGGAACGGTTCGTTTTACAGTATCAATAATATACCGGCAGGCGTCAAAAACAGCATCTCTATGGCCGTCACTGACTACTATAATTACAGCAGCGTCACCCGGAAACAAAGTTCCTGTACGGTGATGCACCACCACATTACGTACAGAGAAGCGAATGATTGCCTGATCAACGATCTTTTTAATTTCTTTGGTAGCCATAGATTGATAGCATTCATAATCCAGCCGGATGACAGGTTTATTTTTTGTCATGTTGCGAACTGTTCCTATAAATGTAGCAATTCCCCCACTACCTAAGTCTTGTGCTAAATCAAGGCATTCTGTAATACTCAGTGCATTGTCTGTTATTCTTATATCTATCATTTTATTGTTTTTGCCTTAAAGAGAGGAATTTCAGGTTGCAAGAAAGTTTTTATCCACCACTTACAGGAGGAATTATTGCAATTTCATTCGTATTATGAATGATCTGATCATCTTCTGCATATTCTTCATCAAGGGCAATGAAATAGGATTTCAGTTTTTTAAACTCGGGAAACTGATCTTCGAGCACTTTTTTTAATTGTCCTACATTCACGCTATCTTCTACTTCTAGTTCCTTTTCAGGACCTCCGAAAATGTCTTTTACAATTCCGAAGGCTAATATTTTAAGTTTCATTTTAATTTTTTTTAAACAGATTTACCAGTATTTTATCAAAACATTTATACCTGCCACAAGAACAAGTACTGCAGTCATTCTTTTTATAACCAGAGGATTCCATTTCAGAGACATTCTGGAACCTATCTGCCCACCTAAAAAAACTGCCAGGCACAAACTCAGAATCCTTACGGAATCCACTTCCACAGACAATTTTGATACCTGCCCGAATATACCGGATACAGAGTTTACAAGAATAAAAACACTTGAAGTTGCGGCAATTCTCCTGGGCGTATCCCACTTCATAAGATTAAGCAAAGGGGATAGAAAAATTCCACCACCAATTCCCACTAATCCTGATAAAAATCCTATTCCTCCTCCTAAAGCAGTATTTCCGAGTATGGATTGTTTTGTAGGCTCAGTTGGTTCTTTATCATTTTTAGTTCCGGTTTTTATCCATAATAATAGGGCTGCGATAATTAAAGTGATTCCCAGAATGAGAAAAAACGTCTCCTGGCTTATTTTCAGTATGGCTCCCAGATAGGCTGATGGAACGCTTACCAGGGTAATGGGAAGGACTTTTCTCCAGTCAATCTGATTATTTTTAATATAAATATAAACGCCTCCAACGACAACAATGACATTGCAGATCAGAGCGGTTAATCGTATTTCCTGATACGGGAGATTGTACATAGCCAGCACCGCCAGATAGCTGGAACCACCGCCAAATCCTACTGATGCATAGACAAAGGCAATGATCAGAAAGAACAGAAAAATTTCCCAATGTCCCATAGTATTTTATTGCAGGTTAATTTTAATACAATAATACTGAATTTAAGGCGTGTTTAATGAGGAAAAATCTAAAAGTCTTTACTGTAATTTGTGAAAAAAATGTCATAAATTGTTTATCTCAAGGATAAGGTAGTGTGGTACCGTTATCATTCATTACATTTGATCCATTAGAAATAAGTAGAAATGTCAGCAAACGAAACACAAAAAAACATGAATTCTCAAAATGTAACAGACTATCCTAACAACAACACCTATTTTCTGGTTTGGAATTTTAAACAGGATGTAGATTCATCCAGAATCAAAGCCGTATTTCAACGAATGTGTGCATTGGTCATTAACCTTAATAATTCTGCTCTTGACCGGTTTCCGGATTCAAAAGCAAGCTGTGTCATGGGAATCGGATATGAAGCATGGGCACAACTGGAATTGCCGGCACCACTGCCTAAAGAGTTTAAAAAATTTGAAGCGATACAAGGCAGCAAACACACTGCCGTAAGCACCAGAGGAGATTTGCATTTCCACATACGGGCTGATGAAAAGAGTTTTGCCTATGATATGGCTTCCACGATATCAGATTTTATGAAAGATATTGCAGACTGTATCGTTGAGGTGCAGGGATTCAGGTATTGGGACAGCAGATCTATTTTAGGATTTGTGGATGGAACTGAAAATCCTCATGGGCAGGATCGCGAGTATTTCGCAATTATTAATGATTCGGATCCTCCATATGCCGGAGGCAGCTATCTTTTTGTGCAAAAATATATTCATAACATGTCTGCCTGGAAATCACTTTCTGTAGAAGAGCAGGAAAAAGTTATCGGCAGGTCAAAAGAGCAGGACATTGAAATGGATGACAAAGTAAAGCCTAAAAACTCTCATATTGCCTTGGCTAATGTAGGTGATGATTTTAAGGTAGTCCGGGATAATATGCCTTTCGGAAATGTTTCCACCAATGAAATGGGGACGTACTTTATCTGCTATGCCAGTACATTCAGTACAGTAGAAAAAATGCTGACAAATATGTTTATTGGTGATCCGGCAGGAAATTATGACAGGATCCTGGATTTCAGTACTGCGCAGACAGGAACTTTATTTTTTGTTCCATCTGCAGACATGCTGGATGACTTTTCAGGTTAAAAACTGTAAATATCCCGATGATGTACGGGTCATCATTAAGCAGAAAAGCAAAAGGCAGGATGTAATTCATGCTTGAGGAGTATCAAAATGACTCATCAAACTTTATGGATACCAATACGTTTATAGAGATTCAATAAGAATCAGCTGAAATATAAATAAACCGAGTCTAATTTATAGACTCGGTTTATTTTTTGACAAAGGAAAAATCCTAATCCTATTAAAATAGTACAGAATTTTTTTTCCACTCGGTAAAAGCATAGCAACACGAGCCACTGGTCTCGAATTAAAAACCTTTCAGAACAGCTATTTTTTTAATTTGCGGCAGGATCAATAAGTTCAGTGGTAAGGCCTAAAGATTTTAAAAGGTTTTTATGATCGAAGAACAGGGTTGCATAGTATCTGCTTTTCTTAAAAACCAGCTTGGTACCACCCGGAAATTGGCTTCCGTTATCTAATTTTTCAGATTTTGCCCCATACTTACCGAATGCATTTTGAGCATCCTTTAAGGTACTTTTATTGAGTGCCAGCCCAAAAGGCAGGCCTTCGACGATCAGGAACTTATCATCCGGAACATCAAAAAACATTTCATTCACCGAATTATTTTTTCCAAGGCTGCAATATAATTCAAGTCCCGATTTGATCGTCCACCTGGCATATTTCTCCTCATTTGCATCTTCATAAAATATAGTTTTTGAGTTCAGGATCTTTGAAATTCTGTCAGTGGTTTGCGGAAAGATAAATTCAGAGTTTTTGTCCAGCAAAGCATTTAAGCCTGCTGTTTTCTGTGAAAATGTATTTATACTGAACAATTGAAAAACTACAATTAAAATCAGCGCTAATGGTTTTATCTGCATAAGAGTTACATTTATTTTTTACAATTTAATTATTAAAGTTATTAAAATTAAGACAGTAAGTAAAAATACAATAAAAAAACAAGTGTTTGACGTAAGCAGATAAGTCTTGTGCAATCGTAAAATCGTAAAAAAATAGTGTAATTTTGCCTGGTCTATTGTAAAGGATAGATATCAAGTTTTAATATTATGAAAAAAATAGCACTTTCTCTACTTGGCATATGTGCACATTTTGGTTGCTATGCTCAAAGTTTTGATCTTATTCCATTGGGTATTTATGGAGGCGAACAGGAAGATAATTTATCAGCTTATTTGGTAGGAGCCCCCAAAGACAATACGTATCTTTCTCTGGACGCAGGGACCATCAATACGGGAATAAGAAAAGCCATCCAAATGAAAAGCCTTACGGGTACGGAAGAAACTGTGTTAAAGGATCAGATAAAAGGATATTTTATTTCTCATGGCCATTTAGATCATCTCGCAGGACTTATTATCAATTCTCCGGCTGATTCTAAAAAAGATATTTTTGGAATTGCCCCGGTACTGCAGATTCTGCAAAATCACTATTTTATCACCGATACATGGATCAATTTTGCCGATCAGGGGCAAAAACCTATCCTGGGAAAATATCATTACCATGAACTTTCCAACGGGATGGAAGTTCCGGTACAGAAGACTTCATTATTTGTAAAAGCATTTGAACTGAGCCATGTCAATCCTTATAAAAGCAGTGCCGCTCTTGTAAGAAACGGTGAAAATTATTTACTGTATCTGGGAGATACCGGTGCCGATAGAATTGAAAAATCCGATAGGCTTGATCAACTTTGGAACAGTATTGCTCCCTTGATAAAAAAGAAGCAGCTCCATACGATTTTAATTGAAGTTTCATTTCCTGACAGTCAACCGGAAAACCTGTTGTTTGGCCACCTCACTCCGAAATTATTGGTTGAGGAACTGAATAAGCTGAAAGAAAAAACAGGACAAAAAGATTTACAGGGCCTTAGCATCGTTGTCACCCATAGAAAACCAACCGGAAATAATCCCGAGATTATAAAAAATGAGCTATTGGAAAACAATCCTTTACAAGTCAATTATATTTTTCCGGAACAGGGAAAAAAAATCAGCTTACCTTAAACATTAATAGAAATGAACACAATTTATTAGATTATTACTGTACCTGTTCTTTAGATAGGATTTTAATTAGCTCGTAGTTCGTATCACTTCCGTCAGCTGGTGGGTTTGTTATTTTAGTTAATTTTATAATAACTTTATACTCATACCCCGGTTCATAGTTGAATCCTATTATTGTATTTTGTGATATATAATAAGGTGTAGATTTACCAATTTCTGTTATTTTAATACAATTGCTGGATTCTGTAGAAGTATGAGACGGTGTGCATTTTTCGTATGATGAAGCTATATTAAATTCTGCTTCTCTTGTCATATTTTCGTCATCCTTGCTACATCCTATGCAAAAAAAGATAATGCAAGTCAGCACAGAATATTTAATACTATTTTTCATATGATCTGATTTACTAATTAATTTTTAAGTTATAAAACACAGTTGAAAATGATATTTTCAACTGTGTTTATTATGTCAAATAGTGTTTATTGAAAACGACCATGATCATTTGGTATTCTTCCACCTGACGGAGGGTATGGATTACCATTGTTCAGTTGTGATTGATAGCTAAGTCTTTCTTGCGGGGTCATCACTGTATTATCTGCCTTATAAACTATATCTGCCAATTCTCTGTATACATCAGACCTTGCAACATACGGGATATATAGCCCATTGACCCATCTTCTATCTGTTGCAGATGTTACGTTGTTGTCTGAAAATGTAGAACCATCAGATACTTTTGTCATTACA
The DNA here is from genome assembly GCF_000482305.1 of Chryseobacterium sp. UNC8MFCol. NCBI lineage: Bacteria > Pseudomonadati > Bacteroidota > Flavobacteriia > Flavobacteriales > Weeksellaceae > Chryseobacterium > Chryseobacterium sp. UNC8MFCol. The sequence continues at coordinate 294,744 of NZ_KI535292.1, forward strand.
ATCAAATTTGGACTACTTGCAAAAGCTCTTGAATCATAAATCATTACTGAACTAAAATCAACTGACCCTATATTATGATAGTTTGAAGTACGTTTATCAAAGTTAAAACGTTTTTCAGGAAGAACATTGTTTATATTCAAATTGATATAACTATCACGATTAACCGCATTATGTTCGTGATCGAATCCCATTGCGTGTCCCAACTCATGGATTCCTGCACCAATTACGGCATCATAAACAAAGGGAGACGACTGAATCTTCAATTCTTGTCTTCCTCCATTCGCATTTCTTCCAATTTGCGAGCTATTAACATTCCCTCCATTAACGAATTCTATGTACGGATATGCAAATCCATAGGTAGGGTCAACCGTAGGCTGCCCGGTCGCATTATAAAATCTCACATTTGAATTGGCTTCCCAATGCTCAATAGCAGCTTTCATTATTTCACGCTGTACCTGAGACAAGCTCGGGCCATATACATATCTCACCATCGCCCACATATTGTAAGGTGTTGGATATTGACCTACCGCCTTGCCTGCTTTATTAAAATTGAAAGGCATACCTGTAGATGGATGTACGGTTGTTTCAGGTTTTAGAGGACCTTTAATCCCGGAATAAATATTTCCATCACTTTCCAAAGATTTAACTTGGGCATTTGACAAAACAATATCATCAGACAAGTAATAGGTTCCATTCTTTAATAAAACTCTGACCCCTGACTTCAGGGTAATTAGCTCTCCTTTCTCTGATTTTACTTCTTGTGTTTCACTTTGTATATCATCTTTTGTACACGATGTGAAGAAGGTAAGCATTGTAAAACTGCTTACCAAAAAATAATTCCATGGTTTTCTCATAGTTTAAAATTTTGATTTTAAGTTATTTATGGTTTTGTTTTTTTATTTTCAAATATATCAGCTCGAAAAGTATTTCGTAAGCCTTATCCATATTAATAAATCACAAAGTCGGGAATTTATAGACGCAAATTATCAGATCCTTATCTATTATTTTTAAAATCTAAAATTAAAGTTACAAATCCTTTGAAAACGGCATGTACAATATGGGACTATAGAAAACTACTTTACTAATCAAATAAAAGTATGTATGATCACTCTTATTATTTTACGAAGAATACTCTTCACAGACTTCTTCTCAAATAAAAATTGAGAGGATGTGTTTCATTCTTTTGTAAATATATAAAATTTTAATTCTTTTTGAGCAATTATTTAATATTTATTTTGTCTTTGATGTAATTTTAAAATATTATGCATCAAAAAGCTAATAATAACTAATTAATTATTTCTCCTTTATTATCTTCTAATTTATCACGGAATTTTTGAAGGTCATCCGGATTTGGTCTTACCCAATCTGTGATTTCTCCTACGATTTGCAATGGCAGTTCGGAGCGATAAGACCGTGTCGGATTGCCCGGAAATTTTTTATCTGTTAAATTCGGATCATTTTCATAGCTTCCCGTCGGCTCAACGATATAGACTCTTTCCGTTCCGTCACCTTTAGCCAGTGCAGCTGCCAGTCCTGCCCCATTGGCTATAGCTGTAAAATAAATATGATTCATCCTGAATTCACTTTTATAATTGGAGTTTCCTCCTGCAGTCAGAACATCCCCGATCTTTAAATCCGCTTTGGTCCCATGATAAAAAGGGCCCTTGTCTGAAGGATTATCCTTACACAACAAAGCCAGCTCAGAATACTTCTTTGCTTTTTCGATATCGGACAGGTCTTCATAACATTTCGCAATGCTTGTGTAAAGACCGGGTAAAGCAGTTTTAACAGTATCATCATTTATTTCCAGGGCATATTTCAGAGCGGTATTCAACCATTCCAGCGTATCTGAAACTGTTTTTTGGTGTCTTGACACATAATAAGCAGAAAGAAATTTTTCCAGGTCATTTGTTGCCTCAGACCAGCCCTGCATAAATATTTTATATGCTTCTTCGTGTTGCCCTTGTTCTTCCATGCTCATTCCCTGTAGACATAGCTTAACAACTGTATTAAATGGTGAAAATTCCATGGTGTGATTATTTTCTTATTTATTTTGTGTCGTAAAAAACCTGTAATTTAAGCATTTATCATTCAGCATCGATGTCCTTTCTTCTTTTTTTTATAAAATCAGTAGGACGCATTCCGTTTATTTCCCTGAAAAGGTTGGAAAAATTGGTCCTCGATGCAATTCCGCACTCTTCAGCAAGGGTCTCAATTTTATAGTTCAGGAATTTTTTATCTTCATACAGTTTCTTTGTTATGTAATGGATGCGAAGCTCACCGAGATATCTGTTAAAATTAGTTCCTTTATATTCATTGATAACCTGGGATAAATAACTTGAATTGGTATCAAATCTTGTAGCGAGTTTATTCAAAGTAAGGCCGCTTTCTATAAATTCTTCTTTATCTTCAAAATTCTTTAGTTTCAAAAAGATGTCGTTGATAATATTTTTGTCTAAATCAAATTTATAACCTTCTTTCGTTTTTGAAGGCTCAGGCATCATCTCTTCTTTCGCTTTATCAAGTATTTTCTGCTCCAATAGCCGGTATTTCTCTCTATTTTCTTTGGTTTTTACAAACTTATGGATCAGCACAATAATCAGAATCAGAACAATAATCCCTAAACTTATACTTGTTCCAATTCCCAAAGACGATCTTTTTTCAAGTCTTGATCTCTCCTCCAGCAATGTTCTGGTATCATATTCCTTATGTATTTTTGAAGAAAGGTATGCAAAATCTTTGTTGATGATCCCATCTGCTCTCAAAAGCTGTTTGGTAAAATAAAGCTCCCTGTCTACATTTCCTTCTTTCTTATAATGATTGATCAGCAGTTCGTAATTTTCCCTCAGTTCCGGAAGTACAAAATTATTTTTATTGAATATGGAATCTACTTTCTGGAGATAAACAATTCCCTGCGCAATATCATGATTGCCCAAATATGATTTCCCGGTATAAAAATAATCAACCGCTAACCAGGCAAAATCATTGAGCTCACGCAAAGGTGGCAAAGCTTTTTGCAGCGAAGCGATGGATCTCAAATATTCTTTTTTTCGATATTCCTTTATCCCGTTTTCTTTTTGAAAGTAGGTGTATTCCAGATAATATTCTTTATCATTTGCAGTACCTTTCAGCCCAATGTTGATTAATGAATCTGCTGCTTTATAGTTACCCAGATTTCTATAACAGATAATCATCTGATGAACGCTGTTATAATATCCTCTTTTATGATTAAAAATAATATTGGGATACAGATCCGGCTTTTTCAATTCGGACTCAAAGAAAGAACTTGTTGTTTTAAAATGAAGTAAAGCTTCATTATAGTACCCTACATAACTTTTAACAACTCCTATGAAATAGATAATCTTATTTCTTTCATAATCATCAATCTTTTGGGAATATTCATAGGCCTTCAGATATTCGTCAAGAGCTAGCTGGTATTTTTTTAAGTTAAAATAATACACACTTCCCTTACTTAAATAGGCATTGCTAATCAGGCCAGGCGTTTTAGACAGGTGGGCAGCCCATATTGTACTATCTGCATATTTGAGCTTTTCTGTAACATCAGGTGAAGAATAAAGAGCATCTATATACCCGGTCACAAGCATACGATAATATTTTTCTTTTTTTGCTTTACTGAGCAATTTTTTGATAAAGGGCAATGCCCGGACATCATTCTCCTTGAGGTCCTCATATTTTGTCCTTAAACTCTCATAATAGTCTTCATCATATTTCTGCGCATGAAAATTCACACAAACGAAAAAGAATATAATAAAAAAAATACATTTGAGGAATTTTGCTTTCATCCGTTACCTATGCTGTTATTTCAAAAATAAACAAATCCGGTGAAATTAATTAATACACATACCACAAAAACAATCTTATTAAAAACACAAAACACTGATTAATAAAACATTACATATGTATCAATTTATAAATTAATGCGTACTAATTTACAAATAAGAACATACAAGAGTTTCACAGGTAAAAAAAGAGTCCTACTTTCGAACGGGGAAGTTGATGAACCTGACACCGAAGAGCATGATCATGGATGATGACATCGCTATAAAATGAGTAATTTTTAATTAGTATAAATGTATGTGTAACGACCGTCCCTCTCAGAAGGAACTTTTCCTTAATCTTTTCCTTCCAAGTATACGGTCGTTTTTTTACTCTTGCAAACCTTGAGAGTCATTACAGATAAAAAATAGCCATACAGTATACATGGCTATTTTTTAATTACAAAAGATTGTTTTCCTTTACAAGCTTTGTGGTAAAAAACATTGAAAACTGAGGGATCAAAGCTTTGGCATACATAATTTTTGGATAGAAATCATGTATATCTGTATCCTTTATGTTTTTAGAATCTCATGGAAGCAAAATTTTCCTTTATCATTTTTATACTTTACAATCCTAACTTCTTTTTGATGAATTGTAATTCAGTTTCCAACTTATTAATTATTGCTTTTTGCTTTTCTATTTCTGCCTGTTGCTCCTGGATCGCTTTTGTTAAAGCCGGAACAATCAAGGCATAATCCACACCCCACGCCTGCTTAGTCTCGTCCTTAGGCTTATAAACGGCCTCCGGAATCTTTTGGTAAAGGTCCTGAGCTAGGAAACCAATTTTATGTTGTGTGCTGAGAGCGGGGTTCACTACAGGTTTTCCGTCTTTAATTTCAATATGATCAGACAATTCGTACTGTTTGGGCTGCAAAGCCATAATAGTATTCAGTCCGTATGTAATTTCTTTAATCTGAGTTTTTAAACGCATATCTGAGGTGTTTACAAAACCTCCCGCGGCACTTACTGTTCCATTACCATCAATAATTACCTTTGTACTGGCATTATAGCTGTATTTAAATCCTTCAGCTCCCAGGTAAACCTGTGTACTGCTTCCATTGAGTGTATTGTATCCGCTTAGGTCAAGGTGTCCTTTGCTCGCGGATATTTTATTTCCGCCACCTCCGGGTTCCTCAGGTCTGTTCATGTAGATATCGCCGTTACTGTCTACCCTTAGCCTGTCTAAGGTAGCATAATTGTACTGCAGTCCGCTCGTTCCGATCGCAAATTGTGCTACATTATTATTCCCGGCCACCGTCAGCGGACCACCTGAATTATTTATGGTCGCGGCATTGGCTCCGCCGTCTAAAGATCTTGTAGAAGAGTTTAAAAACATATTGAGGGCGTTCCCCGAATCATTCGTCAGTTGTAAAATCGTGGCCGCGTTGGTTCCCGCATTGATATTACTGATTCCGGTAAGTCCGAAACCTGTATTATTGCTTCTCAGATACAATGCCTTATCTGCATAGTCGATAGCGGTATTTTGGGTCAGTGTTCCACCAAGCCTGACATCATTTCCTACAAGGCTAAGACCATTACTTGCTGTTATTGCGGCTGAAGAATTTCCTGATACATCCCATGTGGAAGCTGCACCTGTAAGGCCGGTACTGATAAGTTGTAAGCTTTGATTGGGAGCCACCGTGACACTGGCATTTCCATTAATTGTCTCTGAAGCTGCCGCATTTATGGTTATGATAAAAGCAGTATTGTTCTTAATGTTGTACATTCTGCCTTTAAAATTTCCTTCACCTGATACGGCTGCCGGCAATGTAAAAGTTGTATTTCCTGACCCGTTATAAGAGATATGAAAATCTCCGGAAGTCATCGCATACGTTGCAGCATTGACTGTACTGTATTTTGCGGCTAAAGATCCGTTAATATCCAGTGTTGAACCCGGTTTGTCCGTATTTATCCCAACGCTTTGTGCATATACAAGGCTATAAGAAAACAATGCTGTCAGCACTGATACTGTAGTTAATTTTTTAAACATTATGATATAATTATAGTTGAGTGTTTTTCCTGTGTATTGGCAGTCTGCAAAATTGAAAACCATTATGTATGTACAGTATTACTTGCAAATACCATTGAAAGAGATCAGCCCAAAAATCAATTTGTTCTATTGAAACAACTTAAATAAAGAAAAAAGTATCATGTTATTTTTCATTGCAGGCAGTTTTAGTACTACAAAACTAGATGTTCCCACCGGCCAGAAAAAAAAACATATGTAAAAATATTGCCACAGCTTTGTGGATAAATTATGACAAATTCCGGTAGTTCAATAACCTGAATTTGGATACATTAATCTGAACTCAGATTCAATAATAAAATATTTGTCATCAATATGCATTTTTGCCGACATTTGAATATGGCTTTATTTATTACCTTAGACAACGTCCATACGCTGTATAATATTGATGTTTCAAAAAAGATGGATGGAATAGCTGTTCTTCATCAACAGCATCATCCGGGAAAAGAATACCACAAGCATACACGTCTTTTTGACGGATTGTTGCTGGGCTTTTTAATGAAAGGCTCCATGAAAGCGCAGATCCATTTTCTTGAATATGAAATCAACACAGGCGACATTGCTGTTTTGCAGCCTCAATTAATGATTGATACAAAATCCTTGAGTGACGATGCAGAGATCGTAAGTATTGCTCTTTCCTCGGATTTTATTACTTCATTTCCTATCCTTCGTGAATTCATTATGAACGATCAAATCAGATGGAGACCGGTCATCAGACTTAAAGAGGAGGAATTCGTTCTCCAAAATGAACTGCTTAATCTTATCCAAAAATTTTATCATAAAAAAGAAAGTCCCGGAAAAGCTGAAATGTTACGACATCTTGTTATAAGCCTGATGTGTATGATTTCTGAGGCATATTCCGGTTTGAAAGATCATAGAATCCTGACAAAGAACCGTACCCATGAAATTATTGATGATTTCTATCTGTTGATCTCTAAGTATGCAAGACAGGAACGTACTGTAAAATTTTATGCGGAAAAACTTCACCTTACTCCTCAATACCTCTCTACTTTTCTGAAACAAAAAACAGGAAAATCCGTATTACAGTGGGTGGATCACACCGTTATATTACATGCTAAAACATTACTCACCTCATCAAATTTGTCCATCAAGCAGATCAGTGAAGAGCTTAATTTTGAAGAAACCAGTTTATTTTGCCGATATTTTAAAAGAGTTACGGGTATTTCACCGGGAGCGTTTAGAAATGAACAATAGATCTCATTATCGGTATATTACCCGTTCAAAACCGTTATGACAATTCAATTCCAGGACATTACACCTTCTTCTTACTTTAAAAAGGTGCATTAATAGTGCAATGACTTTCGTTTTGGTAAAAACATTTCGAAATTCATATTACAAATTGAACGCAAACCCCACAAAAGTGTAAAGACCGGAAATCTCTGCTGTTTCTATTTTTACCCCATGAAAAATTCAACAAAAAAAGCAGCCATCGGATTCATTTTTGTGACTTTGCTGATTGATATTACGGGATGGGGAATTATACTTCCGGTGGTTCCCAAACTTATTAAAGAACTTATTCACAGTGACATCAATACAGCGGCTCAATATGGCGGCTGGCTTGGTTTTGCCTATGCATTTACACAGTTTATATTTTCGCCTGTCGTAGGTAATCTCAGTGATCAGTACGGACGGCGTCCTGTTATTTTATGCTCGCTTTTCGGGTTTGCAATAGATTATATTTTTCTGGCTCTTGCTCCTTCTATAGCCTGGCTATTCTTGGGCAGGGTCATTGCCGGACTGACGGGAGCGAGTATTTCAACAGCAACTGCCTATATAGCCGATATATCCACAGATGAAGATAGGGCAAAAAATTTTGGAATGATCGGTGCTGCATTGGGTCTTGGCTTTATTATCGGTCCTGTCATCGGTGGATTATTGGGACATTATGGGGCAAGACTTCCTTTTTATGCAGCAGCAGGTCTATGCCTGTTGAATTTCCTGTATGGATATTTTATTCTTCCTGAAAGTTTAAGTAAAGATAAACGCAGACCATTTGAATGGAAGCGTGCCAATCCCGTCGGATCACTTAAATTTTTAAGCAGGCAACCTGATATATCAACCATGGTTATCGCACTGGTCCTGGTCTATATTGGTATTCATGCTGTACAGAGTAGCTGGCATTTCTTTACAATGTATACTTTTGGCTGGACGGAACAATTGGTAGGTATTTCCCTTGGAGTACTTGGTTTACTGCTGGGACTGGTGCAAGGGGTTTTGATAAGATGGACAATGCCTAAACTCGGTGAAAAGAAAAGTATTTATTACGGACTGATGTTCTATACAGTTGGTTTGTTTTTATTTGCATTTGCGCGGGAAGGCTGGATGATGTTTGTTTTTCTCATTCCCTACTCTTTAGGAGGAATTTGCGGACCTGCCCTTCAATCTGTAATCACCAAAAACATCCCTTCTAATGAACAAGGTGAGCTACAGGGAGCCTTGACAAGTTTAGTAAGCGTAAAATCCATCATAGGACCTCCTATCATGACTCATTTATTTTATTATTTTACGACAGAAGCGGCTCCTTTCAGGTTTCCGGGAGCTCCGTTCCTTTTAGCATCTATTTTAATGGCCATAAGTATTTTTATTGTCTATTTTGCTTTTAACAAAAACAAAAAATAGCTGACAGTATGTAAAAAACACTTAGCGGATAATTCGGATAAGTCTCAAAAACCGGGAGATTTAAAATATTTATCATTCTATAATGTAAATGTAATGAAGGTTTAATTTTTTTATTTAAGCAAAGATTAGGCACAGCCTTATTGATTCTTATATCCGTAAAGCTCCAGAATATAACTTAAAAGAGTGAAAAAGGGCAGAACTTTTTTGTCTTCAGATTAACAAAATTTTTGCTTAGCCCCCAACTTTTAAGACGGATTCCGGAAAAACTGCCCTATACTATCACTTCGGGATGATGTAAATAAAAAAGCCTTAGAATTTAATCCTAAGGCTTTTTTTTGCGGAGAGTGAGGGATTCGAACCCCCGGACCTGTTACAGTCAACAGTTTTCAAGACTGCCGCAATCGACCACTCTGCCAACTCTCCTTAAACTCCGATTGTATCGTTGTTTTCAGTGGTGCAAATATAGAAAGTTTTTTAATACTGACAAAATATTTTTTCAAGAAAATTAGTATTTGCACGGTTTTTAAAAGGTCTTGGTTCTTACACCGAAATGAAATCCGGTGGATCACAACCATTTAGGATATTCCGGTACGGGAATAAAAAAAATCTGATTTCACAACGGGTTCTTACAAAAACGCGGCTATTTTTTATCTGTAGTAATATTCAGTGGTCAAATCACCGTTAAAAATAGGTTTGGAGTCCTGTTTTTGTATAATTAATTCAAATAATCGTTCTCCATTTTTCATTCCGCCTTGTATTTTTAGCGAAAACCATCCGTTTTCTATGGAAAGGCTGATGCTATTTTCATCGGTAATGGAAGATATGTCTTTAAGATAACCGATACCGACAATTTTCATTTCATGATTCGTTGATTGAAATACCCAGTCTTCAGATTGAACGGCAACTTCTTCCGGAGCAAGGATAGGTTGTCCTGGTGCTGAGATACTGAAAGTGTAATAATCTTCCTCTACGCCTATAACAGGTATCGCAATTCCTAATTTTGTAATTTCATCGCCATGTTCGTTTTCGACAAAATATTTCAAAATATTGGTTCCCGGCAAGTTATTTTCCTGCAGATATTTTGCCAGGAGATCCGGATTATAAATAACAAAGCCTTTAAGTTCCGAGAATATTTTTTTCATAATATATTTGATAAGATTTGGTTCATACTTTTACTGGTCTGTCACAGATCAATTTCGTGCTGGTGAGGCCACGGATGTCCTTTTCCCGTTTCACATAACAATTGTAGGCTTCTTAAAAACCTTCCCCATGTATAATTGCATTCAGCAAACATGAGAGTCTCTGATTTCCAGTTACTATGTCTGAAAATGACCAGTGTTGCGTCCTCCGTTTTCATCTGTTCAATCTGCCCTGAAATTTCAGGATATAATGATAACATTGATTCTTTATTTCCGGGAATCAACTGAAATAAAACTTCAGTTCCTATCCATTCATCTGCACCTTTTATACAATACCATCTGACTGTTTCAAAAGGTTTTAACTCTGTAACAACCATCTCTTTGGAATACCCATTACCAAAAGGAAAATAGGCAATACTATTGAGTGTTGCTACGACTTTAGCACCCGCAGTCCACCATTTTGAAAGCTGCTCCTGGTTTGTGATTGCATGGTACACACGCTCCGCAGAGCTACCGATTAATACAGCATGGTTAATATTTGGCATCATTCACCTTTTTCCAATTATGAACCTTGCAGGAGCCCTCCGGATCATGATTCTCTCCTTAGTAAAAACTGATATATTTCATCCTTGGACAGATCCCATTCATATTTTGTATCGGGGATATCTGCCAGCTGAGTCTTCAACAAAGGATGATCAACCTGAATATTAACAAGCCCTTTTCCTTCTCTGATTTTTTCAATCAATCTAATCTCAACCGGGATATAGTTCAGAGATAAAATTTCAGAAAATTTATCTTTTAAATCTAAAGAACTGTAAATATGGAAATCGCTTATTTCAAAAAGCAAATCTTTTAACAGACTTTCATCTGTTGTATCCCAATGATCAAGAAATTTCTTATAAACACTATCATCAGGTAAAGCACTGTATAGGTCTTTATTAACCTCCTTCTTTGTATACAGATCATATAAGATTGCCATAAACAGGTGATATATTTCTTTCTGCTTATATTTTTCTCTGTCATCTTCAAATAAAAGCCCAAAATACGCTCTGGATAATTCAGCCAGGTCTTCCATCCCCCACCATACAGACAGTCCGATGATACAGCCAACAGATCTTGGAGTCACTTCTTTTTCATTAAAAAGTTTTTCCAGAATATGTTTCTGCCATAGTAAGTAACGAGTAATGTATTTCCAGCCTTCTTTTTGGTCATTTAAGATTAAATGTTTGGGATATTCTCCTGCATGTACTCCAATACCTAAAGTAAGATTTCTGGCTATTGTTTTTTTAAAACCGTCTTTAATATCATCCTGAATACTTTCTTTAATCAATTCATAATACTGATTGATCTCCGTTTGATCTACTCCTTCGTTTTTTGTTTTATTAATTTGCTTGTTGAATTCGCTGATTATTTTTTTATGCTCCATAGTTTATCTATATTTCTGTGGCCAGTTGCTCATCCGTGTCATCGTAGCATCACCGGTAGTTTTATTCACTTTATATTTAATTAATCTGCCTTCTATACCATGAGCTTTAATATCTCTATCAATAATGTTTGCCGTTCTTACCATTCCCACATCCATTTTTTGTCCTCTTAAGGTGCCCTTGTTTCTTATCTCGTCTAAGATATTTTGAATATAATCATCCCCTTTCTGAAGAACACTTAATCTTGATGTGTTTGCTTTCACTTCAAAAACGTGAACCTTTTTAGTCAATGGATGCTGGGCTACTACATCAATACCATTTTGAGAGCCGTTTTTAATTTCAGTATATATTTTCCAGCCTCTTTTCTCCAGTCCCTCTACAAAGTTCTTTTCTGCCATATCACCAATAGCAGTATTATTGGCCATTAAACCTAAAATATCCAATAATACATTGATATCTTTAACGTAATTATATAAACCGAAACCTCCCATTAGACCTACGGGATCTTTACTAATATATAATCCCGAATCTACATCATAATACCTGAACCGGTTGTAGCATAAATTACTTTCATCATCATAATACTGACCCTGATATTGGAAAGGAATAAAATTAGAAACACCTTTTTCCCTTCTTACATTCCCGTAGATATCAAGTTCTCTCTCCCAAACTAAAATACCATCTCCATTAAAAGCCTGAATGGGAGTACCTAAATAATTGCTTAGTATCGAATACCGTTCATCCCCAATTAATTTTGCTACGGGCGTGTACCCGTCATCTTCATAAATCCAGGTTATTATATTTTCTTTCGGCTCATTGGAAATATATAAGTTTCCCTCTTCATCAATTTCATTTTGAGGGATATCATTAATATGATAAGTCCATTCATGTAAAAGAACATCACTGTCCCAAATATAACGAGTTATTTTCTTTGTTCCAATTTTTGAAATTCTTCTTCCCAGCGCGTCATATTCAAAATTTACTTCTTTACCATTAGGGCGTTTTACGCTGGCCAACATTCCGTTACCCATCCAGGAATAGCCCCAGTCTCCGGGCTCCCATTCCGGGTTCTGCACTTCTTCTGGAAGGTCCTTGCTTACATCGGGTAAATGAGTTCCCTCCGGAAGTTTTGAGGTATTGGTCCAGTTGGAAGCGATATTTTTATAAAAAGGATGTGTATAGGCCTGTTCTTCCTGGTGATCAGGTGTAACAGTATTGATGGGGCGTTTACTTTTTAAGAGTAAATTTCCTTCTTCATCGTAATGGTAAAACCAGTTTTTATCCCGCATCAGTTTTCCTCCTTTATCATACACCCGATCTGTACGTTTTATACTTTCATACACACTTCCTGTTTCGTCAGGATTTTTATACTGAACTTCCCCATTGGGGTATTCTGCAGCCATAAGGCTTCCGAAGGCATCATAATCAAATCTTGTTCTTCCACCGGTAACCCTGTCCATTACCTGTAACAATCGGCTTCCGGCGCCCCAGTGATAATCTTTATGGAAAGTAGTGGTCTTTTTATTGACCGTAACTTTCTGACTTACGGGCATCCCGATATGATCAAATTCAAAAGTACTTTCAACACCTCCGGTCATTTCACGGCTGTGCATTTGTCCGTTACGGGTGATATTCAGATTCATCTGCCATGGCAAAGGAGTATCGTCATTTCTGGCAGCAACGCCCGTCAGCAATCCCAACTCATTATAGGTATAATCAATATCTGCCCCTAGGCTGCTTTGCAGGCTGACCAGATTTCCATCATGATCATATTGATACCGGATTGAATGTTCTCCTTGTTTTTCTGATGTAACCAGACCTAATTTATTTCTTTGAAAGGCAACACTGCTGTTTTCATTATCTGCATTGATCAGTAACCCTGACGTATCGTACTGGTAAGCTTCCCAGGTTCCATCAGGATAATGAACCTGAGTAAGGCGTCCTCCCAAGTCATATTCATACAATGTATTTTTTCCGTGAGGGGTTCTGCTTTGGGTAACCAGACCGTCTTTATCTCTCACAAAAAATTTCTTTTGACCGTCAAAACCTGTTTCTCCGGTTACTTCATTGTTGTTATTTCTTTCAAAATGATAAACCTCTCCTTTTTCGTTGGTAATAGTGGTTAAATTTTCATATGCATCATATCCGAAAACCAGTGTTTCTTCTTTTTTATATGTCAGTGAGTTCCTGCGAACCTGCCGTTTTAAGCTACCCATTGGAGTGTAGCTCATCAGCCATTCGGCCTGCCCATCGGTAGCATACACGGGAAGATCGTAAGCATCGTACCTAAGTTTCAACGGCAATTGTCCCTGTTCATTGATCTCCACAACTCTTCCCATTCTATCCCTGTTCCACAGGGTTCTGGTTAAAGGTTTTGGACTAAAGGCCTGTAATCTTCCGTACTCATCATATTTCCAGTACTGTTCTTTCCCTACGGTATTGGACAATCTGGTGAGCTGCCCTCTCTGATTGTATTCGTAATGAGTGGTAATATCTTTTCGCCTGCTGCTTTCCGGAAGCTTTTCATCATCGCGATATTGATAATAAATGCTTTCTTCGGCGGCATCTGTATAATTGATTAATTTTCCTTCATCATCATAATTCCAGATTTCCGAAGTACCTGAAGGTGTGAAACGTGCGATCACCTGTCCGAATTCATTGTACTGATAATGGTATTCTTCACCATCCGGACTGTGGAAAACCGCAATATTCCCCATATCGTCGTAGGTATAGCCCTGAACTCTTCCTTCAGGAGTTCCTATCATTTTCAATTCATTATAGGAGGTATAATCATACCATGTTTCGCCGCCTTCACCATCTATTATTTTATAGACCAGATAATCTTCATCGTAGAAATATTGTTCTGTTTTATTATTTTTTCTTGGATAGATAACTTCCGTATACCCTTCTTCCTCGTCATAGCGCAATCTTCCTTCCATAAATCCGTCAAGACCTTTTGTATGAATTACCCTTCCTTTTTCATCATATTCCCACTGGTACACCATACCATTTCTGTTGATTCTTTTAATGATGCGGTTTTCACCATCATATTGGAAAATAATTGCTTTCTTATGAATATCCCAGACATGCGTAAGATTTCCGGACTCATCGTAATCGTAACGAACCTGCAGATCTCTCTGATTTTTATAGCAATAATAGACTTCCGAAATCTTTTTAATCTCAGGATGAAGAACAGTTTCTATACGGGAACCACTTTTAACGTCTTTGATCCTTTTTAAAACTATATTCTGATCCTGATATTCATATTCTCTGACGGTTCCATCACCGTATTCGATATGAACAACTTTGAAGATCACGCCTTCTGTATGGTGATGGAAACGTTGGTAGGTATAAATATCCGTTCCTTTACGAATGATCCAGGTTTTTTCATCCGGTCTGTACTGCCAGATTTTCTGGCTTCTATAGTAGGTAGGCTCTTCTTCCACTTCAGGATAAGGAATTGCCATAGGCTGGAGTTCCTCAGGGTGAATCCATGCTGCTACCTTATCTTCTTCATCCGGAACAATATAAAGGTCATGATTATTGAAAACACCATTCCCTACTATTCCGTGCTGATATGGTCTGTCACTATACCACACATTTTCCCAGGATATAGGGGTACTACCTTCAATTTTAAAGTCATCCCATTCAAAAAGCATGGCACCGGTAGCAAAGTTCACCGGCTCCAGCCCTACCTTACATAAGGCCTTTGAAACAGGATTGGTTTTTCCGAATTTTCCCTGTAAAAAATGATTAAACTTAGTCAACCCCTTTCCGATTCCTTTGGTCAGGCTTCTCATCAGAAACATCCCTGCCAGTCGCATCATCATCTCTCCCGGAGTATATACATGGGGAACGAAAGCACCTCCTACCAATACGGGGCCACCGGTATTGATCTGGATATACATGCTTGAAAAATTATTGTAAAAAGCAAAATAAGCAAGCGGATTTTTCTTTGGTTTATTGGGCATCGCCGGCAACATGGTCATCCCGAAAGGAAATCCCATACAAGTAAGAACCTGCTGTGGCTGATTGCCACTCATTTTACTTCCCTGTGCCAGAACTGTTTGTGAGCCATAATATACTTCGCCTTCATGAGGAGCTTCCTGAAGAAAGGGAATCATATATACAGGAATCAGTGAAGTAACATGTTTAAAGGGAATAATAACTCCCATCACACTGGTGGTTGTAGTCGCCTTATGTCTGCCATGAACATATATTGAGCCTCCCATCGGAATACTTTCGGGAAGATCGGGTTTCATATTCCTGATAAATTGAGGAATCGGAATTGAAAATTTAATATAATCCATAATATCAAAGACAATTCCGATAAACGGATGTGGCAATGGCAATGGAATCAGCATGAATGACGGCGGCGGCGGAATCAATGTCCAGTGGATATCGATAGCCAGAACAATATCAAAATGTTTACTGGTATGCTGAACAGCTGTAGAAGAAAGGGTGGGATTACTCACCTTTATCAGCTTTACCTTGCTTTCCGGTGCTGCTTTTTCTGCGGTCACAGCACTGTCTCCGCCTCCGCCACCTCCTGTACCTCCGGCTTTTGCCTGAGTGTCATCTCCTCCGGCTACAGATTTCACCATAGAGACAGGATTCAGTGAATCAAAATTGTTTTTCATTCCATGTTTCCATCCCTGTGTGGTTTTGTCCCAGCTTACCGATGTGACATCGGCATTCACCTTCAGAGAACGGTCCGGGTTCATATCCGGCTTTGAAACCTTTATAGATTTTATATTATTTTTATTTTGATCTGCCATGATACTTTAATTTGAGATTAACCTGCTTTTGGTCTTTCTACACTCACCTTCCAGTCATCACCAAAATAACTTTTCATTTCGCCGTCCAGTTTATTTTTTTTGTCTGTATCTGCTTCATAGGTAAGGATAAGCATTGAGGCTACAAATCGTATACTGCTCTGTTCTCTTGCCGACGGCTCCATAAGTTTTGCAATGTCCAGGCATTTTTCAAAATACCTGATCATTTTATCTTTTGTCAGAACAGAATCATTCAGGGTTCCGATAATTCTGTAGCATTCGATTGCCATGGCAGGTTCGCCTATGTTTTGTGCAATTTCTGCTGCTTTTTCGAATGCCTGTTCTGCCTTTCGTTTTTTTGAATTTCCTAATGCATAACTCCCATAGTTCATATACATCTGAACCTGCAATGGTGAATCTGGTTCTACTTCTTCAAAAATAGTCATGTACGTATCTTCGGCCCTGTCTTTTCTTTTATCAGCGATATAAGCCTGGGTCAACATAAAGTAGGCTGAAATTTCGCCCTGCTTGTTGTTTTGTCCTTTGGCCAGTTTTACGGCCGTCTTAAGGGCGTGCTCTGCTTCTCTGAACCTTCCTTTACTTAAATGATTGCTCGCTATGAGAATCTGCTGCTGAAAATCCGTATCCGCACTGTTTTTCTTTCGGTTGGTATGGGCTGCCGTATTCTGCATAAGCTGATGGATATCAACGTTTACCCTGAAACTGTGTGCCGATGCATTATGCGGCAAAGTTTTATAGGTGTGATGCTCTGCCCAGACCAATTTGATGTCTTTATTTTCTGACTTTTCACAGATTTTACACCATTCTTTTACCCAAAGTGATAATTCTTCAATATCACTTATTCTTACCGGAGCGATGTAGAGATATATTTTGGAATCTCTGATATCGGGAAAATTCTTCCTGAGCTCCAATAAAGGGTAAAAAGCCTTGTAGGCATCTGTTGTAAAGTTTTCATCAGAAATATCAGTCTTCCATACGGGAATCCCTTCTTCACTTTTTCCAAGCATTTCATAATATTCTTTTCATTCATCCAGTAAGGTTTGTCCGAAAGAATTCATCCCGCTGAACTCCTGATAATGAAGCAAAAAGATATCATTTCCTTCTTCGTCTTCAGATAATTTTGATTTTAAAAATCCGTCAAAAAGATCAGTTTCGTGTTTTTCTCCCACACAGATAAGCATCGGCTTTTCTTCATTTTTGGAAACAACCTTCTTCCACTGTCTTTTTAATTTTACCAACTCCAGATCTACAGGATTCATCAGTTTTAATTCAGTTTTACTGTTCCACTTACAATATTGGTTTCACTTCCGCCTCCGATGTTGATTTTTTTTCCGCTTAGATTGGCTTCTGTTTCGGCTCCCATGGAGAGCGTTTTGGTTCCCACATCCAGGGTTTCAGATTTTATTCCTATTCCTGATGTAGGGTCGCCATTTTCAGGCCCAACCCCAATTCCAACGCTGGTTGTTCCACCTACACCGATATTTTCACCCTGGACTATAATTTCTTTTCCTTTGATCTGGATATTTCCATCTTTATCCATAAAAATGGAACTGTTTCCACAGGTCAGTGTGATGGTAATTTTACTGTCAACGGTTATATTTCCTGCGCCATCCAGAAAAACTGAGTTCTGATCTTTATCTTGTACAGTAATTCCGCCACCATCATTGAGGCTTACGGTATGTCCGCTTTTACTGCTCAAACTTTTAATATTATTTCCGGCTCCTCCGCCTCCACCTACTCCACCGTGGAACATTCCTCCCATTACGAAAGGTCGGTCAGGGTGTTGGTGGGCAAAATTCACAACGACCTGGTCCCCTACTTCCGGGATCGCCATAAATCCACGGTTTTTGCTTACTTTTTCACTTCCACCGCCATCGGGAGTCATCACACGGATATATTCTGTAGTTGTGGAACCGTTCTGCCAGTCAAACTGAACTTTCACTCTTCCCTGGTTTTGGGGATCTGTATTGGAGATTACTTTAGCAAACTGAGCATCTGCTTTGGGAGTATGAAATTCCGGTCTTGGGATAAATCCTGTATCGGAAGCTATCGCATCGAATGTTCCGGTATAGTACCCTCTGGCATCCACCTCATGATACATGTCGGTAATCATCAGCTTGGTAAAATAAGTGGTTTCACTGCTTTCAGCTTTTCGCATTTCAATATCGGCAATACAGCCGGGATAAAGGAACGGAACGGTGGTTGTGCCTGAAATAACAAATACTTCTGAAGCTTTGCTGCCGGCGGTTCCTTTTTGAGAGTTTTCAACATCCATAAAGGAGACAGCTTTTATGGGAGCCACCCGTAAGGAAGGTGTGGTAAAGATTCTCTCTGAAATTTCATAGGCCCGTTTGGCCAGATTCGAAGTATGATTAATTTTTGATTTTCCTGCGGTTAATTTTTCATTTTTACTACTGTTGTATCCATAAAAAGACGGATTAACGTGTTGGGCTTTCATCCTGATTTTCACATCGCTCACACTGCTTCCATAAGTTAATTTGACAGGTTTTTCCTGCGGTGGCAGTTTTCCGAAATGGAGCACTTCCCCATCATAATAAAACTGTTCTCCATAGGCTTCTGCAATTCTTGCCAGATAATTGTAATGGGTTTCTTCGTATTGTGAGCTGTAAGATACATTTCCATGGGCAGCATCTACCCTGAAATCAAATGAATTCTGTCCAAGACCTTCTTTGATCACCTGATCGGCAATGCTATTCAGGCTGATTTCCTGAGCTCCACCGAAGCTCTGAATATGAGGCGCTGCATCCAGAAGTACTGTAGGACTTGCGCCGGTGAGGACAATATTTCCCAGACTTCCTTTTTCCTGGCTGAAACCTACCTCTGTGATGACTCCCACAAAATTTCGTTCAGGACCGTCTTCGACATCTTTGTATCTAAAGATGACTGTAATTCGTTTTCCCAGAAAATTCTGAGCTTCTTCCAGATTATGGTTTTCGGGGCTGCCCAAGGTATCATAAGCCAGTGTCAGATCAAATTCATGATGTTTTATAGCGCTTTGTTTTAATTTAAAATGCTTGAAATGTTTGATGACTTTTCCATCGATTACGATTTCAAGTTTTACCACCCTGTTTATTCCCAGCATTTGATTTCCGGGAATGGTACTGGCATTATATATTCCTGAAGTCGGTTGTTTTGACCAGACTTTGTTTTCTACTAAAGTGGGAGAATTGGGCTGCTTTACCTGGTTCATGAACATCTGGGAACCGTTTTGTACGATTCCTGTATAGGGCTGAGCCTGAGCCATTTTCTCGGTAACTTTCTTTACTGTTCCACTGGATTTTTCCTGTATTTCCTGACTAGCTTTGGTTACAGCTTCGTTTTTTACGAATTCCTGAGCTTTATTTACAGCAGGAATTTCATTTTTAGGAAGTGGTATTTTGGGTGATTGATCATCCTGAAACATAATGTAATTATTTTGATATGTTGGTGTTATAGTATATATGCTAAAAGATTTACCTGAAAAAACCTCAAATAAACCCTTCTTTGCCCGTACATCATCTTTATGACTACCAGACAATTAAGTCAAAATATATAATAAAAACGGTAAATGGAAAACAAATAACAGAATATGAGCTATGCTATAATGTTTGTACTATTTTACCGAGGATGATTCTAAATTTCAGTTACCTGATGACGGCCACAGACCATCATATTCCGAGTTTCCGTAGTTGATCAATTCTGCGCTTACAATAAAGCTGATCAACATGCTATTGCTGTCGATTGCGTCAAAATCAACTTCATGCTGGATGACATATCCGTTTTTCCATTGTAAGGTAATGAGTGTACCTTCTTCATGGGATTTGTTGAATGTAATCTCTCCACTGGTGGGTTTGTATTTTCCGTTCAGCAGGCTCTCAAGAATGTCAGACTTTTCAGTAGCTTCCACTGTAAGTTTGATCAATGCGTTGGAAGGATCCGAAGCGACACGTCCGGACACATCAATCGTTCTGGACACTGTGTAATTAAGTTTGAGTAGTTTTTGTCCTTCTCCTCCGTTGAATTTTAAGATTCCTCTCGAATTTTTTTCAGCCATGATCAGTACATTTTAATCGTTATTATTATTTTGTGATGGGTTGATTGCATTACAAAGATAAAACGGTTCGCTGTATTCAAAAAATATTATGGCATGAATCTGAAAATTTGTAGTAGTTTTACGACTTTTCGAGAATATTTCTATTTTTTTTGATTTAAAATTAAGAACAACAGTTTATTTATAAGCCATTTAAAAGAAATCGACACCATTGATGAGAATAGACATTTTCCACTAAAAGGAGAAATAAAATGATAGCGGTCATTATTTTTTATATGTAATCGAACTTATTTATTTTATAGCTTCACACTCATTTCCTGAACTTCTTCTGCTGAGAACCCAAAAATCTGGGGAGTCTTCACATCGAGGAGATTCAGATAAATATATATTTCTGCCCTGTGATGAATTTCGTGTTCTATCATGGCTCTGAGCCATTTCCAGATGGAGATTTCGCTATTTCCCGGGGTTATGCATTTCCGGTTAAGGTCTTCATCTGATAATCCACTGATAATTTCTATAGTCTGCCTGTGCATCTCATTGAAAAAAGCTACTACATTTTCGTAGCCGTCTGCAAATTCTTTTCCGCAGCCTTGATAAGCACTCTTTCTTCCCGAAATGGTTTCACCGTACATATAACGCTCAATAGTGGCAATATGCCTGACCTGATCCCCGATGGTAAACTTTCCCTGTTTATAGGTAAAATCCAGCTTGTCACGAGGAACAATCTCAATTAAACGATTCGTTCTTGAACGGATTCTCTCGTAATACTCAATGAAGGCTTTTACAGATCTTATTTCCATTGTATAAAAATTTAGTATCTCAGACTGATGAATATAAGGGTGTTTATATATTGTGAATATAAGCATTCTTCTGCCTGAATGTATATTTTTAACAGAAATTATTGAAGCAAAACTTGCCTGCTTATCCAATAACCTATATTTTAGATATAAAATTAATAACTCATGAAAGTCTGGCTTGCCCTGCTCATTATTCTTATCTGTGGTAAGAGTCTGACCGCACAGGCGGTAAAAATTGATACCGGGAAACTTCTCGAGTATTATGAAACACAGCGGTATACTGATGCTGCCCAATACCTGCAAAGCATTTATCCTTCAGATACAAAGGATATTAAAGCGCTAACGCAAATTGCCTATTGTCATATGATGGCGGGCAAATTACCGGAAGCTGAGAAAAACTATCTGAAAGTCAATGATCTTCACCCGGACAGCTTACCTGTTTTATTCAGCTTAGCCGGCATCAATTCGAGAAGGGGTAATGTATCCAATGCCAGAACATATCTTCAAAAAATCATTCAGCTGGATAGTCTGAATTTTAGTGCGTATAAACAACTGGCAGCGTACGAAGACACTTCTGAAGGAAAATTAAGGTATCTTAAAAAGGCCCATAGTCTTTCCAAGACTGAACCGGACGTAGCATACGACCTTTCTATGGTGTACCGCGAACTCAAACAGTATCAGCCTGCTTACGAAGTATTAAAAACAGCAATTGCCGCGGATACGGAAAACTTTAGCCTTCAACAGGCACTTTTACCCTTGTCTAATCAACTGGGCAAATACCAGGAAAGTATTGAAACAGGTGAAAAACTGCTGAAAAACCGTGCTGACCCCAATGTTATGAACGATTTAGGACAAGCCTATTTTTATGTAAAAGACTATGAGAAGTGCATTACTATGTATAAGATCCTGGAAACGCTTGAGGTTCAGAATGAAGGCATTTTATACTATATGACGTTAAGTTACCGTGAACTGAAAGACTATGACAACGCTGCTGCGTATGCTCAAAAAACAATTGATGAAGCAATTTCTAAACATATACCACTCTATTATGCTGCCCTGGCAGGTATTTATGAAGATAAAAATCAATACAACGAGGCGGCAACAACCTATAAAAGAGGGCTTAGTTTTGGAAGCAGTCCTATCATAAGCTATCGTTTAGGTCTTCTTTATGACCTCCATCTGAAACAGCCTAAAAATGCAATTCAGTATTATCAGATGTATCTTAAAAACAAGCCGGATACCGAAAAGGAAAAAGAGCAGATAGAATATGCAAAAAACAGAATTTTAGTATTAGCAGCAACAAAATAAACTTAAAAAAATAGTTTTCATATCATAAAATTCACTATATTTGGAATTAATGTAAAACCATAAAACATTATGATATAGATTAGTATAAAAAACTAATTTAATACAAACAATTATCCATAATGAAAGTCTGTGGCATTTTATAAATAGAGTTCATACTTTATTTACGGTTCTCTTTCAGATCACTTTGACCTATATTTTACAACCCAAACCATGAAATCTTATGAAAACAAATTTAATTACCCGACTGTACCTGATCACGGCGCTGTGCATCTTTTCGTTTTATTATGGAAAAGATATCAATCCCAACGATAAAATTATTATGTATCAGAACCCCGCCATCAAAAGTTCTGTTACCGCGCATAAAACAGTAACGGCCAAGAGTGGCGCTGTTTACGATGTACATATTATTTCCGACAATGATGGCATAATCGCTAAAGTAGAGCTTGTATTTGCCCGGGACAGAAATGCATTGATTGCCTGTATCAATAGCTGCCCGCAATCACCCGGACATATAGATTCCCAATGTGCGCTTAACTGTCTGGGAAATTATATAGACAAAGACCTCAATGATCCGGCCGTTATCGCAAAAATCCCGATCATCTTCTATTTACCGCTTCTGGGATTAAAAGGAAAACTGGAAGCCTGTCTGCAAAACAACACCGCAGAACAATGCATTAACAACAATATCAACGAAATAGACAATTTACTGGATAAAATACTTAAATATCTCTAGTCAACACATAATACAATGCGTTATATCACGGAAAACCTGTAGTTCGGACTGCAGGTTTTTGTATGATAAACGTCAGGATCTGAAGAAACGGGTGTAATTCTTCTTTTGTGGCCTTCATTTTTTTGTAATTTAAACGGATTTTAAAAAATTCCTTAAGGCTAAGCATAAAAAAATATCTGTGCGCACTCATACTTAGAAATATCCTATGAAACAAAATATTTACGATAATACCGAATTTTTCACGCGTTATAAAGCAATGCGCGACGGAGATCAGGGACTTAATGAATTATTAGAACAACCTGTAATGAAGAGGCTTAGAATTCCGGTCAAAGGAAAAACAGTTCTTGATATGGGCTGTGGATTGGGACATCAGATTCAGGCATTGCTTATCCAGGATCCTCAAAAGATCACAGGACTGGATATTTCACAAAAGATGTTATCGGAAGCACAAAACAGGATTTCATCTGCAAAAGTAGATTGGGTGTGTTCTGCCCTTGAAGATTATCATTTTGGACAAAACAGATTCGATCTGATTATAAGCTCAATGACCCTGCATTATATTGAAGATCTAAAGATACTATTTCAAAAAATCTTCAACGGAGTAACTTCCGGAGGACAATTTCTGTTTTCGATGGAGCATCCTGTCTGTACTGCTGCATTGAAGTCGTGGCAAGAACTAGATGGTGAACCATACTGGCCGGTTAACCGGTACAGTGAGGAAGGGCTTAGAAAACAAGACTGGTTTGTAAAAGATGTGGAAAAATACCATCATCAGCTCAGTACTATTGTCAATGACCTTCTGGAAGCCGGATTTGTATTGAAAAATCTTGAAGAACCCTGTCCTGATCAGGAACTGCTGAGATTACGCCCCGATTTTCAACAGCATGTACATCGCCCTCCTGTCATTATCATCAACGTTCAAAAATAAGTACATACGGATTAGTTTTTTGTGACGATAATCACAAACTCAATAGACCCGGAACTGCTAATTTTGTCTTTAAATAAATGCAAAAACTTATGGACGATACAACCAAAAACGTAGCAGAACAGTTTATCCAATATTTAAATGAGGAAAATTTTGACAAAGCCGAAAGCTGTCTTGATCCGGATTTTAAGTTCAATGGCGTGTTGGGTAGCAGAGAAAGCGCATCTTCTTATATTGAAGATATGAAGAAGATGAAGTTCAAATATGAGATTCTTCAAACCTTTACCTCAGACCAGGACATTTGTTTCTGGTATAATATCAATATGGGCAAACAGACAGTATTAACCTCAGGGTGGTATGAAATTTTGGATGGGAAAATTCATTCATTGAAAGTATTATTTGATCCAAGACCCTTATTGAAAGACTAAGGATTGCTCATCCCGATTGTATTAAAATAAAAAAACAGCAACATTATGAAGGAAGCTGATGGAATTCTCCACTGGCTTTCTTTATTATTACTGAACAGATTATAGCCACCCGACTTTTTTTCTCCAACTGTTATATTCCTGATTTTTATTATCGATTTCGGGAATATTTTCAATCTCCGGGATTTGACTGATCTGTTTCGCCGACAACGGTGGCAGCTTTGCTTTTACACGTTCTTCATTAAGCATTTCTTTATTTTCTACAGGAAAGATTCCTGCTGTATAAAGCTGGGTGCCATATCTTTGCGGTCTGCTTTGAAATACTTGAATACGATCGTACAGATAGGCTCTATTTTTAGGATTAACATCTTCCTTATTCTCTTCCATCATCTGATAGCAGGCTTTCATGAATTGAGGCTCACCAATGGAATGCTGAATGATCAGCCAGGCAGCATCACTGGCCTCCTCTCCTACTTTTGAGATCGTCGGAAAGCCTATTTCTGCTATAATTTCACGGAGGCGTTTTGCATTTTCCTGATGAACTTTTTCCATTTCCGGATGGTAACCTTCTGAAAGTTTTCCCTCGCAAGCCAGCTTTTCTCTTACCTGCAAATCATGATCTGCAAGCTTAACGATTTCCCTCCGTACTGAATCATTGACCATATTCATGTTTATAGATTTAAAACATGCTCTCCAAATTACAAATAATTAATCAATAGAGTCCAGAACAAATCCGGCCCTTTCCTGAATGCTAAGTTTCGGCACCTCAATGATATTATAACCATATTCCAGATAGAGTTCCCGCATGCATTCAAATGTAGATATTGCTCCTTCCAAAGTTTGTTTTCTTTCGGGATCATTTTTATAAATTTCTTTCCAGGGAGGAAAAATAAAAACATTCTTTTGGTAAGCCATTTCGCAGGCGATTATTTCCATTTCTTTGGGTACAGGAAGTTTTTCCAGCCTCATATAGCCTATAGCATCAAGTATTCCACGGTCAAAAAAAACAGTATCATTTGCTGTACGTTTACTCATTTCCTGATAGGCATTTACAGAACCTTTAAACATAAGTTCTGCAAATTTTCTTCTGTCCATCCATGGTAAAGCATCTCCGTGGGCGATCATTTGTTCTTTGATAATTCTTCTGCCTTCTTCAGGTACAATTATAAATCCCTGCTTCTCCAGTTCTTCCAAAAGACTTGTTTTTCCTGCACCGGGACCGCCGGTCATGATATATAATTTTGACATATTTTATTTCGTAAGGATTAAATTAATGTTAATAGATATAACTTAACAAAAGCAAGAGAAAGCTACAGGAATTATTGATTATTTTTGATAATACTCTGATAAGTAGCTATACGATCTTCCTCATGATACATATTGCATAATATCAGAAGATCATCTGTATGGTATTTTTCTGAGATCAATTGTAATCGCTGAGAAATCGTTTGTGGTGTCTCTGTGATAATTCTGTCCAAGATAGTAAAAAAATCGTCCTCATGAGAGGTTCCCAATACTTTTTTTTCCACTATTTCGGCAGGATACACAGGTTCGGGGCTAACCAGTTGCCTTGATTGTAAAAATTGATAAGCCATCCCGTAAGCATTACGCTTCGCTTCTTCAGGACTGTCCGCAACAGAGACGGCAAGAGCCACCTGTAATGACGGCCTGGAAGCATATTGTGCCGGATCAAATTCCCTGAGATAAGCTTCGGTATATTCCTTACCATTTTCACTGTTCATAAAAGCAGCAAAAGAATAACCTATTCCGTGTTTTGCGGCTTCCTGAGCAGAGGTCATTCCGGAGCCGAGCCAAACAATTTCCGGCAGATGCTTTACCTGGGTAGGCTGAGCAATAAGCTCATCGTACATTTCACTTTCTTCCGTCATGTAACGAATGATCTCTTCCAGTTTCGTTTCCAGATTGGATAATACTACCGGTTTATGATTATTCAGAGCCATAACTGCATCTTTCAAGCCTCCGGGAGCCTTTCCCAGTCCCAGCACAAAACGTTCAGGATAAAGAGTTCCCAGCAGCTTAGCCCATTCAGCCATTTTATAAGCGGAATAATTCCTCATCATAATTCCGGCTGTTCCAACTTTTATTCTTTTTGTTTTGCTGAGAACGATGGCGGATAAGAGTTCGGGACTTGAGCTTCCATACGCTTCTACTCCATGATGTTCAGAATACATCAGACTGTGATATCCTGCTTCTTCGGCAAATAAGGCGAGGTTGATACTATTGGCTAATGCTGATGCAGCATTGTTACCCATTGTAACAGGTGACTGGTCTAATATGCCTAATTTCAGCTTCATTTGAAATAGATTTTTATGATCAAATTAGAGTGAAGGTATGAAAAAGCTTTTATTTAACAGAAAAATAACCGGATATAATCACTCTTTGGGCGGGAAAACAATTCCCTCATCTTTCATCAGGTCATAGCCGAACTGCATAATGGTTTCTATAACCGGAATAGATTTTTTCCCTTTTTCGGTCAGACTGTATTCTACTTTTGGAGGAACAACAGGGAATACTTCACGATGAATCATTTCTTTACTTTCCAATTCACGCAACTGGCTGGTCAGCATTTTATCCGTGATTTGCGGAATGTCTCTTTTCAGTTCGCTGAAACGCAGTGGCTTTTCCTGTAATCTCCACAAAATAGGCATTTTCCAGGTTCCTCCAATATGGCTTAGACCAAATTCAATGGGAGTATAATAAAGTCTTTTATCGTGAAAAAATTGAGGCATAATAATGTTTTTTGGGCTAATACTTTCAAAAAGGTAAGTATATAGCTTTCCAATAGTTCATTTTGCAAATTTGCACAAAAAAATTATGAATATGAACAGGAATATGTATGTACTTTATATGGGCGTTTTTGGAATTACCACTACGGAATTTGCAGTGATTGGAGTTTTGCCAGAAATTGCTTCTGCGTTCCACATCAATATCTGGAAAGCAGGATGGCTTTTAAGTATTTTTGTCTTGATTGTCGGATATCATGATCGAGAAGAGTTTTCAAAATATGCAACACAAAAGCAACTAATCTGATTGAATACCCAAATACAAAACCCTCATTATTAGTGAGGGTTTTTGTATTATAATATCGTAATATTTCTTTACAATTCTTCCTGCATGATCTTATTCATCTCATTGAATTCACGATCAATAGTGGTATCAGGTTGATAAGTCAATGATGAAACCACAATATTGGTTAATAGAGAAAGGGTAAATCCAGGGATAATTTCATACCAGTCTTTTAACGGATGCTGAAGATATACCCATGCCAGCACAGTTATACCACCCACCAACATTCCTGCAAATCCTCCCTGCCATGTTGTCTTTTTCCACAAAAGAGAAAGCAGAATCAATGGTCCAAATGCGGAACCAAAACCTGCCCAGGCATTTCCTACCAGGTTAAGAATACTGTCTTTAGGGTTTAAGGATAAAAGAACCGCAATCACGGCCACCAATAGTACAGATAACCTGCTGGCAATCAGCAGTTGTTTTGAAGTTGCTTTTTTATTCAGGAAAGCTTTATAAATATCCTCTGTTAATGAACTCGAAGTTACCAGTAACTGAGAAGAAATAGTACTCATCACAGCTGCCAAAATCGCAGTCAACAGGAATCCCGCAATCAGCGGATGAAACAAAATACGGGAGAAATAAATAAAAATAGTTTCCGCTTCTGTTTTTGAGCCATCAAATTTTACCATGGTTTCCAGGTCAAATTTTTGCAGGTAAGCAATTCCTACTAATCCTATGGCTAATGCTCCGGCAACAGTAAAAATCATCCAGGTGATTCCAATTCTTCTTGCTTTTATTAAGTCCTTAGGTTTATCAATGGCCATAAAACGAACCAAAATATGTGGCTGTCCGCAATATCCAAGCCCCCAGGCTAATAAAGATACTATACTTACCGTCGTTGTTCCTCTAAATAAATCCAGGTATTTAGGATCTTTAGCTTCGATCAACGAATAGGTTTCTCCAATTCCTCCAATCTGCATTATGGCAACAATAGGAACGATAACGAGAGCCAGCACCATAATGGTTCCCTGAACAAAATCGGTAAGACTTACCGCCAGGAACCCGCCTAAAAAGGTGTATAAAACAACAACCAGGCTGGTTAATAACAACCCTACGGTATAATCCATTCCGAAAGCTGATTCAAACAATTTTCCTCCGGAAACCATTCCTGCGGATGTGTAGAGGGTAAAAAATACCAGAATAAAAATAGAAGAGGTAATTTTTAACAGATGATTCTTATTTTTAAATCTGTTTTCAAAAAATACGGGTAAAGTAATGGCGTTTTGAGCAACTTCCGTATAAATCCTGAGCCTTGGTGCCACTATAATATAGTTGAGAAAAGCACCGATCGTTAAACCAATAGCAATCCACGAACTTGAAATCCCGGATAAATACATGGCCCCAGGAACTCCCATCAACAGCCACCCGCTCATATCGGCAGCTCCTGCAGATAAAGCGGTAACAGCAGCTCCCATTTTTCGTCCTCCAATTAAAAATTCTTCTGAATTACTTGTCGATTTTCTATAGGAATATATGCCTATACCTATCATTAGCAACAGATACAACCCCACAGAAATCCCTTCATATACTTGCATATCATTTTTTTTATGAAGCCGAAGATAGTTATTTTTAAAAAAATGGAAGATGTGTATCTGAAAATACTAGTATACGACAAACCTTTCAACGGACTGTATTTTATACTTAGTGTTATTTTCTACTGATTCCACATATCTCATTGATTTTTAAGAATTTGGAAGATAATTAAACCACAAAAGGCACAAAGTTTTTTTGAACACTTAAGTCTTTTAAGGTAAAGGTAGTGCAATGAGAAGAACACTTAAGTTTTTAAAAAATCAAAGATTTTTATTCGAACTACGCTTTGTTGTCTACGTCTGATTTATTTTGCCACTAATGCACAAATGTCTTTTACTATTCGTGCATTAGTGGCAAAAAATATACATAAAAATCTGTGTAGATCCCAGAAATATGGGGAAATAAATTTGTTATTCTGGATTCCTGATAATCCTACAATAAAAATTTCCCCAATCATCAAAGATAATTGAGGAAATTTGTGGTTTTAAAAACAAATCTAAAAATTCTATTTTACCAGAATTTGTGCTCTTTTCAGATTATCTGTTGCCTGTAAAATTTTATGTTTCAAAATAGTATGATAATCCGGGTGTTTTGAAATAAACTGGTTCACCATTTCCAATGCTTTCGGATCCTGATAACTGCTAAAGGTTGACCGAAGCCAGTTATCCGGGAAAAAGATATCACCGGTCTTTTGTATTTCCTGCAACATCTCCAATGTTTTTGGAAGATACTGAATAGACGTCTGTTGTCTTAAAGGGTGATGTAGATAACCAAGTGCTGCACCAACAGCTGATTCATTGGCTCTGTTCTGTTTTTGTTCAAGGCCGTTAAAAAAATCGTTCCGTACTTTCTGATCTGATGAAGCTGCCTGCATAATAATTTTAAAACGATTGATACGGTCCGGATTTTTGATTCTTGCCAACTGTTCCTGCAACAAATTATTATTGTCGGGATTTCGCAATGATAAAGAAAGCGCAAGACTTGTGAAATCTTCATCATTAAGGGACACATCCTTTGGCGGGGTCTGAGTTTTCCAAATCGTATAAAGGGTATCATATGCCTTTTGAGACTGGAAAATTCCCTGATAGCTGTCAAATAAAATTTTCTTATTATTTTTTGCCGCTTGGGTTTGTAGTGCTTTCCATACCATATTTTCTACATTCTCTGATTCTTTCAATCGAACATTTCCGGGTAGAAACTCCCAATAAATAGTGGAAATATAACCGGTAATCAACCGAAGGTTCAGTTCTGTAGTTTCTTTTGAGAGTTGTTCGGTCATAAAATGTAATACATCCTGTGGAGTGGCTCCTGAACCGTTCAGCATATTTTCATACAGTGAAATATAGGCACTGGCTCTGCTTACCGGATCTTTTATTAAATAAAAGTTGGGCATCATGGTTTTATCAATTCCAAACACGCCATAGCCTATTCCTGAGGAATTTTGCAGGACGAAAAGAGGTTTTGCTTTTCCTTTTAATTCTGCTATTTCCTGTTGTTGACCTGATAGTTTTACATTTACTTTCTCTATTTTATCAGCATAGAATAAACTTACCTGAAACTGCTGTGGCCATAACTTCTGCTCTTTTCCATATTCCGGATGTTGGGTGATGGTAAAGCGGTCAATTGTATTGCCTTTATATTTGATCGTATAATCAATGACAGGCCTGCCGGGATCATTCACCCATACTTTATTCCAGCTTTGTAAGTCTTCCGGAGTATGTTGATCAAGGATTGTGATCAGGTCCGGCCAGCTAGCATTGCTGTAGGCATATCTTTTAAGGTATTCACTTACTCCTTTTTTAAAATTTTCTTCCCCGGTCAACAGCTCCAGCTGACGCATCATAATCGGTGCCTTGTTGTAAATAATCGGGCCGTACATCATTCCTGCATTTTTCAGATTATCTAAAACCTGTCGGATCGGATTGGCGCCTAATGTACGATCTATGCCATAAGCAGCCGGAAAATGGGTCGTTAAAAACTTCAGGTCATATACACTTTTATCTGAGGAAGCTCCGGTACTTTTATCTGCCATAAAATTGGCAAATACCTCTTTCATCCAGACATCGTTGAACCAATCCATGGTCACCATATCCCCAAACCACAGATGAGCTACCTCGTGAGCAATAAGATTGGAACGGTTGTTCAACTGATTTTGAGTAGCATTCTGGTCTAAAAACAAGGTGGAATTTTGAAATAGGATCGCTCCGGGATGTTCCATTCCGCCGAATTGAAAATCCGGGATCACTACCATTCCGTGTTTTTGAAAAGGATGTTTGATACCTGTCCATTTTTCGTAATAATCAAGAGAATTTTGGTAGAGTGTAAAGATAGAATCCATGCTGTTTTTGATCTTTACAGAGTCGGTTTCACGATATAGCATTCTGGAGTCCTCCTGACTGATTTTCTCCGTAAAATTTTTAAAATCCCCCGCAGCAAAAGAAAATAAATAAGTAGGAAGTAAATCCGACTGAGCAAACTGCAAGGTTTTTTGTCCCTGTTGAGAAGTGGTATCTTTTAATTTCCCATTGGCAATAGCGCTCCATTTCTCAGGTATAGTTAATGTTAATGAATAATTGGCCTTCAGGTTAGGCTGATCAAAACACGGAAACATCGTTCGTGCGCGATCCGGTACAAATAAAGCATACAAATATCCGTCACGCCTGTTCAAAGCGCCGTTTCCGGCAAGGAAGGTAAAATGAATCTGATTGGCTCCTGACTTCAGATATTTTGCATCAATGATGACATGTTCGTTTTCCAAAACAGGTTTTACAGATTGTCCGTTCACGGATACAGCAATGAGTGAAGAAGGTTCTTCTTTAAAATCGATCTGCAACGGCGCATCATTTTGTTTTTTATAGTTGAAAGACAGTACTTCTGTTCCTGTAATGCTTTCCGATCTGCTTTCGGGAATTTTCAGATGCAAGTCATATTTAATATCACTTAATGTATTCTTTCGTACTTGGGCCAGTTCGTATGAAACCCCAGACTCCAACTTTGGTAAAGATTTCATTTGTGCACGATATCCACTATTGAAAACGACTAAAAATAATGCGAGTATACCTGTTTTTTTCATACTTCAAATATAAGGATTGGAATTGTGATGCAAAACAAAACCCCTGCTCATGTGCAAGGGCTCCTTTTATTTTGGATACAAGTATTTAATCCTGATTTTGGAGTTCAGTGATTTATACCGAGCTTTGTGATGATACTCAGAAACATTTATAACGGAAATAATTAGAATAATATGCCGACATAATCTTTATTGAAGAGGCGTGAAGAGTATTTTTCATTTTTATTTATATTAATTCCAAATAATTAAATGCTTTCCTTTTATTGTTCATAAATATTTAATAATTTAGCTCTTTAATTTGAACGAATGGGAATACTCCTTAAACCTATCGATGTTGTAGATGACATTTCACAAGAAGACTTCCGTGAAAAATATCTAAAACCATGTAAGCCAGTGGTTATCAAGAATATGGCTAGAAAATGGCCTGCCTATCAAAAATGGACGATGGATTACATGAAAGAGGTCGTGGGTGATGTTGAAGTTCCCTTATATGACAGTTCTAAAGCTGATCCTGCAGCACCTATCAATACTCCGACAACGAAGATGCCTTTTGCAGATTATCTTGATCTGATTCAGCGGGAACCTACCGATCTTAGAATTTTCTTTTTTGATCCTATTAAATTTGCTCCCAAATTACTGGACGATTATATTCCGCCCAAGAATCTGATGGGAGGATTTCTTGACAAATATCCGAGTATGTTTTTCGGAGGCAAAGGTTCTGTAACCTTCCTTCATTACGATATTGATATGCCCCACATTTTCCATACACATTTCAACGGCAGAAAACATGTTCTTCTTTTTGAATACAAGTGGAAAACACGTCTCTACAAACTTCCCTATGCAACCTATGCATTAGAAGATTATGATATTGCCAACCCTGATTTTGAAAAATTTCCTGCATTGGACGGCATTGAAGGTATTGAATGTTTCCTGGAACATGGAGATACCCTGTTTATGCCTACCGGATGGTGGCACTGGATGAAATATCTTGATGGGTCGTTCTCTATTTCTTTACGTGCCTGGGATAAAAGCTGGGCTGTAAAAGCACATTCCCTTTGGAATCTGGCCATTCAACGTAATTTTGACAATTTCATGAAAGGTCGTTACAAAAAAAGGTATATGGACTGGAAGGAAAGGAAAGCTATTGAAAAGGCACATGATGCTCTAAAAAAAGGGTTACCTAAATAAAAATTAAACTGGCCGGAAGAAATTTCTTCCAGCCAGTTTAATTTATGGCTATTTTTCATGCCCTGACAGTTATTTTCAATTTCATCTGCTCTTGTCCGGACAACCTATGCAAAATTTATTTAAATTGCATACGAAGTAGATTCCCTCCTCACTTAAACCAGATCCGTATGTTCGAGAAACTGATTGATAGCTTTGAGAAACTTTGTCTCCAGATTATTATTGAAATCTTATTAGTTCCTGTAACTATTTTCAAATTATTTCAGCAGCCGTCCCGTTGTTATGATTTTTCCGTGCATGCAATGGAAAAAGATGAGACTGAACGTTTCCAGGACTATTTGTCGCCTATTAAACTTTCTGTATATACATCCGTTATGATCTCGGTTCTTTTAATGGATTATGGTGGAGAGCAAAATTTCATTTCCAAAATCAAAGGGTTAAGTATGGTTGAAAAAGCCTTATTTATATTTTTGATGAATAATTTTACCGCTGTTTTATTCAGTGTCATTCTATTGGTTTATAAAAGGGAAAAGGTAAATTCAGTAACGTTCCGTACCTTATTATTTTCATTTATTTATACTACAGTGTACACTTCTACCCCGTTTTTTCTATTAATACTTTCAGCCATGTTTCTGGGACAGACCATTGATGTACAGTCTTACCTTACTCATCTCGAAAAAATTGAAACTTACACACCAAGGGATTACGCTTTTTTTATCGTATTTTTACTATTTCTCATTCTCGGTATGATCGGACTTTTCAAATTATTGAAGGCTTTACATTATATTCTGAAAGAAAATTTCCGTTATCATCCTTATGTAGTCTGGATTTTTACCTTACTATTTTTCTTTTTCCAACTTTTTTATGCAAGAGGATTTGTCTAAAACATTTTCAGAAAAATAAATCTTATATCTGTTCTTTATAACTCGAAAAAGCTTTTTACGAGGTGATTAACTATGGATGTGCAACAACAGCTATGATCTACATTTAAGATTTTATTAACACACATACCAGTCTGTTCATTTTTTGTTTAAATTTGTTGCAAACCTCAATCCTATGCCTAAACCCCGCGAAAGAATTCTACAGACATCGATGACATTGTTTCATCAACAGGGCTATAACAGCACCGGTATCAATCAGATTATAGAGGAAGCTGATGTTTCTAAGGCCAGCTTTTATCAGCATTTTAAGTCAAAAGACGATCTCTGCATCGAGTTTTTCAACAGAAGATTTGATTACTGGGTTTCCGAGCTTGAAAGTTTTACCTCTGACGCGAAGACCACTGAAGAGAAATTCTTAAGATCATTTGACTTTCTGATATATATGAATCAAAAAGAGGATTTCAGAGGCTGCAGTTTTTTGAATATTATGTCCGAAATACCGGTTGATAAAAAAGAAATCCATACCCTGATCCGCACTCATAAAAGTAAACTGAGAGCATCTTTCGATGAAGATCTTAAGGATGACATTCTTGCTGCACATATTTATTTACTTTTTGAAAGCTGCATCCTTACAAGCCAGCTATACAGATCCAATGAACTGATTGAAAAATCCAAGCTCATCGTAAAAAACCTCCTGAAAACGTCATCTTCGCACTAAGGAGATTGAGATATATTCAAATAATCAGCAATTAAAAAAACTATGAAAAACTCTATTTTTTTGCAGAAAAATTATTCTGCAATGTTCATCTTATGCCTTTTCGGCACTGTTTCTATGAGCTCATCCATGTACTCTCAGGCTGGTAAAATAGGTATTAATACGGTAAATCCCAAAGCAACTTTGGATATCAATGCCAAAACAGATGGTTCTTCGCAAGCTGAGGGTCTCCTGATTCCCCGCCTCACCGGAGATCAGATTCAGACCATGACCTCCAATATACAGCCGGGAACCGAATCACTGATGATTTATGCAACTGCCGCCCCCGCCTCTCCTACTTCAAAAGTATCAAAAATAACGCAACCGGGCTATTATTTCTGGAACGGTAACAATTGGGAGAGTGTAGGGATAAATTCTAATATTTACACGGCAGATGGCAGTATTACCACTCCTTTGGCAGCAAGAAATGTTGATCTCAACGGTAAAAATCTTGTTTTTTCAGGTAACGGAAGTGTCGGAATCGGAACAGCTCCTTCAGCTTCGGCAAAACTGGATGTAGCGGGGACCATAAAAGCCAGTGCGATTGATTACAATTCTGATGAAAGACTGAAACAAAATATTACGGACATAGACTTGTCAGAAGGATCATTATTAAAGTTAAGACCTGTCACCTATTTCTGGAATGAGGCTGGAAAAAAGAAAGGAGGAAATGCTCAGCTCCAGTATGGTCTGATTGCCCAGGAAGTTGAAAAATTCCTGCCTAATATCGTTAGCACAGATCATGAAGGATACAAATCCGTAAATTACAATGAGCTGATTCCGCTGCTTTTAAAAACGGTTCAGGAACAAGATAAAAAAATCGGAGAATTACAAAGAGAGATGCAATTGATGAAAAAGTCAAAATAATTGATTGAAGGTCAATTTTAGACCTCTGCAACGCATCGGGAGCCGGATATACAAGTCTCGGCTCATTGTTAATCTTGCTATTCAAATACCATGAAACTTAAACTGTATTTTATTTTCTTATTTCTGGTCAGCCAAACTTTTCTGGCCCAAAACAACTATTATTGGGTAGGAGGAACAGGTTCCTGGAGCGACCTGAACCACTGGCGCATCGGTTCCGTGTCCGGGCAGACCGCCACCATTATCCCGTCCCGTTATGATAATGTATACATCACTTCCGGAAGCGGATTTACCTCAGCGGGAGGATTGCTGACAATTCCTTCTTCAGCAACGTGTAAAGATTTCATTATTGATGATTCATTTACAGGAAAACTTGCATTTCCTTCAGACAGTGTTTTTAATATTTACGGAAATCTGAAGTGGAAATCCAATGCAGGTGTCTATTACAATGTTACCATGAATCTGTATTCAGACAGCTCAAATCAGACGCCCAATCTCATTGATATCCAAGATAACCTGATCAGTCCGGGATTCGTCGGCACATCGTATATTTCATCTTTTAATCTTAAAGGGAACGGGACTTTTAAGCTGGTCAAAAATTTTACCAGTAATGGCCTCTTTCAGTTCAATATCAATGACAGTGCACTTCTTGACACCGATCATAAAAACATCACCGCACAGAATCTGACCCATACATCAACTGCGGCCTCCAGATTCGGAACCTCTACCCTGACAGCAACGAATGCCATGCAGTTTAATTCAACTGCCAACCTCACCCAGGCTACACTTTCTTTTTCATCGCTGACTATTCAGACAACACAGGATATCAAAAAAATCACCCTGCCAACAGGAGCATATTATCAGATTTCTGCGGGTAATTCCCTGAAAGTAGACGAGTTAACAGGGACCGGAACCGGAAGCAGTACTATCACGGGAAATGAGCTGAATATCAATAAAATCGATCTTTACGGACTCAATATCACGGCCAATGTATTACAAGCAAATGATGTGGTTTTGGGTGATGGAAGCTGTGATTTTTCGGGAAAAAGATATGAAATTAAAAATCTTAGTCTGGGCAGAGGAAATGTGGTACTAAGAGCGCAGCAGTTTGACATCAATAATCTCGTGTTAAACGGTGGTTTGTATACCTTTCGACAAAACCAGAGTCTCACCCCCAATTATTTCCAGGTTACTCAGACAATGATTGCCAATTCTTCATGTAACGGAAATATTCCACGATTTGGAGGAGTAGACAATACAACTCCTGTGAATATGATTCTCCCTTCCTCAATCAATGGAAACGGTACAGCTTCCCTGTCGGATTATAATCTCATTGCGGTAAAACTTACCGGCGGCGGATCAATGACTGCCGGAATGGATGGTGGCAATAATACCGGTAATATTACATATTCCGGAATTCCTTCCAAAACGCTGTATTGGATCGGTGGTGGCGGAAGCTGGAACGATCCTTCCCATTGGGCGTTTACCTCGGGCGGTGCGGCAGCCAATTGTATTCCTCATATGTACGATGATGTAGTCTTTAATGCTTCCTCCGGTTTTACTTTAGGAAACAATACTATTACCGCTACAGGACCCGTTTTTGTCCATAACATGACCTGGAATAACGCTCCTGCTACCCCGGTCTACAATCCTGTCACCTATGTCTACGGTAATGTATACCTCCAAAAGGATATGTTGGCATCTGCCAGCATGTTCAATATCTTTAAATACAATAATACAGGTCCGGCTGCCAATCGTTATATGAACTTTGAAGGGCAAAAAATAGCCCAGCTGAATGTTTCCGGTAATGATAATTTCTACCTGATGTCTGCTACCATTTCATCCCCATACGATGTGGAGGTGGCCGCCAACTTTAATTTTGATAACAATGCTATCGTGAGTAATCTGTATGCAGACGGCAGAAAAATTAAGGCCCGGGAATTCTGGCTGGGCGGTAACACGATCAGTATCGATAATGCTATCCTGCAAATGACTACCCTGAATATCAATACCAGACAGACGATTACAGCACCCAACACGTCTGTGTATGTCCAAAACTATAACGGAAAGTATTATTACTCAGGGAACGGCAATCACTACTTTGGCAAAATTTTTAAGGAAGGTACCTTTCAGGGAGATCTTAGATCTGTCAATACCGGAATACTTCAGGTAAATGCAGGAGATATCAGATTTCTTGATGCTAATAAAACGGATCATTTCATCATCAATTCTTCTTCCCATATTATGATGAACGATTCTTCCACCCAATTAATGGTTAACAAAACCTTTGTCTACAACCGTAATGACTGTGATCTGGCGGTTAACTTTACGGGATCGGGAGGAAATAATCTTGTTCTGGGAAATGCCATCAACGGAAATGGATTTGTTGAGCTGAACAGAATGAATATTTCCGGAATTAATGCAGCATATATCAACCCGGTACAGGGGGCAAAGCCCATCAATGCGGGTAATTCAACTGACGGCGGAAATAACTCCGGGATCAATTTCACTGCCGCCAATGCCAAAAATTTTTACTGGAAAGGAGGATCGGGAAACTGGACTGATATTACACATTGGTCACTTGATTCCACAAGTTCGAGAGTTACCTCTACCTGCGGTATTCCCACAAGCAATGACAATGTATTTTTTGATCAGAATTCAGGGTTTATGACCAATGGCATTACCGCCATACAATTATCCGGTGATGTAACTGTGAATGATATTACTTTTAGTGGCTTACCGGCCAGCTCAAGATCATATTTCGGGGGAACGAACAATTATTATAAAATGTATGTGAACGGAAATATGGTCCTTCATCCCGGATATTATGATGCGGGATATTTCAGCGGATTTACCTTTATTAATACCAATAAACCCTCTGATATTATCAAGAGCCTGACTCCTAACGGAGCTTCTTCCGTGCTTACATTTTCGGGAAATGCCAGATGGAAAATAAACAGGGGAACTTCAGCCTATGACCTTGACGGGAACTCTCATATCATTCAAAACAATATTCCGGGAAATGTTCTGGACATGAGCGGAACTCTTCTGAAACTTGTGACATTGAATGTAAACGGAGATCAGTTGCTGATGAATAACGCAGATATTACCATCAACTCCACTTTCATGGTCAATACCGCTAAACCTGTTGTCAATACTGCGAACAGTGTCATTAAAATCATCAAAGCTTCAGGGAGTATAGCGAATGAAATTACCTCTAACAACCTTAGTCATTATTTTGAAAAAATAGAATTTACCAATACAACAGGTGCTAACGATTATGTAATGAATTTTAACCTGACCGGCGGAATTATCAATAACTTCATTGTTCATTCAGCATCGGGATCCAGACTTGATAAGGTAAATCCTTCTTTAACCATAAAATCTCCGCTGACGGTTAATCACCTGACGATCGAAAAGAACAACCATATTGCTTTAGAAGCCAATCTTCAGGTAAACCAGTCGCTGCTGATGCTGGGAGACTGTGTTGATAAGCTTATTTTTTCATCCAACAGCCTTCAGCCGAGGTCACTGATCCTTCCTGATTATACAAGCAATCCTTCCGGTTATTCAATGGACAGGGTGCAGTTTAAAATGATTTCGTCTTCGGGAGGTCAAACCTATCTCACCACAAAAAGTACCGATTTGGGAGGAAATACCGGAATTAATTTTCAGGATGCAATCCCGGCCAATGCAAGAAATCTTTATTGGGTAGGCGGTCAGGGAGAATGGAGAGATCCGCTGCACTGGTCTTTGACTTCGGGAGGAGCACCGATTACAGGTTGTGATATTCCAAATGGTGCTGATAATGTTTTTTTCGATCAGAATTCGGGATTTACAGCCGGACAGAGTAAAATTATAATCAAAGGGAGCAATCTTTCAAAAGCTAATAATATTACATTCAATAATGCTATTAACCAACCGATACTGGATTTCGGAGCGAGCACCAATGCTATGTATTACCTGAATGTATATGGAAACCTGGTGCTGCAAAATGATCTTAAGATCAATGTTCCCGTCTCACCTTATGGCTTACCCCGCAATATCATTCTGTCTCAGGGAACGGTCAGTGGAAAAACACGTTATATCAATACCAGAGGAGCGTATATCTACCTTAATATCAATGCACAGGATTATTTTGAATTGAAAAGTCCTTATCTCGGAGATATTAATTTTAATAATGTGGCCGGATTTAAAACCAACAGCCAGCCCATGACCCTCGTTAATTTTAGCTGGAACCAAACTACCAGCAATAATCCTGTTGTCGATTTCGGTCAATCAGTTGTGAACGGAACAAGAGTAAACAGTGCGGGGACACCCAACTTTTATATGGCAAGCCTGCCTGCCTATAATTTTTACAGTCCGTATTTCAGTATTAATTCAGGAAATAATCCGGTGACTTTGAAACTGTCTGAAACCAAAATAGAAACAGGGTATTTTGTCACCAATACTCCGGAAGCTTCAATTCTGGGAGACCTTACGATATGGAAGGATGGAAATCTCAATACGGGAACAAAAATATGGGATTTCAGTAAGATGACCTTTCTGGGAAGTTCTTCAGTGAATTCCGTAAGTACGCTCTCCTCTTCCGGAAAATATAAAACATTATACTTCAATCCCGGATCTTATCAGGTAAACAGCCACCAGACAGTTACTGAAAACCTGTTTATGACAGGAACTCCATGTAACAGAATTTCTGTACTCAGATCAACGACAGGTTAGAATATGATTAATCTTGATCCTGCAGCAAAATACACCATGTTCTATGCTTCTATTAAGGATATGAATTTCTCACGCCCGGTCAATGCTTATGGGAACAGTCAGGATCTCGGAAATACCGCCAATCTGAATATAATTCCGACTGATGTACAGGCCGCAGGTTTCGGGGGAAAT
This sequence comes from Chryseobacterium sp. UNC8MFCol, assembly GCF_000482305.1. NCBI lineage: Bacteria > Pseudomonadati > Bacteroidota > Flavobacteriia > Flavobacteriales > Weeksellaceae > Chryseobacterium > Chryseobacterium sp. UNC8MFCol. The sequence goes on from NZ_KI535292.1 coordinate 335,112, forward strand.
AAAACCCTTTGTGCTTCGGAATTTCCAAAGACTTATGACGCCTCCACCTTATTTGGAACAGATCCTAATGCATCGTATACATGGACTAAAATCAATTCACTTAATTCAGTAGTGATCGGTAACAGCTCGTCGATAAGTTTTGCACAGCCCGGAAATTACAGAGTGAATGTTACCTATGGTCAGGATGGATGTAATATTACTGAAGATTTCAGCATTTCTTCCGTTACTTTACCGGTTGATTCTACCATTTCTTCGTCAACAAGTACCATACGACAGACTACTGGCGACGTGCAGGTAAAATTCAAAGGATCACTTGCGCAGCCTTATATTTTCACCTATACTCTGAACGGTGGGCCGGATCAAACGATTACCTCAGCGAGCAATGGAGAAGCCATTATTTTACATCCCGGGAACCAGGTCGGAACATTTGTTTACCGTCTGAAAGGGATGAGATTTGCCAATGGTCAGGCTTGTCCGATAGATCTCAACAATAAAGAAATTGTGATCAATGTCAATCCGGAATGTCCGACTCCGGGCGTGATGATGCTGATGAACGGTATTCTGAGGGGTTGTACCGCTTCAGCCGGAGCACGGCGTATCACAGAATTACTTCCTTCAACAATAGCCAATCCTCCGACTGACAACGGCTTAAACAGGTTTATTTCAGGAACAGGAATCGTGGTCAGGGAAGGAAATGATGTTTTTATGATCCGAAATACTAACGCTTCTCCTGAAACATTGACACTTCCGGCAAGCAAACCGCATGTCGTGGGAGCTGTCATTTATCATAACGATCACTTCTATGAAGGGACAGACAATGGAAAATGGATCAGAGTGGATAACGATTAACCGTAAAACCGACATTCTATAAACCGCATGGGAAGGATCCGATGCGGTTTTTTATGATTGATTCTGTGATCATGTAGGATTAACATGTAACCGTAAAATTGAAAGCGGGCTAAAGCCCGCCCAAATTGGGGAAATATCAATAGTTTTGCTTTTTGACCCCAGATGCACCAATTGTCACAAATCATGCTCGCGAAAAGCAGCTATTGAAGTTTAACGACAAGATCTTTTATCTTTTATCTTTTATCTTTTATCTTTTATCTTTTATCTTTTATCTTTTATCTTTTATCTTTTAATCATCTGTCACGTTTTCTTCACTAAGTTTGTCTTAAAAAGAAATATTATGCAGGAAAAATACAACAGTCTGCTTACCTATGCCTATAATATTACCGGTTCTTATGAAGATTCGCAGGATCTGGTACAGGATGTAATTGAAAAATATATTTCTTTGGATAAATCCGAGATCAGGAATGAAACTAATTTTCTGATCAAAAGCACCATTAATCATGCGATTAATTTTAAAAACAGACACGGTAAAAAAATGGTGTATGGAGAATGGCTTCCGGAGCCTCTTTCTTTTGAAAATGCAGAAAATAAACTGATTAAGGAACAAACTGCACGCTACACCCTTCTTGTTCTTTTAGAAAAGCTGAATGCAAGAGAACGTGCAGTGTATATCTTAAAAGAAGCCTTTGACTATTCTCATCAGGAAATTGCGGAAACCCTGGATATTTCAGTGGAAAATTCCAGGAAACTACTAAGCCGTGCCGGACAGCAATTGCAGGATATTAAATATGAGCCGGACAGCGTCAATATCTCTGTTCATGCGGATATTCTTCAGCAGTATCAACTGGCTTTAAGTGAAGGAGATATTCCCAATATCGAAAAACTGCTTACTGATGCAATAAAGCTGTCTGCAGACGGTGGAAAACGGATACGCGTTATCAAAGCAGTAGAAGTTGGAAAATCAGCTACGGCACAGCTTCTCGCTTATGTACAACAACAGTTTTTGGGTAAAAAACCTCATAGTTTTCATATCTTTAATCATCAGCCTGCCATTTGTTTCTGGCAGGACAACCGAATTTATAACTGTCACATCCTGGATATTGATGCCAACGGCATGATCCGTGAAATTTATTCTATTGTAGATCCTGAAAAATTAAAAAGACTGCAATAATCTGTCACGTTTCAGAAATGCTGTGTGTCTTTAAAGAAAAAAGTATGAAAAGACTTCTAAGAATCGACAGCAGTTTAAGAACAGAGCAATCTTATTCACGAAGATTAGGTGATTATTTTATTCAGCATTGGAAAATAAAACACCCTGATGGTAGTATTATTGAAAGAGATGTAACCCTGTGGCCTATTCCTCATATCACCCAACAGACGGTAAATGCCTTCTTCAGCGAAAATCCCGATACGGAAAGTATTTGTTTATCCAACGAACTCATTGATGAGTTATATCAATGTGATGATATTCTGATTACCTGTCCTATGTACAACTATGGCATTCCTTCTTCATTAAAAGCGTATTTTGACAGCGTTATCAGAACAAAAAAAACCTTTACAGGAAATATTTCTCTTAAAGGTTTACTCAATAACAAAAAAGCCTTTATCATCTCTTCAATGGGTGGGATGACTCCCGAAACACGAAATCCGTTGGAAATTCACCTTACCCAATTATTAAACCACATGGGAATTACTGATATCAGCTACTTCCCATTGAATGGTACGGTAACAGATGAAATCAGAAATACAGAAAAGATCGTTTTACAACAATCCGAAATTTTAAAACAATTCAATTGATTATGGAACAGATTAAATACACCATTGAGCAATTCATTAAAGGTGGAGATCATAGTGACACCAAACTATTAGAAAAAATTCTCCACAAAGATTATCAGAATATTCAGGACGGATTTTTTGATCAACCGGGAATTTTCATCATTCCTAAGCAGGAATACATCAACCTCGTCCGGGATAAAATATTTGGCGGAAAGCCTCGTCAGATCACCTATCATTTTGTGGAACAGAAAAACAATATCGCTTATGCTAAGGTTTCTCTTGAAAGTTCAGCATTGCGGTTTTCTTCACTCATCACCTGTGTTTATGAAGATGGCAAATGGCTGGTTATTACAAACATACCTTCTATAGAAACTAAATAATGTAAGGCCACGGATGCACGAATACGCTCTACAAGAAAGTTATTCGTGCATTTGTGGTTTATACAACAATAAAGCCTGTGTACTCGCATCTCCATCCAGAATCTTTATGGTTATTTTCTCAATAAACCGTTAACAAATGTTATCGTTTGCTTATCAAATTTGGATATAATTTTGTGTTATAACAATACCTTTATGAAACATATTATCCAGCAGGTTTTCAGCAGTATTTTAGAAAATCCTGTATTTGATTTATCATTGATTGAAAAATATTTCTCAAAAGATTACGTTCAGTTTGTAGATCACAAACAACTCAATTACGAAGAGTTTATTCTGCACATTCAGAAATTGAAAGAGAAAGTAACTGAACAAAAGATCGATATCCTTAATTATGCTGAAAACGGAAATATTATTTTTACGCATCATATCGCAAAGTCGGCCCTGAAAGATGGCAGCATTGTGAGACATAAAGTATTGGCAGAATTCACCATTCAGGATGATAAAATTGTTCGATGTGACGAATTGACTTTATTGCTGGAGGGTTCACCTACTGAAAAAAATCTGGGATCTGAAATCTGAAACGGTATTAGAGAGGATAATGTTTCAAAGTGGAGGAGGTTTCTTTTTTTAATCTAGTGAATATGCTTTCTTAGGAACTCTGCAGTATATGACTTTTTGTCTTTCAAAAGATCTTGCGGAGTTCCTTCAAATACAATTTTCCCTCCATATTTTCCTGCACCGGGGCCAATATCGATGATCCAGTCGGCTTGTGCGATGATATCCAGATTGTGTTCAATCACGATTAATGTATTACCCTGTTCTACAAGATGATTAAAAAAAGTCAGCAGTTTTTGTGTATCACTGGGATGTAAACCTGTGCTGGGTTCGTCTAAAACAATAATCTGACCGGTATTTTTCAGTTCCTTCGTTAATTTCAGACGCTGTCTTTCACCTCCTGAAAAACTGTCCAATCTTTGTCCTAATGTCAGATAATCTAATCCTAACTGCAGTAAAAGATCGAAATTTTTAAGCACAGATTCATCTTTAAAAAAAAGAACACCTTCCGAAACCGTCATGCTCATCACTTCTGCAATCGTTTTTCCTTTATACTGATACTTTAATACATCAGGATTAAAACCTGACCCGCTACAGACTTCACAAGGCTGCTCAATATCATCCATAAAGGCAAGGTCTATTCTTTCAACCCCCAATCCTTTACAATTGGGACATGCGCCTTCACTGTTTCTGCTGAACAGCTTCTCTGAAACATGGTTGGATTGGGCAAAAAGTTTGCGTACAGTATCCGATATTCCCAGATAGGTAAGCAAATTCGACCGGGCGCTCGCTGCAAACAATGACTGGTCTATAATGGTGAGATCGGGGAAAAAATCCGGCAACACACGATTGATCAAAGTACTTTTTCCGGATCCTGCCACTCCGGTGATGACGCTCATCACCCCGGTCGGAATGTTTACACTGACATTTTTAAGATTGTATAAATTAGCATTTTCAATCTTCAATACTCCGTCAGGCTTCCTGAATTGATTTTTTACAGAGGGCTTTCTGGCAAAATAAGCGCCCGTTTTGCCTTTGGAAGCTTTCAAATGTTCAAAGGTACCTTCGTATACTACCTCTCCTCCATTCTTTCCCGAGCCGGGTCCCATGTCTACAATATGATCTGCCATTTTGATCAGATCCGGATCATGCTCTACGATTAAAACAGAATTCCCTTTATCCCTGATCTGCTTGATAATCGATATGATATTTTGCAGATCTTTGGGATGAAGACCGATACTCGGTTCATCAAAAATGTACAGGAGATCAACCAGGCTGTTTCCCAGACTCCGTACCATTTTGATACGCTGCGATTCACCTCCTGAAAGGGTGTTTGTACTTCTGTCCAGTGTAAGGTATTGCAGTCCGATGGTGATAATGTTCTGCAACTTTACGGAAAGCTCGCTGATTACAACCTCATACATTTTAGAATCCAGTGAATTGATAAATTCCAATAATTCATCAATGGCCATCGAAGAACAATCGGCTATATTTTTACCTTTGATCTTACAGGATAATATCTTTTCATTTAGACGTTTACCTTCGCATACAGGGCATGTTTTGGTCATAACAATAGTATTCAGGGCATCTTTTCTTGTAATATTTTCTTTGGAATCTTTTTTCAGGAATGCTTTTTCAATTCTGGGGATGATTCCTTCATATTTAACGGTTTTTCCCCAATCTTTATGAGGATGTTTAGGCTTGTGTTCCGGAGCATATAAGAGCATTTCCCATTCTTTACCGGAAAAGTCTTTGAGCTTTTTATCATTATCAAAATAACCGGATAAGGTATACCTGGTCAGACGCCAGCCTCCCGGCTGAAATGTCGGAAAACGGATTGCTCCCTCCAGTAACGATTTGTTTTTATCAATCAGGGTATTGATGTTCAATGCCTGCACAAATCCGAGTCCTTCGCATTCGGGGCACATTCCCTGGGGATTATTAAATGAAAAAACATTGGAATATCCAACAAAAGGTTTTCCCATTCTAGAAAATAAAAGCCGCAAAGAAGCGGAAACATCAGCAGCTGTTCCCACTGTAGATCTGGCATTTCCTCCCAATCGTTTTTGATTGATGATGATCGGAACGTTAAGATTTTCAATTTTATCTACATCCGGCACTCCGTAATGCTGCAGGCGGTTTCTGATAAAGCTGTTTTGGGTCTCGTTAATCTGACGTTGGGCTTCTGCTCCGATGGTTTCAAAAACCAGTGATGATTTCCCGGAACCGGAAACCCCGGTAAAAACCACAATTTCATGTTTTGGAATTTTTATGGAAACATTTCTGAGATTATTTTGTCTGGCATTGGTAATTTCTATATTTTCCATGATAAAAATACTTAACTTTGTTAATAATTAACTAAGTTAAGCATATTATTTATGAAAACCATTGAAAAAGAATTTTTTAACACCTTTACTGATTTTCAATGTCTTATTCTTGCTCACATGAACAGAGGTGATATTAATGGAGTTACGGCTACCCATTATAATATTATTGAGTTTCTCATGAGGAAGGAAAATGCAACAGGAAGAGAGATTTCTACGGCATTTAAAATCAGTCAGGCAGCGGTATCAAAGCAATTAAAATTTTTGCTCAGTCATGACTTTATTATCCAGAAACAGGATACAACCGACCGGCGGAAATTCAATCTTTCGGTGACGGAAAAAGGGAGGTTTATCGTAGAAAACTCTGAAACTTTCCGAAAGAATATTACCCGGCAGACAGCCTCTATACTCACTACCCAGGAACTGGAAAATTTTAATTACCTGCTAGCTAAAGTTTTAAATCAAATTAAGCTTTAATCATAAAAATGGACAGTATAAAAAACTGAAGGTCAACAAAAGATACTGGTTTAAAACGATAAGAAATGGCAGATTTTTAAGAGTATTAAAAGATTGTTTCGCCTTCGGCTTGCCATGACAACAGCTAAGTGTGACTTTTAGCGATCTTATAAAATAAGCGACAAAAATTCGCTACATCCGGCTCTAAACAATTATATAGATCCTATTTGTAGGTTCGGAATAATCTGTCCCAAATAGAAGTGTAAAATCCAAAATTTTTGGTTTCATCCAAGTGATGCTGATTATGAAACCTGGTCGTCCCCACAAAAAGTCTATCAAAACTGGCAGGGAAAAACTCCCGGTTGAGATGTCCTATCGTTCCCCAAATAAGATTGATGATCAAGTAGATGGAAATTGAAATTACGGAAAAGTCATACCCCGCCAAAATAACCAGCATCATCAGTCCAAATCCGATTGTTTCAAAAGGATGCAGTACAAAAAGACTTAAAAAATTAGTGCTTACATGCGTATGATGCTTTCCATGCAACATCCTGTATATAAGTGGTAAGTGCGCTGCATAATGAAAAAAATACATGAACAGGTCCATACAAAGGAGCAATGCTGTTACTTCAAGGAAAATGATACCTGCGGATTTATTTTGTCCCAACTCTATCCATCCGGTCTTCCATAAAAAAGCTCCCGTCAGCAAAACCAGGCTATTGCAAGCCACTGTAAGCAGGCTCAGCCACGCATCAGATGATGTAACGGGATGATCGCTTTCCTGCAATGCTTTTTTACGGCAGGTTTTATCAATAAAGAGATACAGCCCTATAGAGAACAGATACAAGAAGATATTGATGACAAAACTGAACACGATCCATTGTGGCCATGAAAATTGCCAGAACAGGTTTATGAATCCGGAAAGGTTTGTTTCATCAAAAATCATACATTCATCACTGTAAGATTGAAGGTATAAATGTATGAAATCCGCTATAAAATCAGGCAATAAAGCTGTTATTTCTGTCTTGCCTTCCTTTTAAGTTCCCGGTATCTTACCGTCAGTCTTTTTCTTAAATTCTCATGATATTCTTTGTAATTCTTTATACTTTGTTCAAGGTTCTTTTTACTGGACAAATAATCTTCATACAAATTACGTAGTTCTGAAATTTGCACCGCAATATCAGAAGACCGGGACTCAGGGTCTTCCAAAGCTTCAACCAGAAGACGATAGTTTTCGATCTTGCTGGTGAGGCTTGTGTGAAGTTTAGGTTCTATTCCCTGCATAATTTTACTATTTTGTTTAATTGGGTGAAATGGTAATAAAAACTGAAACAGATAAAATGGCGACAAGTCTCCCATTTTACCAGGCTTTCCTCTCTGCACCGGGCACATCACTTTGATATAAAATCTTAACCTGATGTGAGGAGGAATGACCGTTCACTGATTTTACATATACATCAGTCAACGCTGATGAAATTAATGTTTCATCCGGATCGCCCAAAGGACGCAATGGCAACTCAATAAACTCATTGACTTTAGTTTGTGGAGTAATCCCGTTACTGTATTCTCCTGATCCATTGGCATTGAACACTTTATAGATAACGGGATGAATCTGCCATGGTATTTTTTTCGGTTTACGCTTGTCTTCTACGATAAATCCGGCCATATCTTTTCCTAAGGTAACATCTCCTACCTGGATGACCTGTATATAAGGTTTCAGATTATTAACTACTATTTCTGCCGCCGATGCTGTACTGTTTGACGTCAGAATATAGACTTTACCCAGGCCCAGTGCATTGGTCCGCAATGTATTAAAATCAAGGGCTTTGGGATCATAGGCAACCTGTTGGGCAAATGTTCTTCTGACTTCGCCGCCATTTTTATTTCCTTTAAAAATAATGAAAGGAGAATTTCCAGATATCCCTGAAGGAATCAAGGAACAAAGGGCGGCAGCTGAGGATACAGAACCTCCGTAATTATATCTTAAATCCAGGATCAGTTCCTGAACTCCTGCAGCTTTAAATTCTGCAAATTTCTGATAAAGTGCAGAGGTCATTCCATCCGGAAAGTCATACACATAAAGATATGCTGTCTTTTTACCGTTTTTATCAAAAATCCCGGCTAATAAAGGTTGTTCCGAGGAGTAGCCATAATACACGGTAATATCTTTTTCATCGGCAACAGCATTGTTTTTCCAGGATCCGACTTTAAGATCAATCACCGTCAGTTCTTTCATGGATGAAGTGATCGCTTCTGCATTGTCTGCCGTAATTAGTTTACCGTTTACTTTTGTAATGATCATTCCTCTTTCCAGTCCTGCGTTGAACGCCGGTGAATTTTTAAGGACCAGTTTTATCACAGTCACGACCTGCCCGCCGGCAAGCTGAATTACCGTATAATCAAAACCGTACATATTCCTTATAGAGCGCGGATAGCTTGAGGGATCCTGAGTATTGACCATAAACGAAAAACGGTCCTGAGGAGACAGCAAACTTTTGAAAAAATCTTTAGCCGGAAGATGATAATCCGGTTTGGAAGGCATCTGATCTGCCCAATAATAATACCGCCTCATACTGTCCTGTACCCACAGATTAGCAGACTCCGTACTTCCTTCCGGAAAGACGGGCGGGCCGTCATCCGCCGTATTGGTACACGAAAACAGAAAGGCTGCTATAATAAGCCATTGAAATACTACAGTTTGTCTCATATTGCTACAGATATCCCGAGATATCAATATCTCCTTTTACCGTCCATATTCCGTTTTCCATTTTTTCCTGAAGAACAATCATATTGGCTCCTGTATGCTGATTGATTTTAACTTCAATCTTCTGGGATCCTGCATATGGTTCTGTGGTTCCGGGTTTGTACAGTTCAAGATAGGCAGGGGTAAGCGGATTAAAAGAATTATAAATTTTCACAGCAGTAAAATTATCTTTTCCGATGTTGTCAAATTCGGCCAGTACTACTCCGTTATCTCTTTTCAGAATCCCTTTTACATTTTTAAGGGATGATCCTGAAAACTGTCCCAGATTGGGAAAGATAAATTCAAATCCTATCTTCCCAAAGTTCACCTGAGGTTTTACAGCATACGTCTGGAGAAAAACTCCGGGAAGGTTAAAGAAATACAGGTTTTTATACTCGTCTACATTATCGTAGCTGATGGTGTATTTTGCAATTTCCGTTCCTGTTTCATTGTTATATATTCCCAGTTTGTTGTGTTCACCCTCATCAAGAACAAACTGAAGTTGAGTTTCTATTTTATTGGTATACGAAGTACTTCCGTTAATAGTAACCGGAACTCCGTTGAACCTCAGCTGAAGTACATCAGGTTTTGAGAACCCCTTAATAGTGACTTCTCCAGGCTTTTGTGCTTTATCATATTTTTCCATGACAGTGTTGTCTGCGCATGAAAACAGGATGGTAAAGAATACTAATGCAAAGATCTTATTCATCTTTTTGAATTAATTATATCATTTAAACTTAAAAATATTGCCCCGCCCTTCTTGCGGGGCAATACACAATTATAAAAAAACTAGTCGGATATGCTTCGGATCACCTTTTTTTGGGGGCTATCCATTTTATATATTGACAATCAGGGATTCCCGGTAATAATTGATTTACCTGACTTAATTGATTATTTTTTAATAAATTTCAAACGTTCAACGGTGTTCCCATCGGTAATTTCTGCGATGTAACTTCCCGCAGACAATTCTCCGATATGAATAGATTGAGCATATTGAACATTAATGACTTTCTGCCCTGCAGCATTGTAAATGGCTACGATCGCTGTACTTTCTTTAAAGGCCGGGTTAAGCTTTAATTTCAAAGTTTCTTTTACCGGATTTTCTGCTATCTGTGTTAAATTTTTATTCTTTTTTACATCCTTTGTTCCTAAAAATGCTGTGGCATAAATAGCCATTTCATCAATATTGATATTTTGAATATTATTACCGGAAGGCTTTCTGTTTGACCACATTCCGATATAAATTTTCTTCCCTGCAAAAGCGGAAAGATCCACCTGATTCTCTACAAATTGAGTAAGGTCGGCAGGGAAAGGATTCGTAGAGCCTCCTACCTGTATTTTGTAAGGACTTGGAAGATCATTTCCAGATCCGTCTACCGTCATCGCCTGAAAATCAGACAGTGCAGGAACTTCTTTTTGAGGTGTACTTACGAAGATATACAGATCACGTCCCACGATAGTGTGAGTCGTTCTCTGTCTTCCGATAGAAGCAACAAGAGTAACTACTCCACCGGCATTTGTCAGATCAATAGGAGGAGAAATGATCCAGTCATTTTCCGTAGTAAATCCTGCCGCACTTCCGTTTGGTAAGAGACTTATTGAATGACGAAGGACACCGGCAGCTCCATATACCATATCTGTTCCGTTGTGATAAATATTCTGCCCCTGAATCCATCCGTTGTTATTGTTATTCAAATCATGGAAAGACCATCCCTGAAGATCAGCCGGAGTATCAAAAGTATTCCCCCACACCATGGTTTGTGCTGTAGCCAGCTGAGTTAAAAACAGGACAGATGATAAAATTATTTTTTTCATAATACTTACATTAGATTTTTAAATAGAAAAGCAAGGAATCAGCATATGCTGTTCCCTGCTTAATTTTTTTTACTCTACAATGGCAAAATTGTATTTTGTCCAGATCCCCTGGAAGTTTCCACAGTTTCTTGGCGATACATTCCAGCTTCCTTCGTTAAAGAATGGCTGGCTCATGCCCCAAGATGCAGCGGTAGTTCCCGTAAGAAGATTAGCAACAGGAATTCCTGCTGTACCTGCTCCCATTACAGAAGTTGTAAAGCCATGAACTTTGATTGAGCCTAAGTTAGAAGCTGCAGAAAGCTCAGATCCTGTACCTTCTACTCTGATTCCTGTAGGATATCCTGTCACAACAACGTCATTTAACGTTAATTTACCGTATCTTCTGATGTGGATCCCGTTTTCATAAGCGGCACCTTGTCCTGCTGCACCAAATTTTGGTCCTACGATGGTAAGATTGTTGATCACAGGGTTTGTAATCAAGGCAGTAGATGTACCTGTAGCATTGTTATCAAGCTCGATACCATTAGAATCAGGGCTTCCACCGCTTACTGTGTGTGCTGAATTGTAATCAGCTAAAGAAAGAGCACAAGTAATCGTTCCTGTATATCCGTTATCGAAGTCAAAGTTATCATCTTCAGCAGCGAAAGAGATTAAGTTGGTAGCATTTACGGTACCTCCGAAGAATTCGAAAGAATCATCCTGACCGTAAGATACCTGGATATGATCTAAAGTGGTTCCGTTTCCAACACCTCCTAAAGATAAAGCGTTTACTTCATTACCGGAGTTTGCCCCTACGAAATCATATCCTGCGAATTCGATACGTACATATTTCAAAATTCCTGCATTATGAGAAGGATTTGAACCTCCGAAATAATAATCACTTCCTGTAAGACCTTCAATAGTTGTCGTAGCAGGTACGTTGGTAGGAGCATCACCAAGAAGAATTACACCTCCGAAATCTCCCGGACTTGCTGTAGTATCTTCATCTCCATCTAAAAGTCTATAACTTGTAAAAACAATTGGCTGAGACTCTGTACCTGTAGCATTGATCTTACCTGTTTTAGTAATCACAAGAATTCCTGAACCTTCTCCGGCAGCGTTTGGCTTAGCTTTGATGAAGGTTCCCGGCTGGATGGTAAGTGTTGCTCCGTTTTTCACAGCTACAGTACCATCAATCTCGATCACTCCGCTCCACGTTGTGTTGGAAGTAATAGGACCACTCACTTTAGTAACAGGAAGTGAAGAAGCTGTAAGGTATTCAGCTGAAGTAGGCTTCATTTCGAACGGTGTAGAAGAATCTGCAAGGTTATCATGTTGACAAGCAGTAAGGGATAATGCAGCAGCTGCAATTAGAGTTAATCTTTTCATTGTTATAATTTTTGTTGCATCCGGTTGTTGTTTTGTAATACCGGAAGTTTTTAATATTCAGAAATACCTGCCTCTATATTCCTGCGATTTGGTTTTTATGTACGCCAGGCATTTCATGAGGAGCTGATCTGCCTGCGTTCCCTGTGCATCCACCATTGTCCGGGAAAGACAGTAGTGGCCGGTTGTTTGCTGATCCGGTACTGATGTGCGCTTCATCAGTATGTATCCGGCTCATATTCAGGATTCCGAAACCTGTGGAGGTCTGTCAAGAGCTCTTATCTGTTATTGTATCAAAGATTAAAATGTATAAATTACATTTAATCCGAATATTCTTCCACTGTAAGCACGGAATAAGATTTTATCAATATTCTTATCATACTTATCTGTAGCCCCGGGCGCCAGTTCCATCGATTCTCTGTCTGTCAGAACATCACTGCCCCCGCCATTCTTTTTGGCTACATAAGAATTGAAATTGTTGTAATACTCTTTAACCCTGTTAAAAAGGTTTTTCACATTCAGTTTCACTTCAAGATTCCGGTTTCTAAGGAATTTATAAGAGATCTGTGCATCTGCCACTGCATAAGGACGCTGTATTTCTTCTCCGTTATATGAATACCCAACGGTGATATACTGGTCACCTTTTGCATTATAGAGAAAACTCAACCCAAGTCTTTCTCCATCATACATTAATCCTAAATTATAAGCATAGGGAGTCTGCCCGTACAACGGTCTCGATACTTCGTAAGTAGCATCCTCAGGGCCTGTTTTTTCTTTGTCTTTGAAAGCGATTACTTTGGTGCTGTTATAGGTAAAATTCCCGCTTACAAAAAGGTGAGACAGAATTGGATTCTGAGCAATAAAACCCAGGTTTTTTCTGACCTCCACTTCAAGGCCCTTCAATTTGGCATTCTTTGAATTTCCATTATAGAGATAGAGGTTTCCTTCACCGGAAATGAATCCCTCACGCTCAATAGGGTTATCAATATTTTTATAATAGATTCCTGCAGAGAATATTTCTCCCAATCCGGGAAACCACTCAAACTTAAAATCGTAGTTATTGACTACAGAAGATACCATTGAGGTATTATAAATCTGGCCATTGGCTATGGGATCAAAATAGGGCAAACCTGTTCTTTCATTGAACTGTGGCCGGATAACGGTTTTGTTGTACGCCAGTCTCACATTCATCTTATTGGTAGGGCTGTACGTAAAATTGGCAGAAGGCATCCATTGCCACGGCTTGTCGTCGATCACCGGTTTATTGACATTTCTTGCATCGCCGGAATCGATCTGTTGAGAAATGAGATCATATTGGAAATATTCTGCTCTCAACCCCCAGACTAAGCGGAATTTGTTCCTCCAACGGTTATCAAACATCACATACATGGCATGCTGCTCTACTTCTCCTTCATATTTATCATTATTATACAACGGTCTGGTTTCCCACACAATTCCTCCGGGTGCATAATGAGAACCGTCAAACCAATCACCAAGAGCACCGTACATTTGTAAAATCTTACTGTTGGGTACATTTCTTTTTTCATCTACTCTCAGTAAAAATTTCTGCTGTTGATTGGTATTATTCTTTGAAGCTCCTGCATAGCCTATTTTTATATCATTTTTAAATGTATTCCGGTCAAAACTCCACTTGAAGGAAGCCCCATAATTGTAATCAGTTTCCTTACTGGCGATGTAACCTCTTGCAAAATCACTGGAAGAGTTGTTGACCTCATGATAGTTTAAAATCTCGTGTCCTATAAAATTGTACAAAGTCTGATGCATTGTATAATCTTTGGTATCGGAGGAAACTCCGGTTCTGGCTGCAAACCAGTTGATTTCCATATTTCCTATTTTATGATTTCCTTCCAATTTGTTTTGCAAAAACATCTGGTACACAGGATAATCTGTATTTCCGGTAAAAGGTTTATCTAAGGATTTAATCTGTGAGGGATCGTTATTGGGAATAATTCCATTGTAAAAGTAATTGTAGGAAGCTTCAGCATTGGAGGCCATACCGCTTCCGCCGGTATATTCGTTCCAGCCTGTAATTCTTGTCAGTGTATTATCATAAATATGGGTGTATGAATTACGGAATGAAATTCTGTTCTTATTAATCTGTAAACCGAAATTAAGCATTCCTGCTACGGTAGAATTGTAATTGTATGATGCTCCCTGGTTTTTAAAATTATAAAAAGTAATATTCCCTTCAGGATCTCTGGGGCTGTTGGTGTCCAGCCAGTTTCCTCTTCCCGTATGATCAATATCGAGTTTATTCTGTTCATTTTTAATGATGAAGGCCCCTGCAAAACCCCATTTGCTGTTGTTTTTGAGAGCATAGGTACGTCCTAAAGCTACCTGGATATTAGATCCCATGTCTCCCCTGGTCTTATATGTTGTAAAATTGTCATTCACAAACTGTTTAGACTGATCGAAAATCTTAGGATTGTTTATAGCGATGGCTTCCAGACCTTTCGGAAAATCTCTTGTTCCGTCGTCGTACCCGAAATAATCATATTTGCCTCTTTTACGGGTGAGAGCTTCTTTAAAGGTTGCCTGGTCATTATACGAAGTTCCAAATGTTACTGTGGTGAAGTTCTCATTGGGAATATCTTTGGTTTTCACTTCCACATAACCTCCTGCAAAATTGGCATTCATATCCGGAGTAGCTGATTTGCTTACCACGACACTTTCTACCATGGCAGTGGGAATGATATCAAATGAGAAGTTCTGATTATAAGCTTCTGTGCTGGGAAGATTAATCCCGTCCATGGCTGCTGTATTCCATCGTTCTCCCATTGAACGTACAACTACATATTTATTGTCTATGGTTGTGATTCCTGTGACTCTTTTTAAGGTTCCTCCCACATCACTATCCGGTGTTTTGGAGATCTGTTCGGCGGAAATCCCGTCGCTCATCTGAGCTGCTTTTTTCTGCTGGGTAAGTAGTCCGGCCTGTGTATCTGCTTTACGTGTTGCCGTCACCACCACTTCTTTAATGTCTGTAATTTTGTCTGAGGCAGCATTTAAAGCAAATGATACGGTATTGGTTTCTTTATTGACAACGGATAATTTTTCAACCCTGAGCGTATTGTATTTTTGAGCCTTTACCGTAAGGGTATAGATTCCCGATGGAAGGTCTACCGTAAAATCTCCGTTATTATCCGTCTGTACGGTCTTGTTTGCAATACCTACTTCAGCTCCTGCGATGGGATTCCCCACTTCATCAACGATTTTTCCGGCAATACGCCCGTTTCCCGATATAGAAACATTAGAACCTTCATATTTTATTGAAATAAGGTCTCCGTGTAACCGAAATACGACAGGAAGCCCGCTGGTAATATCTTTCAGGCAGCTGTTGATAGATGTATTTTCACATTTTACTCCTTTTACCTTCAATTCTTTTATATCTACCTTTGAATACGCCAGTCTCATCCCGTTTTTTCCTGCAAATTCTTCCAATACTTCAATTAACGGTTTGCTGGCTGGAACAGAAAATGAAACTTTCTGAACCAACTCCTGTGCTTCTGCTGCGACAGTAAAAAATAACGCTGCTATGGTAAACCCACATTTCAAACTTTTCATACGTAAGTGTTCTCTTTTTGATTTAAAATTATCTGACTATATTTTTTTCGATGGTTGTTGTTATTTTTTCAGAGTATAGATATTATCTTTTGCCTGAACCTCCAATCCCAGTATGAAAGCCAGTGATTCAATATTTTGTCCGAAGGTTCCTCCTGTAAAATCGGCTGTAATTTTCTTATCTTCCATTTCTTTGGGATAATGGATTTTTGTAGTGTAGTTTCCTTCCAGAATGGTAATCACTTCTTTTAATGGGACATCATTAAAACTTAAAGACAAGAGCTCAAAAGCTTTTTTGCCTGAATTTTTATCCGGCACCATTGAAATAATGGCTGTGGTATGGGCAATTCCGAAATTGGTCCATTTCTGATTGGGCTTCAGGTAAGAAACCGGGGTTCCTGCAGAAGAGACCGCCACCTTACCTTCATAAAGATCTACAGCTTTTTTCTTCCCGGACTGTGAAATCTTAAATATCGTTCCCAATACTTTGGTACTGAAACCATCTGCATTGACGATGAATGGATGTATTTTTGATTTTGCTACGGAAAATACGGCATCTCCTTTCAAATCTACTACTCTGGTAGAGGCAGGAAATGATTTTTCTATCTTAAGTTCTGCTCCCGGTAATAACGTAACCACAGATCCGTCTTCAAGATAAACAGTACGGTTTCCGGCTCCTGCAATGTAAACATCAGGTTTTATGAACATTGTATAGGTAAAAATGCCTCCCAATGACAAAAGCAGAATAATGACTGCGGCGGTTTTATAGAGAGATCTTTTAAACCTGCTGACAGGAATGATAGCTGTTGGCGGAAAATAATTTTCTAATCCGGAGAGTACCCTTTCCTTTGATTCTTTCATATGAATGAGATCCAGATCCCGGTCGGTATGATACTTCCATTGTTTTAAAAGTTCACTTTCTTTTTCAGAGATGGTATCTTCTGTCACTTCTCTTTCCCAAAGTCTGAAAACAAAGGATTCAATATTTTTATAGGTTAAACGTTTCATAGAGTCTTTCATGGTATTCACAGATACTTCTATCTATAAGACAGTGAAAATGAAAAACTTCCCTAAGGCATTATTAACGTTTTATTCATATTACACCCAAATTGTTAATAATTTTTCCAGTTTTTCACATTTGCTCAACATTGGGCTCCTTTTTAAGGAGTGTTTTTCAGAAATATTTAATCTTAATACACCCAAAGTTCATAAAAAGTTAATTTTCCTTTAGGTAATTTTGTGGTCAGATTATGAGCCCGACAGATTCCATATTATTAAAGAAAATAAAATCAGGAGACCGCCCTGCATTTATGCTGCTGTATGAAAGATACTGGGATAGTCTGTACCGTTTTGTTTTTGTCCGTACAAAGGATAAGGAGATTGCAGAAGAAGTTCTTCAGGATCTTTGGATAAAAATCCTTGAAAATACGGATAGCATCCAAACCGATGATTCTGAAAGTGCCAGAGGCTATCTATTGCGCCACCTTCACTACCGTATACTTGATTATTATAACAACTACAAAAAAGCACCTCCTACCCTGAGTATTGACGAATTTGATATCCCCAACGAATCAGAACTTACGGATTCGGAATATTTCGAAATTCTTGAGGAAAATGAAATATCAGATCTGTTGTCTATGATTGATGAAGTGGTCAGCCAACTTCCCGTAACTGAACAACAAGTATATGATATGCGAATACGAAAGAATATGTCGGTAAATGAAACAGCAGAAGCATTAGGAATAAGCAATAAAACGGTCAGTAATAAACTGAGCAAAGCATTGGGCGAAATCCGTGAAAAGCTGAGCCCGGATTATAAATCGTCGAAAAAACTGGTTTCCATTCTCTTACTGATGGAAATACTGACAAAATAATAAAATTGCAGGGTTTGTTTTATTATACTTCTAAAAACCAAATGCACATTGCTGGATATCATGCACCAAGCATCAAATTATAAATCTTTTGTTTTTTAGCAAAATCTTATACTTTCCAACAAAAGTTCTTATACTCAGCTAGCCTACAAAAAGTAATTATTACTAAATGCCACACGAAAGGATTTGTGCGGCAGCGGGCGTCAGTGCTAAACTTTCGGGCGACTTTGCTCAGCGTTTTTTTATTCTATAATCTTTTTATAACAATTCTCCCCATCATGGTAGCCAAAGCAAAGTACAATATTTTTATCTTTTTTCTCAAAAAAAGTAGTATAGGTCATATCAGTATCCCTCACATCTTCTGGAAAGGCAATTAAATCTTTATCAAAATTTAAATAAAAATCATTAAACTCTATTGTGTTACCTTTTAATTTATATTTCGAATTGTAATTCAACAATTTCTTTCCTTTTATATTGTAAATTACTCTGTTATAAACCCCATCCCTGTTAATCGTTAAAGTGTCACATGTATTCTTGTATGATATGGGTGAATATTTTCCATATATATCTTCATTACTAATATTTTGGCAAGAAAATAAAAAAGGTAATAAAATTAAACTTATACTTTTTTTCATATTTATTAAATTTAAGTTTTTCGATTTAAAATCTAGATATTGTTAATATAAATGGCGGTGTTATAGCTTGTTTAAAAACGTTCTTTGAGGTTGGGTTAACTACTTTTTGTTGAATTTCAGACTTGCTTTCAGTCCATATATAAGTCTGATATGTATTTCCACAACTGTTTCCCTTTCCATCGGTTCTTTCAAAATTATTTACTGGTAATCTATAAAACAATGACTCTTGTGACTCAGAATCAGTCATTAAAAAAAGTGTTTCCCCCGGATCTACGGATATTCTACTGGATAAAAATATCGTCTCCAAAATTCTTGACATCCAAAAACTAAAAGAGAACAATAGACAGCATGTCTTCGCTCTCCTTGATGCATTCCTTAAACAAACTAAATTGCAAGACATTTTATAAACAACAAGGCTACTCAAACGAGTAGCTTTTTGATGTTTAGTTCATATTAAATTAACTATACAAACTATAAATTTTATTCTCAATACCTGGATTGGTTAAATCCCAATACCACCATTTATTTGGATGATTTTTTTCTGCTTCAAATCGTCTTTGGTAGGCAATTTTATAAAGTTCAAGAAGTAATCTGAAGCTTTTAAATTTTTCATTTTCTGGTAATTGGATAATTTTTTTAAGATTATTATTATCAACTCCTTTTTTAAGTAGGGTACATGGTGTAAAAGTCGGTTTTAATCCGCTTCCTCCAATAGCTTTTTCTATATCTTCATTCAATGGCTTAGATTGCATTATTAAAAACAAAAAGTCATTCATAAAACTATTTTGTTCAGCGGTGTTCATTTCTATAAATAAGCTTACTAAAGGTTCATGAGTAATAATTCCCTGCCCATATTTATTAAGCATTATTTCTTGTTCAATTTTCATGATTTTATCGAGGGTTAATTGTTATATGTGGCTTGGATTTATTTACAGAGCCAGTAAAAATATCGATATTTCTTGGAGTATTATCTATCGTAGATTTTGCTCCTGGTATGGAATTCTTAATCTTAGACCAATTTCTACTGTTTAAACCGCCTTCTATCATATAATCCCCGCTACCGCACGAATCCTTTCTTGTGGCCAAGAAAACTATAAATCAAACATTCTAAAAACTATAGTATTGTCCAAAAGTCCTTTTTCACCAGAATAATCAACCGCACTGCTATATTTATAAGCTTCTGCACGAAAAACTAAACCTGCTTCAACCGGGTTTTTGATGGATATAGTTAATTTTCTGACTGATAACTTTATTACTCCATAATTCAATAGGTTTATTATCATGTCGCCAAAATTGATACTTGTTAACATTTGAGCTTTTTGCACCTTCTTTTAAAAGTAATCCAATAAGATTTCTTTTCTGCTTTCCTTAGGATTTTCTTTGATAGCCTTTACAATTGAATTATTTGTAAGCCTTTTCAAATCTCCAATCAATAACTCTGGTTTCTGTTTGTTTATACTTCCAAAAACCAAATGTACATAACCGGACATGATGCATCAGGCATGAATTTCTAAACCTTTTGTTTTTTGGCAAAATCTTATACTTTCCAACAAAAGCTATTTATATTCATTAATAAATACATCAAGCCAACCTACTACAGCAAAGCTTACAAAATATAGTTCTTCCGGATTATGGAATTTATAATTTCTACTCATCACCATATGTTTTAGATAAAGATATAAAAATGAGCTAGTCTACAAAAAGTAATTATTAATAAAATGCCGCGCGAAAGGATTCGCGCGGCAGCGGGGTGATTATGTTACTGATAACTAATTACAGAATTTCGGGAAAGGAACTTAAAAAATCTTTTATATTTTCGTTTTTAGTATAAAATTCAAAAGATAAATTATACAAATATTCTATGTCACGAATTTCTCCATTAATACATATTTCGTCATTATTTCCTGTTTCAAAGTCTAAAGAAAAACGTTTATCCAAATCCTCATAAGCAAAACGAGGTATATTTTTGTTGAATAAATTATTTAATCCTTTTTGAATATAATCTATATCTATTTTTTCTATACTTAGCTTTTCAACAGTCACTAAATTTGCAATCCTTACCTCTACTTTTGTAGTCAAAAATAGAGGATTAATATTGTCTTCATATTCTTTCTTAAATGGATGAAATAAAATGTGAGAATTATTATCTATACTTGAAATTTCCATAAATAAAAAATTATAATTTTGTTTTACTAAGTGGTCTAAATGCTTTGTGAAAAATTACATTTTCAGGGCTAACGCCTATTTCATAGTTACCTTGATATAAACTTCTTGATGATTTCATAGTTCCTGATAATTCATAAAAAGAAGAACCATCTACAACTCTTTGAGTCCATGTTCCTTCCTCCATAATTTTAGGAATTAATGCATTATCAAATGCGTGAAACATATCCGTTTGACCAGCTATCCTAGAATGCAAAATAGGATTTCCATAAGGAATAGACTTAAAACTTGTTTGGACTCCTACACCCCCTAATCCATCTCCTGCAACTGAACCTGTTGTAGGTAAAGATAATCCACCCGTAATTCCTACTGCGCCTAATGCAGCTTCCACAGCAATTCCAGATGCAGCCATTTGCATACCTATTAATCCGTTATAAGCTAATTGAGAGGAAGGATTCGCAAATGGATTATCAGGAGTAGCTCTTATATATGAACCATCGTTATTTCGAAAAGCCATCGCACTCATCGCTGGCGCCTTATCTCCGCCCTGAATTAATGGGTCAAGATTTGTACCGATCCCTATATTCGTTATATTAAAAGAAGTATTTGTAAATGACGCATTCGGATTTAAGTTTACATAAGAACCGTCAGCTGCTGAATAAGTCCCGCTTTTGCCCAAATAGGTTTCATTAGCTCCAGCCGTTACTTGGCTTCTTGCATCATTATTCCAGTAAACCTGATTAGTCTGTCTATTATGCACCCAATCTGTTCCCTGTCTTCCATCTGGATCAATAAATCTAATTGAATTATTCATCGCATAATTATAAGTAGAGTGTCTACGATACTGCTCTGCTAGTGGATCCACAACACCCCATCTACCTAAATCCGGCATGTAGAACCTCGCTCCATAATCATACATTCCGGTCTCCTGAAGCTCCTTCCCGTTGTACTTGTACTGATACGCAGCATTTCCAACCGAAGTATTATACCCTTCATGCTTCAACCCAAACGGATAATAATTGCTTTCCTCAATGATCTCTACTCCTGATCCGCTGTTCATGTAACTTAAACGTACATTTCCCAGATGATCTGTATAGTTGTAAATATACTTATTTTTCACAACATCAAAGTAGCCTTCTGAAGTCGGGAAGAATTGTAATGTACTGTTTTCATATTGAAAACCGGTCAGGTAATCTACGACCTTGCTTCCTGCTGTCTTTTTCACCTTCGTTCCATCAGCACTGTAAAGATATGAGGTATTACTTTGTGGGGAAACAATATTTTGAGGCAGGTTCAGGTAGTTATAAGCGATGCTAAGGCCCTTATCTTCCTGCACAGTCATATTTCCGTTGTCATCATACCCAAAGGCTTTCCCTCCGATAGGATATCCTGAAGGGTTTAGAGACAGGTCATCCACTTTGGTTAATCGGTTTCCTGAGTAAACATAGGCCAGATCATCCATATTTTCAGGAGCCGTGTATCCCGGGAATTGTCTTCCTTTTCGTTTCAGGGTGCCTATATTCCCATTGAGATCGTAGGTCAGATTTTCCGTGTATTCTCCTCTGTCCAGGTTCATGGCATCCCACAGGCGGCCTTCTGTTAATCGGTTCAGCGCGTCATACTGGTAAGAATAATTCCTTAACACCGCATCGCTTTGGGTGATCCATGCGGTCTGGGAGATGTTTCCGTTATATCTGGCTGTTCCGCTGTATTGGGAATTCGGGTTGTTGTATCTCAGCTCATAGGCAAAAAGCTTATTAAGCAGGTTACCCGGCTCATTGATTTTGGTCATCCAGCCCCGTATGTTGTATTGGTAGTTTACACTTTGCAGCGGGCTGCCGGTGGTGTTTCCTACATTTTTGGTCTGGAGTTGTCCCAATTCGTTGTATACATTCTCTGCAAGAAGTTCCTTATTTGCTCCGTTCACCTGGTGCCAGTGTCTTACCACTCTTTCCTGATGGTCATATTCAAAAGATTCTTTGATGTTGATTTCAGCATCGTTTTG
The DNA here is from genome assembly GCF_000482305.1 of Chryseobacterium sp. UNC8MFCol. NCBI lineage: Bacteria > Pseudomonadati > Bacteroidota > Flavobacteriia > Flavobacteriales > Weeksellaceae > Chryseobacterium > Chryseobacterium sp. UNC8MFCol. The sequence continues at coordinate 357,631 of NZ_KI535292.1, forward strand.
AGTCCTTTTGTGAGAAGTAAGAGTATACTCAGGTTTTCCTGAGAATTTCAGCAGACTTTCTGTTTTGGTATATCCGCCTAAATGATTGATGGAATAACCTCCTATGGCTCTTCCTTTCTGATCGTAATAGGTAAAGTTCTTCGTCCAGTTATCATCTTCAATATTCTTCACCAGGCTGACAAGAGGAAGTCCGTTGGTGCTTCGTCCGTCTGAAGAAGGCGTTCCAGTTAACGTTGGCACTCCCTGAATCGTGGATGGAAAAGAAGGGGTGAAACTATATCCCGGATAAGAATCATAATAATTCAAAGATAACAGAGTGACCCAGGTTGGAGATTTTGGATACGTAAGATCAGAACTACCATAATACACATCCATTCCCTGTCTGTTAAAAAACACCACATTTCCTCTGTCTACACTATTGGAACCAAATGTATTGGCTTGAGTCTGTTCCTGAGCTCTTGTCCCTCCCGTATTAATACCTGTGTAGGCTACCCTTCCGAACTGATCGTATTTGGTGTATAGCCATTGACCTTTTGCTTTTAAATTCGCATCCTGAGTACCTACCAGTCTGTCCTGTTTATCATAGACCATATACTCCCAGCCTTTTCCCGGAAGTTTCTTTTCTACCAGCCTTCCTCTTCCGTCGTAACGGTATTGATAGCAGAGTTCATCATGTTTGGTCGTATTGGCCACAATATCTCCCCTTATACCGGCTAATGGAGGCAACACAAAGGCAAGCTGGTCGTATTCATTATACACATAATAAGTGCTGCTGCCATCTTCTTTTTTCACCATAATGGTTTGTCCCTGACCATTTTTAA
>NZ_KI535293.1:0-187540 GCF_000482305.1 Chryseobacterium sp. UNC8MFCol
CTGACATCTTATATACAACCTTTAGGGTGGTTTTAGCGGTGGGGCTCACCTGTTCCCATTCCGAACACAGAAGTTAAGCCCACCAGCGCCGATGGTACTGCTAACGCGGGAGAGTAGGCCGCCGCCAGTTTTTATTTTATTTTTAAAAAGTCTCATACAGCAATGTATGAGACTTTTTTTTGCTTTATACCTAAGCAGGTTACAGGCAATAGGCAGTAAGCCCTAATCCACTAGATCATTCCTGATTGAGCATTTTCAACTCTCAATTCTCAATTTTCAACTTATTTCACTTTTTGATACTGTTTTTTGCACTCAGAAATATTGAATTTTGCAGGGATGGAATTCCATTTTATATTGATTTGTTGAGATAACTCTCATATTATCAATAGTATCATCATGTTTTTATTTATTTTTTAAATGTATATTATTAAATACTGTTAAAATATTATATTTGTTTTAAACCATCGTGTATATATGAACAAATTAATAGTTAAGATTGGACTTCTCCCATCTTTATTTTTAGGTATCAATGGATTGTACGGACAAAATACTGATTCTACGAAGGCCGCGAAAATTGAAGAAGTTGTGGTAACAGCTTACGGTGTTAAAAAGGAGAAAAAATCACTGGGATATTCTTTCCAGGATGTGAAAGGTCAGACGCTTGTTGATGCTAAAGAAACAAATGTAACAAATGCTTTAGCAGGCAAGGTCGCAGGTCTTCAAGTCATAAAGGGTGGCTTTGGGCCTGGATCTTCATCGAAGATTAACCTAAGGGGATTTAATTCTTTTAAAGGCGATAATCAACCTCTGATTGTTGTGGATGGAGTTCCATTGAGCAATAGTTTAGGTGCTAAGCCTAAGAATAATAATGAAGCAGCTAATAATGATTTCTGGAATCCTGATCTGGACATGGGAAATGGTTTAAGTGATCTTAATTCTGAAGACATTGAATCGATGTCTGTACTTAAAGGTGGTGCTGCTTCAGCTTTGTATGGATCAAGAGGAGGAAATGGAGTTATATTGATTACTACAAAAAGCGGAAAGAAGAAAGGAGGATTAGGAATTTCTTATTCTACAAGTTTAGGATTTGAATCTCTGTTTATGAAGCCGGATATGCAGAAGAATTTTTCCCAGGGAAGTAATGGGTTGGTTAATCCGGAAAATAGTGATAATACTACATCATGGGGCCCGGCATTTACGGAATCAATGAAAAGATATGATAATCTTAAGAATTTTTTCAAAACAGGGGTTAACTCACAGCACAATCTTAGTTTTCAATCTAATTTAGGAGAAGGATCAAGCTTGTATACTTCAGCTGGTTATCTGCATGATAACAGCCAAATCCCAAATTCCACATATGAGAGGTTTAACTTTATGGCCAAAATGAATTCTACATTTGGTGCTAATAAAAGATGGACTTCGGAAGTAAAGGCTCAATACATAAGTACAAAGGGCAATAACCGTCCTTCCGGTGGACAGGGAGATGGCAATTTCTATCCTGCTATTCTGCTGATGCCTCAAAATATCAATATTATAGATTACCGTGAAGGCCAAATGCAAAATAATGTAACCTCCCGTTGGATCACTCCTAATGGAATCAACCCATACTGGTCTGCCTATAATAGTCTTAATGCGGATAAAAAAGACCGTATTTTATTAAATGGATATTTAAAATATCAATTCAATGACTGGTTAAGTTCCGATATTAGATTGGGTACTGATTTTTATGCTCTCAACACAGATGCCAGAGTTTGGACCGGATCTTCTCGTAGAAATTCGTATTCTACCGGCAATGAAAAGTTCTATGAAAATAATTATATAGCAAGTATTACTGCGAAAAAAGATAATTTATTTGGAAAATGGGGCGGATCCCTTTCGGTATATGGGCAAATGATGGAAACGAGAACTAAGGCCTTGTATTTTACTACTCAGAATCTTATTATTCCCAATGCATTTAACGTAAAAAATACAAGTGATAATGCAGCAGTAGCTAATTTTGAAATAGATCTTTGGAAGAAAATCAACTCCGTATTTGCCGCTGCAGAAATCAATTATGACGGATATTGGTTTCTTAACGCAACCACCAGGACAGACTGGTCATCAACATTAAATATTGAGAACAGATCTTATATTTACAATTCAATCAGTACATCATTAGTATTAACTGATATGCTGAATAAAATGAATGGATTTCATTCCAAATTTCTGACCTTTGCAAAATTACGTGCAGCTTACGCAGTAACAGGAAACGGCCTTGAACCTTATGAATTGTATAACAATTATGTACTTTCCACCGATCCTACCGGACATATTACTCTGAGCAGACAAAAAATACTTTACAATGCTAATCTAAAAGCAGAAAAGCTCAAAACATTTGAGGTAGGGGCAGATCTCAAGTTTTTCAACAGAGTTTCTTTAGACGTCAGCTATTTCAATAACAATGCTACTGGGCAACTCATTGACTTACCAATGAACCCGCTTTCAGGATATGAAAAAATGAAAATCAGTTCGGGAGGACTTCATAATCGAGGATTTGAATTTGTTCTAAACACAGATATTCTTAAAAAGGAAAATTTTACATGGAATGTAAATGCTAATTTATCCCTGTTAAGAAGTAATGTTGATGAGATTAACGGAGATGTTTCCAAGTATCCGATTGGAGGTTTTGATAATATAACATTTTATACAGAAGTAGGGAAACCCTATGGAGCTATTTATGGGACAAAATTTTTAAGAGTTGAAGATCCTAACAGCCCTTATTTTGGAAAACTTATTGTCGGGGCCAATGGCTTACCTCAGGCAACACCTGATATGCAATACTTAGGTGATCAGACCCCTCGGTCATTATTTGGATTTACCAGTAGTTTTGCATATAAAAATATAGGTTTATCATTTTTGGTTGATGGCCGAATCGGAGGGAAATTCTTCTCAGCGACTCAATTGGCATTGCAAAAAGCAGGACTTGCGTCAGATACAGCTCCCGGAGGAAGACGGGACAATTTTGTACTTGATGCTGTAGTACAACAGAATGGAGGATACTCTTCAAATACAAAAGAAATCACCCAGCAGGATTATTGGGCAGCTGTCACCACAGGAAACCTCGGTATTACTGAACAGAATGTCTACGATGCTACCAATATCAGATTAAGAAATATTCAATTGTCGTATACCTTTCCTAAAAGTATTTTCCAAAAAATGGCATTACAAAGCGCTAAGGTTTCTTTTACAGCTAATAACGTCTGGATGATTTATAGTAAGGCAAAAGGTGTTGATCCGGAATCTGTATTTGCAATCAGCTCAAATGCCGTAGGGTTTGAAAATATGGCATTTCCAACGACGAGATCTTACTTATTCACCATTACATTAGGCTTTTAATACTTAAATAACATCATGAAAAAATATATTTTATCTTGCATTGCGTTAGTTACATTATGTACAGCATGTAAGGATTTTGAAGATATAAATAACAACCCATTCGTTGTAGATCTTAATAAATCTGAGCCGGAATACTTTTTAAATAACTCTATTCTTGGGGCACAGCAAGATCCCAATATAGCAGAACGTGTATTCGTTCTTTACTGGAAAACCGCAGGAAGACAACAGCTGTCTACAGGTATCGCTGGTGGTACATATGATGATTCCTGGACATCGGAATACTGGAAATACATCTCCGAATGGCTAAATAATGCCAATGCCGCTATCGAAGTTGCCAATCAAAAAAAATCCATGGGACAGGGCAAGCCTTATTATGATAACCTTATTCAGATGTCAAGAATCTGGAGAGCTTATTTAATGAGTGAATTTTCCGATAACTTCGGGCCTCAGCCTATTAATGCATTCCAGGGAAACAATCCCACTTTCAACTCTGAAAAAGAAGTGTACTATTATATTCTGGAAGAGCTAAAAGATGCTACGGCTAAAATGGATGTTAATCAACCAGCGCCAAGTAATACCAATGCCTATGATATGGTATATGGTTTTAAATGGGGACAATGGGTACGGTATGCTAACTCTATGAGGATGAGAATCGCCATGAGAATCGCCGAGGTAGATCCTGCAAAAGCAAAAGCAGAATTTGAAGCTGCGGCCAGTTCAAATATGTATATCAGTAACAGCTCAGAAAATTTTACCGTTGCTGAAAAAGATGGCTGGAGTCCTCTGTCCGGAGTAATGTCCAGAGAATGGAACTCGCAGATTCTTTCTGCTACTTTAAATAATATGTATATTGGCCTTGGAGGAATTAACTCTACAGATCAGTTGCCAGCCAGCCAACATTCAGCAGTGAAAGCGGCCGATTATGTAGGAATAAAATACGATGAGCAGTTTACAACGATGACCAATGATCCGAGTGCAGGATATTGGCTGGATGGACTTCCGAATAAGATAGACCCGAGAGCCTATAAGACATTCTATATCCCGGGAGATCTTTCAAGTCCCGTGTACTCTCTCTATCCGACATACACCAATCAGGCAACTACTAATCACGGAGATCTGACGTTTGCCGATAACTCCAAAATAACAATCAATACTGTAAATACCTGGAATGCCTATACAATTGGTAACTGGGGAGTAAAAGGACAGAGAAACGGCCTGAGAAATGTAATAGGCTGCATGCCTGCATTAGGTAAGCAGTACAGGGAAAGTAAAAACTCAAGAATATTCTTTGCAAGCTGGGAAACCTACTTCCTGATGGCTGAAGCAGCATTGAAAGGCTGGGCAGTTCCGATGAGTGATGAAGCAGCTTATAATAGGGGAATACAGGATAGCTTTGCCTACAACGGTGTATCACAGTTCTATGGACAATATATTGCTTCAACGGACTTTAACAGAGACGGAACATCTGTTTCTTATAGCCATACTGCAGAACCGGGAGCCAGTCATACGATGAAATATAAAGATCCTGCTACCGGAAATTTGGTTTCTGTTGATATTAAATATCCTGTTAATACCATTTATAAAAATGGCTCTGTGAAAAATGATAAATTAACCAAAATTATCACTCAGAAATACCTGGCCAATACACCTTGGCTACCGCTGGAAGCATGGAATGATCAGAGAAGGCTGGGCTTACCGTTCTTTGAAAATCCTGCTATAGAAACTCCGCTAGTGAATCTTCCTAATCTGAATTCCGGAAATTATATGACCAATTCTATACAGAATTTCCCTCAGAGACTAAGATATCCTAGTACCTTCAGAAATACAGATCAAGTCGGATATGATAAGGCTGTTCAGCTACTGGGTGGACAGGATGCCGTTCTGACTCCTCTCTGGTGGGCAAAGCATTAAGTATAAAAATACCTCATCATAAATCCTTTTCAACATTTGAAAAGGATTTGTTTTTTTGTAGCCGTCTGTGACGGGCAGCCCTATCAGTTTGCTGCCACTGTGAAAACGACGCGCGTACTATATGAAGCTGCCGGAATAGCAACAGAAACCCCCGACAGCTGTAGTTGTAAATTAATATTTGAAAAGTTGACACTATTACTCAGTCCCAAAAGTCCTGTAAAAGTAATGGTTACAAATGTGACATCCGTGCCCTGTGGTACAGCAGTATAAGTAGTACCGCCATTGATCGTTGCGGTACAGGCAACACAGAGTCCGTTGATCGTAGTGGTGCCGCCGGTTCTTTTTGCAGAAAGAACTAACGAATTATTCCAGACGGTAGTGGCCTGATGCATGGTGATTTTTGCACCATTACTGGATAAAAGATTTAAGAAGGATCCCGGCAGTGTTCCGGACATTGTTATAGGGTTGCTGGGCGTAATATTATCATAAGTCCCGGCATAATTAGTTCCTGCTTCCGTAATCGCAGCAATTGTGGGTGCCCAGTTTCCTGTAACCGTTACTGTTTGTGCTCCAAAAGAACTGCTGCCCAAAATGAGAATAATGTACAGATACCTTTTTAAATAAATTATTCTGAGAAAGTGTCTACTCATTTTCATGCTTATGTTTTATTCTGTGATGGTATAAACAATGGAAACGGTGGTGTTGGCTTGAGCGGATAAACTCGCATATGTTCCGGGAACCAATGAAATAGTAAGACGATGTCCGTTATTGGCTCCGTTACCTGTGTAAGCCCCTCCAATACCACTGATAATAGTTGTAGGCGTTGTGGTAAGGGTAATCTGTCCCGCGGAAGTCCCTAATGTACCTCCGCCTGCTCCTGATGCCGCTGCAGCTTGTATCCTGATATTGACTCCGGGAATAAGTTGGCTGACAGATGCTGTAATTCTCCTGGAAAGTCCGCCTGATGCAATGGCAGAAGAATAATTGATCCATTTTGTCATATTAGGAGTCGGGTTACCAAGTGCATTTCCGGCTTCGGTAGGTGCTGTAAAGATTAAGCTGATACTTCCCGCAGGCTCTACATCCATTAAAGTAACCAAAGGTAACGTAAAAGTAACATTAGCCTGAGAATATAATAAACCGGACAGCATAAAAGCGACTGATAATATGGAACGTTTCAGAATCATTTCTTAATTTTTATGTCATTATATCCAACCTTTAAAGGTTCCTTCTGGTATTTGATTTCAATAGGCTGCTTAATGATATTGATGCTTAATTTTTTCGTTTCTGCAGACGCTAAGGTAAACTGAAATTTATCGGTTGAAATTTTGTACCGTTTATCGAGACCGTTTCGGTAAAGAGTAACAGTCCAGTCTCCGGGTCTGAGATAAGTAAAATCAAAATCTTCTCCTATAAAACAGATCTTACGATACGTTTGATTATTGCTCACAGCCTCTACCACAATACTTTCTTTTTTATTTTTCTTTTTCCTTGGTTGTAATGCTTCAATTTCGGTCTGATTGGGCTCTTCCACTTCCAGGAATTGGATATGCCCCTGTACATTTGCAGAAGAAGTTAATCCGAAATTAAAAGTATTCTCCTTATTAACAAGTGAAAGTGCAGCCGGAAAAGCAACCGTCGGAATATCATTGATCCCTGTAGTCGACCGGTCGATTTCCAGAAAGTAATTTCCGGGAATGACATTTTTGAATATAAAGTTTCCGTTCTGATCGGTAACAGATAAATAGCTACCTAACATTAACCGTACTCCCTGTGTCTTTTTGATTCCCAGATTTTTGATATTACCATATAAAGAAACGTATTCAGCTGTCCTTTGAACCGGAACATTCGGGCGCCAGGTATAACGTAAAGAAAATATAAAATCTTTATCTCCTATCTGCCCTCTTTGTAATGAATATCTGCCAGAAATATCAATTTCGTTTCCACGGAATACCTGTTGGTGAAAAAGGACTTCAAAGAGGTTTCTGTCTTTAAAATAATCCTCGGGAATATAATTGTTCTGATAAAAAATACTAAGGCTTGTTTTATCAGAGAACCGGCTGAAAATTCGTGCTCCGTAATAGACCTGTTTCTGATTCTGCAATTGATATCTTGAGGTCGTTCCAAAGCTTCCAAAGATACTGAACGAAGTTTTGAATTTTTCAAACGAAAGATTAGCCGAATATAAACTTGAATTTCCGTTAAATCCGCTCAGGTAATTATCTGTTTTTCCGAACTGTCCTTCAAGATTAATCTGAAATAAACCGATTCGCTGGTCTATTGTTACCCTGAAAAACCTTTCAAAGTAATCAAATTGTTTAGGCTCCAAACGATCCTGATATTTTTGATACCCGTTGGTGGCAACGATAAATCCGCTCGGCAGATATTTGTATTGAATACCATACTGCAAAAACTTTCTGTAGGGAGCGGCCAGAAACAAAGTATCTCTCTGAAAATTCTGGGCATCCTGCATATAATTGGCCAATACACTGATCTTCTCAGAAAGCCTGTACTGAATATTCCCACTCAGCGTGCTGGTATTGGTAAAATATCCTGCAAAATGAGGACTTGCTTTCATATACATAACATTTCCCGTAAGTCTTTTAAAATTAACTTCTGCCTGCGCCATAAAAGCTGTTCCGTCTGTTTTTTCCGTTGTGCTGTAAGCGATTTCTCCGGAAACGTTAATATTTTTTGAAATTTTAACCTTTCCTTTGGCATAAGGAAGGTGAGCTTCGGAGTCTAGCCTGACATTTCCAAAATTGGATTCTTCTTTTCTGGGTATTTTGTAAAGGTATCCTACAGAAATTTCTGATTCTTTCCGAATTTTAAATGCTGAATAAAAATTAAATTCATCCTTAATATCTCGGAAAAATCGCGGGTGATTGTAAAAACCGCCTATGCTTATTCTGTTAAAATCATAGCGGATTTCTGCACCCCGCCCATATCTTGCATACTCTGTTAAATAGGAAGAAGAATATGTTTTATCACCGAGGTGAACGAATAGATGATCTCTTCGGTAGTTCACAAAATATTCTTCATACTGGGTAAAATTGTTGAGTTCAACAGGATTATGGGTTACAGCCCGAAATTCAATCTGATTTTTATTATCCTTGTCCAAACTGCCTTTACCATACAGTTCACCCTGAAATCCGTCATGATATTCTCCCATATTTTTCATTCCCACAAAAGATAAGGACGCTGCGATGGGAAGTCTGTGATAAATGTCTGTATCCTGAGGTTTTACAGATATAATCTGTGTGCTGATGTATATATTTTGATTTTCTTTAGGGTTGTCTGTGGAGTATACCGAAAGATTTAGGTTCTGATATTCGTTCTGCCCAAGCTCAGGATTGGTCTCTTTGTGAATGGATACAATTTTTGTATCATTAGGAGCTAGACTAATTGCCGGTTCTTCGTCTACGATGGCATTCTTACTTTCAAGAATTAGTTTTTCAGTAACATTTCCGTTATTTTTTAAAAGAAAAGTAGCCCGTATGGTTTCTCCTGCTCTTATAAAGTCAGGGTATTCAAGAGGGGTAAGCGAAAGTTTTCTGTTGCCAAGAATGGTGACCTGCGCAGTTTTTGTAAACGCTATTCCCGAATTTTTATCAATACCTTTCAGTGTTAGCGAATAAGCACCCTTCGAAGCTTCTGAAGCGATCCGAAACGGAACGATATAACTTGTGCTTTGGTGAGAACCCATATGAAATTCTCCCTTAGCCAGGATAGGAATGATAGATGCGCTTGAGGTAGTCACCGAAATATCATAGGTTTTGTCTTCGTCAGAATTGTTTTCCAGCGCAAAAGAGATAGAAGTAGACATTCCCGGCGTCAGACTATCTTTTTTACCCGCCAACTGCTGTTGGGAAAAAATAAATACCGGAGATAAGAGAAGGATTATATATATAGTCCAGGTTTTAATCATTTTTTACTTCTAATTCCACATTGAGTGCAAAAGCATTTTCATCCTCATCGGTGGTTATAATCACAGCTTTGTATTGTCCCGGAGGTACTTTGCTGATATCAATATCAAATGTTTTGGAAGTCTGGGGTAACAGACCCATAGCCATACCTGAAAAATTCCCGATTTTTTCACCTGTTTTACGGTTGTATATTTCAATAGAAGCTGTAGGTCTGCAGTATAAATTGCCTTGATTGGCAATAGCTATTTTTACCGCCTGTTTGTGATCCTGCTTTTCTATTTTTACACCTTCAAACTTCAGATCAGGTTTTGCTTTTTCTGCATTATAATCGGTGATAACCTGAATAGCATAACGAATAACAGAGGTAATGTTTACTCCCGGTTTATCATTGCTGGGTTTGATATCTTCTACTGGTTCCACAATGATTACACTCCAGTAACTTCCCGGGTCTACAGATGTATTCGGTACTGTGATTTCATAGAATATTTCAGTTTTTTCTTTTCCTTTAAGCGCTACCAGATTAGTGTTGAGTTTAATCCATGAACCATTGCTTCTGTTATTGGTATGAAGTGCCGTGTAATGGGTAGTTCCGTCAGACTGATACTTGAAATCCTGCAAAAATATTTTTACATTCTGAGGATTAGTACTTGTATTCTCTATCGCAATCTTGCCCTTATAAACTTTTCCGTTTTCTACTTTGTAAGAATGCGTAAGACCATTGAGGACCACAATACCGGCATGTAAAAAGCAAAACTGCAAGATCAGGGAAATCAAAATAAGGACACGCTTTATCATAGTCATGTAAAGTTTAATTAGATGGTAATAAAAACCCGGAAGAAACTGTGGGGCAATTTCTTCAGGTTTGTTTTTAATGGTGAATTTCTTCTAGTTATCTGAAATCGTATAGGTAACAGTTGCTACTGTAGTTGCGGTTGCCTGTAAATCTGCATAGGCTGCAACTCCTCCCGGGCCACTACCCGGTGCAAGAGCATAGGTAAGATTGTGGCCGTTATTGGCACCGTTTCCCGTATAAGCACTTCCAATCCCTGAGATGATGGTCTGGTCAGCAGCACTTAATGTTAAAAGCCCTGCAGATGTTCCCAATGTACCACCTCCTGAGCCTGTAGCTGCCGCCGCAGTAACGTGGATATCAACTCCGGGGATAATGGCGTTCATTTTTACCGTTACATTACGGGTTGGGTCTGCAACAGATTTGATGGAAGAATAATTAAGCCACAGCGTAGTATTGGCCGCACTTGCTACAACAGGGTTTCCGGCTTCAGTTGGAGCTGTAAATCCTAAAGTAAGGTTTTTTGTAGCAGCAGGTTCAATGTCTACCAATGCAACTTCGGGAACAGAAATCGTGATCGTGTGGTTATCCGTGTTGGTATCCTGTGCACTCAGATTCCCGGATACGGCAACTGCGAATAATGACAATGCAATCGTTAAATTTAATTTTTTCATGATGCTGAGAATTAGTTAAGTGAATATAATAAAATTCGACATACTGTAAAAAAAATATCATATATTTTTTATATTGTTAAAAATAAGTAGTTTATATTTAAATATGATTGATGAATTATAAAGTGTGTTTTCCTTTGTTTAAAAGAAAATCCTGTACATTTTGTACAGGATCTTTTGTTGAGTTATATAATTTCAATTAATTCCAATGAGGATCGGATACTGAGATTTTTCCGGTTTCTATCCGTCCGGCAAAGTGCCAGATATGGCCTGCAAGGGTTACTTTCAAATCATACCAGCCTTTATTTTTGGTAAGATCTAAGATTATTTTCTCCTCTGTTTTTTTTAGAGGCACCTCCTTTTTATTTTTTTCGTACAGGTCTTCTATATTGATGGCCAAACCGGCTTTTTTATGATTTTTAAAGACCAGCTCAATCTGGTTTTTAGAAGGGTTATTGATGAATAATACTTCGCAGTCGGGAGTTGCATCTCCTTTGAATTTTCTGAAAAACCCGTTCGGTCCGAAAACCTCATAATCATATGCTCCGGACTGTACATCATGTGATAGTTCCTGCTGGGCATATAGGGCATAAGCAAAATGATAATGATCTGTATTCAGACGATTTTTGTCATAAAGTAATAATGGAACCCCATTATCTCTTAAGTTGGTCATTCTGATCTTACCATTGTCCAGATTCACATGGAAGTTATAAGGAAGAGGGTTGGATGGTTTTGTTCCTCTCTCCTGGATGTCGAGAAGCTGTTGATTCAGCTCATTTTCCGAATACCATTTCAGGTCTGGTACCGGTTTATTTTTCGCGGCATTAATGGTTTTGGCAAAATCTTTCTGATTTAAATAACCCATTTGGGGGACTTTCACATCAGGAGAATTAAAGGCCGACGTAAGATCCCCGCATATCGCTCTTCTCCAGTCACTGATATTGTCTACATGAACATTCTTTTTGAATTTTTTCATGATAAATTTCTCCAGAAACTGAAGTACTGACGTATGATCCGATACTTCTGAATTTACAAAACCTCCTTTAGTCCATGGAGAAGCAATAATCATAGGTACCCGGTAGCCCAGGCCTACTGTCCCTTCAATTTTTTCATGGCTTTGTAATGAAGGATCAGACATGTATTGTTGAGATTGGTCCACATATTCAACTCCTTCTCTTCCGTTCATATCTACGGGTTGGCTCGGGTTCATCGGAGGGGCAAATGGAAGGACATGGTCAAAATATCCGTCATTTTCATCGTAATTAATAATGAATATGGTCTTTTTCCACATTTCAGGATCTTTGGTAAGAATGTTTAATACCTCAGAAATGTACCATGCTCCATACCACGGCGATCCGGGATGGTCTGAAAAATGTTCAGGAGCTACCAGCCAGGAAACCAACGGAAGTTTTTTCTCCTCCACATCTTTTCTGAACTGAAAAAGCACATCACTTTTCGGGACGACAAGTCTTTCCCCATTTTCATCTTTTCCGATTTCAAGATTCCAGTAGTCGGGGTCATTCACATTGGTGGTAAAGGCTTTTTCGTGGAGGTTTTTCTCCGTTTGGGATAGTTTTGAATAATTATCCGGATGGTATTTCACCTGATCTTCCTGCAATTCGGAGATCATGGCTTCAAGTTTATCTTTTCTGTTGGGGTTCTTGGTGATTTCCTGTTTCAGATAAGTAATGATATTTGGAATATTCTGGTAATATCCTTTTGAAAATTTGACATTGTATTTTGAGAACCATTCAATAGGGTTGTCTGTAAAGTTGCTCAGCCAGGCTTCCTGTTCTCCGGACATTCCTTTCGGAAGACTGATTTCATTCTGATAGATACGCCATGATACCTGCTGCTCTTCTAAGATTTCCGGAAAGCTTTTCCATTTTGCCTGACGGGCCTTATCATAATCGATATTATCATTATAAACATTGGCTTTTACCTTTCCGTTTTGCTGTTCCCTTAAAGTCCCGGACCAATGAAAGAGTCTGTTCGGCGTGGTCCCTGTCAGTGAGGAGCAGAAATATTGATCAAAGATGGTAAAAGCATCTGCCAGCTGATAATAAAAAGGAAGGTCTTCACGGTTATAATAGCCCAGTGTAAGGGGAATTTTTTGATAATCTTTGTTTCCGGAAGCTTTTGCCTGAAGCCATTGGTCATATTTACCTTTATTTAAAGCTTTCTGTTGATTATCCCATGAGTGGGGAAGCGAGCTCATCCAGGTAGATTTGGTATTTCTGAGATCCAGCCGGGCAGGAGAAGCGTATTTACCGCTATTGTCTTTTTGAAAGAAAACAGAATGGCCATCCTGTTTTACAAATGCTCTTTTATCCAAAAAGCCTCTGACTCCTTTAAGCGTACCAAAAGCATGATCAAAGGAACGGTTCTCCTGCATCAGAATGACAACATGCTCTGCATCGTAAAAAGTCGACCGGGCAGCCGGTTCAATAGCCAAAGCTTTTAAAATAGCGGGGTGCAGAACGCTTGAAGTTCCTAATCCTGCCAATAAAATACTTGATTTTTCTAAAAATTCTCTTCTGTTCATGTGCAATCGTAATAAGAAAGAAACCGCAAGTTAATAGGATTTTCCTGCGATTTCTTTGTTTTTAAATAAAATAATCAGATTTTTTTCGAAAATCCTTTTTGTTGTTCTTTAATTTTTCTACTGCAGCCACCAGGGTTTAGAATTGATATTATCGTTTCCTCCGTACTGAGTGGTAAGTGCAGCTTTTAAATTTGTACTGTTATAATTGTACTCCGACTGCGGATACCTGAATCTGAAAGGTGCCGGAACTCCCGATTTTAAAGGATAATTAGGGTAACCTGTTCTCAGGTAATCATAATAAGAAGTCCATTGTGACTGGTGGAACATGGTCATGTATTTCTGAGTCATAATTTTCTCCAGCTGAGTCTGTAATGGTGCTGAATTATCAAATACCACCAAAGGTGTAGCCAGATATTGGTTCACATCAAATCCTGTGAAATATTGTCCCGGGTTTTTAACATACGTTTGATAAAATGTGAAACTTGCTTTAATTCCGTTGTCATAATGCGTTTTTGCAGATCCTGAAATCCATCCTCTGGCAGCTGCTTCGGCAAGGATAAATTCAAGCTCCGGATAACTTAAAATTGAAGAAGGTTCATTCGTAGGATCTTTGTAGAAACGGTCATTTACCTTAGAAATATTTTTAGCAGTAATCAATGCCGCATTATCAGAATAAGATGACGTAGGATTCCCACCGTTGTAGCCACTGAAATCTGTGATGGCTTTTCCGGCTTCCTTGGCTCCTGTGGTCTGGGCAGCAAAGGTAAATAATCTAGGATCGTTTCGGTCTTTAAATAAGTTGATGAAATAATCAGCCATATATAAACTTGATCCGTATCCGCTGTTATTAAACATCGTGTACCTGCTGTCGGCAGCATCGGCAAATTTAAGTTCTCCGTTGTCTGAAATGGAAGTCATTAACGGTTGGCTTCCGGCAATAGATGCAAATTCTGTGGCAATGGTATAATTTCCCACACTTGTTTTTTTAGATAAAGTAATCAACACTTTCAGGCGGAATGAATTGATCAGTTTTTTCCATTTTGAAGCATCACCGTTGAAAATAATATCCCCTTCAATTTTATCGTTGGTATTGATAAGATCGTTGGCTTCCTTCAATTCTGATAAAATTCCGGACATAATGGCTTCCTGACTGTCGTACTTAGCTTGTGTAATGCCGGATTCTCCCTTTACCGCTTCGGAATATGGAGCGCTCCCTACTTTTAAACTTATCGTAAAGAAATGGTAAGCTCTTAACAACTTACCGATAGCTATATAGTTTTTATTATTTCTTTTTTCGGCCTCCTGCATCATTTTTACAGTATTCAGAAGTTCTCTGGTATACACTTCAAAGGAAGCATCATTCCACTTCATGTACTGGTACTTATTTTCCCCGTCGGTACCGATCATCATTCTAGAAGCATACATATTATCCGCATCTACCTGGAATGTATATTTTGAAACATAAGTCAGCAGATATTTAGGATCAATACTAGCCTGATCGTTAGGGTTTTCATTGATTTTATCAAGGTTGGATTCACATGAAGTCAATGCCAACACTCCTGCTGTAAATAATGCTGTGATGAGTCTTTTTGTTTTTTTGCCTTTCTGTCCTTCTGTGTTGAATATATTATTTTTCATTGTAATATCGACTGTTAAATTAAAACTTAAGATTAAATCCGATTCCGAACCATCTGCTGGAAGGATCCTGAATATCATTGGTCGTATCCCCCGTTCTTCCTGATCTGATCTGGAAATCCGGGTCAGAATAAAGGTTTTTCGATTTTTTCCACATCGCAAGGTTGTAGGCTGAAATATTGGCTGTAAAGCTTTTCACCATTCCTTTAGGATTCAATAAGTAGGAGAAGTCATATTCCAGTACTACCGATCTTAATTTGATGAAAGTTCTGTCGAATACATTTGCAAATTCTTCACTTTCATTTTGTGTTACTCTGGCCTGATACGGATAGTTCTGTGCCCAGTCCTGGAAGCTTATGGCCTTGGTATGCTGGGTATATTGCCCCGTTGCGGCGTTATAATTTACCCCATCCGGCACGAAATAATACGTTCCAGGATTAGCATACTCAAGATCTCTGTAGGCCACGGAATTCGGATGTTTTCCTCCCCACCACATTTTTTCAACGACCTGAGATCTCATGATCCCGCCAATACTTCCGTCGATTCCGATATTTAGGGTTAATTTTCTGTATTTGAATGAGTTGTTGATTCCAAAAGTCCAGTCAGGATTAAAATGACCTAAGTTTGTTTGTGTATTTGCTCTTGTCGGCATTCCTGTATTGGCATCCAGGATAACTTTTCCGTCTGGAGATTTTTGCCATTCATAATCATAATAGCTGTCCATTCTTTCCCCCAACTTGATGTTGTTGTAGTTCGGCATATTGTTATAAATAGAAGTCAGCTTTTGCTCAAATGTACTCCAGTTGATCAATGTTTTCCACGTAAAATCAGTTGTTTTTACAGGAACCAGACCAAGAGAGATTTCAAATCCTTTTGTCGTGTACTCGTTACCGTTTACATATTGAGAGATAAAACCGGATGATTCCGCACTCGGAAATTGCAGAATGTTGTTATAATCTAAAGTTCTGAAATAGGTAGCATCCAGAGTAATTCTGTTGTTCAGGAAACCTGCACTCAGCCCCAGTTCATAAGATTTTGTCTGCTCCGGTTTTAAAGAGTTTTCTACATTAAGGATCGTTGGATAATAAAATGTGGGATTACCGTTAAAAGTAATTCCTTTATTGTTCAGATAATAATTTCTGATGGAATATGGCTGGAAGTCATAAGCCACTTTTGCCCATGACGCGGATACCTTCAGCAAATTAACAGCTTCCGGCATTTTTACCAGATTAGAAATGACAGCACTGATGGATGCAGAAGGGTAGAAGTAAGACCTGTTGGCCTTGGGAAGTGTGGAAGACCAGTCGTTACGTCCTGAGAAGTTGATGAAAAATGCATTGTACAAGCCAATATCGATTGTCGAATAAGCACTGTAGATCAATTTTTCTTTCAGGTATGTATAATTTTTAAGTGCTCCGATAGAATTGTCAAAAGAGTAGAGTTCCGGAACTTTTAAGCCGTCAGTAGATCTTTCATTCTTATTGTTTTTGTAATAGAAGGCAGAACCACCGGCATTGATCGTAAAGTCGAAGTTTTCTGATATTTTCTTTTTATAGGTAGCCAATACATCATAGTTGAGGTTCCATGTCTTGGTATCATTTACAATATATCCGCCACTTCTCGGCGCACTGTAATTGAAATAAGAATAAGGGCTGAATATTTCCTGCTTGTTATGATTTTCGACAATCGAAATCTTTCCTTTCACAGAGAAATCCTGAGTGGCCTTATATTCAAGCCCAGTCTGAGCATTGATGATATTGGTTCTGTTTTGGTTTTTGTAATATTCAGCACCAAACCATGGGTTGTTGTACCATGCATAGTTCCAGTTGGCCTGTTGTCTGCCTTCCTGTCCCGGAACCCACATGTGATTCTTAAGGTCTTTTCCGTTCACATCACCACCCATCCATATCAGGATCGTATACATGTGTCCGCTTGGGTTGTAATCGTAGTTGGGAATATTTGGTGTAAAGGTCTGATTAAAGTTGAATTTGGTATCAAATATAAATTTCTCACCAAAATGGTTTTCAGAAGAGAAATTGACTCCATATTTCTGTAAGTATGAATTGGGAACCCTGTCATCATAATTCATGAAGTTTCCTGATAACCTGTAGACATCTTTATTATTTCTGTAGCTGACCGCAAAATTATTGTTGTTAATAACTGCGGGCTTCATGAATGTCTTTAAATTATCATGATATCTCCAGTCAATAGGGACCCTTTCGTATCTTGATTTGTCGTTATACTGCGTTCCGGAGACAGCACCATACCAGGGAATTGTCTGCCCTGTCACTTTATCTCGTATCGGGCTGTTCCATTGGGCAATTTGCAGACCGGGAACAAATTTTGGTCCCCAGATCATATCTCCGTCATTCACACCACCGTCTGCTCCGTCCCAGAATTCATATTTTCCATGGGAACCGTTTCCGTATTCGGTCTGTGTTTTCGGAAGGTTGGTAAACCCTCCTGTAATCATCGTATTTTGAGAAAATTCTATAGAAAATCCTTTCTTTTTAGCACTTTTAGTTGTGATCAGGATAGCTCCGTATCGGCCTCTTGAGCCGTATAATGCGGAGGCTGTTGCTCCTTTCAGTACGTTGATATTTTCAATATTGTTCGGATCCAGGTTTTGGAAAACTTCTTTTTCTACGATAACACCGTCTATGACAAATACCAGATTTGAGTTTCCTCTTAATGTAAACTGCGGTGCCTGCTGCATTCCTGTCGGATTGGAAACATTCAGACCTGCAACCTGTCCCGAGAAAAGGTTTCCGATGCTCGGAGTGGTGATGGTTTCAAATTGCTTGGTTCCCACTTCCTGTGTAGAATATCCGATTTTTTCTTTCTTTTTGGCAATCCCTAAAGCAGTAATTACCACACCTTCAATTTGCTTTTCATTCGTTTTCTTTAAGACAACTGAATACTGCCTTTTTGAAGAAACCTCCACAGTGTAAACAGAAAATTCAGGAGACATGAATTCAAGGATATCATTCGGATGAGCAGAAATAGTGAAATTTCCATTCTCATCTGTAGTCGCTGTCTTACCGGTATTTTTATCAGTAATGTTTACACCGGAAACACTTGAGCCGTTTTCAGATTTTACATTTCCCGAAATATTGATCTCCTGGGCAGTAAAATAGAGAGGAAGTAAAAAAACGGCAAAAGTAGCTAAAGTTCTCTTCATTTTTTTGAAGGCAAATTTAGCGGGACATTGTTACCAGTATTTTAAGGAGATATTAAAATAAAAATACGATTTAAATATTTTTTAACATACATAATTAACACAATTTTAAAGTGAAAAATATCTTTGGTATAGGTGTTTTTATTTTATTATATGTTTAAATAACTCCACGAATGCATTACTATAAATCTGATTATTTCATATGGATCACTTTATCAAAAGTGTTTTCAGATATAACGGCAAGACCATGATGTCCGATAATCTGCGTGAAGATTATCTTTTTCTGACGTAAAAAGGCGGAAAATTCTTTTGTAACCGCTATAGCCGGCGTGAGATACGAATCGGCAGGCAAAGACAGCAAATCTCCCTGATAGATCAGTTTTTCATCAGGAATATACAAAAATGACATTCCTTTGGCATGGCTGTTGGGAATTTCAAAAAATTCAAGGGTCTTCCGTCCATTTTGTAATCGTTTTTTACCATTAAAAACCATGAAATCTACCTTGCCGTTTTTATAGAGGTTGTTATCGGTATTGGACAGCATAGCTGTAACAGGTTGTTTCATGCTTTCTGTACAGATAATGCTTGCCCCTTCTCTTACAAGCTGGGCAATACCTGCGATATGGTCATTATGGAAATGAGAAAGATGAACATATTTGACAGGAATACCCGGTAAGGTCGTATGTATGATTTCAAGGATTGATTGGGCAGTTGATGAAGATACTGGCGCTTCAGTAAGAACTATATAGGTTCCCATATTGACAAACAGTACATTTCGGTCACCATCTACATTTTCAATCAGGTAAATATCTTTGGCAAGGTTTTTTGCTGAAAGTTTTGGGGATTGCTCGGTAACAGATTTGTACCCCGCCGGAAAATCAAAAACTTTTTTATCAATTCCTTTATTATATCTGAACGAGGTTAATGAGTCGGAGTAAACAAGGGTTCCATTGCGCTCCAGACTGCTTTTCCTGGCTATCATTAATCCGTCAGTGGATGAATAATCGTCAAAGCGTTGGATCAGAGTATCTTGGCCCTGTGTTTTGGATATTTTCTTCAGGAGAAAAGTATTTTTGTCAAACAGATACTCTTCTGTACCTGCTGAGGTCTTTCTGGAAATAATGAAATCTTTTTCTTCTGCAAGTAAAGACTCATCTTTGCTATCCGAAAGTAATTGTTTTAGGATGAAATAGGGAAAAGCATTTAATAAAGCATTCTTTCTGTTATTAAAAGATGATGAGCCCAGATTGATAAGTTCTCTTCCGGTTCTGCTTCCAATTCCGTCATACACATAATAGGTGCTATCCCGTCCTAGTCTGTAAGTATCAAATAAGTAACCGCCGGGATAATGATTTTGGGTATGATGCAGAAAGCGATTTTCTTTCCTGTCAAAACTAAGAAAAAATGAGTCTTTTTCAGGCATAGGATTGCTGAAGTCATATCCCTGCCATTTATCCAGGTTCATTCTTATAGTGGTATATTCAAAATTATCTATCGTTTCCCAATTTCCCAGTGCTTTCATACTTTTTTGAAGGAACAGGGAGGTACTTTGCGCAGAGGTAGCAATTGAAAAGCTTAGACACAATCCGATGATCAATGAAATTTTAGTTTTCATAACACATTTAATTTACTTTTTTTCATTGTGTCTTTAGGCAAATGTAAATAATTTTTATCGTAAATACTTGTAATATTTTGATTTTTGGGACGTTAAGGTTTGGGTTTACATCAAATACCCTTTTTACCTGATATTTATACCAGCTCGAAAATAAAGAATGTTATTATCTGGAAGATTAGAAACGGCTCAGAATTCCCCAATGGATTTTGATGTCATTGAACTTGAAAGGATTTCCAAATTCATTACCGTTTGACAGCTGGAAACTCATCAAACCAATAGGGATAAAGAAATTAAAACCGAGCCCGACGCTATAAAGTTTGGGCTTTACATTAAGAGATTTATTGTTGAGTTGCCCATATTGCCCAAAAAGGTCAAAAAAGGCCTGGCTGCCGATAAGATACCGGTATTCCAGACTGCCGTAATAATAAAAATCGGCGGCGAGAGAGTTTTCATTGAAGCCCCGCATAGAATTCCAGCCTCCGAAACGGTATAATTCGTTGGCGGAAAATTCCATTTTAGAATCCATCAGGGCACCTTCACCTTTGATGTTAAGGAAATGATTACCTGAAATATGATAGTTGTGCTCCCCGAAGAAATAGAACTGGTTTTGTCTTGATTTGATATTGTCTTTTGTATAGGTTGTTGTTAAAAAATCGTAGCCGACATTGATCTTTGTTTTATACATAAACAAATCAATATCCGTAGGTTCCGTCATCTGATACCAGATTCCGATCCCTCTTTTGTTGTAATCTTTTCCCGCTGCATACAGAGAATCCATAATCGTAGAAGTTTCCAACGTAGCTCTGAAACCTATTTTGTTTCTGTTGTTGATATGATAGTAAAACGCAGGAAGGAATTTTACATTGGCGAATGTTGAATCCTGCCTGTAAATATTCACTTTGGCATTCATCCCGACATTCGATTTGAAAAGATAGGGAATGTCCACCTGAAGGTCGAACGTCTGCCCTCTGTCGGGGTTTCTCTGCCAATATAAGCTGATCGCTTCAAAACCATTGAACATATTCCGGAAATTGACATTCATCGTCCCGTTTAAGGTAAATTTATCCTTTTTATCATTTCCAAAGCCGATTACCCCGTCAAAAGTATTGGTCTTCTTCTTTTCCAAAAACAGATAAATATTGGTAGAATCTTTGGTGAAAAGTGTTTGTGGTTGCCTTTCCAGGGTCAGGAACGGGTGACTCTGGAAGTTTTTGTTGATGGCCAGAAGGTTTTTATCATCGTAGGTTTTCCCTTTAAACTCCTTTTCCAGATTTTTGATAAATCTTTTGGGAACTTTTTCGTAACCTTTTACTACAAATCCGTCGATCGTTCTTTTATCATTTTTATTGATGTCCAGTTCTACGATAGGGAAACCGTTTTTCTGACCTTTGTATTTGGATTTGATTCTGCTGAAAGAATATCCGTCATCAATATAAAACTTGTTGATACTTTTCTTCGTAGAGTCCAGATTTTTGGTGAAAAAGTCTTTCTGAATTTTTAACTTTTGAACGATATCCTGTGATAGATCCACATACGTCTGATTAAAATTTTTCCCTTTATCAAAAAATATTTCCGTGCTGTCACCTTTTACTCTTACGTCCTTCAGTTGAGTAAAGAAATAATTATTCTGAGCCAGAGAGTCAAGAAACTTTACCGCAGATGTAGAGTCTTTTACTTTTTTTCTGACTTTGGTTTCCGTGTCAATCAGCCAATACTGTTTTTTCTGCGCTTGTACAAAAACGCAGAAGACAACAAAAAATATTTTCAGAAATAATTTCAATGCTAATTTTATTTAAATCATTAAGAATGAACTGGCATCGTGATCAATCATTCTCAGCTTAACGGTGAAGCCATTTTTGTCTTAATGGTTTAAATACAGTTAATAATTTTTTTAAATAACTGAAACTAGTCCAGTTTATTATATTTCTTCATTAAATTCTCATACATTCCCTGTGGAAGAATCCATTTCAAAGGAACTCCGATTTTCTGCCCGAATTTACCAAAATAATAATGAGCTTTCCATGTATTTTTTGACAGAAGCTTTTCAATATAGGCCGCTACTTCTCCAGGATCAGTTCCATCATCTACATGTGAGTTCATAAGGGAATATACTTTGTTGAAAACACTTTTATAAGGTTCAGAAACCTGAGCGATTACTCTGTTTTCTGCGATGTTGGTTTTAATATCTCCTAAATGAAGTGAGCAAACCTCAATATTCCATGGGTATACTTCATACCTCATCGCTTCAGTGACTTTATCTAGCGCTGATTTTGAAGCCGAATAAAATCCCCGGAAAGGCAATCCCATTTCACTTCCGATACTGGAAATATTAATGATCTTACCGAATTTATGTTCACGCATGGTTGGCATGACCGCGCTCATCATCTGAACGGAACCTGCCAGATTCAGGCTGAATAGCTTTAAAATATCTTCTTTGGTAGAATCTTCCACTGCACCCACCATACCCATTCCGGCATTGTTGATCAGAACGTCAATTCTGCTCTCTGTTTGCAGAACTTCTGCGATCGCATTTTGTACAGCAGTATTGTCGGTAACATCTGTCGGGATAGATTTGAAATACTGGCTGTCCGTATGTTTTCTGCTTAAGCCATATACCTGGTGTCCTTTTTTACCAAAATATTCGGCCAGTGCAAATCCGATCCCTGATGAGGTTCCTGTAATGATAATGGTCATTTAATCTGTATGATTTTAATTTCAGCAAATGTAAAAAAAGAAAAATGAACTCTGTTATTTATTATATCTGAAAATGATTCAATCCAATATGTATACGTTTCACTATTCACGAAGGTATTGTTATGGCCGGTTTCAAAAATAGTGTAAAGATAAAAGCTTGATAAAAACAGGGAAGTATTGATGATGTGGCAGAACGGGACCGTGTTTTTTATTATACTATTTCTGTTTCAAACTTAAAATAAACTTAACATACAACAAAAGGTCTGATTAAAACAGAATTACTACTTTATCTGTTTATTGTGCTGGAAAACAGTGTTTTAATTTATTGCGTTGAGAGGCTTTGTTCGAACAAAGCTAAAATTTCTTAATAAAAACATAAGAAAATCTTAATGAAGTCCGGGGAGAGGCTGTTCTAATTTTGCATCTAATTAAAAAGGATGTCATGAATGTATTTAAAGTCCCGGTTTCAGTAAGTTATCTCACTGGCAGGGTATTACTTATTGGTGCAATATCAGCTTCACCGATGTTCCTCTCACAAAAAAACGACAGTATTAAAGAAAAATCCATCGATGAGGTTGTCGTTGTTGGATACGGAACCCAGAAAAAAAGTAAGGTATCCGGTGCTGTGGCAGAGGCTTCATTGGATAAGCTCAGTTCAAGATCTTTATCAGGAGTAGGAGAAGTCCTTCAGGGAAAAGCTCCTGGTGTAACGGTCGTCAACGAAGGAGGAGATCCTAACGGGGTACCCAAAGTGAATATCCGTGGTCTCGGTGGAGTAAATGGAGAAACTCCGTTGTACGTAGTGGATGGTGTTGTTTTCAACGGAACACCCAATATTAATCCAAATGATATTCAGGATATCTCTATACTTAAAGATGCCTCAGCAGCGATCTACGGAGCAAGGTCTTCAGGTGGTGTTATCCTTATTACTACAAAAAGAGGTAAGAAAGGAGCGTTAACGGTAGATTTTGATGTTAAATACGGAATTAATCAAGCCTGGAGATTAAAGGAATCTTTGAATGCAGCAGAATTCCAGAATGTAATGCGCCAGGCTTATGAAAATGCCGGAAAACTGAGCAGCCTTCCGATGGCCTTCAACGCAAATAAATATACTGACGGAGGAATCACCAGAACCAATTGGATGAATGAGATTTTCCGTACGGGAACGATCCAGGAATACAATGTCAATCTGAGCGGAGGAAGTGAAAAATCCAGATTTTTTGTAGGAATGAACCACAGGAATCTTGAAGGTATCCTTTTAAATACTCAGGCAAAACGATATAACTTCAGAGTCAATTCCGAACATAAAGTAAAAGACTGGTTCACGATTGGTGAAAATATGTATTACAGTTACTCTGACGGCAATACGGCAAACACGAAGAATGGGTATACAGGTGCACTAGTTGCTGCCATGTATTATCCGCCCAACGTTTCCGTATACACTCCTACAGGTGCGTTTTCCGGTCTTCCAATCGATGTGGCCGGTGGATACGGAGATATGATCAATCCTGTTGCTTACCTTAAAAGGATCAGCATTCAGAATCCTACCCATGAGATACTGATCAATCCTTACATAGAAGTTTCCTTAGCAAAAGATTTAAAGTTCCGTTCCAATTTTTCCCAGACATTTAAACTGGGAAATATCAAGGAATTTACTTCCAGAGTGCTGGAGGTTGGAAAAATATTTGATACCAATAGCCTGGAATATCAATCCAACAATATATCCACTTCTCTTGCCGAGCAGCTTCTTACTTATAAATTTTCGCTGGGTAAACATAATTTTGACGCTCTCGCAGGATTCACTTTCCAGAAAACAACTGAAGATGGCTTCAGGGCAAAAGCCTTTGATTTCAGAAGTGAAGCCGAAGTTTTCAGATATCTTCAAAATGCGGCAGATACCAACAAGGAAGTATATAGTTATAAATACAGACAGGCACTGACGTCTTACCTGGCAAGAGTTAATTATGACTACGCAGGAAAATATATCATCAGTTTGCTGGGAAGAAGAGACGGTACCTCCTTGGTAGCAAAACAAAACCACTTTGCCAATTACTATTCCGTTTCTGGAGGATGGGTGGCCTCCAAAGAGAATTTTATGAACGAAATTTCCTGGCTTTCCAATCTTAAGCTAAGGGGAAGCTATGGGATCTTGGGAAACCTTGGTGGTGTTTCTTTCCAGGCAGTAAATCCACTGATGATAAGAGATAACAATATTATTTTCGGGCAGGATCCGACGCAGAATATTGCTTACTATGCGACCACAAAACCTAATCGGGATTTGAAATGGGGTAAATCCGAGCAGACGAACTTCGGAGTGGATGCTTCTTTCTTCCATAACAGTCTTTCCCTTCAATTCGATTATTTTGTTAAAAAATCCACACATCAGATCTTCAATGTTAACCTTTCAAGTACGGAACTGTATATTGACCGATATCTCAATGCCGGATTGTTTCAGGATAAGGGATATGAATTGGGAATCAATTATAACGGCAAAAGCAAAGGAGATTTTACTTACTCAATCGGGGCAACTATTAGTCAACTAAAAAATACGGTGAAACAATTGGCTGGTGTAGACGAGATCTTTGTGAGCAGTAATAATGTGAGAGGAGTCTTGAAACCGACCCGTATAAAAGTGGGCGAACCTCTTTACTCATACTATGGCTACAGAACTGGCGGAATTTTTCAGACCCAGGCAGAAATAGACAATTATAAGGATGCCAATGGTAACCTTATTCAGCCCAATGCGAAGCCGGGAGATATTAAATTCCTGAAAAAAGACGGAAATACCGGAACATTAAATAATAATGATTTCGTAAACCTGGGGAACCCTTATCCTAAATTTTCTTACGGATTGTCCTACAATATGACATGGAAGAATTTTGACCTCAACCTATTCTTCCAGGGAGTCTATGGAAATAAAATATTCAACGGATTGAAATTTATTTCACTAAACCCGGGTGGAACAGGGCAGAATTATAATATGGACAGAGATATCCTGAACGCATGGACGCCTCAGAATACCAACACCAATATTCCAAGACTGATGCAGGGGGATCCGGGTGGTAACTACTCTAAAGTATCGGATTTTTATGTGGAAGACGGTTCTTATTTAAGATTAAAAAACCTTACAGTAGGATACTCGCTCCCGGGAGAACTTTACAAAAAACTGGATGTGAATAAAATCAGAGTGTACGTTACCAGCAATAACCTGTTTACCATTACCAAATATACAGGCTTCGATCCTGAGGTGGGAATGGAAACCTATGGCGTTGACACCGGAAGATATCCGCAGGCCCGTTCATTTATTTTCGGACTTGAAGTCGGGTTTTAATCTAAAACAATTTAAAAAGTAAAAAGATGAAAATTTTCAATAGAATATTAATAATAACAGGGCTATCTGCATCATTGTTATCTTGTACCAACGAATTGGATATACAGCCGGAAGGAACTCCAACAGAAGCCAGTTTCTGGAAAACTGAAAATGACCTGATTACCGGAGCCAATGCAATGTACAAGCCACTTTCAGACAGTGAGTTTTACGGAAGAGGTTTTTTCTGGTTCATCAATGCCAGCGATGATATGGTAACGGGTAGATCAAAAAGTGAAGCGGATAATGTGAAGAATTTCAGCAGCAATTATATTGCTGCCGGAGATCTGGAAACCCAGTGGAACAAGAGATATACAGTAATTGGAGTGGCGAACCGCGTTATCCGTAATGTTAATAATATCCAGGCATCACAGGCGGTTAAAAATAAATACTTGGGAGAAGCGCTGTTTATGAGCAGCAGAATGTACTTTGAATTAGCATACAGCTACGGAAATGAAAAAGCAGGTATTCCCATTGTAGACCGTACCAAAGAGCCGGACGGTCCGACTCCAAGAGCAGCCAATGTGATGGAAAACTACAAATTCATTGTTGAAGACCTTAAAAAAGCAGCGGAATTACTGCCAAGCCAGGCAGAGCTTCCGGCCAAAGATTACGGGAGACCTCATAAGGCTGCAGCATGGGCACTTTTGGCAAAAGTATATTTATTCATGAAAGACTGGCAGAATGCAGCCTTTTGGGCGAATGAGGTCATGACTAAAGGCAATAGAAACCTACTGAACAATTATGCAGATGTTTTCAAAGCCGAAAATAATTACAGTTCAGAATATATCTGGTCAGTTCCAAGTACTCCTAAATTTAACTCTGTGGGAAGTATCCTTCCTGGAGTTATGCTTGAGAACAAAGGTTGGGGAGAATATAACGGATGGGGGTATTTCCAGCCCACGAAAGAACTATATGATGAGTATGAAGCCGGAGACCTCAGAAGAAATACAACCGTTCTGAAACTTGGAGATAAGTTTACATTTAACGGAACAGAAAGAACATATGCTTCTTCCAACTCGCTCACAGGATATCAGTTCAATAAATATATGGATGCCTTCAAATATCCATTGAGCAGCGGCCACGTGAGTGCCAACGGAGATTATCCTTGTACAGATCTTGCTGTTCCGAT
The DNA here is from genome assembly GCF_000482305.1 of Chryseobacterium sp. UNC8MFCol. Classification (NCBI taxonomy): domain Bacteria; kingdom Pseudomonadati; phylum Bacteroidota; class Flavobacteriia; order Flavobacteriales; family Weeksellaceae; genus Chryseobacterium; species Chryseobacterium sp. UNC8MFCol. Next base: position 26,840 of record NZ_KI535293.1, read on the forward strand.
TATGCGTTATGCAGAGGTGATTCTTATCAAAGCTGAAGCCTTGCTGATGTCCGGAGGAAATGCGGATCAGGAGATCAATATGATCAGAACCCGCGCAGGCCTGGCTCCAAAGACCGGCTGTACAATGCCAGATCTGAAGCACGAAAGACGTTGTGAACTGGCAGGCGAGTGGGCAGACCGTCACAGAGACCTTGTACGTTGGGGGGATGCTCAGGCTACCTATGCAAAACCTTTACATGGGATCAACGGACAGGTGGTATGGGCTACCAGAAATTTTAATCCTTCCGTACATAATGTTTGGGCGGTGCCGCAAGCAGAGATTGTAAACAGCTACGGAATCATTAAACAAAACGAAGGTTGGTAAAAAATCAGCCCAATATATTACCCTCTATATCATTGCAGAATCTCTGCAATGATATAGTTTTTTACACGTACGATAAAGCATTTGCCCAAACATTTTATCAGCGCGACCAAGACCATAAAAATAAACGAATGAAATTATCAAAAATACTAGCGGTAATGGCCTTAGCCGTTTTTACTGAAAGTCAGGCTCAGAATTATTTGAATTACAATGTAGGAAATGCTCACTCCCACAACGACTATATGCAGGAAATTCCTTTCTGGCAGGCATATTATGCTAATTTTGGATCTGTTGAAGCAGATGTTTTCCTGGTAAAAGGAAAGCTTTGGGTAGCCCATACCGAAAAGGAACTTTCACCAGATAGAACCCTGGAAAGTCTTTATCTTGACAATATTTCAAAACAGATTAAACTGAACAAAGGAAGTATATATGCTGATAAGACTAAAAAACTGCAATTACTGATTGATATCAAACAGGATTATAAATCATCGTTGACAGCTTTGGTCGCAACTTTAAAGAAGTATCCTGAAATTACAGGAAATTCAGGAGTTAAAATGGTGATTACAGGAGGAAGGCCGCAACCCGGTGATTTTAGAAATTATCCCAGCTATCTGTATTTTGATGGCGATCTTGATAAAAACTATACCACTGACGAGTTGAAAAGAATAGGAATGTTCAGTGCCGATTTACCCGGATTAGTGAAATGGAACGGAAAAGGGATTCCGAGAGATGAAGAAACGGCAAAAATAAAAGCAGCTGTTGAGCGGGCCCATACACAGCAGAAACCGATGCGGTTTTACGGAGCCCCGGATTTTCCCAATGCGTGGGTAAACCTAATGGATATGGGAGCAGACTACATCAATACAGACCATATTCCGGATCTCAAAAAATTCATGAATACAATTCCGAAGAATTTCTACAAGAATACGAAGGAATATACGACCTATACTCCCACTTATAAGACTGATGGAGTAGGCAAAAAAGTGAAGAATGTAATTCTGCTGATTCCGGACGGTACCTCTTTGCCGCAATATTATGCAGCCTTCACGGCAAATAAAGGAAAACTGAATGTATTTAATATGAAATCAACAGGTTGGTCTAAAACCAATTCGTCGAATGCATACATTACAGATTCCGCACCGGGTTCCACCGCATTTGCAACCGGAGTGAAAACCAAAAATACATTTGTAGGAGTTGATAACGCCGGGAAAGCTTTAGCACAAATCCCCGATATTATTGCGGCTAAAGGAATGGTTTCAGGGCTGATCTCAACTGGGGATGTGACAGATGCCACGCCTGCAGATTTTTATGCGCATTCGGACAACAGAAACAGTTCAGAACCTATCCTGAAAGATTTTGCCACTTCCAAAACAAAAATCCTGATCGGAGGGCCTACCAGCGGATTAACCCCGGAAGCAGAACAGAAATTGAAGGAAGCCAAAGTAGATCTCTACCGTGATCTGAAATCAGTGGAAAAAATAAATAACCGTACCCTGATCATTGATCCTTTAGCATCACAAAGAATCAGCAATGGGAGAGGGAACTGGCTGTCCGACGCTTTTGATCTTACGCTTAATGATCTTAAATCAAATAAAAAAGGTTTTTTTATGATGATAGAAGCTTCCCAAACTGATGGAGGCGGACACAGCAATAATATAGAGCAACTGGTTACCGAATTATTAGACTTCGATCATGTCGTAGGAAAAGCCATGAAATTTGCCGATGAAAATAAGGAAACACTGGTCATTGTTGTCGGAGATCATGAAACAGGTGGACTAACGCTCCTTGACGGAAGTCTGAAGGAAGGTTGGGTATTTGGAAATTTCAGTACCAATGACCATACTTCAATTCCTTCGAGTGTTTTTGCGTATGGGCCGAATTCTAAAGAATTTACAGGATTATTTGAGAATACAGAAATCTTTAATAAAATTCTTGCCGCTTACGGGATTGAGAAATAATTTATCAAGTAATTTAAAGTGGATAAAAAATAGGTAGCTCTTTACTAAGAGTTATATTCTACTTTAATCAATTACGTTTTTAAATTTGCATTCAATGGTTTTGTAAACCACTGATAACACAGGCTGCCTCAGCAATAAGGCAGCCTGTGTTTGAAAATATCTGGCGATTAAATAACTTAGAAATTGGTTTTTACAATCAGTTCGGATAATTCTGCATTCACAAAATCAATAGGCATTACTCCAAAAGATCCTTTTGTATTATTCTGAAAGAATGTTTTAAGCCTTGGATTTATATTATTCGAAACCGTAGGAATACTAGGAATACCAAAGACCCCCGGTTTATACCCGCTCGTGAAATTGATATAAAGTTTGTTGCTGCTGTCGTTTTTAGCCTCATTCAGTAATGCGGAGATTCCGTTCCACTTATCGTCATTATTTGTTACTTTATAATAATCCTGAACCCTTAATGCAGCTCCCGGATTGTTGATGTCAAATGTTGTGTTATCTGCCCACGACGTAGCACTGATTCCTTTGGCTGTTTCAGCAGAGAATCTTCTTAGCAATCTTATTTTTCCCCTTACCTCTCCAAGCGTTGGAATATTCGTTCCAAGGTTCCATTTTGATTCATTTTTCTGAACATAAGAATCAAAGGTCTTTTCAAAAGTTCTGGTGTTATTAGACGGCTCATGTTCTTCTTTTACAGACATGATGATGGTTTCCGACGGATGGCTGTTTAAAAAAGCATAGCAGGCATTAAGTACATCATCAAAATTTAACTTCTGATAAATAGCTCCGTGATGAATGGTAAAAGAATTGTCAATATGTCTGCAACGGATATCGAGAAAACGTACTCCGGCATTCAGTTGTTCTGCAATGCTGAGGTCTTGTGTTTTCGCTGTACCTGATACAACCGGGGCGTCAATACGTGCTCCTGAATCATGTGTTCCTGGAATTGAAATTTTTGAAATAGAAATATTATCCTGGAGACCGGCCATCCAGCTGTTCATCTCAAGAGGAAGTAAAGACGCTTTTCCTGTAAGTTTTGCGGAAGATGCCAGAACAGTTTCATGAGAGTCTCTTTCAGTGATACTGTCATTTGAACAGGAAAAGAATACGGTAGCGGTAGCAATACCCAATGTAATGGACGTAAAACGTCTCATGTTTAATTTGAACATAGTTTTTTCATATTTTTATTGTAACCTAAAAATAAGAATATATCAAATTACGAGGAGTTAATTTAATTTTAAAAGATAATTAAGTTGTTGAAAATAATGGATTGGGAGCCGGCAGCAAAAAAAATTATTTTTACTCTCTTAAGAAGTATTCTTAAAAAAAATGAAAATTTAAAATAAGGATGCAAAGCACTTTCAGCCCCAATCTTCCGGCTTTTCTTCTTAAAAAACAAAATCCTCCTTTGAACCGGGAATTCTGAATGTATGTTCACCGATTTTGAAATCATTCATTTTGATAAGTGCCTGAAACTTGTGGTTAAACTCTTTATACCCGTCGGGTAATACTTTTGTTTGTTCATCACAGGAAGAATATTTTTTGTCAATCACTACTTTTCCGGTTGAAAAGTTGATGACATTTATAAATTTAAAATCACAGGTATCTTCAAACGTATCCTCAGAACCAATCAGGTAAAAATCGCCCTCCTGGAATCTGAAAGTATGCTTATAGCTTTGAGTATGCCGGGAATTGGTGGAATACTCCTCTTCAATAATAAGACAATTGTTTTTTACGGAAAGTGCAAGCCTGTTATATTCAGGAGAAAAGCCTGTATCGCCGGATAAAAGGAAAGTAGAATTTTCTTTCCAGACCTTAAGATGATTGTTTTCATTTTTCAAAATATAAAACATCCGCAGCTTATCTATCCGGTTTGAAGAGCCTTCGTGTTCTGATGCTTTTATATTCGTATCAAATGCGAGAATTATTTCGTCTCTGCCATCTTTATCGAGATCTCCCTTTGCTTCCGCCACCTTGATATATCCTGTCGGTACCGAAAAATCTGGGATACTTTGGGCATAAAAACCTGTCAGTGACAAGAAACAGAGAAAAGAAAAAAGAGACTTCATGAAACAGTATGTAGTAAACGGGATAATTTACATCAGATGTATAAGTTCATTTCAAATTATCCCGTTTTTACGTTGTAATATTAATTCGTCAAGATGCCGGCAAGATCTCTCCAGAACATCGGATAAGATTTTTCCACAACATCTTCCTCTTCGATATTCAGTTCTTTGATCAGGCAGAAAGGCGCAAAACTCATAGCCATTCTGTGATCCTGATAGGTCCTGATGGAAATATTATCCTGCGGTTCCCCGAAACTGATCGACTTGATTGTAAGGTCTGTGATTTCTGTTTCAGTACCCAGTTTTTGTAATTCATGGTATAGAGCAAGAAGCCTGTCCGTTTCTTTTACTCTTAAGGTTCCCAATCCTGAGATCTCAAAAGGAATTTGTAAAGCAGAGGCCGTTACACATAGCGTTTGGGCAATATCCGGACAGTTGTTCATATCCAGGATGATTTTTTCAGGAAAAGAAAAATTCTGTTGAGGTTCTAATGTAATTTTATGCTCATCCTCTGAGAAAATAGTCTTAATTCCAAAGAAATCCTCATATATTTTTGAAATCGCAGAATCTCCCTGCGTAGATTCTTTATAAAAACTTTTCAGGTGAAGGGTTTCCCTTCCAAGAGCACAGATCGAGTAGAAGTAAGAAGCAGAGCTCCAGTCACTTTCCACTTCGTAAGAATCTGTTGAAGGCTGATCGTCGGGATTGAAAGGTTCCACTCTGATAGTATTGCCTGTAAAACTGTTTCTGATTCCGAATTTAGTCAAAATATCAAGTGTCATTTCAATATAAGACCTTGAAGTTACGTCACCCACAAGATTGATTTCCAGTCCGTTTTCAAGCTTTCCGGCAATAAGCAGGAGAGATGTGATAAACTGGCTTGATATATTAGCAGGAACATTCACTGAAGTCTGACTGATCTTTTTTCCGGTGATTTTTAAAGGGGGAAATCCATCATTTTCAAGGTACTCGATGTCAACTCCAAGATCTCTCAGGGCATTCACCAGATTTTTAATCGGTCTTTCCTTCATTCTCTTGGAACCTGTAAGAATCGTTGTTTTTCCTTCCTGAATAGAATAATAGGAAGTCAGAAAACGCATAGCAGTTCCCGCGTGATGGATGTCTACAGTTTCTGAATTTTCAGACAATGCTTTTTTCAGTAACTGTGTATCCTGAGAATTAGACAAATTCCCGATTTTTATATTGCTAAACAGACTTTCCAGAATCAATAAACGATTCGAAATACTCTTCGAACCGCTGATCTGTACTGTTTTATTTCCTAGTAGTGTTGATTTTTCTAGCTTCATTATTTCTTTAGATTTCAGATTTCAGACATCGGATTCCAGACGGGCATGGTCTATAATCAGCAATGTAATCTCTCCTTCAATTTTATTACTCTCTTAAGATCCAGTGTTTTTAAATATCAGATTACAAACTGTCACAGCCTGAGGTCTGATCTCTAACATCTGAAGTCTCTACTTCAATTTTTCATTATTCTGATGACGATCTTTATCGCGATCAGTTTTTATTTTCATTTTCCTGTCAAAAGCTTCCTGGAGATTGACTCCCGTTTGATTGGCTAGGCATAATGTTACAAAAAGCACATCTGCCAGTTCTTCTCCCAGATCCTTGTTTTTGTCACTTTCTTTCTCACTTTGCTCACCATATCTTCTGGCAATGATTCTTGCGACTTCACCTACTTCTTCAGTCAGCATGGCCATATTGGTGAGTTCATTAAAATATCTTACGCCGATGGTTTTGATCCACTCATCGACCTGTTGCTGTAATTGTGTAATTTCCATTATTGATAAGCTCCCAGCGTAGGATTGGTTGTTCTGGATACATTTACGATATCAGCAGGCACTGTTCCTGCTACCGCTACATTTCCTTTTCCTTTGGCCGGAGAAGTTGATTTTAGTCTTAGATTCATTTTAGCCATGAAATAATTGACAAACTGAGGATCTTCATTTTTAATACTCTGCACTACATTCTGACTGTTGTCAAAAGTATATCCGGATTCAGATTTTCCAGAGTATTTAATCAGGCAGTTCTGGATTAAAAATTCGAATTGCTGTCCGGAAGTAGGCTCAACCTGCACTGAGTTATCCCGGTCAGAATACACAATACTATTTTTGATACTCAATTGCTGTAAAGCTCCCTGTTCTATCTGGCCAGCATCATTTTTCCATTCATTGGTGGCAAAAATTCCATTTCTGTCAAACTGGCTCATCGATTTGGAATAATTGGCAATCGTTGCATGAGTGTAGCTGTGATTTCCTCCTCTGAATATCCCGATACATGAAAGCCCACAGTTATTCATCACCAAATTATTAGCTCTCACTGTAGATCCCACCGCATAGATTCCGTAATCCAGGAAGGTGTGGATGAACGAATTGGTAATGGTAGCCGTTGTCTGCTTCATTTCCAGCCCTTTTATACCTCCGAAAAGCCTTGCATGGTTCATATTAAGGATAGAGTTGGGCTCCATTTTAATAGAATTCCAGTTTTTGGGAACCGTATCATATTTAGTGTCATTCCGGTCTCCACGAATGATAACCTGTTGATCCATGGTTCCGTTGATATTTAAAACACCTCCTGAAGCGACCTTCATCCCACTGTTTTTGTGGAAATATATTTTTGTTCCGGGATCTACATCCAATGTAACATTAGGATTGACGGTAAGATTTCCGTAGATGATTTTAGCTTTATTATTACTCCAGGTTGTAGAGCTGGTAATGACATTAGGATTGGTAGGCGTCTGAATATAAAATTCTGCATCCTGAACTACCGAAAATAAAGTCACGTGCTGCTGTCCGGCAGGACCGGAAAAAATTACTTTGTCTTCAGCAATAGCTTCAGGCCCCGTAGCCTGTGGAGAAATTTCAACAAAAATATAAAGGCTGTCCTTTTTTCTTAAAGGAACATCTTTAAAATCATATCCAGGCTTTCCGTCTACATTGATTCTATATAATGAGGCTGCTCCCTGCTCAAGGTTTACTCTTGGGATCAGAATATCTTTGTCTTCATTATTATAAACTTTTACCACATAGGTTTCTGAACGTACCTGATGATAGACTGTATCACAAAATACCGTATCTCTTGAAAATCTTAATTGCTGTGAAGGAGCATCAAACGTAATATCATCCTTATTGCATGATACCGTTACAAGAAGTATCCAGAAACAAAAAGCCAGTAATAATTTGAATTTCATTGAAATTAAAGTTTAAGTAAGTTCCAAATTTAACGAAAATACTTTGAATTTCTTATCATTAAAAAAATATTGGATTCTGTATTTGGAATTTAGAAAAAAAGTTGTACTTTTGCAACCTAAAATTAGCAGAGAAATATCCATTACTATTTCGAAAGCAAACTTTAATTTTTTAAAAATAGTATTATGAAAAACGGAATCCACCCAGAAAATTATAGACTTGTTGTTTTCAAAGATATGAGTAACGACGAGGTGTTTCTTTGCAAGTCTACTGCAGAAACAAAAGACACTATCGAGTTCGAAGGACAAGAGTATCCTCTAATCAAAATGGAGATCTCTTCAACTTCTCACCCTTTCTACACTGGTAAAGTGAAATTAGTTGACACTGCAGGTAGAGTTGATAAGTTCATGAACAAATACAAAAAATTCGCTAAGTAATTTTTTGTCTACTCAAAATAATAAAGCCTTTCAATCTTTTGGAAGGCTTTTTTTGTTGTATGAAATCTGATTTTTAGGAACTTTATCCCGCTATCCACGCATACTCCTCGCTCCAAACTTTCCTGATCTGTCATCCATCCGTCTATTATCTCTTGTCTTCTATCACAATTTCTCCCATCTTTTTGTATTTTTGTTTTAGATAGAATTAGAAACAACAGCTTTAGCTTTTTGTCTCTGTTTTTTATCTTTTAACCCTAACTTTCAAAAAATGCAATTAGTTTTTTCAGACGCACAATATTGGGAAGATTTTCTTCCGCTTACCTTTACCCGACCTGTTGCAGCCATGCGATGCGGGATCCTGACTTTTTCTGAAAGATGGCAAAAACTTCTCGGAAACACCGAAGCTTCTTATTTTACGGAAATGTATCTTCAGGATAAATTTAATGCTCCTGAAGAAAAAGAAAGTCTTTTTCTCGTTCCGAATTTTCTGCCTTCTGAAACGGTTATTCAGCAGATCAAAGACCTGAAACAGGGAGAGGCGCTGGTGTACGAAGATGAATTGGTAGCGGCAAGAATTAATATGAAAGATTTTTCTTTACATCAGATTGAAAAAATGACTGATATTAAAGAAGAGCTTGTTTTCTTTAAAAAACCTGCAGATCTTTTTACGTATAATCATCATGCAATCAGTTTTGATTTTGATCTGTTGACCATGGGAAGAACATCACAGGAATTATCTTCAACAAATGGTTTCCTGGGAGATAAAAAAGATCTTTTCATCGAAGAAGGGGCTTCCGTAGAGTTTTCAACGATCAATACAAAAACCGGTAAAATTTATATCGGTAAAAATACAGAAATTATGGAAGGCTGTCACCTTCGGGGGCCAATCGCATTGTGTGATGAATCTAAATTTAATTTAGGTGCTAAGATCTACGGAGCAACTACCGTGGGACCTCACTGTAAAGTAGGAGGAGAAGTCAATAATATAATTATTTTTGGCTATTCAAGTAAAGGGCATGAAGGTTTTGTAGGAAATTCAGTGATCGGAGAGTGGTGTAACTTCGGAGCAGACAGCAACTCTTCCAATATGAAAAATAACTACGGCCATGTAAAATTCTGGAATTACAGAACCAAAGCTTTTGAAGATACCGGATTACAATTTGCAGGGCTGATTATGGGAGACCATTCTAAAACGGCAATCAATACGCAGTTAAATACAGGGACTGTGGTCGGGGTGGCTTCCAATATTTTCAAACCAGGCTTTCCACCCAATCTTGTGGAAAACTTTTCATGGGGTGGATTGAAAGATGATGAAAGGTTCAGGTTGGATAAGGTCTATGAAGTGGCAGAAAGAGCAATGGCAAGAAGAAAAGTGGCTTTAACGGAAGAAGATAAAGCTATTTTGAAGCATGTGTTTGATAACTATTAGAACATAAATAAACCTCAGATGATTCTGAGGTTTTTATTTTTTAGTCCGAATATAAGAGCCTTAAAGAATTGAGATAGGTTTTCCGGGAAATGACCTCTGCTTCTTTGCCCTTGAAAAAAAAGAATTGATACTTCGGGTTTTCTTTTTGTAATTTCTCAAACTTTCTTCCACTAATGCTTTTTCCGTTAAAGTAATAATAATCAGGAGGTCTTTCGGACATTATAACGACGCCACCGATAGTGGCGTAGTGAGATTCAATTTGAAATTCCTTATTTTCTAATTTCTCGTTTTTTTCAAAAATAACAGTTTCATTTTCAAGCCCCATAGACGTGATTGAATCTTTCTTGTTATTTACCTTTTCAACTTCATTCATCTTATCAAAGTCAAAGTATAAAATATTTTTCTTCTCAATAAGTTCATTGGGTATTTCCAAGGCAAATGTTCCATCTTCATGGGTAATGGCTTTAATGTATTTAGATTTACAGATAAAGAACACTTCAGCGCCTGGTATTTCCTTTTTTGTGCTGTTAGAAATCAGTCTTCCGGACACTTTAGTGATGTTTGCTGCCTTTTGTTCGGTAGCCATTCTGAAACTATCTTTAGTTTGAGCCTGAACAAAGCTGAGATTTGTAATTAAAATAATTCCCGCTGCTGCTAAAGCTGATGACCTTGTTGTAATTCTGCCACATATTTTTTCTCCATCAGCTGTATTAAAAATATCTCGGATTTCTTCATCCGTTTTATGGGTAAAATCTATGACGCATCTAGAACATTTTTCACAAAATTTTCCTGATGGAAGATCCTGCATATCGTCCCAGTTTTCAGGGCAGGGATTGTGGATTTTGAGACTATTCTTCATATTTATGTTTTATCTTCACGGTTGTATTGTTTTACAATTTAAATATAGAAGTTTTTATAAGAGAAAACAATCTTTTAATGGTTTATCTTAGCCTGAAACCCAATAGAAAATAAAAAAAATGATTTTTTTTTTGAAGTTTTTTTATTTTTGATGTAATAGATTGTAAAGACTGGTTGTCTTACCTATAAGAAACAAAACTCATGACCCAAGAAACCTTCAAGAATACGGTGTTTATTCTCAAAGACGAGATGTATCGTTTTGCGAAAAGGTTCGTCATGAGCAGTGATGAAGCAGAAGATGTAGTGCAGGACCTGATGATGAAGTTCTGGCAGAAAAGAGACGAGCTGGAGCAGTTTGGGAATTTTAAATCCTATGCTCTCAAATCTGTCAAGAACGAATGTCTCAACCGGCTGAAACATCACGATGTGAAGATAGGTTTTGCAGATATGCAGCTTCACCGGTCAGAGCTTTACAGTATGGAAGTGGATAATCTTAAAGAACATATTGTAGGATTTATCAATCAGCTCCCGGAAAAGCAGAAAATGGTTATCCATTTGAAAGATGTAGAAGAGTACGATGTTTCTGAAATTTCTGAAATGCTGGAAATGGAAGAAAATGCAGTAAGGGTCAACCTTATGCGGGCAAGACAAAAAGTAAAAGAACAAATCTCACAACTGATGAGCTATGAAAAAAGATCAATTACAAGATAAATACGACGAAATCTTCCGGGATATCAGGGAAGAAAAAATGGACTGGAGCTTCGAAGACTTTCTTCAGAAGACAGAAGATAAAGAATGTGAAAAGGATACTACCCCTATTATTCCATTAAGAGAAAGTAAAAAACCTTCTTTTCCTAAATGGTTCTGGATGGCGGCCAGCATCATACTGCTTTTCGGCATCGGTTTTTTCTTTTACAATACTAATGATAATGCCGCAACAGGTGCCCCGGATACGGAAAAGCTGGTAAAAGAAGAGGTATTAAGACAAAAATCTGATTTTATTGAAGAAAATAACGATCATCAGGCCCAGGTAGCTGTCAATACTCATACCGATTCTATCTCAGGAGCCAAAAAAGACTCTATCTTTCAGGAAAATCATGTAGCTGAAAAGGATGTACTTGATGAGATTCTTCCTAAAAGAGGAAGGCTTAAAAAGGAGAGAAAACCAAGGTATGTAGACAATGCCTCTTTTAAAAATAAAATTTCAAAAGACTCTACAGGATATGAAAACTCTTATGTCATTGTGAATGGCAAGAGAATCGATAATGTAGAAGAAGCAATCAATGTGACTAAGTATTCATTCCAGATATTTGCAAATAACGTTAGTGAAAAATTGGTACAACCTAAAGTGGTGGACGATGATTATTAGCCAAGATCAGCCTGATCATCCATAATCATCCTTAAAAAAAAATAAAATTGACTCATGAAAAAACTATTCATAATATTCGCACTTGCTTTTTCCCATTTCTTCAACGTATATGGACAAAAAGATAAATTTGATCAACTTTTCGAAAAATATCAGGAAGTAGAAGGAGTAACTTCTATTAAAATTGCCAAACCGATGTTCGGTATGCTGAGCAGTTTAAATATTGATGATTCACAGTTGGATCAGATTAAACCGTTGCTGTCTAAAATCAATGGATTAAAAATTCTGATTACAGAGAATCCTGAAAAAAGCAATACCACCGATGGGCGAAGAGTCCAGACTAATCTGTCTGAATTAAGTAAAGATATTTCATCGTACCTGAAAAACCTGAATTACAATGAAATAATGTCAGTAAACAGTTCAGGAGGTAAAATAAAATTCCTTTCAGCAGAAGCTAAAAATGGTATTCTGGATGACCTTCTGCTAAGTATTGACGGTGGTGGCGGAGAAAGTATTTTTGTGATGCTGGACGGAAAACTTTCTATGGATGATGTGAGTAAGATTATCAGTTCCAGTGAAACTAAAAAGACCATCGTTTCCACCACACGCAGCAGCCTGACCTCAGAAGGAAATTCTTCCTACCTGAACGGCGAAGCAAGAAATGTAGGTAAATTCTCCGGAATTCAGGTAAGTACAGGAGTAAATGTAGTATTCAAGCAGGAAGAGCCTACGAGCATAAAAGTTATTGCAGATTCTGACAAATTGCAGTATATCATTACAAAAGTAGAAAATGGAATTTTGAGAATTTATATTGATAATAAAGGAGTAAGGAATTTAAGGTTTAAAAATTTAAGTGTAAATGTTTCTTCGCCGAAAATGAACAGTATTGATGTTTCATCCGGTTCAAACTTTACGGTGGTGAATTCTATTTCGGAAAAAGACATGAGAATTGATGCATCTTCAGGAGCCAACGTGACAGGTGATTTTAAAATTGCGGGAGCTACAGACATCTCTGCATCCTCAGGTGCTAACGTCAGAGCCGGAATCACAACAGGGAATATTTCCATTAAAAGTTCCAGTGGCTCCAATATGAGTCTGAACGGAAAAGCAGATTCAGGAATGATAGATATCAGCAGTGGTGCTGTTTGTAAAGCCGAAGACCTCAAATTAACCTACCTTGAAACAGAAGCCACATCAGGAGGAAACCTTTCCGTCAGTGTATCCGATAAATTAAAGGTGAGAGCATCTTCGGGAGGATTGGTAAAATATAAAGGAAGACCCGAGATAGAATCAAATATCAGTAAAACTTCGGGAGGAAGCCTGAGACCTATCGAATAAAAAACCAGCCATGAAAACTTTAAAAAACATTTTCCTTGCTATTCTGATGATCAGTATTTTTCAATCCTGCATCGTATCAGAAAAACCTAATATGAATTTCTTTTCTGATTCACGATATGATTTCAGGGGTGCTAAATTTACAAGTTTTAATGTGCCTATGTTCCTGGCTAAACCTTATATTAAGAAGGCTTTAAAAGAGGATGGGGATAGCGAGGAACTCATTGCCCTTGTAAAGAAAATTTCAAAAATCAAAGTTCTCACCGTTGAAAACGGGAGCAAGGAAATGCTCAATGATTATGCAAAGTATCTGAATAATAATCACTACGAAGACTGGGCTACCATAAAACATGACGGTGACAATGTCAATGTTCGGGTAAAGCAAAACGGTGATGCTATTAAAAATATGCTGATCACTGTCAATTCAAATAAAGAATTGGTATTTGTAGATGTAAAAGGAAACTTTACAACCGCTGATATTTCAAAAATGATCAATTCTGTTTCCGATAAATAATTTCCCACTCATAAAACTAATATTTGCCATGGAAAAACTAGTAAGAGAAGTACGAATTCTAAAAATATACGCGGCTTCGCTTACTGTCGTGTGCATCCTGTTTTTTATTCTCGCATTCAAAAATCAATCTTCCAACGAACGTTTTAAAGAAATAGACGTTGAAAGAATCAATATTGTTGAAAAAGACGGAACACTGAAAATGGTCATCAGCAATAAAGAACGCCAGCATCCCGGAAAATTCAATCATAAAGATTTGAACCCCAGAGAAAGGGAAGCAGGACTTATTTTCTTTAACTCATTAGGTGACGAATGTGGCGGATTGGTCTATGACGCCAATGAAAAGGAATCCGGAATGGTATATTCTGTAGATCAGAGAAGAACAGACCAGGTCATGCAACTCCAGTACTTTGAAAGAGCTGGAAAAGAAAAAAACAGAGTCTATGGTTTAAAACTTTGGGATCGTCCGGATGATTTTCCGATGGAGGCGCTTATTAAGTTTGATGATTCACTTAAAAAGCTCAATAATGCTGCAATAAGTAAAAAGGCTTATACAAAACTCAGAGAAGAAGGCAAGCTGGGAAATGAAAGATTTTTTGCCGGAAAAACAGCAAATGGAGATGTCGGAGTTTTTATTCGTGATGCCAAAGGTAATATTCGACTGAAGTTATACGTTGATAAGAATAACCAGACTCATATTGAGAACTTGGATGAAAAAGGTAATCCGGTTAATTAACCGATCACGGATACCAGAATAAAGTTAAACCTAATAAGTAGTTTTATAAGACTAAATTTATTTTGTACAGTGGCCGTTCATGAATAATGAACGGTTTTTTAATTTAACGTATTGATTATTAAATTTGATGTAAACTATTAAAAAGGATTTTCATATGTCGTAAAAATAGCCTAATTTTGCAAAGAAAGTAAAGATGTCTATTCATAACAAAATTGTAGAGACAGCCATCACTTTCGATGACGTTCTTCTAGTCCCTTCTTATTCAGAAGTTTTACCTAATCAGGTATCATTAAAATCAAGACTTACCGACAAAATCACGCTGAATGTTCCGATAGTTTCTGCTGCGATGGACACAGTTACTGAAGGAGATCTTGCCATTGCCTTAGCAAGAGTTGGAGGTTTGGGTTTCATTCACAAAAACATGACAATCGCTGAGCAGGCTGCTCAGGTAAACAGAGTAAAACGTTCTGAAAACGGAATGATCTCTGATCCTGTAACCCTTTCTAAAGATCATACTTTGGGACAGGCTAAGGAAATGATGTCAAAATACAAAATTTCAGGTTTGCCGGTTGTAGACAGTGAAAATGTTTTAATCGGAATCATTACCAACAGAGACGTTAAATATCAGGAAAATCTTGATATGAAAGTAGAGGAGATCATGACCAAAGAAAATCTGATCACTTCCGATAAAGATACCAATCTTGAAAAAGCAAAAGAAATTCTTCTTAGAAACAGAGTTGAAAAACTTCCTATCGTAGATAAAGACAACAAGCTTGTAGGATTAATTACGATCAAAGATATCGACAATCAGCTGGAGTACCCAAATGCCAATAAAGATCAGAACGGACGTCTTATTGTAGGTGCAGGAGTAGGTGTTGGTGAGGATACTTTAGACAGAATTGAAGCTTTGGTAAAAGCAGGAGTGGATATTGTAGCCATTGATTCTGCTCACGGACATTCTAAAGGAGTTTTAGACAAAATTTCTGAAATAAGAAAAGCATATCCGGACTTAGATATCGTAGGAGGAAATATTGTAACTGCCGAAGCGGCAAAAGACCTTATTACTGCAGGTGCAAATGTTCTTAAAGTAGGGGTAGGGCCAGGTTCTATCTGTACAACCAGAGTTGTAGCAGGAGTAGGTGTTCCTCAGTTATCAGCTATTTATAATGTATATGAATATGCCAAGTCTCAAAATGTAACGGTAATTGCAGATGGTGGAATCAAGCTTTCAGGAGATATTGTAAAAGCAATTGCAAGTGGTGCAGGAGCAGTAATGCTTGGATCTCTTTTGGCCGGAACAGATGAAGCTCCGGGTGAGGAGATTATTTTCCAGGGAAGAAAGTTCAAATCTTACCAGGGAATGGGAAGTCTTTCTGCAATGAAGAGAGGAGGTAAAGAAAGATATTTCCAGAGTGAAGCTAAAAAATTCGTTCCGGAAGGAATTGAAGGAAGAGTACCTCATAAAGGAAAATTGGAAGATGTAATTTTCCAGTTGACAGGAGGATTAAGAGCCGGTATGGGATATTGTGGGGCCAAAGATATTGAAGCTTTACAACAAGATTCCAAATTGGTTATGATCACAGGAAGCGGATTGAAAGAATCTCACCCTCATGACGTGATTATTACACAGGAAGCTCCGAATTATTCTTTATAAGGAATAGTAAACAATAAAAACAAAGCCCATACAAATCTGTATGGGCTTTGTTTTTATTTAGATATTGCTACTTTGTTTTAAAAATATTCTTCTGTTTGTTTTTCTTAGTGTAGGATTTTATTATGATATTGAATTTGAATACGGTAAAAGTTTTTATTTTTTAAAAATAAAACAGCAATTTTGTTAATTGTTTCTGTGTTGTTTTTATCATTTTATATTGATTTAATATTTAATTCATGTGTGTTTATATTAAAGAAAATTTAAATATTACCCATGTTGCCTCCATCATATGGGGGCATTTTTTTATGATATTCTGATGTATTTGAATTTTGGTTTGATTACCTTATTGAGGAAAAAACCTTTGGATCTTGCCACCTTAAATTTTTCAAAGATGCCTGCCGGTACCTTCATATAATCGTATACTGCTCCCGACTGATATATAATTCTCAATATTTCAGTTTCAGGAAAATATACAAAACTATTGACAACACTTGAAGGCATATAAAATGAAAGCAAAAAATGTTCCTGCTCTTAGATGAGTAAGATTTCTGTGATTTCAGGTTGTGTTTGGCTAACTTTTCTATACATTGAAGGAGTAAAGAAAGACCTTCCAGAATTAACTAAAAGGTCAGATGTATAAATAGCTCTTGCTTTTCTTTATGTATTCAGTAAATGGTGATAGCCGGCAATATGCAAATAGCCTTCTTCTTTAAGGCTTACTTGTAATTGATGTTTGATGGCTATATCATATATTTCCTTAGGCTGTAAACTACCTTTTTCACTAAGCGTTTTGCTCATGTTTTTTAATAAATCAAAATGCAAGATCAGATCTTCCCGGGTTTTTCGGGCCAATTCCTGCATTAAATTTTCAATTCTTTCATCCGTAATATGCTGTTGCATTCGATGAGGGTAATCTTCAAGATTGTAAGTAGCCTGGAAATTTTCTTCAAAACCATATTTTCGGATATAGTCTATAGCAAGAGTGGTAGCCTGCTCACGGTCATGGCTTCTTCCGATACTTGCATTTTTTTCACCAAAAATAATTTCTTCGGCAATTCCGCCAGCAAGATAAATTTTAATCCTGTCGACAATGCTTTCTTTGGTATCGTGGATCTGATGCGGAAACGTAAATCCTGCGGCATAACTGCTCGCCACTTTACTTTTAAGCTGTAAAGGAACAAAGCCTGTATACAGCATATATGATACTGCGTGACCGCATTCATGAACACTAATATTGGCTACCGCATCCTGAAGGTTAGACTGCCGTATTTTATCAATCTTACCCAGATAAGGAATTTCGATCAGACGATCACCGATTTTACCGGTAATGATTTTGTCAGCATGAGAGTAATTGATCTCTATCGACGGATCATCGTGAATAATCGCTTCAAAAAGAAACTTACTCAAATTTGTATCCAGAATATCAACGACACTACTGAAGACAGGACGCACACCCTGTACAGGGAACACCCCGTTTCGGTAAATGAGCTCGTTAATATTTTTATTTATTTTTAAACCAACACCAAATTTTGTTTTAGTATTATGTTTTAGATTATTGATTTCCCTTTGAATTAATTTTTGAAAATCTTCCGTTTTTAACGAAAAATAGATCAGATGGATATTTCCGAATCTCGCCACCTGTTCAGGACGAAATTTTCTTGACAGGGCATTTTTAATATCTACAACAGTTATTTTTTTGGTAAAAGCATGGTAAATATTAGCATCTATATCTGCCTCGCTTGTTTCTTTTGACATTTGAAAAGCTTCGTCCAGATTTCCGCTGATAATAATCAGCATTTTGCTGTAATTCACGGGTTCGTAAATCTTCTTTTCTTTCTGCTTTTTACGAATCAGCTTGATCATATCTTCCTCTTTCATATCAATGATGCTCATTACATCATCATCCATACTCAGATATTTTTTAAGTTCTTTGGCATCCCATAAATTAAGATATGGATTCTCATCAAGGTCTGTTTCGCCGTTTACTTTGCGTCTTTCATTTTCTTTTTTACGTAAAAGATAAGAAAACAGGTAATGTTCGAGATCTTCCCGTTCCCGCTTGCTGAGGCGTCCGTCACTCAAAAGTTCCCAGAAATCGGTGAATTTGGTCTGAGGAACGGGCATGCCATCCGGATCAATAGTGTTAAAACGTTGGATCTCGTCAAAAAGAACAATGCTTGGTTTTTCATCACTCAAACCGTTGCTTTGGAAGATATCAGAGACACTTTTACTCCAGGAGGTCTCATCGGAATTGCTAAGTTCTATTTCAACAAAACGATTCTGAAATTCGAGAAACCGGACCATCTTTCTCACCAGATCTGTTTTCCCTACTCCTGTCATTCCCCAAAGGTTGATGACCACTGGGCGTGTCAGGATTTCAGGCATAAGATACCATATCTGGATATATTCCATGACATCATCAATAATCTTATCGATTCCGATGAATTCTTTTTTCAGGAAGGCTTTACAGTCGTCCAGTTTTTTCTTTTTCTTCCTGATTTCTTCTTTGTCAATAATCATGTATGAAAAATACGCTATTTTTTTAAATTATCTTTAAAATCATCAACACGGAAATCTGTCAAAGCATTTCCTTTTTCAATTTTTTCTTTGGAATATAATCTGAAATCGTTTTCTGTCTTTTCAAGAAGATAATCATAAGGCCCTACATGCGAAATAAGTTTTACCAACACAGGAGAGATCTCCAGACAGATAAATAACCCCATGATAAATGCCGCAGCCAGGCCTATAATTGCGGAGTTTTTTCCAAGTTCATCCAAAGCCTGAAGTCTTGCTGCAAATCCGTTGAATTTATCTTCAAAAGTTTCCGTAGACTTTCTTTCTGTTTCCAGATTGGTGTATACTTTGGAGATTTCTTTGTCAAGATAGTTAAGCCTTGGAGCTGCTTGTTTCTGATAATTTTCAAGATCAAGTCGTCGCTGTTCTTTTAATTCCTGTTTACGTTTGGCATTAGGTCCGAAACCTTCTTTACCACTGGTTAAACCTGATTGTTTTCCGAGAATTTCTTTTTCAAGTTCTACGGATGCGGAGTCATATGCCACTTGATATTGAGCAATCTTTTCTGAGATTTGTTTTTTCTCCGTTTCAAAAGGGCCGCTTTGCTGCAGAATCCTTCCATTCATTTCTCCCTGAAGCTGTTTTTTATTTCTTTGAATAATGGTATTCAGTTGTTTATTTACTTCTTTTTCAAAAATTTTAAGCTCCAGCGGTTTTGAAATTATAATTCCTAAAAAGGTGGCCAGTACCAAACGTGGAATAGCCATCAGAATCTGATTCCACCATGTCCCGGTTTTTTTGATGGATGAAACGATATACCTGTCCAGGTTAAAAATCATTAACCCCCAGAGAATTCCAAATCCTGTAGCTGCCCACAGGTTATCAAATACTGTATACATGGCATATCCTGCAGAGAGAGTAGCAAATACTGCAGTGAAAAGTACAATTCCTCCGATCCCTGAAAATTTATTCCATTCACTCGGAGTCTTTCTTAAAATATGGATGTTTCCTCCGGAACATACCATAAGAAACTTCTGGAACCAGTTTATTTTATGATTCGTTTGATTTATAGTTTGTTGGTTTGTTTTCATTGTAGAAAATTTATACAAATGTAGTATTAAAAATCATACCAATGTAAAAGATAGTATTATGTTTTACCAAGTAATTGTGGTTTGGGGTCTAATTTACTGTTATACAACGTTGTTTTAAAAAATTAGGATAAATAAAAAAATGCTAAGAAAATATTTTATTTTTTTTGATGATTTGATTATAAAATTATACTTTTGCTTAATTCTAATTAAAAAAAATATTAAAAATGAAGAAAATTACTACCTTTTTAGGTGTTTTGCTATTTGTTAGTGCTTTTTCTCAGGTGCAGGAACATTATTGTGGCTTTGATGAAGATATGAGAAGGATGGACACAAAGTTTCCTGAACTCAAAAAAAGGCGGGAAGAAGGAGAACTTAAATTGAGAAATATTGATAAGCAGTCCTATCTTAATAAAGTTGGCGGAGGAACTTCCTGGAACGGATTGTATACAGGTCAGGTATACGAAATACCGGTTGTAGTACACGTTATCGAGTCGAATGCAACATCAAATGTCAATTTAAAATTGACAGATCAGCAGATTACAGATTGGATAGACAGGGCCAATAAAATGTATGCCACCACTTATGGTAATGGCTTTTATGCAGAAGGACCCGGAGCAGACGGAGGGAATGTTATTCCGTTTAAACTGGTATTGGCAAAAAGAACACCACAATGTACCGCTACGAATGGAATTGTGAGATATAACGGAAGTACAATTCCTGCATACGATGCCAGTGGGGTAAGACAAGCGATGTCTGCAACGAATCCTGGTACCGGAGCTCCTGATTATTCAATTAAAGAATTGGCACCTCACTGGCCGGAAACCTCATATTTTAATATTTATGTTGTTATTGGGTTTAACGGCCAGCAGCAAAACTCTGGTGGGCTTATGGGATATGCCCGGTTCCCGGAGACATATGATTATTTTTATGAAAGTTTCATGAAAGTTGCTACGATCACCAATGCAAATGATACGACACTGACCCATGAGTTAGGACATTCATTTGGATTATACCATACTTTTCAGGGAGGAAATTATGCTGCTCAAAGTGGTACCACAAACTATTGCCCGCCAGCACAAACTGATTGTACAATAGACAATGATATGGTTTGTGATACAGAAGTATCCGGTGCAGCTTATTATCAGTTTCCGGCACCTTCCAATACAGCTATTAACCCTTGTACGGGTGTTAACTATCAAGGGGTACAATATAATATTATGAATTATTCCAATACCAACAGAAAGTTTACAGCAGGGCAAAGAGACCGTGCACTTATGTTGATGATGGAATATAGAAAGAATTTGCTTAATTCTTTAGGAGGAAAGGATCCTTCTGTTGTGGTTCCGTCTCCGGTTGTAATATCGGCTGCTCAATGTAACCCTACAGGTACCGCTCATCCTACTAATAATAACTTCGCTATCGGTCCTACAAGAGTTGAATTTGGAGGAATCAGCAGTATGACTAACGGATATGACTCGGATGAACCGACTCCTAAGTTTTATGAAGATTATGCAACTGCGACTTGTATTAGACCAGCTTACTATACAGATATCGCATCAAATGCAAGCACAAGTCTAAAAGTGTATTTTGAAAATGGATTTTCACAAGCTGAAAAATTCAGAACAAAGGTTTGGATAGATTATAATAACAACGGATCTTTCGAAGATGGTGAATTAATCGTAAATAATACTTCAGCCACTGCTGTGGCATCTGGATCGGGGGCTGCTGTCACCGCAGCTATTACTCCTCCGGCTGGAGCCGTTACAGATACTTACCTAAGAATGAGAGTTGCTGTAGATGCAGCGACATACAGTGGAACAAATCTACCGGATGTTAGTCCTTGTTCTCAGTTACAATATGGCCAAATGGAAGATTATGCGGTGAAAATTGTAGGCTCTCTGGGAACTTCGGATACCAAAAATAATGCTACAGAATTGAAAGTAGTATACGTGAAATCAGAAAATAAACTCAAACTTGCAGGGAAAGGAAATGATGTATTTGGAGAATACCAGATCTATGACCTGAGTGGCAAGCTTATCCAGAAAGGCAACGCCAGAACAAATGAAATTCAGATTGAGAGAGAACTTCCTAAAGGAGCGTTTATACTCAATTATTCAGACAAAAATAGAAAAGAATCGAAAAAATTCTTAAATAATTAGAACTGAAAGCCCTTGAAAAAGGGCTTTTTTATTTCAACCGATCCGGATTTTGCTTCAAAAAACTTTCCCAGCCGGAATACGACTTTGTATCTGCAATCGTCCCTGAATTAAAATGATGGCATACCGCAACAGCAAGGCCGTCTGAAGCATCCAGATATTTCGTGGGAAACTCTTTAAGATTGAGAAGGTTTTGGAGCATTCCTGCTACCTGTTCCTTACTGGCATTACCATTTCCGGTAATAGCCATCTTGATTTTTTTCGGAGAATATTCCGTAATGGGGATATTTCTGTAAAGACTGGCTGCCATAGCAACGCCTTGGGCACGTCCCAGTTTCAGCATACTTTGTACATTTTTTCCGTAGAAAGGAGCTTCCAGGGCAACTTCATCTGGATGAAACTCATCAATAAGTGACAGAGTTCTTTCAAAAATGTACTTCAGTTTAGTTTCATGGTTGGGATACTTCTTTAGGATAAGCTCATGGATAGAAACCATTTCCATTTTACCTTTTTTGACGGAAATTAGACCAAATCCCATGACCGTAGTTCCGGGATCAATACCTAAAATTATTTTCTCTGAAATCATTATTGCAAAGATATGATTTTCTCAAGTTTATTTAATAATGAAAAAAAATCAAAGAATGGTGATTTGTGTTTAAATCTTTATTAACTTTAATAAAAAATGATCATGAAAAATTTACTTAATGTATTAATTGTTCCTGTTTTTCTGTTTTGTAGTTTTCAGAAAGAGAGTGGATTAGCTCAAAAAGGATACTTGAAGGCAGGAAATGCCGTTCAAAAAGGAGATCGGATTATGTATTTGTTTTTTAAAGCGGATAAAGATCCATCCGGAAGAGAAAAAATTGTTCTTCAGGATAGTAAAATTTTGGAGGGAAGGTTAAAACTTCTGCCATCTTTTGATAGAGATGAGATGCAAAAAGGAGATCTTATCATCACTGTTCAGGAAGCAGGAGGAAAAGAAATCTCCAGACAACTCGTTAAAAATCCTTTACAGCCTGAACTGGAAGTGTATGAAAAAGAAGGAGTCTCCAGACAGAAAGCCTCGCTTCCCGATGCTGAATTCAGTGTGAGATTT
The DNA here is from genome assembly GCF_000482305.1 of Chryseobacterium sp. UNC8MFCol. NCBI lineage: Bacteria > Pseudomonadati > Bacteroidota > Flavobacteriia > Flavobacteriales > Weeksellaceae > Chryseobacterium > Chryseobacterium sp. UNC8MFCol. Next base: position 49,623 of record NZ_KI535293.1, read on the forward strand.
GCTTATTCTGAAAATATCCGATCTGTAAAAATCGAAAAAGTTGCAGAGGATGGGATACAATTATTATTCACTCAAAAACTATAATCATGAAAAAAATTCTATTATCCCTACTTATTGGAAGCAACTGCTTCGGACAGGTATTTGATAAAGTATCACTTTTACAAAGCGGTGCAAATGATAAACGAATCATCATTGCCGTTTTGGGGGATGGCTTCACCAGTGCGGAACAAAACTCTTTTGTTTCTTCAGCTCAGTCAACCGTTAATTATCTTTTTACCAAAAGCCCTTACAAAGAGTATAAAAATTATTTTAATGCCTATGCGGTGAAAGTGATATCCACTCAGTCCGGAGTAAAGCACCCGGGAACGGCAACCGACGTGGCAGAACCTGTTATTCCTGTATCCAATCCTAACAATTATCTTGGTTCCAGCTTTGATGTCGGAGTCCACAGATGTATCTACAGCAGTACAACGAATAAAGTCGGGCAGGTATTGGCCGCCAATGTTCCTGATTATGATATTACTTATGTTTTAGGAAATTCAACTGAATATGGAGGTTGCGGTGGGGCATATGCCTTTGCGTCTCTTAATAGTTCGTCCAGTGAAATTGTTGTACATGAGTTGGGACATTCTTTCGGAAAACTGGCAGATGAATACTGGTTTGCAGGTTCCGGCGAATCCCCAAACAAAACTCAGACGTCAAATCCTGCGACGGTAAAGTGGAAAAACTGGGTAGGCGTAAACAGTGTCGGTGTTTATCCTTATACGGAAAGTCCGAGCTGGTTCAGACCCCATCAAAGTTGTGAGATGAGATATTTGAATCAACAGTTTTGTTCTGTATGTAAAGAAGCTATTGTGGAGAAAATTCACTCTTTGGTATCTCCGGTAGATTCTTATACCCCGGCAAATAATACCACTTTAAATGCCAATACCAATATCACCTTTACAGTGAATGAGATCCTTCCTAACCCTAATACACTCGTGAATACCTGGAAACTGAATGGAACAACACTCAGTGCAACGGCTAATACAATTACGATCACTCCTGCTCAACTTAACAGCGGTAATAATACTTTGCTTTTTTCAGTGACAGACAACAGTCCTCTTTTAAAAGTAAACAATCACGGAACTCTTCATTTTACCAATGTCAGCTGGACGCTTAATAAGTCAGGACTTAAAGTTTCTAAAGTTACAGCCAGAGAGAAACGCTTCAGTATTTATCCGAATCCGACAGATGGGGTATTTTATATCAGAGGAAAACAGGATTTCTCAAAAAATATAAAAATTGAAATCTATGATGCTTCCGGTAAGCTGCTTTCGGCGAAGTCTGAAATGAAAGATAGTTCAACCTTATCGGTAGACATTCAATATGCACCTTCCGGTTCTTACCTGCTGAATGTCGTTGAAGATGATCAGCCAATCATTTCCCAGAAAATTATAAAAGAATAAATATTATGAAAACCGGCCTGACAGGCCGGTTTTTAATTGGTTTCCAGTCTTTTCTCGGCAATCGGAACCCAGTTTCCATCATGACGGAGAAGTAATATTTTGTCAACTAAGAAATTAGTTTTATACGGAAAATGCTGATACTTTTCCCATGCTCTTAAATAGTTTTCCCACGTAAGATCCCGATACCCTACTGTCATATGAGGGTTAAATGAGTAGGGGGCGAAGCTGAATTGTTGCTTTACTCTCTGGTAAAGGTCCTGGAGCTCAGAACTGATTTCAGGATGAATATAGATCACCGGATTTTTAGGATTGGCAAAGCTTCCGAATCCATTCAGTTCAATTTTAAAGGGATTCATATGGGTGTCTATTTTTTGAAAAGCTGTGAAGATGTCGTCTTCCCACTCAATTTCTCTTGAGAAAGGAGGGAATAGGGTGATATGAGCTTCATTCTTTAACGCTTTGGAATTGTCATAATAAATCGCCAGATCTTTTTTAAAAATCCTTACTTCTTCAATAATTTCCGTTGGAGGATAGATGGCGATAAAATATAGTTTTTTCATATTCCTGATGTCGGCCAGACTAAAGGTACTTAATTTTTTGCTTTCAGCTGTAGCAATGTGCTTTCAAGATGATCTGTCATCTTTTTCACTTCTATATGCGGTCTAAATATGGAGCTTTTACCTTTTTCCTCATCTGCGATATTAGACAGAATAATCACTGAAGTTTTTGTATCCGGATAATAAATATTCAATGAAGGAGATCCTTTCACGTATCCACTGTGAAAATAGGAATTAGGTTTTCCGATATTCAGCATGATTCCATAGGCATATCCCATTTTTCCAAAGATTGCATGACGTCTTTCTGCACTTTTAGCCATGAACTGATTGAGTGTTTCGGGTTTTAAAATTTTCCCTCCGTACAGAGCGTTATTCCACCTGTGAAGATCTGAAATGGTGGAAAGCACTCCTCCGGCGGGGGTACCGATCTCTTTTCCGCTTAATCTTTCAGGCATATTGGGAACTTCCTGAAATCTGGCAGAATTACCAAGGTAAGCACTTGCAAAGTTATTTCCGTGGAAGGTGTCTCCTGTGGAAGAACTGGCCATTCCGGCTTTCTTAAAGAGTTCCGTTGCATTTTGATCATAAGATTTTCCGGATACTGTCTCAACAATTTTTCCCAAAGCATTAAATCCGTCATTGGAATAGAAAAAATCCGTACCGCTTTTAAACATCAGTTTACCACCCATTAAATTCAATCCTGAAGTGTGATTCAGAAGCTGATGGATAGTAATATTATCATAATCTTTATTCTTAAATTCCTTCAGGTATTTGGATACTTTATCTTTGACGTTCAGTTTTCCCTGTTCCATCTGAAGAAGAATCAGAACGGCTGTGAATTGTTTGCTTATTGAACCAATGGCAAAAACAGTGTTGCTATCGATTTTTGCTTTTCTTTTAAAATCTGAATATCCGCTTTCTTTTCTGTAAAGCTGGTCTGAGTCCTTGAAGACTGCAATACTCCCGTTAAAATGGTACTTTTTAAACACAGAATCAATCTGCTGTTCCAAGAGGGTCTTTTGAAAAGCAGTAATGGTAGAGTCAATAATAGCTTTTTGATCAACGGGAGCTTGTGTTGTACCGGTTTTACATGAAAATAATACACAAAAAAACAGAAGGAATGTTAAATTTTTAATCACGGGGGTGTTTTATTAATAGATTATCATTTTATAGATCGTAAAATCTTAAAAAGTGTTAAGGGATGCAAAATCCGTGCTAGAATAGGTTTTTTCTATCATATAAAATAATCTGTCGGCTTTTAAAGAGTATTCAATAATTTTGATTCTATTATTTACCATCAGAAAATTATGAATGAACATCTGAAAAGTGACTGGTCTCAAATTGAAACTTTGCTGAACAGTATAAAGCAACAAGGAGTTGAGTATCTGAATTCTATAACGGAAAAACCTACTTCTGTACCTACCATCCCTGTCTGGGAAAAACAGGGATTACCCGAATCAGGATACGGAACAGAAGAGACCTTAAAAATTTTTAACCAAAGATTTGAACCCATAATAGTGGGATCTTCCGGCCCACGGTATCTTGGATTTGTAACCGGAGGAACAACGCCTGCTTCCATTGCCGGTGACTGGCTGACGACTATTTATGATCAGAATACCCAGACCACAAAAGGACAGGGCGATATCTCCGCAAATATTGAGCTGGAGACCATACATCTGATAGTAGAACTTTTAGGACTTCCGGACAGTTTTCTGGGTGGATTTGTAACCGGGGCGACCATGTCAAATTTCACCTGTCTGGCCGTTGCGAGGCAATGGTTAGGCAAAGAGCAGGGAAGGGATATTGCTAAAGAAGGAATGCCCGGAACAATGAAAATACTGAGTGCTACTCCACATTCTTCTTCGGTAAAATCTTTATCACTTCTGGGATTGGGAAGTAATACTATTGTTAAGATTAAAACAGCAGCAGGAAATCGTGAATCTATTGATATGGCAGATCTGGAGCATCAGATCATGAGCCTTAAAGGGGAGCCCTTTATCTTAATATCCAGCGGGGGAACAGTAAATACAGTAGATTTCGATGATTTTAAAGAAATCAAAAGATTAAAAGATGCGTATAATTTCTGGTGGCATATTGATGCCGCTTTCGGTGGCTTTGCAGCCTGTTCGGATTCATATAAACACCTTTTGGAAGGGTGGGAATATGCCGACAGTATCACCGTTGATTGTCATAAATGGCTTAATGTTCCCTATGAAAGTGCAATATTTTTAATTAAAGAGCAATATCATATTCTGCAGGTTGAAACCTTCCAGAACTCTAATGCTCCTTATCTTGGGGATCCCTTGGAAGATTTTGGATATTTAAATTTTCTTCCCGAAAATTCAAGAAGATTAAAGGCACTTCCGGCATGGTTTTCCATCATGGCATATGGTAAAAATGGATATCAGTATATCATAGAAAATAACATATCCCTGGCAAAGCAACTGGGACAGTGGCTTGAGGATAGCGATAATTTTAAACTATTGGCCCCGGTACGTCTGAATACGGTTTGTTTTACCTTACAGGATGACGAAATGCAAGATGAGGTTGGTCGGTTCCTGGAGAATCTTAATAATACAGGTAAAGTCTTTATGACTCCAACTTCGTATAACGGCAGCAAGGGAATAAGGGCTGCATTTGTCAATTGGATGACCAATGAAAATGATATCCAATTGATTTTTGATACCATGAATGAAGTCTTTAACGCGATAAAATAATACTTTGATAAGCCCGTTGGAGCTATTCCCGGGCTTATTTTAGAATCAGGTCACTGAACCAAAAAACATATTCACCACCTTCTTTGTCGGCATCCGTTTTGGGTTTAGGATATGTTTTCTTTACAGTTTCCCCAATTTCAAAAGCAACAGGGGTTTTAAAAATAGGACCGTCAAAGGTAAATGTATGGAACTCTCCGTTTTCTCCGCAAGGATCTACATTTTCCGGTAAGTCTTTGATAAAATCATGATCAATCATCCGTCCGGCAAAACCTTTATCCAGATAAGATCCGTTCACACAGGTTACAATGGTTTTAAAACCCAGATCCAGAAATTCACGGATAAGTATTGAGGTATCTTTTTTCCAGAGTGGAAAGACAGCTTGCATACCGATAGCATTGAGCTGTTGCTCTCTGTATTTTCTAAGATCCTCAAGGAAAATGTCCCCGAAAATTGAATGTGTAACGCCCAGAGCCTGTATCTCAGCCATTGTATTACTCATTATTTTCTGGTATTCTTCCATGGACGGTTCTTTAGGAAGTTCCATTTTAACCAAGGGAATTCCGAGGCTTTCTGCCTGTTTTTCCAACAAAGAAACATGAACTCCATGCATGGAAACCCTTTGGAATTCCTCATTAATACTTGTAAGCAAGGTAGAAACTTCATATTGGTTTTTTTGAAGGATTTTATACAAGGCGAGTGCAGAATCTTTTCCGCTGCTCCAGTTGAATAGGGCTTGGGGCTTCATGTATACTTTCTGGTTAATTGAAATTTGTGGTGAAGATAAATAAAAAACCTAACAGGATTCTGAATTCTGTTAGGTTTGTATATTTTCAGAAGATGAAATGCTTCCTACATATTTCTTCTGTACTTACCACCTACTTCAAATAAAGCATTGGTGATCTGTCCTAAAGAACAGTATTTCACGGCATCAATCATTACTTCAAATAAGTTTTGCTGATTGATGGCAGCATGTTGTAATTTTTTCAATGCTTCTTCCGATCGATCTGCGTTGGCTTTCTGGAAATTGTGAAGAGCTTCAATCTGGGCCTGTTTTTCCTCTTCAGTAGAACGAATCACTTCTCCCGGAAGTACAGTTGGCGAACCGTCTTTACCAAGGAATGTGTTCACTCCAATGATCGGATATTCTCCGGTGTGTTTCAGCCATTCATAGTGCATAGACTCTTCCTGGATTTTAGAACGTTGGTACATTGTTTCCATCGCACCCAATACACCTCCTCTTTCCGTGATTCTGTCAAATTCCGTGTATACGGCTTCTTCCACAAGGTCAGTTAATTCTTCAATAATAAATGATCCCTGAAGCGGATTTTCGTTTTTGGCTAATCCTAATTCTTTATTGATGATCAGCTGGATCGCCATCGCTCTTCTTACCGATTGCTCTGTAGGAGTAGTAATAGCCTCGTCATACGCATTTGTGTGAAGTGAATTACAGTTGTCATAGATAGCGTACAATGCCTGAAGCGTAGTCCTGATATCGTTGAAATCAATTTCCTGAGCGTGCAGTGAGCGCCCGGAGGTCTGGATGTGGTATTTCAGCATCTGGCTTCTTTCATCGGCACCATATTTCAGCTTCATGGCTTTTGCCCAGATTCTTCTTGCTACACGTCCGATCACTGAATATTCAGGGTCAATACCGTTTGAGAAGAAGAAAGAAAGGTTAGGAGCGAAATCATTGATATCCATTCCACGGCTTAAATAGTATTCCACATAGGTGAAACCATTGGCAAGGGTGAAAGCGAGCTGAGAAACCGGATTGGCTCCTGCTTCAGCAATATGATACCCGGAAATAGAAACAGAGTAGAAATTTCTTACTTTTTCTTTAATGAAGTATTCCTGAACGTCACCCATTAATCTTAAGGCAAATTCTGTAGAGAAAATACAGGTGTTCTGAGCCTGATCTTCTTTTAAAATATCGGCCTGAACGGTACCACGAACTGTAGCGATGGTTTTTGCTTTAATTTCTGCATATACTTCTGCAGGTACAATTTCATCTCCGGTAAGTCCTAAAAGCTGTAATCCCAATCCGTTGTTGGATGGCGGAAGTTCACCATTATATTGGGGTCTTTCTAATCCTTTATCGTCGAATTTTTCCCTGAGCTTAGCTTCAACCTTAGCCTCCAATCCGTTTTCCTTGATGTATTTTTCAACGTTCTGGTCGATTGCAGCATTCATAAAGAAAGCTAATAACATAGGAGCCGGACCGTTGATCGTCATGGAAACGGAGGTTAATGCATTCACCAGGTCAAATCCTGAATATAGTTTTTTAGCATCATCCAACGTGGCAATAGAAACTCCTGCATTTCCGATTTTACCGTAAATATCCGGTGGTAAAGCAGGGTCCTGGCCATATAATGTCACCGAGTCAAAAGCTGTGGATAAACGTTTTGCAGGCATTTCTGCAGAAACATAATGGAATCTTCGGTTCGTTCTTTCGGGACCCCCTTCTCCGGCAAACATCCTTGTCGGATCTTCTCCTGTTCTTTTGAACGGATAGATTCCTGCAGTGTATGGGAAGCTTCCCGGAAGGTTTTCCTGGCATTTCCATTTGATAAGATCCCCCCAGTCATTGTATTTTGGTAAGGCAATTTTTGGAATTCTTAAATGAGATAAAGATTCAGTTGACGTTTCAACCTTAATTTCTTTTCCTCTCACATAATATGAATAGAACTCAGCATGAAAGGCTTTTTTCGTATCATCCCATGTTTTCAGGAAGTCAATATTTTCCTGTTGAAGATTTTTTTCCGCTTTTTGATATTCAGCCTCTAAAACCTCGTTAGAAAGAATGTTTTTAACCCCTTCAATATGATACATTGTTCTGGCAAGCTCCGCTTGTTTCTCAACATTGGCATCATATTGTTTATTGTTTTCAACGATTTCAGATAAGTAACGAACTCTCTTAGGCGGGATGATCGTCACTTCATCTGTGATTTCCTGCTCGACAAACGTTTTAAGATCTAAATCAGTGAATTTTTCATTGACCTTTGAAACCAACCTGTTGTAAAGCTCAGTTGTCCCGTGATCATTAAACTGAGATGCTTTTGTTGCGTACACAGGCATATCTTCCAGTTGACTTTCCCATAAAAGATGGTTTCTCTGGAATTGTTTTCTTACCGCCTGAAGGGCATCAAGAGCTCCGCGTTTGTCAGATTTATTTAGTGCTACCAAATCAGCGTAATCCAACATATCAATTTTTTCAAGCTGAGTAGAGGCTCCGTACTCAGGAGTCATGACGTACATCGAAACATCTGCAAAATCAGAAACTTCCGAACCGGATTGTCCGATACCTGAGGTTTCAAGGATAATGACGTCGGGATGGGCCAGTTTCAATACATTCAATGCGGAATGGATGAAAGGAGAAACGGATACGTTGTTTTCTCTCGTAGCCATAGAACGCATATAAACTCTTGGGTCATTGATGGCGTTCATACGGATTCGGTCCCCCAGTAAAGCTCCTCCCGTTTTTTTCTTAGAAGGGTCAATAGAGATAATAGCAATTTTCTTATCAGTATTAGAACGAAGGAAACGTCTTACCAATTCATCTGTTAATGATGATTTTCCCGCTCCTCCTGTGCCTGTGATACCGATGATCGGGATTGTAAGGCCTTTTGACTTTTCGTCAATGGCTTGTACGAGCTCAGGTTTTTCATCTGAAAAGTTCTCTACGGCAGAGATAATTCTGGCAATACTTGTTGAGTTTTCAAAGCTGATTGCATCCAGATCTTCTGCGGTAACATCTTTTCCGGTTGCAAAATCAGATCGGTGTACCAGGTCATCAATCATGCCTTGTAGCCCTAGCTCGCGGCCATCGTCCGGAGAGTAGATTCTGTCGATACCATAAGACATGAGCTCTTTGATTTCTTCCGGCAGGATTACACCACCGCCGCCACCGAAAATTTTGATCTGTGGTGAATTTTTTTCTCTTAAAAGGTCGTAGATGTATTTAAAATATTCATTGTGACCTCCCTGATAGGAAGTCAAAGCAATAGCATTGGCATCTTCCTGGATCGCTGTATTTACAACTTCTTCTGCTGATTTGTCATGTCCGAGATGGATGACTTCGCATCCTGTTCCCTGAATGACACGACGCATAATATTGATCGCAGCATCATGTCCGTCAAATAATGAGGCCGCTGTTACGATTCTTACCTTGTTGGTTGGAGTATATTTTTGGGTTTCCATAAAAATTCTAGAAAGTTTCTAAGTTCTCAAATATAATAATAAATAAAGAACCTTGTGTTTGATTTTATATCGTTGATTTTCATTTGATTAATCAGTATTATTTAATTATATCTCCCCAATTTAAGGTCAGGAAATTTGAGACAGCTAAAGTTCGGTAGTTACAGAATTAAAATGAGTTACAGGATTTCAATGTAAAATCATACATTTTAGAATTCTCAGATTAAAATCTCTACTTTTGCACCATATTTTACAGACATGCAAAAAGCCTTACTATATTTCGCCTTAGGAACAGCAGTAAGTTTCCTTATCAATTATTTCTTTTTAAGCTCAGAGAATATCGGACTGGATATTTACTATGCCATTGCTTTTGGTTCAGCCTGGGGAATTGCTTATTATCTGGATACCCCGAATTTTACTTTACCTCAAAAATTAGGGTTGTCTTTTGTAGCTATGGGAATTTTGGTTGTGATAGGAACTTTAATTTTTGACCTTAAGCTGGCAATACCTTCTATTTTAAAATTTTCTACAGTCTTTGTAGCCTATTATTTATTTGCCAGTTTCAGAGGGAGTAAATCACTGAGAAAATAAAAAGAAATGAAGCTATCTAAAGACAGCTTCATTATATTTTAATGGATCATCAGGAAACTTACCAGTGCAAGTACCACGACTAAAATCATAAATGCGAAGAAATTCAGGGTAAATAAAATACCGCCTATGAAAAAGCTTACGATGCCATGGGTATGATACACCCGTCTGTGGGCAATGAAAAAGTAGGCAATAATGTATATCAGCAAAACAGATAATACCATATACAGGATGGTATCTAAAATTCCGATATCTGTAAGTGATGCTAGTTTTACGATAAGGAACACAAGCAGCACATTCAGTAAAAGGAATGAGAAGTAATGCAGGGTGAAGATTCCATGATCAAAGTACCACCATCTTTTTTTATTATGGAAAATCCATAAAAAGAAAGCAAATAGCGGAAGGTATATAAAGAGAGCCTTCGGCAGATTGTGAAAAGAGGTCTCTGCCAGGCTTTGTGCAATCTCAGCTTTTGTAACTCCTTTTTCTTTAAGTTCAAAGAATTTATGTGCTACCGGTATTTGGATAAAATCAAGCATTGACGGATTTTTAGCCCTGGCCGAATCATAAGATTTTCTCGTATTATATCCGCCATACTGTACTTTATCATCTATTTTCTTATCCATTTCAAAAGCCTCTTCCAGGTCATCTATTTTAGCAGAATCCGGTACAATGTTCAGGCTTTTGATGGTTACAGAGTCTTCTTTTGTCAGCACCGGTTTGGCTTGTATACTATCTGCTATTTTCCGGGCATTGATCGCCTTCATTTTGTCAAAAATACTGGCTTTGGCTTCCTTCTCCTTCTCCTTTGTGTTGTGAGAATTTATATTCATTGGAAAAAGAGCAAATACAAAAAAAGTGATAAAACTTACGAAAATATAGAGTTTTACAGGAGGTACGAATTTTTGTCTCTTTCCTTCAAGGTAAGTATTGGTAAGAGCCCCTGGTTTAAACATCAGGTTTTTTAATGTTCCCCAAAACTGTCCGTCATAATGGGTAAAGTCTTCTATAAAATGAGTGAAGAGGTAATAAAAGGGATGCCGGCTTTCAATATTTTCCTGTCCGCAATGAGGGCAGAACCTTTCTTCGACGTGTTGCCCGCAGTTCAGGCAGTTTTTATTTTCTCTTATTTTTCCGTGGCTCATGGATTCATGGATATGATTGCCGCAAATATAAATATTTCGTTAATACAATAAATATATTGTTAATTTTTTACGGAAATCTTTAAGAGAAGTTAATAAAGAAAGAGCTGAGGGAATAAACTCTTTGCTTTATCAAGCGTGTTTTCAGAATCTTTTCAACGGGTTTTTCATCGCCGAACAATTTACAAGATTTGTGCCAAAGCATAAGAAAATGTTAAAATCTATTGTTAGGAGACTGAGTAGCAGATATTATCCAGATTAAATAAAATATGTTTTTGCGTTACAAAAATAATTTGTACCTTTGCACACCCTTTTAGGGGTAAATTATGTTTAATCTTTAACTAAAACGTGTGAATACATTAAGTTACAAAACTGTTTCAGCGAACAAAGCTACTGCGAATAAAGAATGGGTTGTGGTAGACGCTGAAGGACAGCCGTTAGGTAGATTAGCTTCTACGGTTGCAAAGATTTTGAGAGGTAAGCACAAGACGAACTTTACACCTCACGTAGATTGTGGTGATAACGTGATCGTTTTGAATGCTGGGAAAATTACACTTTCCGGAAACAAGTGGGCTGATAAGACTTATATCTGGCATACAGGATATCCTGGAGGGCAGAAGTCTATGACTGCGGCTGAACTTCAAAAGAAAGATTCTTTAAAGGTATTAGAGAAGTCTGTAAAAGGTATGTTACCAAAAAACAGATTAGGTGCTGCTATCCTTAAGAACCTTTATTTATATGAAGGAACTGAGCACAAACATGAAGCTCAACAGCCTAAAACAATTAATGTTAACGAATTTAAATAATTAATTATGTCTATAGTTCACAAAATCGGAAGAAGAAAAACTTCTGTAGCTAGAGTTTATGTAAAACCAGGTTCTGGAAACATTACAGTAAACGGTAAAGATGCTAAAGAATATTTCTCTACAGACGTGATGGTTTACAAGTTAAACCAACCGTTCATCCTTTCTGAGACTGTTGGTCAGTATGACGTTACCGTAAACGTATTCGGTGGTGGTAATACAGGTCAGGCAGAGGCTATCAGATTAGGTATTTCAAGAGCTTTATGCGAAATCAACGCTGAGTTCAGATTAGCATTAAAGCCAGCTGGTTTACTTACAAGAGACGCAAGAATGGTGGAAAGAAAGAAGCCAGGTCAGAAAAAAGCAAGAAAGAGATTCCAATTCTCAAAACGTTAATTTTTTTTCAGACATCAGATTGGAGATGTCAGATTTCAGACCTTTTTTGTCTGGTATCTTATATCTGAAATCTATTAATCTAAACTTAAAATTGCCCGTTACGTTTAGCATCCAAACGCTTCTCCCATCTAAAGAAGTTGTTGATTGTTTAAAAGACGGAAAGTAAACTAACAAAAACAGAAAACATGGCAAAAGCAAATGTAAAAGACCTTTTAGAGGCTGGTGTACACTTCGGTCACATGACAAGAAAGTGGAACCCAAATATGGCTCCATACATTTTTATGGAGAAAAACGGTATTCACATTGTAGACTTACATAAAACAGCAGTTAAATTGGATGAAGCTTGCAACGCTTTAGAAAAATTAACTTCTGCAGGTAAAAAAGTTCTTTTCGTAGCTACTAAGAAGCAAGCGAAAGAAGTTGTTGCAAAACACGCTTCTGAACTTAATATGCCTTATATTACAGAAAGATGGCCTGGAGGTATGTTAACGAACTTCGTTACGATCAGAAAGGCGGTAAAGAAGATGAACTCTATCGACAAAATGAAAAAAGACGGTACGTTCGAAACTTTATCTAAAAAAGAAAGATTACAAGTTGACAGACAAAGAGCTAACTTAGAGAAGAACTTAGGTTCTATCGCTGACATGGTGAGACTTCCGTCTGCTGTATTTGTAGTTGATATCTTAAGAGAACACATCGCGGTAACTGAAGCTAAGAAACTAGGTATTCCAGTTTTCGGTATCGTTGATACAAACTCTGACCCTAGAAAAGTTGACTTCGTTATCCCAGGAAACGATGATGCTTCTAAGTCTATTGATATGATCCTTAGCGTAGTTTCTGAATCTATCAAAGAAGGTCAGTCTCAAAGAAAAGCTGATAAAGAAAAATCTAAAGAAGAAGGAGAAAAGGTATCTGCTGATACAGATGCTGATTTCGATGCAGAATAAGTAAAGATTTTACTTTAATATAGGAAAAACGCCGGATTTTATATCCGGCGTTTTTTTGATAGATATACTTATTACTTCAATATAAGGATTGTAGCTGAGCTTTTCCGGGAACAGAAAGAAATATAAAAAAAACTCCACAACATCCTGTGGAGTTTTTTATTTAGTTCCTGAGCGTTATAGAATAGGAGCTTGTGATGTATTTATTAGATTGATATCTTGAATTGCAAACAAAACCTGATAAACTGTAATTTTGATTTTTCGGGACCATCGTATATCCGATTTTCCCGGCAGCAATAGGAATTTTTTTAAAGAAATTATTTCCACTTACCGTAAGTACCATATTACAGGAGGAGTTATTGGTTACTGAAAGAGATGTTCTGGGATTACCCGGATCATCATTATTTAGAAGGTCATTCAGTACCTCCGCTGTCTCCGGTTTATACGTTTTTATCAGTTCATTATATTCTCTTGCGGTATTAGCTGCATTTCCGGAATTATTGGAAGGATAGGGATTTCTTATCGGGTAACCTCCGTAATTGACATTACAGCTGGTAAGAACCAATGAAGCCCCTATGATAATTAACAGTCTTTTCATACCTGTTTTACTTTTTGTCTTTTCTTTTTAAAGGTTTTTTCTCCGGTTCTGTACTTTTCTGAGCAGAAGAACGTTCTGTACCCGACTGTACCGGGTTACCAATCGTTACAAATATACTTTTTTTTATACTCTTCTGAGAAGTATATTTTGCATCGCAAACGTTACTGTTCAATGTATACAGACCCTTATTTACTACAATAAAGTTCTCTCCATGAGCAGGAACAGCAAGGTTGTAGAAGTCTTTTCCTTCAATTCTGAGTACAATATTGCAATCTGAATTGTTTTTAAACAAAAGAATAGCTTCTTTTCTGCTAAGGTCTTCATTAAGCATTCCATTAAGGAGTTGTACAGCCTTTTTTTTATGCTCAACAGAGGATTCTGTAATAAGACGTTTAAATTCTTCTGCTTCCTCTGAGGTAGGGTTTCTCATAAGGCTGTTGGGAATATCGGAAATAATAGGCCTTGCTTCCATAGGTTGGGCATCTTTTGCCCCTTTAGTCCATTCTGCATTCTTTAAAGCGATAAGCTTGGGCTTCAGGACGCTTTTTTTGGGATCGTCAGGGTGTGCGTTCTTAAGGTATTCTTCAATTTCCTGAATATTTGTGCTTTTTAAAATGTCTTTATTACGTTTTTGTGCGTATGTAAAGCCCTGGATCAGGAATGTGAAGAATACAACCGTTAAAAATTTTTTTTTCATCAATTAAGTTTATTTCATCAGCTTATCCGGAATTTGATATAGGTTATGGTCTTTCCTTTAGCCGAGAATAGTTCTTCATAATACGTCCTGATATCTCTCAGATGCGGCGTATTAGGATCATATTCCGGTGCCCCATAGATGTCATGATGGGCAGTAATGATTTCGTAGCCGGCTCCCTGTAGATATCCCAGGGTATAGCCATGTAAAAACTCTGAATCAGTTTTCAGATGAACGATACCACCTGGTTTCAGGAACTTTTTATATCGGTTTAAAAAATCCGGATGGGTTAATCTGTGTTTTGTTCTTTTATATTTAATCTGTGGATCAGGGAATGTAATCCAGATTTCGTCTACTTCGTTCTCAGCAAAAAAATGATCAACAAGTTCAATTTGTGATCTTAAAAAAGCCACATTAGTCATGTTGTTGTCTACAGCTTCTTTAGCACCAAACCAGAATCTTGCTCCTTTAATATCAATCCCGATAAAGTTTTTTTCAGGAAATGTTTTGGCAAGTCCCACAGAATATTCTCCTTTACCACAACCTAATTCCAGTACAATGGGATTGTCATTTTTAAAGAAATTTTCTCTCCATTTTCCCTTTAAATCAAAACCTTGCAAAGCATCTTCTCTTGTAGGTTGGATTACATTTGGTAATATCTTATTTTCTGCAAATCTTGCTAATTTATTCTTGCCCATGAGTCATTTAAAATGACTGCAAAAATAGTAAAATTTGCATAGACTTTTTGCCTTTTTAAGACTAAAAGGTATTTCAGAAATAAGTTTATTCTGCTGATTACTGGGCTGCTGTACTTCCAAGGGCGACGATGATAGGTCTCTGAACGGTTTTCTGGGAAGCATATTCTGCACCACAGACAAGACTCGTGAAAAGATATTGTCCCTTATCTATGACTATAGAGCCTTCCCCTTTTGCAGGCACAGCAAGTCTGTACTTAGTGGTACCAACTCCCTCCATTCTTACAATTATATTACAATCCGATTTGTTTTGGATCATCACAATGCATTCTTTGGTATTGGGGTCGTTATCAAATAAAGAATTAAGGATCTTTACTGTTCTGTTCTGGTGCTCAACCGGTGTAACGGCCATCAGCATATTGAATTCTTCTGCTTCGGCATTGGGAACAGCAGCATTGGTGCTGGTATTGATAACAAAAGTGTTTTGGGGAGTACTCGGAGTATAAACCGTCGTTGATTTTTTGGCTGCCAGTTCAGCTTTATATTTAGCGATTTGCTTTTGCTTGATGATCGCATTCATTTCATCGAAGGTAATCTTTGTGGAAGGTCTTCTTCTCAGCAGTGCCAGCATTTCCTGCATATCTTTTACTTTCTGATCTTCCGGGTGGGCATCTTTGATATATTCTTTCATCATTTCCATAACCCGTGGTTTCAGAACAGACCTGCGAGGATCGTCGGGATGAGCGTCTCTCAGAAAGGCATTGATTTCATAGATATTATTGCTTTTCAGAATTTCACTATAATCCTTTCCTCTTTTCTGAGCTGAAAGACTAAAAAACAGTAACGTTCCAAGAAGTAAAAGTATTTTTTTCATTAATATAGATTAAGTTATGATTTGGTACTTTCCTTAATTTGTGTCTGATGGTATTAGTCTTTGAATAATAACGAAATACTATTGTTTTTATTTTAAACACGTGATTGTGATATAAAATTAAATATATTTTTGAATATTTGAGAAAACTTATTTAAAATAATTTTTAATCTTCATAAACACAACGTAATGCGCCGTCTTAATTTTAGAAAATGGGGTGCAAAAAAATCCATGTAATTTTACATGGATTTCTATAGGTATGAATCTGCTGTTTTTTTATTCCTTAACAACTTCCTGAAGGTGAGAATTTCTCAGTCTTCTCTGGTAGATAGGAAGATATTTTTCAATAGGTATCTTGATCGCTTCAAAGTTCCCAGCCAATACATAAGGCTGAATGTTTTCGGAAGTATACACGAACTGAAGGAAGTTATCGATCAGGTTTTCAGGGATTTTGAATTTGACGAAATAATCTTTACCTAAATAGTTTTTGATCTGGGTAACAGAAGAATTCATTCTTTCAAACGCCTGGTAACGCTGTTTTTTCTTTCTTTCTCCGGAAAGAATGTCATAGATGCTTTCCAGGCTAAAGGTTAGTCCGCCATCCCGTAGTCCTGCAACAGGAAGTTCGGGAGGAGTACCGTCTCCCTTGGGTTCCGGAAGCCCGATTACTTTTTTAATAGCCAGAGCTTTATCTTCTTTTCGTAAAGAGTTTACGTCATACCGAAGGTTTCCGGTAGGCTTGAATCTGCTCAGGACAATTTCCTGGATTTCATAATACGCAATCTTAAGTTCCACAAGATTTTTTTGCCCCATAAGCTGAGGAGTAAGTTTAATATCTTTTCTCTCAGTAACAATAGAGGTGAAGCGGATAACGTCTCCGGTATTGGCAGGAATAGTAAAATTACCGTTGTAATCTGTAAGAACAGTCTTTTGGGTATTCAGATTGGTAACATAGACCTGGTTGAGATACAAAATAGAATTGTCTCGTAAAAATACCTCACCGGAATATATCTGAGCATTGATTTTTGCAAGAAAAACCAATAGTAGTAGCGTAAAAAGTTTCTTCATATAATTGGCAAAATTACATAGAAATAGGGCAATTTGTACTTTATTAGATGATTAATAGTGGTTAAAGTTATATTAAACTTTAGCATTAAACTGTTAAGGACTGTTATAAAGCGGTTCTAAACCTGTTAAAATTGACATTATAATTCAAAAAACCTGAAAAAACAGGCAGAACATATCTCATATTTTTATTTGTTGTTTCGATGCAGGTGGATGCTTTTTAGCGATGCCTTACTAACAGCCAACTTGAATATTTTATGGATATACCAGATCCATATTCTGTCCAGGTGATAAAGTACCAGTATGTTGCAGTTGGCACGAATCTGCCTCCTATTCTTCCATCCCACGTATATTTGTTTTGAGGGGTGCCACGGAATACTTCAGCCCCGTATCTGTCGAAGATCCGGAAAACCAGATTATCATT
Source organism: Chryseobacterium sp. UNC8MFCol (assembly GCF_000482305.1). NCBI lineage: Bacteria > Pseudomonadati > Bacteroidota > Flavobacteriia > Flavobacteriales > Weeksellaceae > Chryseobacterium > Chryseobacterium sp. UNC8MFCol. Next base: position 66,759 of record NZ_KI535293.1, read on the forward strand.
AGCCATCAAAGCAGAATAGTCAACCTCCTCATTATAGCCGTCACCATTTGGAGTAATGGTATTGATCAGATCAATAATGGCAAAAGGCTTTTGCACCTCTGCACATAATTTTGAATCTCTTACAAAAACGGTATGCCCTCCTCTGGGTACATTATAAAAAACATTGGAACCCTGCCAAACAACCCCGTCCAGGGAATATTCATAAGGAGGTGTTCCCCCGCTTACTCCTATTTTTACAGTCGTTCCGTCGATCTCAATAGATGTAATCATAGGCATCGGTAGTTCTGTCACAGTGACGTGTTGTCTGTAAACACAGCCATTTGAAGTAAGGTCCACCCAATAGCTTCCTACAGGAACATTGGTAATAGATGGAGTAGAGGCTCCGGTGCTCCAAAGATATCTTTCAAATCCGGGACCGGCATCCAGTGTAGTCGTTGTTTTGGGACAGATAGCCTGATCTTTTAGCAGATCTGATTTCTTGGGAACCTTTATAGTAATGGTAATAGAGGCGACCTCAGGGCATACTCCATTTTTTTGAAACCGGACATAAATGGTCTGGGTAAAACTTAGGTTCAGGGTAGCGGAAATCTGATTGATATTGTTTTGAGCATCAGACAAGCTGCCATAGAATGTAAAGGTTACATTGGGATCTGTAGTAAACTGAGGAATAAATTGTGCTGCATCAACTGTCTTCACACCATCTAAATCATCATCACATACACTTTCGGTAGCTGTTGTTTTTAGTAGTGGCAGTCTTGCGCCGATACTAAACTGTAAGGGCTTGATGACTGATGCACAACCATCCGGAGAATCTACGCGTATAAAAATTGTTGTGGTTGCAGTATAGCTGAAGTTATCAGGAAGCGTGCTGGCGTTTCCGGCATTGGCATCTGCAAGATTGGCATAATATCTTACGTTTGTAAAATACACAGGATTATTGAGCACAATCCCGGTAATGTTTGAAAGCATAACCGTAACAGTTCCATCCAGATTATCGTCACAGAAAATACCATTGTAGTTATCCAGTACTATAGCTTTATTGTAAAGGGAAAGTGTGATTTGAGCAATACTTTTACAGCCTACGCTATTCTTTACTACAGCATATACAATTGTGCCGTTGGGTGCCGGATAAACGTTGGGATTTGTTATAATTGCCGCTGCATTCTCAGTCTGGGCATCTGTTAATGTAGGATAATAAGTAATCGTAACGGGCGAGTTGGAGGTGACATTAGCTGTCGTAAGATTAAAGGTACCCTGTCCATTGATATCACAGGCCTTTATTGTGACATTCATAACGGTGAGAGCCTGAATATTGATGTTTACGGTTACTGTTTCGCAATCCGGAAAATCTGGGTCATTGCCGCAGAATGTATACGTAAATGTGTCATTGCCTACGGTACCCGGTGTCGTAACAGTATAAGTGATAATCCCTGTTGCTGGATCAATAACTGCTGTGCCTGATGCCGGTGGCGTCGTGATGGCAACGGTAGAAGGAACGGGAGTCTGTGTTGAGTTGCTGAAAGCCGGAGTAATAGTTTTCGTGCTGCATACATCATAAGACGTTGTGGTTAGTTTTACACAGTTTAAAACTTTAAATTGTTCTGTTACTAAAGGAGCACAGCTTCCCATAGTCACCGAGCAGGTATAATATCCGGATTGAGTGGGATTGAATGTAGAATTAGTCGCATTGGTGATGGGTACTCCATTTCTGTACCATTGATAAGTATCATAAATGATAGGATCTACAGTAAGAACGGTACCCGGAGCACAGCTTCCCCCTGAAACTAAAATAACCGGTTGGGTAGGAAATCCGGCAAAAAATCCACCATATCCTACGGCATCACTTCCGGCTGTAATTCCGGCAGTCACAGCTTTGTCAGAAACCACTGTAATCGTTCCCGTCACATTCGGAATCCCGTATGTAACCCAGTTATTGGTTCCGGTCATATTATAAGGGCCTGTTGAAGCAGGCGGTATACTGCCGTTTACTGAAATATTGGCACCTCTTTGAGTGATAATATTCAACTTGGTAGGTATATTGAGAATTCCTCCTATATTGGCGTTAGAATGAACGAAATTTTCATTAATGAGTCCTAATTCATTGATCTGTTTAGGAAGATAACAGTTTAACGCAGGAATAAAGTTGAATCCACCTGTAGCTGTTTCATTTCCTGTATTGGAATCTCCTGCCAGAATCTGATACACATAGGCGTTTTTTGAGGTTCTGATGTACAAATTATAATGGGCACCACCCTGTAAGCTGTATTTTGTATCAGGAATAACAAAATAACTTCCTGTATTGATCGTAGCTATGGCAATGGGTTCATCGTTGACAAAAATCTGGGTATTGTCTTCTGTTGCAATAACGACAGCACCTTCCATATTGGCTCCTATATTTCCATTGCCTTTTACCAGGGCAAATTCATTTCCGAGCCGGTTGACAGGTACTGCCTGATCCATTAAAATATCAGAGCTGGAAGGAAAATTTCCCGCATACTGGCCGTTAAAATTACCATTGGTAACGTTGACCGGTTTGTTGGAGGTAATCTTCGCACCGATGAATCCGTCAAAGTTTCCTGTGATATTTCCGATCCCGTCAATGATGTAGGATTGCCCTTTGTTGAGACTGAATGTCATCGTAGGATTACCGGCACCCGTTGTACCATTTGAAAATTGCACGGTAGGTTTGTATCCGGTGATGGTAACGGTGGTATTATCTTCAGTTGCCAGAATACTGGTCATGAAGTTGAGAATATTATTGCTCACCGTAATAGGTGCAGAGGCAGCCAAAAAGCTCTTTCCGGTAGAGGGTATCCCCTTGGAAGTAATAATTTCCGCATGATTGAACACGGAGAACCTTAAGTTGGCATAGAAAGGGAATTCCGCTTTCACATATAATCCCTTGGTAATAGGGGTAAATAGATCCGTCTGCTGGGTAGTAATGATATAATTTCTTAAAACATCAAATTTTTGGGGATTGCCTTTGCTTATTGTGACCGTCCCGATAAGTATATTATTATTATAGATGTTCACAGGGAAGGGTGTTGTTCTGTTGGTAGATAAGTACAGATTCTGATAAGGATTGGGGGCGCCTGATCTGTCTACCATCGGAGCAAACCAATGTTCTCTGTCCAACTGAGCAAAAACAGAGGTGAAAATGCAAAGTATAAATAAAAAAGATAGAGTTTTCTTCATTCAGTATTAGTATTTATCACAAATTTAACAATAAAAAGTATTGAATGATTGAAAAGATAATAAAAAAACCATGATTTCAAATCATGGTTTTAAAATTTTTATTTGTCAAGGTTTATTCTCTGTTTTTCACCAGAATCCAACCTGTGTATTTAATGGCAGTCTGTCTGCCGTTAGGCTCGTTCCATCCTATTTCATACCAGTAATTTCCGGTAGGAACCTTTTTGCTTCCGCCTGAAGTTCCGTTCCATTTGTACCCGTTAGACTTATCAGCCTGGAAGATTTTGGCTCCATATCTGTCAAAAATATTAAAGACAAGATTGTTTTTACCGGCCAGTAAAGAATAATCTATCGAATCATTCACTCCGTCTTCATTAGGGGTAATTACATTAATAAGATTTGGAATTGTGACATCTACCTTTATCGGAGTACAGTTGTAGTCATCTTTTACATAGACGCTTATTTCACCCCTGGCCATATTTGTAAATACATTGGAGTCCTGCCAGGTTATATTGTCAATAGAGTATTTATATGGTGGAGTACCACCTATTGCATAAACGGTTATTGTGTTGGTGGATATGTCAATATTAGAGATGACAGGCTGTTCCGAAGCATATACTTTCACTGTTTGGGTGGTAATACATTCACCGGTTTTAAGCTTTACCCAATAAGTTCCTACTCCTACATTTTTAATCACTTGTGTGGTTGCTCCGGTGCTCCATTCATAGCTTTTAAATCCTGGTCCGGCGTCCAGAGTGGTCTTCTCTTCCATACAGATGATTTTGTCAACCAAAATATCAGATTTTACCGGAGGAAGTACCGCTAAAGTAACTGTTGCAACCCTGTAGCAGCCATTAGCATTGATTACCTTTATGTAAACAACGCCATTCGGAGCGATATAATTAGTAGCATTTAAAATTTCATTAGTACCGGCATGGGCATCTGCAAGAGACGGGTAGTATTTTTTCGTAATACCGGTAGCTGTTGTCACACTTGCATTGGCAAGGTTAAATAATCCGGTTGCAGGATTTGCTTCTAAGAAGCAGGTTCTTATTAAAGCATCGTTTACTATAGGGCTTTCGGATATCGTTAATTTCATGGTAACCTCTTCGCAATCCGTAAAGTCGGGGTTGTTTCCACAGAACCTGTAGACGAAAGTGTCCGGGCCAAAATAATTAAAAGCCGGAGCATAGCTGATGACTCCTGTTGCAGGATCAATAACTGCATTACCATTGGCTGGAGGGGTCACGATTGTAACTGTTCCGGGAACTACTGTTTGGGTAGAATTTGAGAATGTAGGCACAAATTGTTTTACCCCGTCACATACTGTATCGTTGATGGTTGTTTTCTTAAGACAGGTGTATACTTTATATACCGGAGTCACTACCGGCGGACAGGTTCCCACCGTAATTTTTACGGTATAATTCCCTGATTGTGTCGGAACGTATGAGTTGGCTGTTGCTCCTGGGATCGGGGTATTGTCCCGATACCATTGGTACGAGTCAAAACTGTCACCTACTTCAAGAGTGATTCCCGGGATACATTCTCCGTTCTGTTTTGCAATAACGGGAATGGAAGAGAACCCAGCGAAATATCCTCCGTAACCAACCACACCACTTCCTCCGGAAATACCTGCGGTAACAGCTTTTGTGGAGGTTATGGTAACATTTCCTGTAATATCAGGAACGGAATAAGAAACCCAGTTAGCTGTTCCCAGTACCGGATACGGACCTTGTGCTGCCGGTGGAGCAACACCGTTTATGGTAACTGCAGCCCCTGCTTCTGTAAGGATGTTTAATTTTACAATATGTCCGGAAAGAGTTCCCTGATAAGGAAGATCTTTAATTTTTCCTATTTCATCAATTTTTCTTGGTAAATAACAGTTCAATGGCGGAATGTAGTTAAATCCTAATGTGGCATTACTGGTAGAAACTCCTGCCATCAGCTGGTACACATATACATTTTTTGTGGTTCTTATGTACATGTTGTAGTGATTATTTCCCTGGTTGATATAGTTGGTGTTGTTTACTTTATTAACTCTATAGCTTTCGCCCTCAGCCAGTGTGGCTACTGGTGTAGTTCCGTTGTTGATGTATACCTGGGTGCCACCTTCTGTTGCAACAATTAAGGCGTCTTCCATATATTTGGAAATATTTCCGTTCCCTTTCACTACAACAAATTCATTTCCTAAACGGTCTACAGGTACAGATTGGTCCATAATAATATCGGAACCATCATAAAATCCTCCGGCAGCCATAGCAAACTGACCGTTAAAGTTTCCATTGGTAACAGATATGGGTTTGTCAGCTTCTATCTTTGCTCCTATAAAAGCTTCTTTGTTGAGCGTTTTATCGCCCATACCTTCAATAATATAAGATTGTCCTTTGTTTAAAGTAAAGGTAAGGGTTGGGTTTGTAGCTCCTGTCCATCCGTTTGTAAAGATAATATTGGGAGAGTAATCGGATACCGTCACTGTAGTGTTATCTTCTGTGGCCAGTATTCCGGTCGTAAAGTTGTATTCACTGTTGAGCTCTTCAATAGGAGCTGTAACGGCATAGAATTTTGTACCAATACCTGCTTTCCCTTTAGATGTTAATATTTCTCCGTGTTGACTTACCGAGAATCTGTAGGTTACAAAATAGGGTTTTGTTCCTTTGGTATATAATCCTTTATTTCCCGGAGTGAAAAGTTCACCATTGGTGCTGGCAACCATTCTGTTTATAGGAATGTCAAATGTTTGTGGTGAGCCCTTGCTGATGGTCACGGTTCCCAGCAGGGCATTATTGCTGTAAATCTCCACATCAAAAGGTGTGACAGAGTCTGTAGAAAAATACAGAGCCTGCTTTGGGGTGACCACCTTCCCCGATCTGGCTGCCATGGGAGCAAACCAATGTTCTGTATCCCTTTGTGCAAACAACATATTGATTGCCGCAAATAATAACAGAATAACTGATAGAATTTTTTTCATAGATAAAGAATTAGATTTTCTACAAAAATAACAGAATAAATGATTGATATTGAAAATATTTTTTTATTTTCATTAGTACATTAATAAAATAAGCCGCAATCATCTGACCGCGGCTTATTTTCATTATATTTTATCGGTTATTCTCTGTTTTTTACGAGAATCCATCCGGTATACTTGATAGGAGTTTTATTTTTATTGGACTCATTCCAGGTAATATGGTACCAATAAGTTCCTGTAACAATCTTTTTGTCAAAATGTTTTCCGTCCCATTTGAAGTTATTGAATTTATTTCCTGTGAAAATGGTGTTGCCGTATCGGTCGTATATAGAGAATGTAAGGTTTTCTTTATATGCCAATTCACTGTAATCAATAAAATCATTTATATTATCCCCGTTAGGAGTGATGGCATTCAATAGATTAGGAACAGTAATTTCTACTGCAACGGGAGTACAGTTATACGCATCCTTGATATAGAATGTATGCTGACCTCTGGTTAATCCGGTAAATGTGTTGGAGTCCTGCCAGTTAGCAGTTCCGTCAACAGCATATTTATAAGGAGGCTTGCCGCCGGTCGCTGTCACGGTTGCGTTGTTGTTATTAATTTCAATACTTTGAATTACGGGATCATCTGCTTTTTTCACTTTTACAATCTGTGTCAGGAAACATCCGTTTTTACCAAGTATTACAGAATATTCACCTACTCCTACATTTCTGATTCCCGATGTAGTCGCTCCGGTACTCCACTGGTACGAGTCATATCCGGGGCCTGCATCAAGATCTGTTCTGGCATCCATACAGATATACTGATCTATGAGAACCGGGGATTTTTTGATAGGGATCGGAACTAGGGTGATTTTAGCATTCGCTGTACATCCTTCGGCTGTAGTTATTTTTACATATACTGTTCCTCCTGTAGACGGAAAGTTGTCAGGAGTTGTTATCTCGTTTATACCGGCATTAAGATCAGCCAATGTACGGTAATATTTTTTTGTTACCGGATCATAATCACTTACTTTCGCTTTGGTCAGATCAAAATAAGCATAAGGGGCTACATCATACCAACAAGCCGTTATTGTAGCATCCTTTACTATAAACGGTACTACCGTAAGGTTTAACGTTATTTGTTCGCAGTCTGTAAATTCCGCATTATCTCCGCAGAATTTATACACAATAGTATCCGGTCCTAAATATCCGGGATTAGGAGTGTATGTTATTGTACCGTTCGGGTTTATTACTGCCGTTCCTTTGGTAGGAGGTGTAAGGATTTGTAACGTGCTGGTAACCGGCGATTGGGTTGAGGAAGTAAATGCCGGTGTAATCACCTTTGCCGAACATGCATTGATTGCCTGTGTGGTAAGCTTTAAACATGTCTGTACTTTGTAAATCGGTGTTGTCACCGGAGGACATGTTCCCATAGTTATTTTTACCGTATAGTTTCCGGATTGGGTAGGAGTATATGTATTTGCGGTAGCTCCTGCTACAGCAGTACCGTTACGGAACCATTGGTAGGTCTCATATCCGTCATCCAATTCCAGGACGATTCCGGGAACACATTCACCTGTTTTTTTCGAAATGAAAGGGATCGAAGAAAATCCTGCAAAATAGCCCCCATAGCCTGCGGAGCTGTATCCTCCGTTAATACCTGCAGTTACTGCCTTTGTAGAAGTGATGGTGATATTTCCGGTAACACTCGGAATACCATAAGTCACCCAATTGGTATTTCCGGTCAGTGGAAAAGGTCCTTCTGACGGAAGAGGTGGATTGTTGTTAACAAGAACGGTGGCTCCGGCTTCTGTTAATATATTTAATTTTACAACTAAGTCACTTTTTGTTATGCTGGCCCCTCCGGAACCAAGAGGCATTTCATTGATCTTTCCGACCTCATCAATTTTTCTCGGCAGGAAGCAGTTTAACGGTGGGATGTAATTGAATCCGTTAGTAGCATCACTTGCTCCTACTCCTATAAACTGATACAGATAAACATTTTTGGTGGTAGAGATAAACATATTGGAGTGCGTACCGCCAGGCGTAGTTTGAGTAGCATAGTTGGTTTCGTCAATTCTGTAGAATTTTCCTGCATTTAACGTGGCAATCGGAGTTGTTGCCCCATTGATATATACCTCGGTATTGTCTTCCGTGGCTATGATAAGTCCGCCTTCCATGTTCAGCGAAGGAACGGTCGATCTTGTTTTTACCATAGCAAATGTATTTCCAAGTTTGTCTACAGGTACAGACTGGTCAAGAACCGGATCACTTCCGGTTGCAAAGTTAATAAAAGAAAAATTTGCATTACAGCTTCCGTTGGTAAGTGTTACCGGTTTATCAGCAACTACTTTTGCACCAATAAAACCTTCGCGGTTTCCCTCCTGGGCACCTGATCCTGCGAGAATAAAAGACTGTCCCTTTTGTAATGTAAAGGTATGGGTATTACCGGTAGGCGAACCATTGATAAAAGATACCGGAGGTGTAACAGGATTCGTAACGGGAGGAATATTCCAGGAAACAGTGACGGTGGTATTGTCTTCAGTAGCGAGAACTCCCGCTGTAAAATTATGGATACTGGTTAAATTTTTATTGGGGCTTGCTGCTACAAAAAATGTTTTTCCTATTCCCGCTCTTCCTTTACTGGTAATGATTTCCCCATGAATATCCTGGGCAAGTCTTAAACTGCAATAAAAGGGTTTAGTGGCTTTTAAATAAAGTCCTTTTGTTCCTACAACAAATGCCTCACTGGCTGTTCCTGTAGAAATCTGACTATTGTTGAGTTTATAAGTTTGAGGGTTACCCTTGCTGATTGTTACGGTGGTAACAACCGCATTATTGTTGTATACAGTGACATCAAAAGGAGTGATTGAATCAGTGGAAAGATAGAGCATATTAACATAGCCTCCATAGCTGTCATAGTAGGGGGCAATCCAGTGTTCAGTATCCCTTTGGGCAAAGAGCGTATTAATTGTCAAGAAAACTAATACTAAACTGAGTAGAAATCTTTTCATGTGTATGGAATTAGGATTTCTACAAAATTAAAATAAAAAATGAAATACATTTAGTAAATTGAAAATAAAAGCGCAAATTTATTCTCAATTTCTAACTAATAACCTTCCTGAATGTGAAACTTATAAATGAGTGCCGGGATCAGTTTATCGAATGATGTACGAAGAAGCTGGTGTCGCAAGATTTCTTACTTGAATAGCATTGGGTAATTTTTAAAGAGTATCCGTAAATGTGCAGCACGATTATTGATAAAGAATAGCACAAAAAAATCCCGATGAATTTCACCGGGATTATATATTTTTTTGAAAGATGAATTAAGCTAGGCTTACTCTTACAAATCCTGTTACTTTTAAATCTGGATTTACAGATTTTACGTAATCAGCAACTGAGATACTTCCGTCCTTAATGAAGTCCTGGTGTACCAATGTGTTGTCTTTATAGAATCTCTGCATTTTACCTTTAAGAATGTTATCGATAATGTTTGCAGGCTTACCTTCTTCAGTAAGTTTGTGTCTTTCGATCTCTAATTCTTTATCGATAGTCTCCTGAGAAACTCTTGTTTCATCCAAAGCGATAGGATTCATAGCAGCAACCTGCATAGAAACAGCTTTAGCAGCTTCGTCAGCTCCGTCTACTTTAGCAGAAAGAGAAGAGATAGCAGCGATTTTGTTTCCAGCGTGGATGTAAGCTCCTAGGTAATCTCCCTGGATTCTTTCGAAAGATCCGATTTCAATTTTCTCACCAATAACACCTGTTTGCTCAACTAATTTTTCAGCAACAGTAACTCCGTGGAAATCTGTAGCTAAAAGTTCTTCCTTAGTTGCAGCAAAAATTGCCATTTCAGCGATTTCGTAAGCTAGTTCAATGAAAGCTTCATTTTTAGCAACGAAGTCAGTTTCACAGTTTAGAGAGATTACTACACCTAAAGTGTTGTCTTCGTTTACTCTAGCGATCACTGCACCTTCAGCAGATTCTCTGTCAGCTCTGTTAGCAGCAACTTTTTGTCCTTTTTTTCTAAGGATATCTACCGCTTTTTCGAAGTCTCCTTCAGCTTCAACTAGAGCTTTCTTGCAGTCCATCATACCTGCACCTGTTTGGTTTCTTAATTTAGCTACGTCTGCAGCAACTGGTGTATAAGACATAATATGTATTATTTTTTTATTTAAAATTAGTATTAATTATAAGCTTATTTTTAGAGCAGTGCAAAGATAATGATTTTAATGATAAACTAAAAAATGACTTTTCACGTTATTAATATATTTAATACTATTTTAAAGATTTGATTAATGAAAAAAATCTTCCTCCTTCTATTTATATGCATTTTTTCGATTGGTTTTTCTCAAAAAAAGAAAAAATCAAAATCTAAAGCTGTTGTAGAGAAAGAAACGATCATCATATATACAGAGCAGGATGCGGAGTCTTCAAAAGAAGCAAGGGTGATTGCAGGATTTCTGAAGCAAAACCCGGGACACGAAAAAACAGATTACTTTAAAAGAAAGCTGATCGCTATGATCATGGCAGATAATTCTCCGGAAGCTAAGCCTACCATAAAGCCTATCAGTAAAGAGAAAATAGAGAATATTGTTAAAAATAATGAGCTGAACAGCGGTAAAGTAGTTGCTGTGAATAAAACAGCAGCTGCTAATAAGAATACAGATAAAGTAAATGATGCTATTAATGCATTAAAAGAGGAGATAAGATCGGATTATGCCTCGGCAGGATCTGCTAAAACTGCCGGAGTTTCAAAAGCAGAGCCCAGTGAAACAAATAAAAAGACCGCTGCAATGCTGACCCATATTTTCAGCAACGATATTAATAAGAATGAAGCTTATGTCAATATTAAAAACAGGTCCGGTTGTAACCTGATCGTAAAGATAAGCGGTAAGAAATATTATAATTTAAGTGTCCCTGCAAAAGGGGAGAATTTTATTTTAATAGATAAGGGAGAATATGTGCTGACCACAATGGTATGCGACGCGAAATATTCTTCATTAAAGAAAATCAGTCAGGATATTGAGATTGCTCTTAATGTTGCTGATTAAAACAGAAGAAAACTAAAGAAAAAAGGTTAAGAAAAAATTCTTAACCTTTTATTTTTTTATCCTTTAAACTGACCCATTGCAATGAACTTGTCTTGTCTTTGGGTTTCAAGCTCCTGTCCTGAGAATTTGGAAAAAGCTTTGATATTCTGTAGAATAGAGTTTTTTAAATTCAAATAAGTAGTCTCCTGGTCATATTGAGCACCACCAAGCGGTTCTTCAATGATTCCGTCGATAAACTTTTCTCTTAAAGCGTCCTGTGGAGTAAGGTTTAATGCATTGGCTGCATCTTCTTTATGATCCCAGTTTCTCCATAAGATAGAAGAGCAGCTTTCCGGTGCAATTACAGTATACCAGGTGTTTTCCAACATATATACTTTGTTTCCGACACCGATTCCTAATGCTCCACCACTGGCTCCTTCACCAATAATATAAGTGAAGATCGGAGTTTTAAGCTGAACCATTTCAAAAATGTTTCTTGCAATAGCTTCTCCTTGCCCTCTTTCTTCAGCTTCCAATCCAGGATAAGCCCCCGGTGTATCTACTAAAGTTACTACAGGAATATTGAATTTCTCAGCAAGCTTCATCAATCTTAAAGCTTTTCTGTATCCTTCAGGATTTGGCATTCCAAATCTTCTGTACTGTCTTTCTTTGGTTGTTCTTCCTTTTTGAGTCCCTATGATCATTACTCGTTGGCCATCCAGGGTAATCAATCCTCCAATCATTGCCGGGTCATCAGCGAAATTTCTGTCTCCATGAAGTTCTAAGAAACTGCCTTTGTCTGCCATTCCGTTGATATAGTCCAATGTATAAGGACGATCCGGGTGACGAGACAGTTGTACTCTTTGCCAAGGTGTAAGATTTCCGTAGATTTCTTTTTTCTTCTCTAAAATCTTATCCTCAATCTGGCTGCATGCTAATTTTACATCAACACCACTTTCTTCTCCTACTAAAGAACAGGTCTGGTATTGATCCATCAATTCTTTGATAGGAAGTTCGAAACTTAAATATTCCATTTCTTGAAGTAAATTAAATCTTTCAAATGTATGAAAAATTATGGTAATTCTATTTAAAATTATTTATAGCATTGCTTATTCTGGCGATACTTTCCTCTTTTCCAATGATTTCCAGGATATCAGGAACGTCAGGTCCTTTCAGTTCTCCTACCAAAGATAAACGAAGCGGCATCATTACTTTACCCATTCCCAGCCCTTTATTTTCGGCAAAATCATGCATTGTTTGTTTTAGCGTCTCCGCAACAAAATCTGTAGAACCGAATACTGAAGCCAGTTCTCCTAAAATGGCAGAAGTTTCATCATTCCACGCTTTTTTCGATGCCTTTTCATCATAAGATGTGGGAGCTTCGAAGAAAAATTTTCCGTTTTCGTAAATATCTTTCGGGAAAGTAGCTCTTTCTTTCATCAGATGAATTACTTTTAAAAGCTTTTCATCAGAAGTTGCAGAAAGGTCTAAATCTGTATTTTTAAGAATCTGAAGAAGCTCTTCATCAGACTTCATTTGGATATACTGGTGATTAAACCATTCGGATTTTTCTTTGCTGAACCTTGCACCTGCCTTGTGTACCTTATGAAGATCAAATTCTTTAATCATCTCTTCTAAAGAAAGGATTTCTTTATCATCAGCCGGAGACCATCCCAATAACGCAACCATATTAATGAATGCATCAGGAAGATATCCGTTTTCTCTGTATCCTTTTGAAACAATTCCTGTCGCAGGATCTTTGAAATCAAGCGGGAATACCGGGAACCCGAATTTATCTCCGTCTCTTTTACTTAATTTACCTTTTCCTTCAGGTTTTAAAATCAAAGAAAGGTGAGCAAACTGCGGAGCTTCCCAGCCCATGGCTTCATATAATAAAGTGTGTAGTCCCAGCGAAGGCAACCATTCTTCACCACGGATCACGTGAGAAATTTCCATTTCGTGGTCATCAACGATGTTGGCGAAATGATAGGTTGGCATTCCATCGTTTTTTACCAGAACTTTATCATCCAAAGTATTGGTATTGACAGAAAATTTTCCTCGGATTATGTCTTCCAGATTTAATATTCTGTCAACAGGCATTTTAAACCTTACCACATAAGGTGTTTTTACGTCCAGTAATTGCTGTACTTCTTCCTCAGAAAGGGCAAGACTGTTTCTTAAACGGTTTCTGGTTTTATTGTCATAAGAAAAAACATCACCTTTTGCTTCAAATTCGGCACGTATGGCATCCAATTCTTCCGGAGTGTCAAAAGCCAGGTAAGCATAGTCTGTTTTTAAAATCTGTTCTGTATATCTGTCGTAGATGTCTCTTCTTTCAGATTGTCTGTAAGGGGCAAATTTTCCTCCTTTCTTAGGACTTTCATCAGGGATGATTCCACACCATTCTAAAGCTTCCTCAATGTATTCTTCAGCACCTTCTACATATCTGGCAGTATCTGTATCTTCAATTCTCAATACAAATTCACCCCCTTGATTTTTAGCAAAAAGATAATCATATAATGCGGTTCTTACGCCTCCCAAGTGTAAAGGTCCTGTAGGACTTGGAGCAAAACGTACTCTTACTTTCTCCATTTCAATTTAAATTTTGGTGCAAATTTACTTAAAATTATGCTAAAAAATCTCTGTTTTTTCTTTGTGAATGATGAACTTAATAATGATTTGTAAACAGAAGTTGGCTTGTTTGAACTTAATCTATACTTTTGTGCAAAGATTGTATCAGGAAGAGAGAAAATACATAATAATATTCTTGTAAACCTGTATCTTATTGACGCTATAAAAAGAAACTATGGAAAAAATTCTTCTTTTCATTAAAACATATAAGCCTGATTTTAACCAATGCAAAAGATTGCTGGACTCTATTACGAAGCATAATAAAGACGGAATTAAAGTCCTGATCTCTGTAAATGACGGTGATTATGATTATTTTAAAAATAACATTCCCACAGACTTTCAGGTTATTAAAGATAGTGATATTATCCAGTGTGATATGGTACAATCAAATCCGTGGCAGTATCAGCAAATCATAAAATCGCAGCTCCATAGAATTGAAATCACAGAAAATTATGTGTGTCTGGACTCGGATTCTTATTTCATTAAGGACTTTTATATTTCTGATTTTATGCAGGGAGATATTCCGTTTACCATTATTCATCAGCAGAAAGAGCTTTTTTCGTGGCTGAGTATCAACCGCAGGCATTTTAAGGATGATCCTAAAGAATATTTTGAAAATATCAGCAGAAGAGTGATGTCACAGCTGGGGCGGTCGGGGATATGCTATGATTATGGTCCTTCACCCACGATCTGGTCTAATAAAGTATGGAAATCATTTCAGGAAAATTATCTGGATGCCAACCAGATCGATTATATCGACTTGATAAAAGAATATCCGAGCGAATTTACATGGTACGGAGAGTGGTTGCTGAAATCAAACGTTATTCCGGTTTTGCCGAAGGAGCCTCTGTTTAAAGTGTTTCATTACAAAAAACAGTTTCACGATTTTGTAAAAGAAGGCCATACAAGAGAATCAATCAAAGAGAATTATATGGGGATTGTATTACAGTCCAACTGGAACAGGGATTTAAAGTGGTATCAGAAAAGAGTAGAACTTTAGAACCTGATTCCCGGAATTAACATTTTGAATTATTATATGAAAGCGAAAGTAATTTTAGACGCTGATATTATCGCAGATTTTTACAAGGACAACAGAACGGGAATTTTCCGGGTAGCCTTTGAGCTGTTTAAGAAACTGGGAAAAAGTAAGGAGATAGAACTTCATTATGCCCATTTTAGTTTGCTCAATCTTGAAACTACCACGGAGGAGGTAGACCGTTTCTTTCAGGATAATTCAATTCAGATCAAAGGCGCTAATACCAGAGCAAGAAGAAAATTTTTGCCCCTGAGAAAAGAGAAGCTTTTTAAAAAACTTTACAATAAATTTGGGATTTTTAATTTTAAAAATAAGTATGATGAAAAGGTGATCAGATCTTCTCAGGTTTTTCATTCTTTTTATTATCCTATTGATGACAGGGTAAAAAAATATCCCAACCTGAAAACAATCGTGACCATCCACGACCTTATCCCTGTTTTGTTTCCGGAATTGCATTTTACTTCAGAGTTCATAGAACGTATTATTCAAAGTGTGGGAGACACAGGATATGTGATCTGTGTATCTGAAAACACGAAAAAGGATTTGCTTGCCTATGCTCCGCAAATAAGTCCGGACCGTGTTTTCGTCTGTTTATTGGCTGCGTCACCGGAAATATTCTATCCTTGCAGAGATGTGGAGAAATTTAAAACGATTCAGGCAAAATATAAGATTCCTGAGAAATATTTTCTTTGCCTGGGGACTCTGGAGCCGCGCAAGAATGTAGATCACATTATCCGTTCATTCTTAAAGATGATCAAAGAAAATCATGTAAATGATCTGAGCCTTGTCCTGGTTGGTTCTGCAGGATGGGATTATAATAAAATATTCCAGGAGTACGAAAATGCAGAAGAGCTGAAAGATAAAATTATTATAACAGGACGAGTAGCAGACGATGAATTGGCAAGCTTGTACAGCAACGCTCACTCATTCTACTATATGTCTTTGTATGAAGGATTCGGATTGCCTCCGTTGGAAGCAATGCAATGTGGGTTGGCTACCGTAACGTCCAATACGTCTTCTTTACCTGAAGTTGTAGGGGATGCCGGAATTACCCTTGATCCGCGGGATGAAAAGGGGTTGGTGCAAACCATGAAAGACTTGTATTATGATGATGATTTGCGACAGCATTATGCGCGCAAAGGATTAGAAAGGTCTCAGCAGTTTTCATGGGAAAAATGTGCAAAAGAGCATACAGAAATTTATAATAAAATTATCAGCGGATAAACCTTTAATAAAGTGTACGTTTTAATCCAAAATAAATCTCCGTCTCATCGTCAATGGTGGGACGGTTTTATTTTTAAACTCCTGGCAGGAGCAAAGCGTAAAAGTAGAGTTAAATAGTTCATGATACTCATAAATTACTATAAATGAGTTGCAAAGAAAAATGATTTATTCCCTAAATTAATAAAATTTTAATATTAATTATGGTTTTGAAATGGTATTTTAAGTACATTCGCAAAAATTTTTCACGTATATGGTAACGAATGGTGAAAGATCTTTTTAAAACTATTGTCTTTTTAATAATATGATGAAATTAAGACGATACAAAAAAATAATCACCAATAATATTTTACACTAAGGATGTTAAATTATATCAGTAAGCCGGGTCTTTTATTGCTTATGCTTACACTTGTTACATTTTCCTGTTCCAGACAAGAAGACGGTTTATTTGCTGAAAATGTAAATTCAGTTCCCAATAATAATAAAAACTATACCGGTCCCACAGATTATCTCACAGATATCGGGACGATCAATATCGCTGTACTGGCAAACGGTAATTATCCGGGACAAAATAATCCCAAATTTATAAAAGATATCAGTGCGCCGAACTTCGGATATTGTCATCCGGACGTGCAGTATTTTCCCAACGGATTTAACGGGTATAAATATTGGATGGTTTTCACTCCTTATAACGGAGCAGTTGGGGCTAATGTAGATTCCAAAAGATATGAAAATCCTACCGTTGTAGTATCAAATGACGGGCTGACCTGGAGACCTCCGGCTGGTATTTCAAACCCTATCCAGCGAACACCAACCAATACAGAAAGTACTCCCGAAAATGCAAATGAACCTATACAGGGCTTCTGGTCTGATGTAGACTGGATGTATGAAAACGGGAAGTTCTTATTGTACTACAGAGGAAGTTTTATGAAAGCTAAAGCCTTAAAAGCAAGAGGAGCGAAAAGTCAGAATAATTTTAAAAAACTTACAAAAACGCCGCAAAGAGCTATTGTAAGACAAACTTCTACCGATGGTATTTCCTGGACTCCCCTTGAAGTTGCTTATACAAGTAATGCACCTCATTCACCGAACAACAACCATATTCTTTCCCCAAGCTTTGTCTACACGGGAAAAAACTATGTAAGCTATGAAGTGGAAAATAACATCAGCCCTAATTTTCCGGGAAATGATGCCTCTTACATTATTATGAGGACATCGGATAACGGACTGGATTTTTCAAACTTCAAAAAGAGTAAAGTCGTTAATTTTATGAATAAACCGTGGACGGACATCGATCCGGTTTATGCACCATGGCATATTCAGGCTGCTTATGTTGACGGATATTATTTCTTATGTATCGCTGCCGGTAATGTGAGAAAGTTTACCTCAGAAGCTCTTTTCTTAGCGGTATCTAAAGACGGAATTAATTTTAAAACATTTCCAAAGGCTATGGTAGAGAAAAATGTATACAGATCCAGTGTTTTTCCTATGACTACAACAAGTGAAGCGATCAATTTCGGGGCTGTTGTCGGATTTAAAAACGGAGTGTTTACCTACAGGGAATTTCAGTTGAGCAAACCAAAATTAGAAGCCTTCCTCGCAAAATAAAATATTTTCTATATCCGGTTTTCGCTATTATACCTGATATTGTGCAGCAATATCAAAATCTCCTGTATCAGAAACCATCAATCCGGTTACCTGATTATTTCATTAGAAAAATATTCAGCATTTTTTATTTATCTCGTTCATCTCAATAAAAATATCTCGTTGATCATCAGGTGGATATGGATTAATTTAAAATTATTAATATTGCATCTCTTATGATGAGCTATAAGTAATCGTAAATAAAGGTCATATTTTCGCCGGCTTAAGTGGTATATTTTCAAAATCTGAGTCGTAATTTTGGGATATTGGATCGGATTTTGAATGACTAAAAGAAAGCAGGAGGTATTACATGGAAAAGACTTTTAATAGATTTTACACACCATCATGTAAAAAAATTGAAGGATTCTGATGAAGCTGATTTCGTCCCGGAAAGAGATTAAATAATTTAGACTAAACGATAAAAAACTTGAAAAAGAAGATTTTGTACTTTATGCCCGACTGTCCTACAGAAGGGAAGGCAGGGAATATTACCAGGTGCATACAAATGTTAGAATTTTTGAATGATTCTTCTGAATATAATGAAGTTGATTTCTTATCTGTCAGTGATTGGGGAACATGGACACCCACTTCCACAAAGGCTTTTCATGACCTGTATCCAAACATTAATCTTATCCTTACCAACAGAAAAATTGATAAGAAAAAGCACCCTGTAAAATCTGTTTTTTTCTATAAAATTCCCAACTTCTTACCCAAATTATTAAGAGGAATTACGATTGATATCTCCAACCCTTTTCTGAATAAGAAAGTGACTAAAATTCTGAATGCCAAAAAGTATGATAAAATTATTATCAGCTATGCATCGTGGAGCAGCCTGGTTGACAGATTGGCGTACAAAAGTTATCTGATACTGGATTCTCACGATTTTATTACTGCTCAGTCCCGGAATAAAATCAACAGAATCGGAAAGCTTTTCCAGTCTGAAGTAAAAGCCATGAGAAAGTTTGATGAAATCTGGACTTTCTCGGTAGAAGAAAGATATATTTTTGAGCAGTTTACCGATAGTAAGGTTGTTCATATACCCGTATCTTTTCCTCAAAAAGCGTTAAATCCGCTGAAGCAGGATTATAAATACGATGTAGTCTATGTTGCCAGTAATAACCCGCATAATGTCAATAGCATTAATTGGTTTTTAGAAAAAGTTTTACCTTATTTAAAAGATAATATTAAAATTCATGTTATTGGCAAGGTAGGAAAGGAAATTAAAAAAGAATATCCTAACGTGATTATACATGGAATGGTTGACGACTTGCAGGAGTTTTATGACAATGCAAGAATAACAATCTGCCCGATGTTAAGTGGAACAGGTGTAAAAATTAAAGTCCTGGAGTCTTTGAGTAATAATTTACCTGTTGTGACCAATACCCGCGGTGTAGACGGTCTTTCACAGAAAAATGACAACGGTTGTCTGGTAACTGATGATGCAAAAGAATTCGCTGAATATATAGAAATCCTTTTGAAAAATGATGAGCTGTATGATGATCTAAGGCAGAAAGCCCATGAATTCGTTAAAAATAACCACAGTCTAGAAAAAGAAACCGTTTTCTTTAAAAACAAATTTTCTTAAAAATTTTCCGTTATTAGTATATGGTAAAAATCTTAATTGATCTTGAACGTCTCAGATACCCCAACTCAGGAATTGCAAATGTCTTTCGAAACCTCGCTAAGGGTTTGCAGGAAAATAATTCTAAGTTTGAAATATCTTATTTCGGAGATAAAGAACAGCTTGAAAAGTTTGGATCTGAAGCAAAATGTGTCTTCTGGAGTAAAACACACCGTTTCTTCGAACGTTTTAGTGGAGAGTTTGACCTTATTCATGTAAGTCATCAGCTTTCTTCATATTTTCATCGAAATTATAAGAATACCATAAAAGTTGTGACTCTTCACGATCTGAATTTTTTACATGAAAATCTTACAGAATCCAAAAAAAGGAGAATGCTCGGGAAAGTAAGGAATAATGTGAAAAATGCAGATTATATTGTCTGTATTTCAGAGTATGCAAAAGAGAACCTGATTCAGAATAAAGACCTTTTTACACTTAATAAGCTGAAAGATGTAGTCGTTATTCACAACGGAATACACCTTCCTGACAACAGAGAATATCATTTAGGAAAATACAGCTTTCTAAAAAATAAAAAATATATACTCAACATCGGAGTGCTGTTCAATAAAAAGAATCAATTGACTCTTGTTGAAATGTTACCTTATATCGAGGATGATCTTGTACTGATTGCATCGGATGAAAAACAGCCTTATGCAGATGAGGTCCGGGATAGGATTAAAGAATTAAACCTTGAACAAAGAGTTCATATTCTGAAGAATCTTTCCGAGGAAGAAAAATATGCTGTAATTCAGCATGCTGATGCCATGTGTCATCCATCCATAGCAGAAGGTTTTGGAATTCCGCCTATTGAAGCAATGGCTTTCGGAAAACCTGTTTTTCTTTCAAAATATACAAGCCTTCCGGAAATCGGCGGTGATAAGGCATTTTATTTTAACAGTTTTGATCCCAAAGAAATGGCGGATTTATTTAAAGAAAAGATGGCCCTGTATAATACTCATAAAAAAGAAATGAGTCTGGAAATAAAAAATTGGACAAAACAGTATAGCTATACCGAGATGTCCAATAATTATCTTAGGTTTTACGAAAAAGTTCTTGGAAGAAATTAATTTTTATATTCCAGGAACGTTTTTTCAATAATTTTTATACAATCAAGAAGTTGCTCCTCTGTGATGACCAATGGTGGTGCCAGTCTGATGATATTACCATGCGTCGGCTTAGCCAGAAGACCGTTTTCTTTCAGTTGTAAACAAAGATTCCATGCCGTAGAGCTTTCCGGAGTATCATTGATGAGAATGGCATTTAAAAGGCCTTTTCCTCTTACTTTGGTAATAAGATCTGTCTTGGCCATAAGCTTTTCAACTTCACTTCTGAATAACTGCCCCAGTTCTTCTGCTCTTTCAGATAATTTTTCATCAGCTACGACATCCAGAGCAGCTACCGCTACAGCACAGGCAATAGGGTTTCCTCCAAACGTAGAACCATGTTGTCCGGGCTTAATTACATTCATAATAGAATCATTGGCCAAAACTGCAGATACAGGATACATTCCTCCTGAAAGGGCTTTCCCCAAGATCAAAATATCCGGCTGTACATCTTCATGATGACAAGCGATCAGTCTTCCCGTTCTTGCAATACCTGTCTGTACTTCATCAGCAATGAAAAGGACGTTATGTTTTTTACATAGTTCGGAAGCATTTTTAAGGAAGTTTTCATCCGGAACATATACTCCGGCTTCCCCTTGAATAGGCTCTACTAAGAATGCTGCAATATTTCCTGCTTCTCTGTTCAGAACTTCTTCCAATGCTGCAATGTCATTATAAGGAATTTTAATAAATCCGGGAGTGAAAGGTCCGTAATTCTGGTTGGCATCCGGATCATTAGAGAAAGAAACGATAGTCGTGGTTCTTCCATGGAAGTTGTTTTCACAAACAATGATTTTCGCTGCGTTTTCAGAAATTCCTTTTACTTCATAGCTCCATTTTCTGGCAAGTTTTACTGCCGTTTCCACAGCCTCAGCCCCGGAGTTCATCGGTAAAACTTTATCAAACCCGAAAAGAGTGGTGATTTTTTGTTCGTATTCCCCTAATTTAGAGTTGTAGAAAGCTCTTGACGTTAAAGCCAGCTTCTGTGCCTGCTCTACCAATGCACCAACAATTTTAGGGTGAGAATGCCCCTGGTTTACAGCAGAATATGCTGAAAGAAAATCATAATACCTTTTGCCCTCTACATCCCACACGAAAACACCTTCTCCACGATCCAGAACTACTGGAAGAGGGTGGTAGTTGTGTGCGCCGTGTTTGTCTTCAAGGTCAATAAAATACTGTGAGTTTTTTGTTGTTTCTGCTGTTGACATATGTTTTGATTTTTCACAAATTTAAGCAATATTAATGAGATGATTGAACCAAAACCTAATGAGGTCAACTGATAGAATTGAAGTAAATTTTGAGGCTTAATAAACTCGTAAAACAAAATATTTTCTTTGTTAATGAAGCGTTATAGGTAATATATCTTTATGGAAAAGTTTTTCTCCGGATTAACTTTTCATTATTTTTTTGCATAAAAAATCCGCCTTTACGCAAGACGGAATTTTATGTAAATGAAGATGTATATACAATCAGTTGGAAGCCAAAACTACTTTATGCGTGTTGATATACTGATCAACATAAGCTTTAAGCTCAGCTTTTTTAGCAGGATCATTTACCAGATCATAAATGAGCATCAAACCGTTAGGGCCAAAATCTACTAAAACGGAATTGTCCTTAGTGACGGTACTTTGCCAGGCGCCGATGTTGGCCTTTGGTGAAGTGTTTTCAAGGTTAATGATTTGAGCAAAACCTTTTGATTTATCACCTCCTATCGTTCTGTAGAATAATTTTTTGTCATAATTTTTTGTCGCTTCTTTAAGATCTTCCTCACTTGATACCTGCGAGCTTAAAGTATTGACAGCAGTTATAACACCCACTCTTGCAGCAAGCTGACGATCATTATTTGTAGTTTTAGCCTGGAATACAACATCTATTTTGGCTCCGATGTAAATATCTTTAGCAACGTGGGTACCATAGTTCTCTACAATTTGTTGAGGACTTCTGGTCTCTATATCCTTTATAAACTCAGGAGTCAAATAGTTGGCCAGCAACTCTGAGGTTGCGTTCACTCTGTATCTTTTCTGCTTGATGATTGTATTGTAGCTCCCATAAATATATTGAGAGTCGAAAGCATTCGTATTTGCGGCAAGTGATCCTTTGAAAGGATTTGATATCGTTTTACCATACAATGGAGACTCATAACCGGTATTAACCTTTCCTGACAGCACCTTTGAATAGGCGGCAGCATCTGCACCGTATTCCTCGATGTTTTCATAAGAACCAACGGTTTCATCCAATAGTCTTGAACTGTTTTCCGTTTTAAATTTATCAATATTAATAACCTTAGATCCTGCATAGTTGGCGTTGGCATATTCTCCGGTCACATCGTATCCGTATCCTAATGCGTTATAAGTCCCGAATTCTCTGTTCGTTTCAGGTTGTATGGGATTTTCAGTTTCAGGTGCTGGAGGATCCAGGGTGTCATCATTTGAGCATGAAGACATAGAAATCATAAGTACGGCACTCATGCCTAACAAAACTTGTTTTTTCATAGGTTTATTAGTTTTTCGAAATAATGATTAAAAATAATATTAAATCAAAAACCGTGAAAGTAAAGAGATGTGATAAAAATCAGAGTTACTGTGCGGGTGCTATGGTATGGCAAAAAAAAACTGCTTCATTGCTGAAGCAGTTTTAATGGTATTTTTAAGGATAATTCTAGTGATTATCATATTTTCTGTCCATTACAAAATCCTCCATGAATTTTGTAGTGTAGTTTCCTGCAAGATAATCTTCATTATCCATCAGTTGTCTGTGGAAAGGAATAGTAGTTTTTACTCCTTCAATATAAAATTCCTCAAGCGCACGTCTCATTTTTGCAATGGCTTCCTCACGGGTCTGGGCCGTAGTGATAAGCTTAGCAATCATAGAGTCGTAGTTGGAAGGGATTGTATATCCGGAATAAACGTGAGTATCTACTCTGATTCCGTGTCCTCCAGGGATATTTAATCCTGTGATTTTTCCCGGAGACGGTCTGAAGTCTGCATAAGGATCTTCTGCATTGATTCTACACTCGATTGAATGTAATTTCGGGTAATAGTTGATTCCTGAAATAGGAGTTCCCGCAGCAAGAAGAATTTGTTCTCTGATCAGGTCATAATCAATTACCTGCTCAGTAATAGGGTGCTCTACCTGGATTCTTGTATTCATTTCCATGAAATAGAAATTTCTGTGCTTGTCTACAAGGAATTCGATCGTTCCTACACCTTCGTATCCAATGAATTCTGCTGCTTTTACAGCTGCTTCACCCATTTTTTCACGAAGTTCATCTGTCATGAAAGGAGAAGGTGTTTCTTCGGTTAATTTCTGATTTCTTCTCTGTACAGAACAGTCTCTTTCAGAAAGGTGGCAGGCTTTACCGAATTGGTCACCGGCAACCTGAATCTCGATGTGTCTTGGTTCTTCAATCAGTTTTTCCATATACATACCTCCGTTCCCAAAGGCAGCTACGGCTTCCTGGATAGCAGACTCCCAGTGGTCTTTAAGGTCTTCAGCTTTCCAAACTGCTCTCATCCCTTTACCACCACCACCGGCAGTTGCCTTAATCATTACCGGATATCCGGTTTCTTCAGCAACTTTTACTGCATGTTCGTAAGATTCGATCAACCCGTCAGAACCCGGTACGCAAGGTACTCCTGCTGCTTTCATGGTAGCTTTGGCATTGGCCTTGTCTCCCATTTTTTCGATCTGCTCAGGAGAAGCACCGATAAATTTGATCCCGTTTTTCTGGCAGATTCTTGAGAAATTAGCATTCTCAGATAAGAATCCGTAACCAGGGTGAATGGCATCAGCATTGGTGATTTCTGCAGCAGCAATAATGTTAGGAATTTTAAGGTATGAGTCTTTACTCATAGCAGGACCAATACAAACCGCCTCATCAGCAAATCTTACATGAAGACTGTCTTTATCTGCAGTAGAATATACCGCAACGGTTTTGATTCCCATTTCTTTACAAGTACGTAAAATACGCATTGCAATTTCGCCACGATTGGCTATTAATATTTTTTTGAACATCTTCTTCAATTTGAAAATTAGATAATTTGAAAATTAGATAATGTTATTTTAATGTAGAATTTAATCTAACATCTAATGTCTAACATCTAACTTCTAAATTAAGATGGATCTACTAAGAATAATGGTTGGTCGTATTCTACAGGAGTAGCATCGTCCACTAAAATTTTAACGATTTTTCCGCTGATTTCAGATTCAATCTGGTTGAATAATTTCATCGCTTCAATTACGCAAACTACTTTGCCTACTGAAACTTCGTCCCCTACATTTACAAATACATCCTTGTCCGGAGATGGCTTTCTGTAGAAAGTACCGATCATTGGTGATTTGATAGTTACATATTTGCTATCATCAGATGCTGCTTCAGCCTTTTCAGCAGGTACAGCTGCAGGAGTAGCAACAGGTGCCGGAGCAGCAGCTGCCTGAGGAGCAGTGTGGTATACTGCAGGTTGTGCGTAAACAGCATCGCTTCCAGCTAATGGAGTTTTAATAGTGATTTCGAAATCTTTAGTTTTGTACTTCACCTCTGATACTTCAGCCTTAGATACAAACTTAATAAGATTTTGTATGTCTTTAATGTCCATAAATTTGATATTTGATTTTGGGTCAAAGATACCAAAAAAACGTAAAAAACAATAAAAAACCGTCCAAATTTAACAATTTTGGACGGTTTTTGTATTAAAATGAGGTTTTTTTGAAAATTCCTCGCTTAGTTTTCTTCAGTAGTTGCTACTTCTTTTTCCAATACTACTTTACCTCTGTAGTAAAGTTTTCCTTCATGCCAGTGAGCTCTGTGGTAAAGGTGAAGTTCACCAGTTGTTGCATCTTTAGCTAATTGAGGAACTACAGCTTTGTAGTGAGTTCTTCTCTTATCTCTTCTTGTAGACGACTGTCTTCTCTTTGGATGTGCCATTTTGTAATAACTTTTTTAATTGATGAGCGATGAGATTCATCATCTCATCATATTTAAATTATTTTATTTAATTATTGTCTTTTAATTTTCTCAAAGCATCCCATCTCGGGTCACTTTCATGTTCTCTTTCTTCCTCTTCCTCAATTTCCTGAGGGCTGAACTGATCAAGGATTTTAAGATCTTCATCGCTTACATTCGGTGAAATCTTTTTCATGGGAATGGATAGCATTACATTCTCATAAATCAAATGGGCCACATTGAAAGCGTGATCACTGGTCGGAATCGTAATAACATCTTCATTGCTGTCATCATATTCTTCCCCGAAATTCACCAGAATCTTAATTTCATTCTCAATAGGATAGTCGAAGTTTTCATTTGTAATATCACAAACCAATTCAACATCTCCTTTTATTTTAATCTCAAATTCTAAGAACGTAGTGTGTTTATCAAGTAAAACAGCCACTTCTATTCTAGGATTTGTAAATTCCTGCTCAGTGTCAAATAATTGAAAGAACGTTTTATCTATCTCAAACTTGAACTCGTGTTTTCCGTTTTTAAGTCCGGAAAAGCTTACGTCATAGTTTCTTAACTTGTCCATAAAATGAGTGTGCAAAAATATGCATTTTTTTTATAATAACAAATAAAATCTGCAACAAATTAAATTTAAATTTGTTTTAAAGATTTATGCTTCAGTTTCCTCCGGTAGATCTTCATCTATTCCGTTGTCTACAGCCATTTTTCTTGGTTGAAGACGATTGATCATCAGATCGTTATATTCACTTCTGTTTCTGAAAACTTTAATAGCCGTGAAAATAGCTTCTGTAAAACTCTGCTCATCAGCAATGTTTTTCCCCGCAATGTCATAGGCAACTCCGTGATCCGGAGAAGTTCTGATAAAAGGAAGTCCTGCTGTATAATTTACTCCTTCTTCATAAGCCAGTGTTTTGAATGGTGCCAATCCCTGGTCATGGTACATCGCCAATACAGCATCGAAATTTTTATACTTACCCGGTTGGAAGAAACTATCTGCCGGGAATGGCCCGAAAGTCAGGATCCCGTTGTCGGAAAGCTCTTTAATAGCCGGAGAAATAATTTCAATTTCTTCATTTCCGATTACTCCACCGTCTCCTGCGTGTGGATTTAATCCCAATACGGCTATCTTGGGTTTTTGAATACAGAAATCTTCAATTAGAGTCTGATTCAGTACCCTGATCTGTTTCTTGATCTTTTCTTTAGAAATATTTTCTGCAACCTGTGCAATAGGGATATGATGAGTAGAAACGGCCACCTTAAGTTCTTCAGTTACCAGGAACATCAATCCTTTTTTATTGAACTTTTCTTCAAAATAGCCGGTGTGTCCTGCATGTTTGAATCCCATTTTTACCATTTCATCTTTATTGATGGGTGCGGTTACAAGAACATCAATATCTCCTTTTATTAAAGCTTCTGTAGCAGCTTCCAGAGAATCAATCGCCATTTTTGTAGATTCTTCCGTAGGAACTCCCAGTTCTACATTAACGTTTTCTTTAGTAAGGTTCACCATATTAAGCTTTCCTGCCTGCGCTTGCGAAGCCTCGTTAACGTAGTTGAAGTTAAGATTCAGTTTGAAAATATTTTTCTGATAAGTGAATAACTTTCCCGAACCAAAAATTACAGGCGTGAAAAAATCCGTAATAGTTTTGTCTTTCAGAGACTTCATAATGATCTCCGGACCGATGCCATTGAAATCACCAATTGAAATTCCTACTCGTACTTTATGGTTTTTTGGGCTCATTTTGATTATCTTTGAAGATTATAATTTACAAATTTAGCAAAAAATAATATGTTCACAGGAATTATTGAAGCAGTTGGCGTTATTGAGAAGATTGAAGAGAAAGGAAGCAATATAGATTTTACCTTAACATGCCCTTTTACCAACGAACTAAAAATTGATCAGAGCCTTGCCCACAACGGTTGTTGTCTTACTGTTGTTGAGATTAAAGAAAACCAATATGTAGTGACGGCGATCAATGAAACGTTAGAAAAAACAAATCTCGGAAAATGGGAGTTGGGTAGCGTTGTAAATCTTGAGCGTTGTATGAAAATGGATGGAAGATTAGATGGCCATATCGTTCAGGGACATGTTGATAAGACCGGAGAGGTTGTTGGGATTGAAAATAAAGACGGAAGCTATTTTATTACCATGAAATATGAAGCTGACGGCAATTTTGTGACCGTTCCTCAGGGATCAATTACCGTAAACGGAATCAGCCTTACAGTGGCGAAAAGCGAAGACGCTCAGTTTTCAGTGGCAATCATTCCTTATACATGGGAATTTACCAATATGAAACATTTGAAAATTGGTGATAAAGTAAATTTAGAATTTGACATCATTGGTAAGTATATTGCTAGGTTAATTAAAAAGTAGGATGTCGATTAATAAATATAAAGGATATAGTTTAAGAAACCGCGTCTTTTTTGGCTTTCTGTTAGTTTGCTTTTTGAGTGTTGTTGCCACATCGCTTGTTCCTTATTTTGTTTTGAGGAACAATTCACTACAGCAAAGCAATATCGAAATGCAGGAAAAAACCAATGCCGTTATGAGGTATCTGGATTATGCAGTCAGCCGTACATTGGTGAAAACAGAAGACCTGCCGAAAGTTTTGGGAAATAAAATTTTCGAAATAGCAGATATCAACCAGCATGATATTGTCATTTATGATTTAAAAGGGAATTACCTTCTTTCTAATAAAGATGAGAGTCTCATTGATCAGAAAACAATCCCTTTAGATATTATCAACAGGATTCTGGCTACCGATGCAAGGGTAGATATGACCCGGTATGATGCTCGTAAAGATGCCAAACTTACTTCCTCTTATCTGCTTTTGAAAAATAATGAGCTCGAGCCGATAGGAGTTGTTTATATTCCTTTATATCATAACGAATCTGCTTATTTGGAGGTTCTTCATCAGTATGTTAAATATATTCTGTTAGTTGATATATTCCTTATTCTATTCAGTGTCTGGATCAGTTGGGTAACCTCGAACAGCCTGGCAAAAACTATTACCAAATTTTCTGATATGATAACCCGTATTACATTATTTGAAAATGAAATGCGTCCGATCAGATATTATAAGAATGACGAGCTGAATGCTCTGGCAAGAGCTTACAACCGAATGATTCTTCAGATTCAGGATCAGAAAGAAAGACTTAGGTTTAAAGCGTCGGAAGAAGCCTGGAGAGAAATGGCCAAACAGGTTGCCCACGAGGTGAAAAATCCACTTACTCCTATGAAGCTGACGATTCAGAACTTTGAAAGGAAATTTGATCCCGAAGATCCGAATATCAAAGAAAGAGTTAAGCTGATGAGTAAAACAATGGTAGACCAGATTGATCTGATTGCCACCGTAGCCTCGGCGTTTTCAGAATTTGCAAAGCTTACTGAAAAAAATAACGAAGTGATTAACCTGAATACAGAGGTTGAGGATATTCTGCGCGTTTTTAATGATGACAGTATTTTTATGCATGCTAACAAGAGCAATATTATGATTAATATGGATAGGATTTATCTCTCCAGAATCATTACTAATCTTGTGACCAATGCTAAGCAGGCAGAAAGCGATGAAAGAAAACTGATCATCAATGTAGATGTGGAACAACATCAGAGAAGGGTGATTATCTCTGTTCAGGACAACGGTATCGGTATTGCTGAAAATATGTACGAAAGAATCTTTGAACCCAATTTTACCTCCAAAAACAGTGGGATGGGCCTTGGATTATCCATGGTAAGAAAAATGATTGAAGATTATAAAGGGGAAATTTCTGTGAAATCAGAACTGGGGAAGGGATCCACATTTATCATTACATTACCCACCAATTTATAGTGAAACCTTTTACATTTAAACAATTCGAAATCCGGCAGTCTAAAGACGTCTTCCGGGTAGGAACAGACGGGGTATTGCTTGGTGCAATGTGTGATGTATCCGAAGCTTTTAAAGTATTGGAAGTGGGTACCGGAACAGGATTGATTTCATTGATGCTGGCGCAGCGGAATTCTCGTGCTGACTTTTTAGGATTGGATATTAATGAGGAAGCTGTAGCTCTTACTAAAGTTAATTTCGAAAATTCACCGTTTCATAGCAGGCTGAAAAATATCTTTCAGGATTTTAAAACTTTTACAACTGAAGAAAGGTTTGATGTGATTGTTTCCAATCCTCCTTATTTTGAAGAATCGGGCTCTGAAAAAGATAAAGTGGCCAGGCAGACTGTAGAGCTCAATTTCGAGCAGTTAATAAGCACGGCTGTCCGGTTTTTATCAGTAAAAGGAATTCTTTCCGTTATTATTCCGGCTGAAGCCGGAGAGGTCTTTATTTCGTTGGCTGAAAAACACGGCCTGTTTTTACATCGCAGAATTAATATCACCGGAATTGAAAACTCTAAGGTTAAAAGACTTGTTCTGGAATTTTCGTTGAAAGAAAGAATGTTGGAAGAAGCTGAGTTTATTATAGAAAAAAGTCCGAGACAATACTCGGACCCATATCTTGAACTCACAAAAGAGTTTCATGTTTTTAAATAGACAGGTGATCAGTTTTAGGTCACTTTTTTATTCAAATAGTTCGGCAGTATCCAGCACAGATACCTTTCCATCCTCACATCTGATCGCTTCCCCCGGGAAATTTTGAATCATGTGATAATCATGTGTTGCCATTACTACTGCAGCTCCGTTTTCAAGGGCAACCTGCTTTAATAGCGTCATAATTTCGTTGGATGTTTCAGGGTCAAGATTTCCTGTCGGCTCATCTGCCAGAATAAGGTCAGGATGATTAAGCAGTGCTCTTGCGATGGCAATACGCTGTTGTTCTCCCCCTGAAAGTTCGTGCGGCATTTTGTGCTTTTTGCTTTTCATGTTCACACTTCCCAGAACTTCATTGATGCGGTCTTCCATTTTCACTTTGTCGCTCCATCCGGTTGCTTCAAGCACAAACTTTAGGTTTTTTTCAACAGTTCTGTCTGAAAGCAACTGGAAATCCTGAAATACAATCCCCAGTTTTCTTCGGAGATTGGGAATATCCGAAGGTTTAAGTTTTGCCAGGTCAAACCCTACAACGGCTCCATGTCCTGATGCTAAAGGAATATGCCCGTAAAGCGTCTTCAGAAGGGAGCTTTTTCCGGAACCTGTTTTTCCGATAAGATAGCAGAATCTACCTTTTTTAATATTTAGATTCACATCAGAAAGAACAGTAAAGTTTTTTTGTGCAATTTTAGCGTGTTGTAAACTTATAATATTGTCACCGGAGATATTTGTATGTGGCATAATTTAATTTTAAAGGCTGTTTCTAACAAAAATTTTTCAAATTTTAAAAATAGAAAAAAGATGCCTATACAACCTAAATTTTAGTAAATTTTAACAACAAAAAATGCTTGAAAAGCAACTTCTCAAGCATGATTTGTATATGATAATAAAAAGATTATCTCTTAGCGCGTGCTGCACTAATAGTTAAACTCTTTCTGCCTTTAGCTCTTCTCGCAGCCAAAACTCTTCTTCCATTTGGCGTAGACATTCTTTCTCTGAAACCGTGTTTGTTTCTTCTCTTTCTTTCTGATGGCTGGAATGTTCTTTTACTCATTACTATATGTTTAAATCGTAATTAATCTATTAATTTTCAGGTTGCAAAGATATAGAATTTTTTATAAGATACAAACTTTAATTATCTTTTTTTGAAAATATTTGAAATGTTTTTTAACCAAACATTTTAAAACCCTGATGAGAAACCCAATTCTCTGTGCAAAAATAATATGTAAATGATTTATATAAAAGCTCTATCTTTGAAAACTTAAATTTTAACGAAAAGGAACACAAGATGTTTACACCAGCAGAACTTTTAGATATCAATACATTACTTACACCGGAAAACAAAATAGTTATTCTTACCCATTATAATCCGGATGGGGATGCTATCGGTTCCAGTCTGGGATTAAAACATTATCTGAAAGCAAAAGGAATCTTTGCAGAAGTCATTGTCCCGAATGATTTTCCTAAATTTCTGAAATGGATGCCGGAATCTAAAAAGGTAATCATTGCCGAATACAAAAGAAAGCTGGCTGCCGATATGATTGCTGCTGCAGATGTGATTTTCTGTTTGGATTTTAATTCTCCGTCAAGGATCGGATTGTTGGGAGACTGGTTGGTAAAGGCATCAGGGAAGAAAATTCTTATTGATCACCATCAGCAGCCGGAAAAATTTGATTTTGTGTATTCCGATACGGTAATTCCTGCTACATCGCAGATGATATACCATTTCATTGAAGCGTTGGAAGATGAAAAATTGGTAAATCAGGATATTGCAGAATGTCTTTATACCGGTATTATGACAGATACCGGAGGTTTCCGTTTTCGTTCTACCAGTGCCACTACCCACAGAATAATTGCCAACCTTATTGAAAATGGAGCTGATCCTGCCATGATCACTTCCAATACCTGGGATACCAATACTGTTTCAAGACTTCATCTTCTGGCCTTAGTGTTGGGAAGAATTGAAGTGGTGAATGAGGGGACGGTAGCGATATTAAGCCTCACAAGGAATGAACTTAAAGAGTTTGGTTTCCAGAAAGGAGATACAGAAGGCTTTGTCAATTATGGTTTGAGTATTGCGGGAGTCAAAATGTCTGCCTTCTTTATGGAAGATCTGTATGAAGATTTTGTTAAAATTTCGTTCAGAAGTAAAGATGATGTGGATGTAAACCAATTCTCCAGAAAATATTTTAACGGAGGAGGCCACATCAATGCGGCAGGAGGAAAATCCAATGATTCTTTGACGGGAACTATCGAAGTTTTCAAAAACAGATTAGCTGACGAAAAATTATAAAAGCAAATGAGATTGAATTGATGTTTTGTACATTGATTTTACTACTCTGAGGCTTCAGTTCCGGAACTTCTACGATATCCTTTATGCTCCAGCTCTGCACAAGTGTACTCATACACCTGCTGAAACATCTCGTCCATGTATTTCTTGTTGAAAAGGCTGAATTTGGTCATTTTTGGCGGATCAAGAAACAGATCGCAGTATTTTACTTTTGAATATACTGATTTTGCAATCGCCAAGTGGAGGATTCTGTCGAATTCCTTCATCAGGCTCATTTTGTTTAATTCATCATAACTGATGGAATTGACATGAGATGCGATCAGGAAATCACATTTGTCAATGATAGGCTCAATGGGTAAATTATCTAAAACACCTCCGTCTACATATATTTTGTCTCCCATCCTTACCGGAGGAAGAATGAATGGAACACTTGATGATGCCAGTAATGGGGCAAAAAGTTCGCCCTCGGAAAAGAAATCTACAATACCATGCGTCATTTCCGTGGCCGTTACGTAAACAGGGATTTTAAGAATATTAAAATTATCCTCAGGAAAATAGTCTTTGAAAAGTTTTAAAATAAAACTGGAGCTGAAAATTCCGTTTTTGGATAATTTTAATGCTGATCTTGAGAAAAAAGAAGTTTCCTTCACGATTTCCATCATTTCATCCGGCGTTTTCCCAAACGAATAGAAAGCGCCAATAATAGAACCTGCGCTTGTTCCTGAAATAATCTGAGGCTTAAGATTATATTCCTCCAAAGCTTTCAGTACAGCAATATGGGCAATTCCACGCATTCCTCCGCCTGAAAGTGTCAGCCCGATAACCTTTGGTTGCTTTTTTTTGAACGAAAATAAACCCATTTTTTAAAATAATCCTTGACTAATATACTGGATTTGTTACAAACGGCTATGGCTCATCACATTCAGCATCGATTTTTAAGAAAAGGTTTTCAAATTCCTTGCTCATCTTTTCATCGTGAAGAGGATTGGGAATCTCGTCATTGGCACAATTTCCCCAGCCAAAAGTAATAAGGTCAATAATGGCATAGTCTCTTTTATCCGGCGAATTCAAATGATTGTTAAATTCATTCATAATACGTTGCGGATTAGAATTTTGTCTGCTCATTTCCTCCCGGAGCTTTCTCCATTCTCGAACCATCTCA
This sequence comes from Chryseobacterium sp. UNC8MFCol, assembly GCF_000482305.1. Classification (NCBI taxonomy): domain Bacteria; kingdom Pseudomonadati; phylum Bacteroidota; class Flavobacteriia; order Flavobacteriales; family Weeksellaceae; genus Chryseobacterium; species Chryseobacterium sp. UNC8MFCol. Next base: position 100,121 of record NZ_KI535293.1, read on the forward strand.
TCGTCACCTGAATTTAAAGCCTTCGAAAAGTTCTGGCAGTTTTTGCCTGTAAGAAGCACAGCAGGATCGGAATAAGCTGAAACCTGCATTTTTTCCATGGCATATTGCTGGAGGAGGGCTTCGTACTTCATCTTTTTTATATTTTGCCAGTACGGAACATTTACTACCTTCAGGTTCTGAATAAGCTTTTTCTTATCGCTGAAATCTTTATCAAGTTTTGCAAGGATTTTGTCTTTATCACGTCTTACCAACTGTAAGTTATTAAGATCAAAAACGGAAGGGGTATCCAGTAAAGTGCCACTCAGAGTATACCAGAGAGCATAAGTGCCTTCAATTTCTTCTCTTGAATATGTATTGGCATCATAATGCCCTTTGTTATCGCACAGCTCCGTAACAAAATGAAATATCTCTTCTTTAGGAGTATTGGATTTCACAGTATCCGCCGTTACGATTGCTTTTGAGGCAACCGTATCTGTCTGGATCGAACCGGCTGTCGGATTACTTTCTTTCTTACAGCTTAGAAACGCGAGTAATAGTAGTGAAGATATCGTAATTCTCATAATTTTCTAAAGTACCAGTTTTTTAGGGAGATTATGCAAAAGCTCAGTGTTGATAATTTCGGCACAGATGCCCGGTTTTTCCCAATGCCCGTTATGTCCGCAGTCTAAAATATATGATTTGATGTTTGTTCTGTCTGGTAAATTTTTGATCGTGACATCTGTTTTCACTGCATTATCGTGTTTTCCTGCCATTACTAAAATCTTAGCTTCCAGATTTTGCATGATATGCTGCTTGTCAGTTCTTTCTACCATTCCTTTTACACAAGCTAATGCTCCCATATTGTTTGTGGAAAGTGCTGTTTCCAGTGCTGTTTCAATTTTTCCTTCCAGGATATCTCTTTCGTTGGGGTTAAATAGGTTGGGAATTCCGGCTCTGGCATAGTGGGCAAAAGCATCTTTGATGATTCTGTAGCTTTTGATACGTTGCTGCTTCTTTTCCTCATCATCCGGAAAATAGGTTGAGAAAAATAAGGTAAGGCTTTTTAACGTATCAGGATATTTTTCAGCAAATGCCAGGGATACGTAGCCTCCCATAGAATGGCCCAGCAGATGTATTTTTTGCAAATGTTGGCTGTCTAAAACTTTTTTAACTTCTTCTGCCATCAGTTCCATGGTATGAACTTCTCCGAAAATTTCAGATTGACCATGACCGGGAAGGTCAATTTTTAAAAGGCTAAAATCTTTGGAAAGATGATGTTCCATATCACTCCAGATGGATAGGTTTTCCATAAAACCATGAAGCAATACCAATGTTTCTCGTCCGTTTCCTGTTCTCTCAAAATTTAGCATAATTTCAATTTTTATAGAAGGTTAAGAGAATCCCGTACCAATAAAATAAGATGTCCGGAATTCTCCTTTCAAATGTAAACAAAAAAGAGGAATACTTCCCAGCAGGAAAATTATACAAAAAAGCCCTCTCAAAATTGAGAAGGCCTTCCTTTATTGAACTAACTCTTTATAAATTTTTGTTTCCCAGGGTTTGATATCAGTGACTCCATAGCGTTCCTTTTTGGCAATCGCTATATCATCCAGCATATCCACAAAATTTTTGTAGTTGGATTCATCTGTAGGTTTAATGATTATTGTGAAAATTTCCTTGTTCGGAGCATTTTGGTAGGCTTCAGAAATGATTTTGGAAACTTTTATCCCACTGAAATCAGTTTCGTTGAGATTGCCTGTATTTAAATCTTTAGCGTTGCTTTGATGATAAAATATACGATTGTCTTTTCCCAGGATAAAGGTTACCTGGTTTTTATCCTTAATGACGTTTTCATTAATTACTTTAGAGTCGGGATTTTTTGCCGGAAGCCCTAGGTCCATTACATTAGGTTTTGTAAAATTAGTGGTAAACATAAAGAAAGTGATAAGTAGAAATCCCAGGTCTACCATAGGGGTCATATCGATTCTGATAAGTTTCTTTTTTTGTCTGCCCCCTTGCTTTTCTTGTGCAATTACTTCTGCCATGATTAATGTTTTTAAATGGTTAAACGGTATTCGATGAAAATATAAAAACCCGATCGCAGTTTTGAGGAATTGATACAAAGTTTGTACCTAAAGTTGTTAAATGGTAATAATTTGTTGTTTTTATTATTACGTTAACCTTAAATAGTGTTAAATAGCTATAAGAAAAAAGCCTTATCAACTGAGTGATAAGGCTTTCTTATTTTGAAGTAAATATTTTATTTGTTTTTCTTGTAATAATTCACACCACATTCTAAGAATTTTTTGAAATCCTCTTTAGGCATGTAGCCGGAAACCGGTGTATTGATTACTTTTCCATCCGGAGTTATTAAAACATAGTGAGGTTGTGAGTTATTGTTAAAGTTAACCTGTTGGAATAAACTCCATCGGTCACCAATCGTTTTAACCTTTTTAATCTGTCCTTCCCCAAGGTCTATTTTTGTTTTCTGATCTTCCGGAAGCTCTTCCTTGTCATCTACATATAAGGAAGCTAATACAATGTCATTCTGAAGAATCGGCAGGATATCCGCTTCGCTCCATACAAATTCTTCCATCTTTCTGCAGTTTTCACACCCGTACCCCGTAAAGTCGATAAGAATAGGTTTGTTTTCTTTTTTTGCCAGCTCAATCGCTGTGAAGAAATCGTGCTCAGGATGCATTCCGAGAATACCGTCTTTCTCATCATGGAAATAACTTACGTTCAAAGGAGGGAGAATTCCGCTTAGTAACTGAAGTTTCGGACGGTCTGAAGGAATTAATCCCTGAATCAGATAAATCACAAAACCAAATCCAAGTACACCCAGTATTTTTCTGGTGATTGAAATTTTAGGTTTTTTATCATCATGCGGGAATCTGATCACCCCGAATAAGTATAAAGCCAATCCCAGTGCAATAATGATCCAGATTGCAATGAAAAGCTCTCTTTTTAAGAAGAATGTTTTTGATACAAGATCTGCTTTTGATAAGAATTTTAAGGCTAGTGCCAATTCCACGAACCCTAATACAACTTTTACCGTATTCATCCATCCTCCTGATTTTGGAAGACTCTGTAGCGCCTGAGGGAATAATGCCAAAAGTCCGAAAACAATTGCCCATGCCAACCCGAAACCTGCTAAAGCAAACGTTAATAACATCGGAACATTGGATGATCCAGTAACAGCACTTCCTAATAAACTTCCCAGGATAGGCCCCGTACAAGAGAAGGAAACGATTACCAGAGTCAATGCCATAAAGAAGATTCCGATGATCCCGCCTGCTTCCTCTGCTTTTGAGGATTTATTGGCAATTGAACTGGGGAGTGTAATATCGTAATATCCGAAGAAACTTCCGGCGAAGAAAATGAATATGATAAAGAAAGCAATATTCAGCCAGACACTGGTGGAAATCTCGTTGAAAATATTTCCGGCAATCCCGTCAATAATGTGGAACGGAATACTTAGCAGAACGAAAATAAGAAGGATGAAGAAGCCATAGATAAGAGCATCTCTCTTTCCTTTTGCCTTGTCTTTACTTCCTTTGGTAAAGAAAGAAACCGTTAACGGAATCATCGGGAAAACGCAAGGTGTTAATAAGGCGATCAGCCCTCCGATAAAACCTAAAAACAAGTAGGTCCAGTAGTTTTCTTCCACTTTAGCAGAAGCGGTACCACAGTCGGTTAACGGGTTTTTGAAATCTATCGTTTGAATTTTCAGTTGTTTAGGGTCAAGTTTTGATCCTTCTGCTACTGTAATTTCTTGCTTTACAGGATTTTCGCTAACAGTTTCAACGGCTTTAGCAGAATCCTTTGCAGGTTCTGTTTTTTCATCAGTCGTGGCTTCTTCTGTAGCCCCTTTTGGCGTCACTTTTTGATTGAACTCCAGTGTATTGGGAGCCAGGCATACTCTGTCATCACAGGTCTGGTAGGTGATTTCAGAAGTGACGTCCGCAGGTTTTGTCGGATCTTTTAGTTTGAATTTTTGTTTAAAGCCTGCCGTATTAGAATAGAAAACAATGGTTCCTCCAAATGCTTCGGAAAATTCCTCATGTTTTTTACCAACCTCTGTAAACTTTCCGATCAGTTCAATATTTTTCCCGGAAACTTTATATTCCGTAGGGATTCCTGTATCTTCCGGAAGATCTTTAGAATAAATATGCCAGCCGCTTTCCATGGTGGCATTCAAAACAGCTTCATACTGGTTGTTTCCCAGGTCGTTCACCGTGAATTTAAATTTTACAGGATTTTTTATCTGTGCATTAATTCCTGTCGCTAAAAATAGTAGAATTAATAAAAACCAATTTCTAAATTTCATTTTTTCGTTTCATTAAAAATTTTGAGATTCCATTTTGTCTTCTCATCCTTTGTATATCTTCTGTCTTGTCTGAGAGGGATAACGCCAAGAACGGAATTATGACTGTCAGACAGTATCCAGATTTTTTGCCTCGCTAAAATAGATAATTTTTCGTCCCTAAAAAACTTAGAAACTTTCTTTTTCCCTGAAAAACCTGCAGGATAAAATTCATCTCCATCCTGTTGCTTTCTTAAACGCAAGGGGAAGTGTAGTTTTTCAGCATCAAAATTCCATTCAAACTCCTTATTGATTCCTTCAATGTGTTCAATAGAGTCTCGAAGATTGACATTAATCCCGATCTCAGAAAAATCAAACTGGTCGATCAGAATAATTTCGTTCTCCGCATTCTGAGTCATTTCTCTTTCAGTAAAGATTAACTCATCCCTATTGACAATCAATCGATAGTCTTTGGAAAAAAAAGAACTGTTATTTTCAGCCTTGAAAATTTTAGGAATTTCTTCTTCCCGGTTGAACCCGTATTTTTTAAAAATCTCAAATTTGACGAAATCACTTTCCTGATCCAGCTTTTCCTTTGATAAGATTTTATGGCCAGGGTTAAATAGGGTAAGCCTTTTTTCTACTTCCAGCATTTGTTTTTGAACAAAATCTTTGGTTTGATTCAGGTATTCTGTGCTTTTTTTAAAGTTTTCCAGAAAATGACCGTTTGTTTCCAGCAGCTTGGGTACGATCTCATTTCTGATCTTATTCCGTAGATAATCACTTTTTTTATTCGAAAGATCCTCTCTGAACAGAATTTGGTTACTCTCTGCAAACCTGTAGATGTCTTCCTTTGAAAAAGGCAAAAGCGGTCTGAGGATATTGTTTTCATGAGAAGGAATGCCACTCAAACCATGTATTCCTGCAGCTTTGGATAAGTTTATAATGAACGTTTCCAATTGGTCATTGAGATGGTGCGCGGTAACCAGAAAAGGCAAATTTTCCTTTTCCTGAATTTCTTTAAAAAATGCATACCGAAGTTCTCTTGCCCAGAGCTGAATGGAATTTTCCGGTTTTTTATCCTTTTCTGAAACTTCATAGAGATGAAATTTTAGATGATTTTTCTCACAGAAATCCTCCACAACTTTCTGGTCAAGATCCGAATCTTCGCCACGAAGTTTATAATTGATATGGGCGACCTGAAATTCGTATCCGGCACCTTGCATTTCATCTCTTGAATCCTTAAAGAGAGAGGCTAAAACCATAGAGTCTGCCCCGCCGCTTACCGCCAGAAGAAATCTTTGTTTTTCCGGCTGGTGAATGAGATTTTTTAGTTGATTGATAAAGCTTGATTTTTCCAACATCGATGTTGAGAATTTCTTTTATGCAAAGATAACCTATATAATTCAATTGAATTTTCCTAACTTTGATTGGTCTAAAAATGATTATTTATGAAGATTTTAAAAATTTTAGCAGTTTCTGCAATGGCGTTAGGAATGACATCTTGTGTGAGCAAGAAGCAATATGATGCATTGAGCACAAACTATAAGCAGTGTATCGAAAACATTGGTGAAAGACAAAGAGAAATCCAGGATTTGAAATCTCAAAACTCTGCATTGGCGGGTGAGAACAATTTATTAAAAAGTCAGCACGATGCTTTAAAATCATCACTTGATGCCTGTCTTTCAAATACGGGGAAAAGTTCTGCTAATATTGATAAATTGGTAGGAGAAATCAATGCTTCGAATTCATATATCAAACAATTGATCTCCAGCAATGCTAAAAACGATAGCTTGAATCTTGCTTTGTCTAATAAGCTGAAGAGATCTTTAGATAATGTCTCTGATGAGGATGTACAGATAAAAGTATTAAAAGGAGTGGTAATGATCTCTCTTTCTGATAAAATGTTGTACAAAACCGGAGATTATAACATCCTGCCTGCTGCTCAGGAAGTTCTGGGTAAAGTAGCAAAAGTGATCAACGATTACGATAAATACTCCGTATTGATTGAAGGTAACACAGATAACGCACCTTTAAATTCTGTAAATCTTCCGAGAGACAACTGGGATCTTTCTGCATTGAGAGGTACATCTGTTGCTAAAGTTCTTCAGACTCAATTTGGAGTAGATCCTGCGAGAATTACAGCAGGTGGTCGTTCAGAATACAATCCTAAAGCGACTAATATGAGCGTTTCAGGTAGAGCGGAAAACAGAAGAACAGAAATCATCATAATGCCTAAACTTGATGAGTTTATGAAACTGATGGACATTGCTCCTAAAAAATAAATACTGTATACTTTAATATGGTAGAAAAGATCCCGATTTTTCGGGATCTTTTTTTATAATGATCTGTTTTGTAAATTTTAGAAAAAGTTCTCTATATTCAATATAGAACTAATAAGATTTTAGAAAATGAAGTAGATGCATTAAAGCAAACCCAATCGAAAGGTGATCTAAATGCCTGTCCCTGAGAAATATTCCGGACTTCCTATTCTTGAGATTGCTTAAAGGAGGTTCAATGAATAAAAAAAATAAATCCCAAGGAGATTCGGGATTTATTTTTAATCAGATTAATTCTTCCTTTCTCAAGAGAGAAATAATTCTTTGTAAAAATGAATTGGATATTTCTGTCTTGTTTTTAGGCGCAGGAGAAAGTATATGACCTTTCGGTACATTCTTTTTTTGATTCTCACGGTTAGTTTGCTTTTCTCCTGCAATCATTTTAGTTTTCCTAGTGTTTTTACCCTGTTTCTGTTGCAAAATTATCCCTAATACCACAAAAATACCATCCGTATTTTCACGGTATTTTATATCGGGAAAATACGGTACGTTATATTGCTAGTTTATTGTGAATATAATTCGTTGATTAATAAAAGAATGTGTATATTTAAGTCTCCGTAAAAGGAAATATCAACAAAGAGGTATCCGAAAATCTTAAAGAGTAGGAAATTAATACTAAATCAAAATAATTATGAAAAATCTAAAAAAACTTTCCAGAACAGCAATGAAAAATGTTCAGGGTGCAGCATTGGAATGTAATCCCGTTATTATTTGTCAGAAGAGAACTGATTGTTGCCCGGGATGGGCGTGTCCTGGAAGAGGGCAGTATTGTATTGCTATATAATGATGGTTTGCATCAGAATAAATAGATTCAGGAAGAGAGAGATTCATTTCTCTCTTTTTTTTATCCTATTGCAGGACGGAAACCGCATGTTTAAAAAGAAGTTTTAAAATCCGTAAATTTGTTTAAATTAAAATTGTATGAGCTTTTTTGAAGAAAAGAATCCTGAAATGGATAGATATTTGGAAGCACATGCTTCTTCAGAATCAGATATTCTGAAAAAGCTGAGAAGGGAAACTTACCAAAAAACCACACAACCCCATATGATTTCGGGATATCAGCAGGGGAGATTGCTGACGATTATTTCCCAGATGATGCAGCCCAAAAATGTTCTTGAAATAGGAACATTTACAGGATATGCCACTTTATGTCTTGCTTCAGGCTTATCAAAGGACGGCAAAATTACCACCCTTGACGTCAATGAGGATCTCGCCTATCTTCCGAAAAAATATTTTGAGACCAGCGAATATGCCAGTCAAATTGATTTTAAGTTGCAGGATGCTAAAGAATTTTTAAAAGAAACTGATGAGTTCTTTGACCTCATTTTTGTAGATGCAGATAAAGAAAATTATGCGGAATATTTCAAACTGATAAAACCGAGAACAAAATCTGGATCCGTGATTCTTTTTGATAATGTTTTATGGTATGGGAAAATACTGGAAGAAAATCCCAAATTAAAATCTACACAGTCGATTAAGGAGCTAAACGATTTAGCGGCAAAAGATGAAGATTTTGAAAATCTTATTTTACCTTTGCGTGATGGAGTAAACTTCCTTCGAAGGAAGTAATTAAAATATTCAGAGATTAAAACGATGAAAGCATTTCACAGTTTTCAATTTTTAATCTTTAAATTATTCAATCATTAAATTTAGAGTTGATGAATAAAGGAATTTGTATAGTTACAGTAGCGCCGGTCCGTGCAGAAAATTCTGACCGGGCAGAAATCGTTACGGAAATATTGTTTGGAGAAAGCGCAGATATTCTGGAAGTAGATAAAAACTGGACCAAAATAAAAATGCATTATGACGGCTATGAAGGATGGATGGATACCAAACAGCTGAAGCCAGTAACTGATGAAGAACTAGCCAGGAGAAAAGTAACGGTAGTGACAGAAGATTTTTCTTCAGTACTAATGAATGACGGTAAAACCCTGCTTTCAATAGGCTCTGAAGTAGAATTTCCGGTCGTAGCTTCGAAGAGGAGTCATGATATCCGTGAAAGTATTGCTCTCACTGCAAAAGAATTCCTTAACGTGCCTTATTTATGGGGTGGTAAAAGTTTTTTTGCTGTAGACTGCTCCGGTTTCACTCAATTGGTGTATAAAGTTCATGATATTAAAATTCCCAGAGATGCTTCTCAACAGGCTGAGGTAGGGGAGGCACTTACTTTTGTAGAAGAAACCAAACCAGGAGATCTGGCTTTCTTTGAAAATGCAGACGGTAAGATTATCCACGTGGGTATTATGTTGGAGAATCAGAAAATTATTCATGCATCGGGAAAAGTAAGAATCGATACGCTGGATTCAACAGGTATTTTCAACAAAGAGATGAATAAGCATACCCACAAGCTTAGGGTGTTAAAAAGCGTTCTGTAATTCTGATTTAATAGTTCCCGCAATGGCTTTTATCTACAATCTGTTTGTTACTCTCCTTATCTTCGGGATGAAGGTTTTTTCATTATTTAATGATAAAACTAAAAAAGGAGTTGAAGGGAGAGAGCGGTCTTTAGAGAAGGTTAAAGCAGTATTTACTCAAAAAGACAGGGTAATTTGGATGCATGCAGCCAGTCTCGGAGAATACGAGCAGGGATTACCTGTGCTGGAAAGGCTGAAAGATCATTTTCCGGAGCATAAAATTCTTGTTACTTTCTTTTCTCCTTCAGGATATGAAAATGTTGTTAAGAAAAAACATATTGCAGATGTTATCTGCTATTTACCTTTTGATAAAAAGAGTATAATAAACGAATTTATAACACAATTCAATGCTGAACTATTTTTTACGGTGAAGTATGATTACTGGTATAATCTTCTAGCAGCTCTTAAAAACAGGAATACAAAGATTTATGTTATTTCTGCCTTATTTTATGAAAGGCAGTCCTTTTTCACTTCTTACGGAAAGTGGTTTGTAAAGCAGCTTAAGAAGAATGTCGACTGGTTTTTTCATCAGACTCAGTTTTCGATCGCTTTGGCAAAAAGTATAGGATTGTTGCAGTCTTCGGTAACGGGAGATACCCGCTTTGACAGAGTAAAACAGCTCAGAGAAAGAGACAACCATGTCGACCATATTACAGACTTCATCGGAAATGATAAGGCAATTGTTTTTGGAAGCTCCTGGCAGGCAGAAGAGAAAATGGCAGAAATGATTTCAAGGAAAAACAGGACAGTGAAGATGATTATTGCCCCTCATGATCTGAAAAGGGTAGAACATTTGAAAAGTATTTTCCCTGATGCTGTATTGTACAGTCAGATCAGCCAGTCACAACATTTGGATTTTGTCTCTCAGGTTCTGATTATAGACAGTATCGGGCTACTGTCAAAACTATATTCGTATGCTGATGTAGCAGTTGTGGGCGGAGGCTTTCATGATGCTGGATTACACAATATTCTGGAAGCGGCCACTTTTGGGATTCCCGTTATTTTTGGTAATCACTATAAAAAGAATCCTGAAGCTGACGATCTTATTGCAGCAGAAGGAGGAAAGTCTTTTAAAGACGAATACGGAGCTTCAGAATTTGTTTTATTCCTTACCAATGAAGACAATCAGGAAGAATTGAAAACGATGTCTCAAAATGCCAGGAGATTTATCAGCGATAAACCCGATTCTACCACAATGATCATCGAAAAAATTCTATCTTAAGAATCCCTGTTTTTTTATGTCTTTCATGATCTGATCTATGTTGTCGGGAATGTCATCACATACAAACCATTTAAAGTCAAGATTATTATTGATACAAAGTTTCTGCAGATAATGATTTTCTGAAATTTTTGTCTGGATATCGCGGAGGTATTCATCAACTTCCATCCAATAATCTTCGTCCAGTTTTTTGACTACAACAAGTGATTTGAATACCTTATTGATTATATAAATATACAGTTTGTACACGTTGTCAAACCTTTGCCTGCTGAGATCGTTGTTATAATCTAAAATTTTGCTGACCATCAGTAAATTCAACGAGACTTCCCCGAATTTGTCTGTTGTAATCTTAACATGTTCGGTGATTTCAGCACTTATTTTCCGGATAATGGTCAGGAAGTACTTGGCATTTCCAATGTATTTTGAAGCCAAAAGAATTTTTTCCTCTACCTGTTCTTCCATAGCATTTCTCTTATCATCCGTGTTCTCAGGATCGATTAGCTCGAAATACAGCTTTTTTGACAGCAATTTATCTTTTCTCAGCAATCTGAAAATAAGCTTGTCTTTCTCCTGGCTGGAAAAGGCACTCAATGCAGCTTTAAACTCTTTCGAATACTCCATCAGTTGAAAATTTTTGAATATTTGAGAAAACCGTTTAGTGCCCAGTTTGCAGTATAATATAATGATTTTACGGTAGAAAATCCCATGAAATCCTTATACACCAGATACTGATCTTTAATGATATTTTTCTTTTTCCGGGAAACACTGTTTTCGCGCATTCTGTATTTGGCCATTGTCTTGTTGATAGGCATTCCTTCGGGGATAACCTTTAAAAGGTTAAGCCACATCACATGATCTTCACGCTTGCTTTTTACAGGGAACATGAATTTTCCGACTCTTTTGGTGTCGTACATCGTAGAAACCGGAGCCAGTCTGCAGGTCTTTAATAAATTAGAAAAAGTAACTATAGTATCGGCCATGAAATCTTTGAGGATAGGCTGTAGCTGTTCGTCACATCTGGAATAATTGCAGTAGACGAGCTCAGCATGGTGCTCCTGCATATAATCTGTCATCGTTTCAAGGTATTCCGGATACCAGTAATCATCAGAATCAAGAAATGCTATATACCTTCCCTGAGCTCTTTCAAGGCTGTTGTTTCTTGCGTTGCCGGCACCACCGTTTTTCTCTAAAACCTGAAGTTTTATTCTGGGGTCATTATACTTTCTGATAATTTCTACAGTATTATCCTTGGAAAGGTCATCCGTGATCAGCCATTCCCAATTCGGGTTGGTTTGATTAAGAACTGATTGTATCGTTTCCTCAATGAATTCTGCGGAATTGTAACAGGGAGTGATAATGGAGACAAGGTCTTTCATTTGTGCAATAAAATAGATGTAAAATTATAAAAATCTTTTTTCATACAGATGCCATGAGGTAATACCCACCCCGATAACTACAAGCATACAAACAATACTCATCATATAAGGATTGTAATCTTCAAAAAGGCCTAACGTCTGAAAGACCCTGATAATAGGGAAGTGGAAGATATATATTCCATACGTGAAGTCTCCGTATTTTCCGAAATTATTCAGAAATTTAAAAGAATAAGCAATATACAGGACAATAATACTGATCATGATAGGCGAGAAAAGCTTTATTTTAAAAATAAGGTCTATCCATACTGTCAGGATGGCAATGATGAAGAGCGTATTTTTATACTGAATGAATTTGTTAAAATTAAAATAGATAAGCATTCCTCCGATGAAATAGCATAGTGAGCCGGGAAGCTGTCTTGAGATCGCAGGTCTGCCCGTCATCTCAAAATAATTCAGGAATACCAATGACAAAAAATATAATATGATGAGACTGATATTTCTAAACTTATTATTCTTTCCAAACAATAAAAACATGAACGGAACAGCAATATAAAAACACATTTCTATTTTAAGGGTCCAGAGTGCCCCGTTTACCGCCTGGTTGCCAAATACTCCGGGAAGCCATGGGGCTTTGAAATTCATAAAAAGAGAATTCCAGAATGCATATTTATACACCTGAGCGTTGCCGAAATATTCAGAAAAAGACAGAGTGCTTACCAAACTTAATAAAATGGTACAAAGGAAAACCACCAACAAATAAGCGGGAACAATCCTGTTGAACCTCTTCTTCGCATAGCTTTTCAGGCTCGAAGATCTTTCATAGCTTCTTGCAATTAAAAAACCACTGACAATGAAAAACGAGAAAACTGCGACTTCTACTGGGCTATATTCAAGGATTTTAAGTGAAGCGGATTGGCTTAATGCTCCCAAATGCCCAACGAAGACAATGAAAGCAAGGAGAACACGTATAAAGTCAAAATTGTTTTTCGTTATATCCTGCATTTGCTATTTTTCTTACAAAAATAACTTTTTTAATAGAACGTGAAGACTATCGCATGTTCAATATTTGTTAAATAAAGGCTTTTTTGAGGTTTCCTGTTTTTAAATATATATAAATAAAGGTTGATGAAATAATTTTTGATAAAAAATCGTTATATAAATCAAAAAAATTATAATTTTAGCGATTGAAAAAATTAATCTATGAAGAAATTACTACTACTATTTGCAGGGGTGTCATTATTGGTGGCTACCGGATGTAATAACGATAATGATAATGTTAGGGAAGCACCGCTTGTAGGGCTTTGGCAACCGTTAAAAGAAGTGGTTACTACAGTAGAGACGGGAGAACAACCGATTTCAGATCAGATTACTTATACCGATTGCCAGAAGCTATCCAGATGGTGGTTCAGCACTGAAACCAATGGGAAAAAAATAGATGTAACGGAGCCTACTACTGCTGGTGGCACATGTAATATTTTGCCGGACAAAAACTTTACCTACACCTATGAAAAAGGGGCGAAGACGGTTATCATGAAATTTCAGGGAATTGTAGAACCTGTTTCAGCAAAGGTGGTGACTCTGAACGATACGACTCTCAACCTGGCAGTAAGAGAAGAGACTCAGGATCCGACTGTATTTAAAACAAGGACATATACTTTTACGAGAGTAAACCCTCAGAAATAATAAGTGTAATTCAAGATATAAAAACAGATCTCATCCCCGGATGAGATTTTTTTATGACCAGAGATTTGGAATTCATCATAATTTAAATTTCTATTTCTTTTAAAATCATTATTTTTGTGAATCTTGTTTACGGGATAAAAAAATCCAATATTTAAAGTCTAACATATAACATATATATAAAGTGTTTTACGATCATCAGCAGATAGAAAAAAAGTGGCAGAAATACTGGGAGGAAAATCAAACCTATAAAACCTCCGATAATACCGATAAACCTAAATTTTATGTACTCGATATGTTCCCGTACCCATCCGGGGCCGGACTTCACGTAGGTCACCCGCTGGGATACATTGCATCAGATATTTATGCGAGATATAAAAGACATCAGGGGTTTAACGTGCTCCACCCTGTAGGATATGACAGTTTTGGACTTCCTGCTGAGCAGTATGCCATCCAGACAGGACAGCATCCGGCAATCACTACAGAGCAAAACATCAACAGATACGAAGAGCAATTGAGAAAAATCGGATTTTCATTTGACTGGAGCAGGGAAGTAAGAACTTCTGATGCTTCCTATTACAAGTGGACACAATGGATTTTTATTCAGTTGTATCATTCGTGGTATAATAAAAATACGGATAAGGCAGAACCTATCGATACCCTGATTCAGCATTTTGAACAAAAAGGGACCGAAGGATTGAATGCCAATCAGAATGACGAATTAAACTTTACCGCTGAAGAGTGGAAAAGTGCTTCCGAAATTGATAAAGAAGATATCTTATTGAATTACCGTCTTGCCTACAGAGCCGAAACTACCGTAAACTGGTGCCCTGCATTAGGAACTGTATTAGCCAATGATGAGGTAAAAGACGGGAAATCTGAAAGAGGAGGATTTCCTGTATTTCAGAAAAAAATGATGCAGTGGAGCATGAGAATCTCTGCTTATTCAGAAAGATTATTACAGGGACTTGCTACACTGGATTGGCCACAGCCTTTGAAAGATTCTCAGGAGTATTGGATCGGAAAATCTCAGGGAGCACAGGTTCAGTTCGACGTAGAAGGACATGACGAAATCGTTGAAGTATTTACCACAAGACCTGATACTATTTTTGGAGCTACATTTATGGTACTGGCTCCTGAAAACCCTTTGGTAGATACAATCACTACAGATGCCCAAAAGGCAGAAGTCGATACATATATAGAAGAAACTTCCAAAAAAACCGAAAGAGACAGAATGTCCGACGTGAAAAACGTGAGCGGAGCGTTCACCGGAAGCTATGCAATCAATCCGTTCAGTGGTGAGAAAATGCCAATCTATATTTCAGACTATGTGTTGATGGGATACGGAACAGGAGCTGTGATGGCTGTTCCGGCACATGACGAGCGTGATCATAGATTTGCGAAGAAATTTAATTTAGAAATTAAAAAAGTAGTAGAAACCGAAGAAGATGTTCAGGAAAAATCTTTTGATTCTAAAGATTCTGTTTGTGTAAATTCTGATTTCTTAAACGGATTAAATTATAACGATGCAAAATCAAAAATAATTTCCGAGATCGAAACCAAAGGTATTGGACACGGAACGACGAACTACAGACAACGTGATGCGATTTTCTCAAGACAAAGATATTGGGGAGAACCTGTTCCTATATATTATAAGGATGGGATGCCATACACATTACCAACTTCTGCGTTGCCATTGGAACTTCCGGAAGTTGAAAAATATCTGCCAACAGAAGATGGAGATCCGCCATTAGGAAATGCAAAAACATTTGCATGGGATGAAGCGAATCAAAAAGTAGTGGCTACAGATTTAATTGATGACCAGACCATATTCCCATTGGAATTGTCTACAATGCCAGGATGGGCCGGAAGCTCATGGTATTTCCTTAGATATATGGATCCCCATAATGATGGTGAATTTTCTGCAAAGAATCTTTCCGATTATTGGGGACAGGTAGATTTATATATCGGAGGTAGCGAGCACGCAACCGGTCACTTATTATATTCCCGTTTCTGGAATATGTTCTTAAAAGACAGAGGCTGGATCAACCATGATGAGCCTTTCCAGAAATTGATCAATCAGGGAATGATTCTCGGAATGAGCGCATTCGTTTATAGAATTGACGGGACCAATCAATATGTATCTAAAAATTTAGCAAAAGACTATCAGACCCAACAAATCCATGTTGATGTATCCTTATTAAAAGGAACCTCTGACGAATTGGATACCGAAGCTTTTAAAGCATGGAGACCTGATTATGCAGATGCAGAATTTATCCTGGAAGACGGAAAATACATCACAGACCGTGAAGTTGAAAAAATGTCCAAATCCAAATATAATGTCGTGAATCCTGATGATATCTGTGAAGAATACGGAGCAGACGGATTAAGATTATATGAAATGTTCCTGGGGCCATTGGAGCAATCCAAACCTTGGAATACTCAGGGATTAAGTGGAGTGTACGGATTCCTTAAAAAATTCTGGAACCTTTATTTCAACGGAGACGTATTCGAAGTTTCTGATGAAGAGCCTACAAAAGCTGAATATAAAGTTCTACATACCTTAATTAAAAAGGTGGTGTACGACATTGAAAACTTCTCTTTCAATACTTCCGTATCTTCCTTTATGATTGCCGTGAATGAACTTCAGAAATTAAAATGCAACAAACGCAGCATTCTGGAACCTCTTGCCGTAATCATCTCTCCATATGCCCCTCACATCTGTGAAGAACTTTGGAGCCTGCTGGGACATGAAACCTCTATCGAATTTGAAAAGTTTCCTGTATTAAATGAGGATTATCTCATCGAAGATGAAATTGAATATCCGGTAAGCGTAAATGGTAAAATGAAGTTCAAAATTTCCCTTTCCGCTCAGTTTTCTGCTAAGGAAGTAGAAGATTTGGTGATTTCAAATGAGAAAATGCAACAGATTTTGGAAGGAAAAACCCCTAAAAAAATCATTGTAGTTCCTCACCGTATTGTGAATATCGTAATTTAAAAAAAAATTAACATTGGGAAATTAAAAAAAATGGACGTCTAATTTTTTTGATTTTTTAACCCAAATGTTAAATTTGAAAAAAATAAATAAAATAACTGCGAATAATTATAATATTAAAATCGTATTAAATTTTCTTTATTAAAAAAAAGCAAAATGTTTAATTAAGACTCTTGCATTTTAATTAATTTTGCCTTTAATTTACACCCTGTAAAATTTTAAAACAATATAATTTAGTTAAATATGGAAATGAATGTTTCAAAAAATGATGAGCAAGTAGTTGCTAGAAAAGCAGGAGGTTTAAATCCAGCTGTTATTATTCCTATTCTATTTGCTATAGGAGTATGTATTTATTTATTCGTTCTTGGTAGCCCAGGAAACTTCAAAGATGCAGACAAACTGGGAAGCGGATCTGTAGCGTTTTCAAGTATTGAAGGAAAAGACATTCACCCAGAATCGTTTTTAGGTATTATCTACAAAGGAGGGGTTATCGTACCAATCTTGATTACTTTCATGATTACTGTAATCGTTTTCTCTTTTGAAAGATATTTCGTTCTTGGTAAAGCTGCAGGAAAAGGAAACTTAGACAACTTCGTTGTACAAGTAAGAAGCTTACTAAACCAAAACAAAATTGATGAAGCTATCGAAGAGTGCGACAGACAACAGGGTTCTGTAGGTAACGTAGTGAAAGAAGGTCTTACTACTTACAAAGCACTTTCTCATGATAACACATTAAATAAAGAGCAGAAAATGGTAGCACTTAACAAAGCTATCGAAGAAGCTACAACTCTTGAGATGCCAATGCTTGAGAAAAACATGATGATCCTTTCTACTTTAGGTACTGTTGCAACGTTAGTAGCACTACTTGGAACGGTAATCGGGATGATCAAGGCGTTCTTCGCATTAGGTTCAGGAGGTGGTACTCCGGATGCTGCTGCTCTATCTACTGGTATCTCTGAAGCCTTGATCAACACGGCATTAGGTATTGGTACTTCAGCAATCGCTATTATCCTTTATAACTTCTTTACTTCTAAAATTGACGGATTAACTTACAAGATCGACGAGATCTCTATGAGTATCCAACAATCTTTCGCTGAATTCAACTAAGAATTAGCAAGAAATTTGCATTAGCAATTAAAAAGAAGTTTAATTAAAAATATTTTATAATAATGGCGAGAGTCAAACCAAAAAGACATGGAGTAATTACGGACATGACTGCAATGTGTGACGTTGCGTTCCTACTCCTTACGTTCTTTATCTTGACCACTCAGTTTAAAAAACCTGACGTGGAGCAGATCAAACCGCCATCTTCAATTTCGGAAAAATTGCTTCCTGATGCTAGTTTAATGACTATCAACGCTACTCCGGACGGAAAATTCTATTTCCAGCCAGTAGAAAACGCATCAGAAAGAGTTGCTCTTTTGGATAAAATGGGACAAAAGTATGGAATTACTTTTGACAACAACCAAAAAGCTGCTTTCCAGAAAGTTCAGGCAATTGGAGTTCCAATGAACCAACTAAAAGGGTACTTGGATATGCCTGCAGATGAGCAGAAAAATTATAAGAGTCCTACAGGTATTCCTATGGACAGTACAAATAAGCAATTAATCGACTGGGTAAAAGAAAGTTTAAGCGTTAATCCTGACTACAAGTTAGCTATTAAAGGTGACGTTACAACTCAGTACCCTAAAGTAAAAAGCTTGTTTGAAGGTTTAAGAGATATTGATTTTCTTAAATTTTGGTTGATTACATCACAAGAAGGTAAACCTAACGAATAATATCGATAGAAATGGCAGAAGTACAAGTACAGGAAAAAGGCGGCAAGGGCGGCAAAGTCCGTTCCAAGAAGCAGAGTACCAGAGTCGATATGACTCCGATGGTGGACTTGGGTTTTCTATTGATTACCTTCTTTATGTTCACAACTACATTCAGTAAACCGAATGTTATGGACTTAGGTCTTCCGGCTAAACCTAAAAAGGATCAGCCGAAACCTCCTCCAACAGAAATTAAACTTTCTAACTCAATTTCTATCTTATTAGGAAAAGATAACAGAGTGTTCTGGCACCAGCAGGATCCAACTTCCTTGAATGACCAGAATCTTATGGAAACTACTCTTGACAGAGAAGGAATTAGAAAAGTAATTCAGCAGGCAAAATCTAAAGCTGCAGATCAAAGTAAATTTACCGTGATCATTAAGCCAACTGACGATGCTGTATATAAGAACTTTGTTGATATTCTTGACGAAATGGCAATTACCAAAAGCGAACAATACGGTGTTACCGATATAAAGCCTTTTGAAAAAGCTGTTTATGAAAAGAAAATAGGTGGTGCTGCTGCACCGGCTGCTACAAAGTAATTTAACCATAAAATTGTATATCTAATCTATGGCAGATGAAAATGTATACGGTCAGAATCTTACCCTAGACGAAATCGTATTTGAAAATAGAAACAAGGAATATGGTGCCTATGATCTTAGACATCAGTATCCGAGACTTTTAACCAAGTCATTTATTATCGGAACAGCATTATTCCTTTTGGCAGCTTTATCTCCGTTCATCTATCTTACGATCAAGAATCTTACAGCTCCGCCTAAGCAAGAAGTAAAGGCAGATCTTGTAGATATTATCGAAGAAGATCCGATCATTGAGCAGCCTAAAGAAGAAGAACCACCTCCACCACCTCCACCACCAAAAGAAGAGGAGAAAATCGAGGTAATTCAGAACGTTGTTCCTGAGCCTGTAAAAGCTCCGAAGATCGAAACTCCACCACCGCCAATTTCTAAGCAGTTGGAAACTACAACTGGTTTGAACAATCAGGAAGGAGTAAAAGCTCCGGCTTATACGCCACCACCGCCACCACCATCTACAGGTACAAAAACTGCTACGGTAGAGGTGAAAGCGAATAACCCTAACGAAATCTACAAAGATGTAGACCAGTCTGCGGAATATCCTGGAGGTATGGGAGCATTAAGAAAGTTCTTAGGTGAAAACTTCGATAATTCAGGAATGGAAGGAGAAGGTACACTTAAAGCTAAGCTTAAGTTCGTTGTAGAAAAAGACGGAACTGTTTCCGGAGTTACTATTGAAGAAAAATCTCCAAATAGCGACTTCAACAATGAAGCAATCCGTGTAGTGAAGAAACTTAAAAAGTGGACTCCAGCTAAGAGAAACGGAGAAAGCGTAAGATCTTACTATAGCGTACCATTTACGATGAACTTTGAATAAGACTAATTATTCAAATTATAAATAAAAAGAGAAGCATATGCTTCTCTTTTTTATTTTTTTTGGTATTTTTGTTACATGATGTTCAATTGGTTATCCCTGGTTACGGGATTGTTTTATATCGTTTTGGGAATTGTAGTAATTGTCTATAAATTCTTCTTTACCATTTTAGAACCTGCTGTTGCTTATGCATTAGGCGTGGTTCTTATTATTTATGGAGTTTTCAGAATTTACAGGGCGATTTCAAGAATCAAAAAATCGAGAGATGAAGAATAGTGTTAAAATTGCAGTCGTTTTTGTTTTGAGTATACTGCTCATTGGCTGCAAAAAAAAGGAGGAGAAATCCCCATCCTATAATAAAGGTGATCTTACCATTTATACAGACGAATCCTTTCAAAGCGTTACTGAAGCATTAGCTGACGGCTATATGATCAATTATCCTGAAACAAGGATTAAGGTTGCTACCCAAAAAGAAGATTTAGGCTTATTGGATCTCTTGAAAGGTAAGGCAAAGGTCATCGTTATGTCAAGAAATCTTAATGCTGACGAGATCAAAACATACGAGGAAAGAACTGATTTAAAATTTCTTCCTGCTAAATTTGCAGCTGACGCAGTGGTGTTTGTTGTTCCTAAAGATTCTCCTAAAGAAAGTATTTCAATGGAAGAAATCAATGCCGGGCTGGCTTCAGATAAAAAAGATTTTATCTTCGACGGAACCAACTCAAGTAATCTTAATTTTGTAGCTGAAAAGCTGAAAAAACAACCTAAAGACCTTAAATTTTCAATTATTCCGGGGAATCAGAAAATTATTGAAGAACTTGGAAAATATCCCGGTAAGATTGGAGTAATCGGATTAAATACCTTTAGCCGTCCTTATGATAAAACTTCTGAGAAGCTTAGAGAAATGGTGAAAGTACTGCCCGTTGTAGAGAAAGGAAAACAATATACAGCCGACTATGAAGGACTTCGCAACATGGAATATCCGTTTACAAGAGTCCTTTATTTCCTTATCAATGAAGGTAATTTTAATATTGCCAATGGATTTATCAGATTTTCCTGCACACATTTAGGACAAAAAATAGTTCAGAAAGAAGGTTTACAGCCTTATAACCTTTACAAGAGAGAGGTGCAAATGCGTTAAAAAATATTAAAGTCACAATTTACCACAAAAGAAATAACCGTTTTGGTCTGAAAATTGTGTAGATATAACTCGATTATTTAGAAATATAAAATGAAAGATATAATGATTATGAATGTAAAAAAGATTGCTTTTGGAGCAGCCGTAGTATTTTTTACCGGTTTTGCCACTGCACAAACATTGCAGGATGGTATCAACAGTATAGACAGTGATAAATTTGCTCAGGCAAAGACCAACTTCACTGATATGATCGCTAAAGAACCTACTGCTGAGAATTACTTCTACTTAGGAAACACTTTCCTGAGACAGGGAGAACCTGATTATGCCAAAGCAACTGAAAATTTCAACAAAGGATTAGCTGCTGACGGCAAGAGCTTTCTTAATAAAATCGGTCTTGCTGCCGTGAAATTAGGAAAAGGAGACAAAGCTGCAATCGCTGAGATTCAGAAAGTAGTAACTGATTCAAAAGAAAAAGATGCTGAAGTTCTGTTCAGAGCGGCAGAAGCTTTAACTTTATTTGAAAAGAACAGTTCTCCGGATCTTGCTATCCAATTCTTAACCAAAGCAATTGAAAAAGCTGAGAAAAAAGGAGTTCCTGCACATTATTATTATACATTAGGAGATGCTTACAGATTGAAAAGAATGCCGGGTGAGGCTATGTCTGCATACGATAAAGCACTGCCTACAGCTAAAAATAAAGCATCTGTTTATACAAGAATGGCGACTTTATGGATGGCAGCTCAACAATGGCAACAAGCTAAGCAAAATATCGATAAGGCAATTGGTGTAGATCCAACATATGCTCCTGCTTACAAAGCAATGGCTGGATATGATATCAGATATCAGCAGAATGCAAAAGCTACACAAGACCTTATTAACTATACAAAATACGCTGACGAAGATCCGTATACTCAATTAGAAATTTCAAAGCTGTACTTCACAAACGAAGATTATGCTAATTCTAAAACAGTTCTGGATAAGATTTTTGATAAAATTGAAGATCCTATTAAGTTCAAATTAAGAGCATACCAGGATTATGCAGATAAAAACTATACGGGTGCTAAGCAGAATATGGACACTTTCATTTCTCAGGCAGAGAAAACAAGAGTACAACCTGCTGACCAGGGACTTCAGGGGCTTATTGCTGCTGGATTAGCAAAAGATGAAAAAGATGCTGCTAAGAAAACTGCTTTAATGACTGAATCTCAGCAGAAAATTGCCATTGCAAAAGCTGCAAAAGATGAAACAATGAAGTGGGATATGGAATTAGCCAACATCGCTGGTGGCGGAGGTGCTTCTCAGGCTGATGTAGATAAAGGGGCTACCAGCCCTGCTATCGAAGCTTTGAAAAAACAAGTGGCTGCCAACAGCCAGGATTCTGATGCTTTATTTAAACTGGCAACAGCTTACCAGGATGTTAAAAACTGGAATGGTGCCATCCTAACATGGCAAAAAATGTCAGCATTACTTCCTGATTGGGCTCCGGCTTATTACAGCCAGGGATATTCTTACCAACAGGCAGGAAATAACGATGCTGCGAAAATAGCTTACGAAAAATTCATCAGTACGGTAAAACCGGCTGATCAGGAAGCCAACAAGCAAACTCTTGCTTATGCTTACTTTGCAGTGGCTTACATGAGCAAAGATTCTGATATTGCAAAAGCGAAAGATTATGTTGCTAAATCTTTACAGCTGGATCCTACTTACCAGGACGCTGTAAAATTAAATGCAGAAATTAATAAGTAATTTAAATTTAAATTATATATAGTAAAACTTCCCATTCGCAATGTATGGGAAGTTTTTATTTTAAATCCTATCTTTGACTATATGAAAACTGATATACTTGCTTTTGGAGCACATCCTGACGATGTAGAGCTCGGATGTGGAGGAACTATTGCCAAAATGGTTTCGGAGGGTAAAAAATGTGTTGTTGTAGATCTGACAAGAGGAGAACTCGGGACTAGAGGTACTGATGAAACAAGAAAAGCAGAGGCTGCTGATGCTGCCAGAATTTTGGGGCTTTCCGCAAGAGAAAACCTTGGAATGAAAGACGGCTTTCTTGTCAACTCTGAAGAATACCAGATGAGGATCGTAAAAATGATTCGTAAATACCGCCCGGAAATCGTCTTGGCCAATGCAATTGATGATAGACATCCGGACCATGCAAAAGGAGCGAAATTAGTATCGGATGCGTGCTTTTTGTCCGGATTGAGAAAAATTGAAACAGTATTGGACGGCGAGAATCAGGAAGTCTGGCGTCCAAAGCATATTTTTCATTATATTCAATGGAAAGACATCAGACCGGAGTTTGTTATTGACATCTCAGAATTTCTGGATAAGAAGATCGATTCGTGTATGGCATATAAAACTCAGTTTTATGACCCGACTTCCACGGAACCTGAGACTCCAATCACCACAAAAGACTTTTATGAAAGCTTAACCTACCGTGCGCAGGATTTAGGGCGTTTATCGGGAGTGGCTTATGCTGAGGGCTTTACGTCAGAAAGGTTAATTTCTTTGAAAAATTTTGATGGAATTGTTTGGTAGTTGAGGAAATTGTCCTATATTTGCACTCAGAAAACGGTGATTGTAGCTCAGTTGGTTAGAGCGTCGGATTGTGGTTCCGAAGGTCGTGGGTTCGAGACCCATCATTCACCCAAAGAAAGTACACTTTTTGAAAGTGTACTTTTTTATTTTACAATATTTCAAAAAGAAAATAATCTTCTGTTTTCACATTCCAGCGGGAATTTTTTTCATTTTATTTATTCAGATTCTTTATATAAGCACGTAAAAATGGTTTTCTTCAATAGTTTTTAGGGAAGGAGAGGAAATGTTTTTATATTGTGTTACCAAATTAAGAGAAATAATTCTCCATAATCTATCTAGAATTACAACTAATTACTATGAAAAATTTTTTACAGTCATTATTTTATTGTTCATCATAAATCTTACGCACAGTCAATTCGTAAGTCTTATTATAGCAGTTCAACCAGTTCACTTCAATCTGACTTTCATTTTCAGACATAAAAAAAGCATCTTTTTCAGATGCTTGTGTTTTTAGATATTCTTTTTTAAACCTCGTCGTCAGAATCGATTGTGAAAGATCTGCTTTTGAAGTCTTTGTCATGTTTTTCTGAAATTACATCCTCACCCTTTTCGTTAATGATGAAATCTGTGGACTCATTAAACATCTCCTGGAAACTTTTAAAATCCTCCTTATAAAGGTAAATTTTATGCTTCTCGAATGTGGCTTCCCCATTCTCTCCGAAATTCTTTTTACTTTCGGTAATCGTAAGATAATAATCTCCTGCTTTCGTCTCGCGCACATCAAAGAAATAAGTTCTTCTTCCTGCTTTTAACACCTTCGTGAAAATCTCATTTTCATGGCGTTCCTTGTATTCACTCATTGTTAGATATTTTTTAATCTTGTTAAGAACAAATATAAAAGAATTCTTTTAATCACAAAATTTTTTTTATGATTTATTTAACAATTGAGAATGAAACGGCTAAGCAGTTACAGAATTGGCAATTTCTGTAAGGTTGATGATTTGGTCAGCCTTTTGAGCGCTAGACTCTCTGTGTGTGATAATTATGGACGTCGCATTGCTGATTTTCCGGTCTATATTTTCAAGAATATTCTGTTCTGTCTCGGTATCTAAAGCAGACAAAGAATCATCAAAAATTATGATATTCGGGTCTTTAATTAAGGCCCTTGCAATACAAATTCTTTGCTTTTGACCTCCCGAAAGCATCACCCCGCGTTCACCTACCAGTGTTTTATATTGCTCTTTAAATTCAACAATATTTTTATGAACATCTGCAATGCGGGCATATTCTACTACCTTTTCGTGAGAAGGATGGTCAATGGCAAATCCGATATTATTTTCAATAGAATCGGAGAATAAATAGCTTTCCTGAGGAATATATCCTATGAAGTTCCTGTAATTGGTAAGATTATGTTCTTTCAGGTTTTTGCCGTCAATTAAGATTTCCCCTTCTGTAGGATCTATTAATCTGCATAAAAGCAAAGCTACAGTAGACTTTCCGCTTCCGGTTTTCCCCATTATAGCCAAAGATTCTCCAGCTTTGATCTTAAAACTCAGGTTTTGCAGAGCCTTGATCCCTGTATTAGGGTATACATAAGAAACGTTTCTGAATTCAATTTCTCCTTGGATAGGATAATTTTCAAAATTGGTATTAATAATTTCTGATTTTTTATCCATGAACTCATTGATCCTTTGCATGGATGCTTCAGCCCTCTGGTTAACGGAAGTTACCCAGCCTACCATGGAGAACGGGAAAATCAATGTATTGATATACATGAAGAAATCTGCAATCTTGCCGATACTTAATTCTCCTGCAATATATTTTTGACCGCCTATTAAAATCACGGCCACGTTCAAAAGTCCGATTACAAATAAAATAATGGTAAAGAAATAGGCTTCTGTTTTCGCAAGATCCAGAGCTTTGTTCTGGTAATCAGTCACTTTTACACCATAGTTTTTCTCAATATATTTTTCACGTGCAAAAAACTTTACCACACGGATTCCGGAAAAACTGTCCTGAACGAAAGTTGAAATAGCAGACTGACTTTTCTGCATGATTTTCGACTTCTTATTAATGATCGAACTGACTTTATATATTGCATAGGATAAAACCGGAAGTGGCAGCAATGTCCATAAAGTCATTGAAGCATCCGTCTTCACCATATAAATAGCTGTGATCAATACCAGAACAATAAGGTTGGCCACATACATGACACCAGGTCCGAGATACATTCTTACCGCCACTACATCTTCACTGAGCCTGTTCATCAGATCACCGATAGTGGTTTGTTTATAATCCGTCAAAGATAAATCCTGATAGTGCCTGTAAATCTTGTTTTTCAGTTCATATTCAATTCTTCTTGAAGCTACAATGATCGTTTGTCTCATCATAAAAGTAAAGAATCCCGTGAGAAGTGAGCATCCCACAATGATCGCAACATAAATAAGT
Organism: Chryseobacterium sp. UNC8MFCol; assembly: GCF_000482305.1. Lineage (NCBI taxonomy): Bacteria > Pseudomonadati > Bacteroidota > Flavobacteriia > Flavobacteriales > Weeksellaceae > Chryseobacterium > Chryseobacterium sp. UNC8MFCol. The sequence goes on from NZ_KI535293.1 coordinate 125,783, forward strand.
ACCTGCTGATTGAAACCAAGATTTCCGCTTTTTGTAAGCTCATCAACAGATTTACCTACAAACTGAACTTTATAAATATTAAAAAAATTACTGGCAATGATAAATAGTACTCCCCAAAACAATAATATTTTGTGTTTCCAAAAATAAGGGTTTAAGGTTTTTAGAGCTTTCATATAGTTTGACAAAATTACAAAAATGTCATCACACTACGAATTTCATCAATTTTAAATTTTGTATCTTTGCACTCATAAAAAAGCTCTTTGAATGTTAGGAAGACGACAAATCCGTGAAAAAGTAGTACAAACAGTGTATTCTTACTATCAGAATCCTGTAAAGTTTGATGTTTTAGAGAAAAATATGTTCTCTGGTATAGAGAAAATCTATTATCTCTATATTTATCAGCTTAATTTTTTGGTGGGCCTGAAAGATCTGGCGGAACACCAGATTGAAATCGGGAAGAATAAATATCTTAAAACCGATGCTGATATTAATCCTAACCAAAAATTCATCAACAATCAGGTATTGCGAAAACTGGAAGAAAATCCGGAGAGATTATTTTTCACAGGTCAGCATAAACAATTGAAATGGGATATGCACGATGATTTATTGGTGAAAACTTTCCAAAGAATCACTGCTGGAAAGCGTTATCAGGATTTCATGAAAGAAGAAGGCTATTCTTTTGAAGAAGATCAGAAATTTATCGGAAAACTATTTTTAAGATATATTGCTGAGAACGAAGATTTTCATGATTATCTTGGAGATAAAGAACTTTCATGGTATGATGATATCCACATTGCCAATTCCATGGTACAGAAAACAATCGGTTTCTTGAGAGAAGATGAAGAAAGCAGAACTTTAATCAAAATGATTAAAGATGAAGAGGATAAAACTTTCGCAGCAAAATTGTTGAAAGATACTTTGAACAATTGGGAAAACAATGAGAAAAAGCTGGAAGAAAGACTTGAAAACTGGGATCTTGAAAGAGTTTCTCTCATGGATAAAGTTATTTTGTCTACTGCCATTGCAGAACTTGATAACTTTGCGTTTACCCCTTCAAGAGTTATTATTAATGAATATATTGAAATTGCAAAAGTATTTGCTACAGACCGTTCCAATATTTTCATTAATGGTATTTTAGATAAATATTGTAAAGATCAAAATAGAATATAAAATGAAAAAGACGTTATCAATTATCGCCTTATCTATCATAGGCTTTGGTTTAGTTTCATGTAAAAAAGAAAACAAAGAAACTCAAAGTGCTGAAGCTATCGCTACAGATTCTACAGCTGCCGCTCCGGCAATTACAGATTCTGCAGCCGCACCAGTAGCAGGGGAGACTGCCGCTGCACCGGTTTCTAACGAACCATCTACTTCTATCGCTTTATCGGAAAGCAATTTCGATTTTGGAAAAATTAAAAAAGGAGATAAAGTTCAGCACGTGTATGAAGTAACCAACACAGGTAAGAATCCTTTAGTAATTTCTGAAGTAAAACCTGGATGCGGATGTACTGCCCCTGACTTTACAAAAGAGCCGATCATGCCTGGTAAAAAAGGTAAAATCACTTTACATTTTGATTCTACAAACTTCGACGGTAATGTTCAGAAATATGCAGATGTTTTTGCCAATGTAGAAAAGGCTCCTATTAAATTAACGTTCACTGCGAACATTCAACCATAATTTTAAAAATATGTTGACATTATTTTTACAAGCCCAGCCAGGAGGATCTTCATCTATGATGCTGATCATGATGGGGGTAATGTTTGTAGGGTTTTATTTCCTGATGATCAGACCTCAGATGAGAAAACAAAAGCAGGAAAAAAACTTTCAGGAGAACCTTAAAGTAGGCACGAGAGTAGTCCTTACATCAGGTCTTCACGGAAGAATAGCTCAGGTTCAGGATGATGGTTTCGTAATTGAAACATTATCAGGAAAACTGAAATTTGAAAAAGCAGCGGTTTCAAGAGAAATGACAGAATCGCGTTTTGGAGATAAAACAAAAGCTGCTGATAAAAAAGAAACAGAAACTGAAGAAAAAAAATAATTCGGTTTGAAAATATTGAGTTGCGGCGGGTGAACGAAGTTCACCCGCCGCAACCTTTTTATATGCTTTGCTCCATAATTAATAAAAATACGGATAACCTATCAATTCCTGATTGGGTAGTGCTCGAAATCATTTGTGCTTATTTGAGAAAACATTAGTGAAATTAGCGGTAATAAAAATTATCTTTGCCGTATGAATCAAAACACAGGCAAAACGGTTCTCATTTTAGGAGCTAATTCAGACGTAGCAAAACAATGTATCATCCAATACCTTGAAAAGGGCTTTTCTGTGATCGCTGCTTCCAGAAATACAACATCACTCGAGGATTTTATGGTGTCAGATAATCTGAATCAGGATAAAGTAATGGTTTTATATTTTGATGCTGCGGATTTTGATTCACATCGGAAATTGTATGCTGATCTTCCTGTAAAACCTCATATTGTTGTCTATGCAGCAGGTTTTTTAGTAGATAATCACAGTGCATTAACCGATTTCCGAGGAGCAAAACAAATGATGGAAGTCAATTATATGGGCGCAGTATCTGTCCTGAATATTATTGCCATGGATGAAAGCAATAAAAATCTCGAAAGGATTGTAGGGCTCTCTTCATTATCCGGAGTAAGAGGAAGGAAAAGTAATTTTGTGTATGGAAGCACAAAGGCCGCTTTTACACAATATCTTGCCGGATTGAGACAGGAACTTTCAGCCCGGAAAATAATTGTCAATGCTCTGGTAATTGGGTATATCAGAACAAAAATTAATGACGGACTGCAACTGAACGAGTCCCTGATTATGGAACCTGATTACGTGGCAAAATTTATCGTCAATGCGGGAAATTCTTTTACCATTGTTCCAAATTTTAAATGGAAGATCATTTACCATATTTTAAGGCTTTTACCTGAAAGTCTGGTCGCAAAACTCCCATAGTTTGTACCCTAATTAAATACTTTTGTAAAAAATATTTTGAACACATCTGGTTAATTATCACTTTTATGTGTATAAGTTCCGATAAAACGAAAGTTCGGTACCTTTTTTGTAATAGTCAGAACCGAAATTATTTCTTTACGTAAGATGTAATTCCGAATGATCATTGAGTAATGTTGAACCCTTCTGTTTAGCAATCAATCTATTTCTGTGTTTTTAAAACATTTTACTTTACCTCCGGGCAGGTAAGGCATCGTTTCTTTTGGGTATAGATCATTTTACACAATTTCATTGGGAATTCATACATGGTGAAGAGTCTGAAATTCAAATTAAAAACACTTAAATAGTACAATACAAATGGACAATCTGCAATTGAACAACATTCAGCAACATTGGGACACTTTAATCGCTTCTGCCATTTCATGGGCTCCACGAATTTTTACGGCAGTAGTTTCTGCGGTATTGATTTACCTGATAGGTTCGTGGATGATCAGAATGATTAAAAAACTTGTTGAAAAAGCTTTTAAAAAGCGTAATATGGAAGCTTCTTTACAGCTTTTCCTTTTAAATATTATCAACTGGGGACTTAATATTCTGCTTTTCATCGTGGTAGTTACGCAATTGGGAGTACAGACTTCAGCATTCGTAGCGATGATTGGTGCTGCCGGTCTGGCCGTAGGTCTTGCTTTACAGGGATCACTGACAAATTTTGCAGGGGGAATACTTATTCTTTTACTAAAACCATTTAAGATCGGAGATTTTATTTCTACTAATTCCGGAGTATCAGGAACGGTACAGGCAATTGATATCTTCCATACCAAACTGATTACTCCCCAGAATCATTTAATTGTTATTCCTAACGGAGTCGTTTCAAATAACAGCATTACCAACTTTACACAACTGGGAATACGAAGAACAGCACTTGATATAGGGGTTGCTTACGATGCAGACCTTAGAAAAACAAAGGACCTTTTATTGGATGTTATAAAAAATAATCAATATGCCCTTGCTACACCGGCACCGCAGGTAGTAGTGACTGAGCTTGGGGACAGTGCCGTAAATTTATCAATAAGAGTAAGTGCTACAGCTGCTGATTTCTGGACAATGAATGAAGAACTGATTATCAGTTGTAAAGAAGCCCTTGATCAGGCCGGAATCGGAATTCCTTTTCCACAAAGAGATGTGCACGTTTACAACCAGTAACGGTATTTTAATATGATCATAAAAATCCTGCATTGAGATCATGCAGGATTTTTTTATTACTTATTTCATAGATTATTAATGCTTTGATAGTACTGAACGTTAATCAATGTTCTGAAGCAGTTCCAATGCTTTCATCATATCAATCCCCTTTCCCAGCACAGGTTTGAATAAATCTCCTTTCTCTTTAATTCTTTCCAGGCTGTTATGAATATTATAGTCTGCAGGTCTGATACCCGGCTTAAGTTCTTCCCAATCTAAAGGCATGGAAACCGAAGCCCCTTCTTTGGGTCTTAGACTGTAAGCACTGGCTAATGTCTGTCCTGTCCTGTTTTGGAGGTAGTCAAGGTATATTTTATTGGAGTCTCTTTTCTGTAAACTCCTTTCAAGTGTTGTAATTTTCGGAAGTCTTTCATTCACCTGTTTCATGAGAATGTGTGCAAAATCTTTTACCTGATCAAAGTCATAATTCCCTCCCATCGGGATATAGATGTGAATTCCTGTGCTTCCGGAAGTTTTGCAGTATCCCTTTATTTTTATAGAATTTAATACTTCGTTGACCTGGAGAGCTGTTTCAATCACATTATCAAATGTGTTTTTTTTCGACGGATCCAAATCTAAAACGAGATAATCAGGGTGCTCCAGATCAGGCAACGAGCTGTTCCAGGGGTTAAGATCAATACATCCAAGGTTATTCAGATAGGCCAAAGTAGCCTTATCATTACAATATATATAATCAATGTATTTGTCATTCGATTCGGAATACACCTGAGTCGTTTTGATCCAGTCAGGAATATGCTCACCCGCATCTTTTTGATAAAAGCTTTGTTCTTCAATTCCATTAGGAAAACGATTGAGAGAAAGTGGTCTGTTTTTCAAATGTGGTAAAATATAGGTAGCAACCGATTGATAATAGGCAATTACATCTCCTTTTGTAATACCGTCTTTTGGGAAATAAACTTTATCCTGATTGGTCAGTTTGACGATATGTTTGTTTAAAGTGATTTCCTTCTCTTTTTCATGAGTTTCTGCTTTTTTTGAAGAAGTTTTAGCTTTCATATTTTTAAATTTTTCGGTGTGTTCATGTACAGTATTTACAATATCCTCCGGTTCTTTGTCCTCTCGTATCGCTATAAAAACAGGATGTCTGTAGATACCGTCTTTTGTAATTTCAGAGTATTTTATTTCGCAAACCAGTTCCGGTTTAATCCACGTAACAGGCATATTGGTTTTCGGAATGGTTTCAAAAGGTGAAGTTTTCATGATGAGTGGATGAAGCCTCTCATAAAGTTCCTGAAGCGAATTGTTGTTGAATCCTGTTCCGGTATGTCCGCAATAGGTCAGTCTGCCATCAATATAATTCCCCAGGATCAACGCACCAAAGCTTTTTCTTGAACCTCGTGGCTCGGTAAATCCACAAATAATGGCTTCCTCCGTATTGGTAAATTTAATTTTAAGCCAGTCACTGGTTCTATGGTTTTCTACATACAGGCTGTCTGCACGCTTGGCAATCATTCCTTCCAGTTGCATTTTTTTCATTTGTTCAAAGAAGTCAATCCCTTTTTCAGGAATATGATCACAATATTTAATAACATCGGTTTCCACCAGTGCTTCTTTCAATAATTCTTTACGTTGAAGTAAAGGAAGTTCTTCCGTAGAATGGCCGTTTAGCCATAAAATATCAAAAACCTGGTAAACAAGTGCCAGGCCGGGATTATCCCCAATTTGCTGTAAAAGCTGGAAATTTGGTCGCCCTTCATGATCATAGGCCACCACCTCACCATCAAGGATCATTTGATATTTCTGCCGGTCAAAATCAGTGGTAATGATTTTAAATTTTGATAAAAACGAAATGCCGTTGCGGGAGTAGAAGAGTGGTTGTTTGTGGCTTAAGTCTGCAATGGCACGGTAACCATCCCATTTTATTTCGAAAACCCAGTCTTTATCATTAAAGGCTTCGCCGGAAAGTTTAGCCAGCATAGGCTGAATATAGTTTGTTACTTTTTTTTCACTGCCTAAATCATTGAATTTCCTGAATTTTTTCTCAGATACTACAACTTCTTTTTTTTGCTTGTTTTTAGGCTTTTTTTTTCCTCCAGAAATTTTGTGACCAATGATTTTGGTGAAGTGTTTTCTTCTGCATCATACGGACTTTCTGCAAACTCATCCTTATGTTTGATAAGCAGCCAGGCATTATTTTCACTGTTTTTCATTTTAACCAGAGCAAATTCACCTTTGAGCTTTTTGCCATGGAGAACAAACTTTAAAGATCCCGCATGCAATTCTTTCAACAGCTCTTTTTCATCAGAGAGTTTAGAATTTTCATCTAAAGGTTCGTAAGTTCCGCTATCCCATACTTCTACCTGGCCGGCACCATAGTTTCCTTCGGGAATATTTCCTTCAAAATCTTTATAATCATAAGGATGATCTTCTACCATCATGGCAAGACGTTTATCGTTTGGATCTAATGATGGGCCTTTGGGAACCGCCCAGCTTTTCAGTACTCCTTCCATTTCCAGTCTGAAATCATAATGAAGTCGGGTAGCAGCATGCCTTTGAATCACAAAAATCAGTTTATTTTTGCTCTTCTTTGTTTTTCCTTTAGGTTCAGAAGTTTCATCGAACTTCCGTTTCTGTTGATAATCTTTCAGAGCCATTATGATGCGGATTTAGATTTGGAACTGCTTAAGCTGGCCTTCAGTTGCGCCATCAGGTCAATTACTTTACCCTCTTTTGCAGGCTCTGCTTTTTTAGCTTTTACATTTTTACCTTTCGCTTTCTGTTTAATGATTTTCATCAGTTCATCAGAATAAGTATCTTTATATAGGGCAGGATCAAATTCCTGAGAAAGTTGTTTGATAAGACTGACTGCCATTTTGAGCTCTGCCGGTTTAGGTGCTTTCTGTGCGGGTAGCTTTAAATCTGTGTAATCTCTGATTTCCTGATCAAATCTGAGACGATTCAGAACCAGGATATTATCTTTATATGGTCGAATCATACCGATGGTTTCCGTTTCCCGGAGTACAAAAGTTCCGATTCCTACCATTTGGGTTTCTTCAAGAGCTTTTAACAGGAGTCTGTAAGCGTTTTCCCCATTTTTCTGAGGCTCCAGATAATAAGGTGTTTCAAAATAGACGCTGTCTACTTCCGATTCTTTTACAAACTGATCGATAGAAAGTATTTTTGTTTTTTCAGGGCTTGCAGCTGCATAATCCTCTTCATCAAGGACGATATATTTATCATCCATAAGAAAACCTTTGACAATATTTTCCCATTTTACTTCTTTTCCCGTATTCTCGTTTACACGCTTGAACCGGATATTGGAAAAATCGGATTTATCAAGCATGTCTAGGTCCAGTTTTGTGGTTTCAGTAGCAGAGTAAATCTTCACGGGAATATTTACTAAACCGAAGCCAATGGCGCCATTCCATATTGCTTTCATTGTCTTACGTTTTTAAAAATCAATCAATTAATATGCCGTGACAGGTTTTTGTGGTATCTTTAGCAGGCTTTGTTGTCAAATGACAATTGTTTTTGTCAGCGAGTTTTATACCTTTATATATCGGATTCACGGGTAAAATAATATGGAAGAACTTTTTAGTTACATCAAAAAATTCGGATTACTGAATGAAAGTGATCAGCTCCTGATTGCAGCAGGAATTCAGGAAATCAAAATACGGAAGGGCGAGACTTTTGTAGAAGCCGGAAAACCCAGCCAAAGGATTGCTTTTGTAAAAGATGGAGTATTCCGTTCACTATATTATAACAAGCAGGGAGATGACTTTACCCGCTATTTTATCTATGAAGGTCGCTTTATCGGGGATTTTCAGGGGTTTACCGATCAGCTGCCGGCTCATGAGGATATAGAGGCGATTACCGATGCTGTTTTACTCGTGATTGATCTTAAACATTTCAAAGTTTTGGAAGAAAAAATTAGTGTATGGCCGGTACTTTTTGCGAGAATTCATGCGTTTGTCGCAGAGAATAAACTCAAGGTAGCGAGCATTATGCTCAATCAGGATGCAAAAGCACGGTATATTCACTTTTTAAATCATTACCCCGGATTGGCAAACAGAGTTCCGCAATCGATGCTGGCTTCCTATCTTGGAGTGACACCTTCATCACTGAGCAGGATCAGAAGAAATATTAATGAGTAGAATAAAGAGGCAAGAGGCAAGAGTCAAGAGTCAAGAGTCAAGAGCCAAGAGTCAAGAGGCAAGAGGCGCAGTAAAAAATAGATCTATATTAAATAAAAAAAATGCAATAGGAACGGGCTTTAGACCGTTGTGTCTTTTAAAACTTAAAACAATGTCTCTAGGGTGAAAATTGGCTTTAGATTGATTAATATCTGATTAATATCTATATGATGCATTTTTAGCAATACGTTTTTGTCAATTGACAATGGCCTTCGTTTCAAAGAGTCATAGCTTTGTCTCATAAAATTTAAAATATGGATATCGTATTAGGATTGCAGTGGGGTGATGAAGGAAAAGGGAAATTTATTGACCTGATCAGTGAAAACTATGACATTACAGCCCGTTTCAACGGAGGATCGAATGCAGGGCACAGCATAGAACGAAACGGAAAGAGAATTACCCTTAAAATGATCCCTTCCGGGATTTTTATGAACAGAGTACAGAATGTGATCGGTACGGGAACTGTTCTGGATCCTGTAAGCTTTAAAAAGGAAATACTCAACCTTCAATTATTTGATGCCTCCCTACAACCGGAAAACAATATCATTATTTCCAGAAAGGCACATTTTGTATTGCCAACACACAAGCTTCTTGATGTTTTCATGGAGGAAAATCCCGATTTTACTACTATAGGAACTACAAAAAATGGAATTGCACAGGCGTATTCCAATAAAATTTTAAGACAGAACCTGAGAATAGAGGATATGTATGCTCCCGATTTTAAAAGCAGGGCCCGATACATCATCGAAAGAGATTATAAGATGCTGGCTGCCGGAAAGATGACTTTACCAATATTGGAAGAAATTACAGAGGAATTTCTGGATGCAGTAGATTTCCTGAAAAGATTCAGGTGTACGGAAACGGAAATCTATCTGAATAATGCTTTATCAGAAGGAAAAACAATATTAGCCGAAGGTTCACAGGCCGCTATGCTGGATATCGATCACGGGACTTATCCTTATGTAACCTCTTCTTCTACCACCGCAGCTGGTGCATGCAGCGGACTGGGGATTTCACCGAAAAAAATGGGAGAAATCTATGGGATAGCAAAAGCATATTGTACTAGAGTAGGAAACGGAGCATTCCCAACTGAACTTTTTGACGAGTTAGGAGATGAGATCAGAACGAAAGGAAATGAATTCGGTTCCAATACCGGCCGGCCGAGAAGGACAGGCTGGTTAGATTTACCGGCGTTAAAATATGCTATAATGATTAATGGTGTAACTCAACTGGTTTTAACAAAAGCTGATGTGTTAAGTGGTTTAAAATCTGTTGCTGTCTGCACTCATTACGAATCGGAGGACGGAACACTTGAAACGGTTTCCGGTACTCTTTCTGAAAATACCCGCCCTGTGCTGAAGTGGATGAATGGATGGGAAGCCGATTTTTCTAATATGAAGAATTCTTCGGAACTGCCGGTTGAACTCACTGAGTTTTTATCTTTCCTGGAAGCTGAGCTGGGTATTCCTGTATCGTATTTGTCCACAGGCCCGGGAAGAGAGCAGATGTTGAAAATGAAATGATCTGCTGAGGATTATCACTGATCTTCAGATGGAATTTTATTTTTTATATACTGGAATTTTGAAGTTGTAATAATTCCAATGGTAGCATCGGTTGAATACTTCTTTGAAACAATAATGTATTTATTTTCCTCATAACAATGTTGAATAACTTCAATAGGAATTGACTCATTATTTTCAAAAGTAATATTTCCGGAATACGATTCACAATGAAAACGTCCGGGATCTTCTTCAAATTTTGTGAAAAGGTCGGCACCATCTTCCTGAGCGAAGGGAAATCCGTTGACTTCTACCAGAATAATCTTGTTTTCTTTCAGCATTTTTTGGAAATCATGTTTTATAAGTGCTTTGTTGCCCATAATACAAGCAATACTTAATGGAAAACATAGTCCAAGTATGGATTGGTGTTTTGAAAGCTTTTCTTTAGCGCTATTTATTGTGTTAGGAGGATAGTATAGTACTTTTTTTAATAGTTCCCGTAGTACATATACAGCAATTCCCAAAGCTGATGCATAGCTAATGAAAGAAAGAAGCTGAATGAAGGTTTTCATAATATAAAAAGCGGGGTGTTGGCCCCGCTTTATATTTATGCTTTTAAATCTAATTTTAATTCCAGCTCATCAAGCTGTGTATCAGCAATGGAAGCAGGTGCATCAATCATGACATCACGTCCGGAATTGTTCTTAGGGAATGCGATATAGTCTCTGATTACTTCATTGCCATCCAGAATCGCTACCAGACGGTCAAATCCGAATGCTAAACCACCATGTGGAGGTGCTCCGTACTTAAAGGCATTCATTAAGAATCCAAACTGAGCTTCCGCTTCTTCTTTTGAGAATCCTAACAGGTCAAACATTTTAGACTGAAGGTCTTTGTCAAAAATTCTGATCGATCCGCCCCCGATTTCGTTTCCGTTAAGAACCATATCGTAAGCGTTGGCTCTTACTTTACCCGGATCAGTTTCCAATAAATGGATATCTTCCGGTTTTGGAGAGGTGAAAGGATGGTGCATTGCATGGTATCTTTCAGTATCTTCATCCCATTCCAATAGAGGGAAGTCAATGACCCAAAGTGGTGCAAATTCATTTCCTTTTCTCAATCCTAAACGGTTTCCAAGCTCCATTCTTAACGCAGAAAGCTGAGCTCTTACTTTATTTTCATTTCCGGAAAGAATCAACATTAAGTCGCCTTCTTTGGCCCCAAATTTTTCGATGATTTTTGCCAGATCCTCCTCGTTGTAGAATTTGTTTACTGATGAGGTTTTCACTCCATCATTCTGGAATTTTGCCCAAATCAATCCTGAAGCACCAACCTGTGGACGTTTTACCCAGTCTACAAGTTCGTCAATCTGCTTTCTCGTATAGTCTGCACATCCTTCCACATTGATTCCCACTACTAATTCTGCATCATCAAATATTTTGAAGTCTTTTCCTTTTACCAGTTCATTAAGTTCCACAAACTCCATTCCGAAACGGATATCCGGTTTGTCGTTTCCGTATTTCCTCATCGCATCTGCGAAAGTCATTCTTGGGAAAGCACCGAATTCCTGACCTGTAATATCCTTTAAAAGAGTTTGGGTCATTCCTTCAAAAACGTTCATGATATCTTCCTGCTCTACAAAAGCCATTTCACAGTCGATCTGTGTAAATTCCGGCTGTCTGTCGGCTCTTAAATCTTCATCACGGAAACATTTTACAATCTGGAAATACTTATCCATACCGCCTACCATCAAGAGCTGTTTGAAGGTTTGTGGAGATTGTGGCAGTGCATAAAACTGTCCCGGGTTCATTCTGCTTGGAACCACAAAGTCCCTTGCCCCTTCCGGAGTAGATTTGATCAGAACAGGAGTTTCCACTTCAATAAATCCTTCTTCAGATAAGTAGTTTCTTACTTTCTGTGCCATTTTGTGACGGAAAATCAGTTTATCTTTTACCGGATTTCTTCTGATATCCAGATAACGGTACTTCATTCTTAATTCTTCACCACCATCTGTTTCATCTTCAATAGTGAAAGGAGGCAATTGTGACTCATTCAGAATCGTTAATTTTTCTACTAAAAGCTCAATTTCTCCCGTTGGAATATTGGGATTCTTGCTTACTCTTTCAATGACTTTTCCGGTAGCCTGAATCACAAACTCACGGCCTAATTTCTTTGCTTCTTCCATCAACTGAGCAGAAGAACGGTCCTGGTCAAACACCAGTTGGGTAATTCCGTAACGATCTCGAAGATCTACCCAAATCATAAATCCTTTATCACGGATAGTCTGTACCCATCCTGATAGTGTAACTTCTTCATTCAGATTCTTTAGAGATAATTCTCCGTTGGTGTGTGATCGAAACATAATTATTTGTTTAAAATTCAATATTTAAGGCTCTGCTTCAAGCCTTTATTTTTTCGTTGGCAAAGATAAGATTTTTAGAGGTTTTATAAACAAAAAAACTTCCTTTCGGAAGTTGATAAATTGTATTTTGTGAGTTTTTAATCTCTTTTAGCGCCTTTTTCAATAAGTAATTGAGCTATTTCAACTCTTTTTGAATCCTCTGCGATTTTGAGTGCGGTATCCGTCTGACATTTTTTATTAATGTCGACTTTGCTATTCAGTAAAAAATTGACAATCGTCTTTTTTCCGTTTAAAGCACTGTAGGCAAGCGGAGTGAACGATTCATATCCGAGACTAAAACATTTGTTGTAATCGCCGGGTGCAAAATGCTTTTTAAATGTTGCGATATTATCAGTGGCAATAGCCTTCAACTTTTCCTGAGTCAGTTTCTGAGCAGAAAGCATGTTGGCAGATGCTAAAATTCCAAATAGAAAAATTGTAGAGGTTATTTTTTTCATAAGAATTACTTTTAAGAATATACAAATCTAAATTAAATTTTATTATCAATTGCTAAGTTTTTATAATAATTGGATTTGTATTTTTGGGATTATATAAATTATTGAGAAAAGAATGTCAAAATATATTGATTTTTTAAAAAAAGCATTTAGTGGGGAAGAAACCGATTTTACGAAAGTAAATATCAGAAGTGCAGTTCTTCTTTTAGCTATTCCTATGATGCTGGAAATGGCAATGGAGTCGGTATTTGCATTGGTAGACCTGTATTTTGTAGGGCATTTAAAAGAGAGCGGTTTTGCTATTCAGACCGTTGGGCTTACAGAATCTGTTCTTTCTATTATGTATTCAATCGCCATTGGGATGAGTATGGCAGCTACCGCTTTGGTTGCCCGGAGAATTGGTGAGAAAAATCCGGAACAGGCTTCCCGGAGTGCTGCCCAGGTGTTATTGGTTTCGTTTGCTATCACTTTTATATTGAGTTTACTGGGCGTATTGTATGCAGAAGAAATTTTGATTCTCATGGGATCAAGACCGGAAGCGGCTGCTTATGGAAAGAACTTTACGAGAATTATGATGGGAAGCAGCACGATTATTATGCTTTTGTTTTTAATTAACGGGATTTTCAGAGGAGCAGGAAATGCCATGATTGCAATGAAGAGCTTATGGATTGCCAATATAGCCAATATCATTCTGTGTCCGGTTCTGCTCAAAGGACTTGGCCCGGTTCCGGCTCTGGGACTTACGGGAGCTGCATTGGCTACTACAATAGGAAGAAGTGTAGGAGTGATCTATCAACTGTATCATCTCCTGATAGCGGATACACAGATTCGTATGAAACCCGATTATTTTAAGCCTTATTTCAGCTTAATAAAATCTATTGTAAAGATTGCCACTCCGGGAATTTTTCAGTTTGTGATAGCGTCATGCAGCTGGATCTTTCTTGCAGAACTGGTGGCTACTACCGGAGGAGAAAATGCTTCTGCCGGCTATCAAACGGCTTTACGGTTGATGATGTTCTTTATGCTCCCGGCATGGGGGCTAAGTAATGCTGCGTCTACGCTGGTAGGCCAAAATATGGGAGCTAACGAAATGTTTCGTGCAGAGCAGTCTGTAATGAAAACAGTGAAGTATAATGTGATTTTTATGTTGATTGTCAGCTTGATATTTATTTTTATGGGTAATTTTTTGGTAAGTTTCTTTACTCAGGAAGCGGAGATCAAGGATTTTGCCAAAAGTGCTCTTTATATTATGAGTACGGGATTTATTTTCTATGGAATAGGAATGGTTATGATCAATGCATTCAACGGAGCCGGAGATACGTGGACCCCGACATGGGTGAACCTCTTTGGATTCTGGTTGTTTCAGATTCCATTGGCTTATTTCCTTTCTAAATATTTGGGGATGGGGCCAAAAGGGGTATTTATCTCTATACCTGCTGCGGAGACATTAATCACGATAATAGCTTTTATTTTGTTTAAAAAAGGAAAATGGAAGACGATTAAAGTGTAAAAGAAAAAGGGAACAGGAAAATGGCAGCGTGGGAAAATAAGGGTGAAATAAAGGATAAGCATTTTTATTGCAAGAGCTTTATTAAACAATATCCAATTAACGACTGACGGAACTTCCATCTTCCTCCTCAATTTATAAAATTTTAACAGCTTCATTTTTTGGATTTTAAAAGCATATTTTTTAAATTCGTAAGAACAACAAAATACATATTACTATGGGAAAAGGAGATAAAAAATCAAGAAGAGGAAAAATCAATGCCGGAAGCTACGGAAAAAGAAGACCTAGAAAATCTTCAAAATCGTTTGCTGCATCCGAAGAAAAATCTAAAAAGTAAAAGAAATAAAAAGACCTGAGAAATTTCCCAGGTCTTTTTTTATAACAAATTAAACTAATTATTTTCCAAAAATATTTCCAAGAATGCCGCCTAAGCCACCTCCTTGCTGCTGTTGGTTTCCGCCTCCGCCCAGTACGCTTCCTAAGATATCATTCAAAGGATTTCCTGAAGACTGAGATTGTCCTGCACCGCCTCCCAAGACACTTCCTAAAATGTCATTTAAAGGATTAGACTGTTGTGATTGAGCCTGATTAGAAGCATTTCCAAGGATTCCTCCTAACAGATCTCCCAGACCACCGGCACCAACATTGCTCTGTTGTTTTTGCTGACCGATATAGCCCATTACTAAAGGCGCTAGCATCGCCATAACAGGGCCAATCTTATCAATTGAAATTCCTGTATTTTGTGACAGCTGGTTTTCAACATTACTTTTTTGTCCGCCAAAAACATGGTCAAGAATTGAACCTCCTTCAGCTTGTCTTGCTTCGATTTGTGACGGATCATTCAGAATACTTCCATTATGATCTTTATCTAAAGCATTATTTAAGGCCTCTGCTTCTTTCGCATCCTGAGATTTATTTCTAAGATAAGAAATGATAAGAGGTGTAGCTACTGCCAATAGGGCAATTACCTGATTTTTGCTGATTCCGAATTTGTTTTCAGCCTGTTCTGCAACCTGGTTGCTGGTATTCCCTGTAAGTAGGTCAATTAAACTCATTGTTTGTGTTTGTTTGTATTAAGTGAATCAAAGTTATCAAAAAATATGCCTCACAAAATACTAAGACTTCATAATTATTGTTAAATTTTTTAAGTCCTCTTTTTAGTTTTTTATAATGGGTACATTGGAACAAGCCTCTCCAAACATCAGGGACTTTACCATAGGCTTCAGCTGTTCAACCAATTCGATGTAAGCATTTTCAGGAATCTCTTTATCAGAACATCCTTTTACCAAAACCCGTTTTCCTCTCATCTCTTCAAAATCATAGGTCTGGATTGCATTATGCATGAGGATAACCTCCAGATCTTCACGACTGCCAAAAACAATTTTCCTGGCTACGTCGGTAAGCTTTGCCGTTAAAACAAAATAAGCCCATAACGGGATGATTGTATCCACGGAATTGTAAATGTAAATATAAGTGTCTTTATATTCTTCGATATTGATGGCCTCTACTTTCTCGCGGAAATCCTTTTCCTTAAGAATAATTTCCTGAAAAAGAAAATCTTTGAGGTCAATGCCTTTTCTCTCCCCTTTTGGAAGTAAAGTGGTAAGGTCAAAATTGATAAGGCCGCTTTCAGCAACTTTATTCCGGATTTCAAATTCTTCTGACATTTTTTATCATTATCTTTGAGCAAATTTACAAATTAAGATCGGATATATTTTAATTTGTTCTCTATCCTTACAATAGACATGAAATATTACATTATTGCGGGTGAAGCTTCCGGTGATTTGCATGGAAGTAACCTGATGAAAGCCTTAAAGCACAAAGACCCTGAAGCGGAATTTAGATTTTGGGGTGGAGACCTGATGAAAGCTCAGGGAGGAACGTTGGTGAAACATTACCGGGATCTTGCTTTTATGGGTTTTTTGGAAGTAGTAATGAACCTCCGGACCATTTTAAATAATATAAAATTATGTAAGGAAGATATTCAGAACAATAAACCTGATGTTTTAGTTCTGGTAGATTATCCGGGATTTAATCTCAGAATTGCAAGGTTTGCCAAAGAATTGGGAATCAAGGTTGTTTACTATATTTCTCCGCAGCTTTGGGCCTGGAAAGAAGGAAGGGTAGAGATTATCAAAAAATATGTAGATGAAATGATGGTCATTCTTCCTTTTGAAGAAGATTTTTACAGAAAACACGGGGTCCATTCCCATTTTGTAGGACATCCTTTACTGGATGCCATTTCTGATCTTCAGGAAATCAATATCGGGGATTTCAAAAAGGAGAACGGATTGAACGAAAAAGAGATTATCGCTCTTTTACCGGGCTCCAGAAAACAGGAGGTTGAAAAAATGCTGGAGATAATGCTTTCCGTACGCCCTCATTTTAAAAACTACCAGTTTGTAATCGCCGGTGCACCGAGCCTTCCAAAAGAATTTTATCAGAAATATGTAGATGATAACGTGCATTTTGTGTCCAATAAAACCTATGATTTATTGAGATGCTCGAAAGCAGCCCTCGTTACATCGGGAACTGCTACCCTGGAAACTGCATTGCTGAATATTCCTGAAGTAGTATGCTACCGTGGCAGCAAAATTTCCTATGCTATAGCCAAAAGACTTGTTAAAAATATCAATTATATCTCCCTTGTTAATCTGATCATGGACAGGGAGGTGGTAAAAGAGCTGATCCAGAACGATTTAAATACAAATAATCTTATAGAAGAACTTAATAAGGTCCTTGCCGGAGATAAAAGAGAGCAGGTACTGCATGATTATAAGTTATTAAGAGAAAAACTGGGTGGTAAAGGAGCCAGTGACCATGCCGCCGATGTTATTTTAAAAGTTTAATTCTCTGTTTGTTTTTATAGCAAAAATTTAAGCGCTTTGTTGACATTTTTAAAGCGGTGTAATTTCCTTATTCAGTAATTACAGAAGTACAATCGATGGGGTAATTTTCCTAATTTGTTGAGGTAATTGACTGAAATTGAATAAACAGCCGCTTCTCATCCTGGTCATATGTTTTATTCTGGGAATTATCTTCCAGGACTTGATGTTGCTTGATATTACCTGGTGTTACCCTATAGCTGCAGTTGCTTTTGGAATTTTAATTGTATTATTTTTTCAGTCTTATTTTTTACATAAAGCCCGGAGCGTTTTTCTGGGATTGTTATTTTTTGGAACAGGAATGATACTTCATTTTTGTAATACGTCATTATCCGGAAAAGAAACTGTCATCAAGGGTAAGGAAACTATTGTTTTCAGAATCTCTCAGGAATTAAACTCAATAGAAAAATATAAGAAATATACTGGTATTATAAAAGCCGGTAATGAAAATTTTCAATCGATTCTTTATATCCCAAGGAATAATCCGGAGCTTGATTTTACCCATTACTACAAGGCTGAAGCATTTATTATCCAGCCACAATCTCCGCAATATGATTTTCAGTTCGATTATGCCCGGTATCTGAAGCGCAGGGATGTTGACTATCAGGTTTTTATTTCAAAAGGGATATCATCTGTTGAAAGAAAAGATATAGGCCTTACAGACAGGATCAGGCAGCGCAGGCTTGAAGTTTTGCAAAAAATAGATCAATCCGGAATGTCGGCCAGGACCAGGGAATTTCTGAAAGGAATTATTCTGGCAGACAGAACAGAAATAGATCCCGGTACCGTAGAGGACTTTAATAAATCCGGACTGGTTCATTTATTGGCTATTTCAGGAACCCATATCGTAGTTATTTTCGGAATATTTTACTTTTTGGCAGGACGGTTTATTCCCTTAAGGTTCAGGAGATATGTGGTTATACTAAGTCTTGTTTTTATTTGGCTGTTTGCCGCTTTTATTGGTTTCGGAAATTCTGTTTTGAGGGCCTGCATTATGCTGAGCGTGTATTTTACATTTGTATTGTTACAGCGCAAGCCTGATCTGCTTCACTCACTCGCATTATCCGCATTTGTTATTCTCATTCCGGATACGCAACATTTTTTTGATGTGGGATTTCAGCTTAGTTACCTGGCCGTTTTAGGGATTTTTTGGCTCAATCAGCCTCTTTTGAAATATTTTCCTAATCAGGATAATTATTTTAAGAAGCTGATGTTTAACACGATTACCATCTCTCTGTCAGCACAGTTGGCGACACTGCCCTTGGTTTTATATTATTTTCATCAGTTTTCATGGGTTTCAATTATTGCTAATTTTCTGATTGTACCCTTTTCAGAAGTAATCATTGTGTTTTCACTCGTCATGACCATTTTTATTGCGCTGAGAATTGATTTTTATATGATCAGCAATGTATATGATTTTGTTATCAGAGTTTTGCTGAAGGTTATTCATTGGTTTGCTGAAGCAGATGTCCTGTTCATAGAACATATACCCATGAGCCTTACCGAGGTTTTCGCTATACTGGTGATCGTATATATGCTCAGATTTGTCATTGTCAGGCCCAACTTAAAAAACAGTGTGAGATTTGTTATGTGTTTTTTTATTTTTTTAATGATAAAGACCGGGTATCAGATTTATGAAAATAAAAAGAATGAAATATTATTTCTCAACCTGGGGAAAACTAAGGTATTTCTGATGAAGAAGGGAGATAAAGCGCGCTTTTGGATTTCGGATATAAAAGCTTCTGAAAAGGTTGTGAAGTTTGTTATCAGCCCATATTGTTCTTCCAGGAGAATCAGGCATTTTGACATAAAAACGTTTCCTTCTTCCGCTCAAAAAGTAGTTTTTAAGGATAAAATATATGAGTTGAAATAGCCGTTTTTCTCATTCTGTTTTCCTGTATTTATAACATGTTAATTCTTATTTAGAAACATTACAAACTGCCTAATTGTGAGATTTCTCACTTTTCGATATTGTTAACATTTCTTAATTTTGTGGAAATTCAAATTTAAACTTATATGGCAGGTTTAACGAGTTCTACGATAGGTAGAAAATACGCTATGGCATTATCAGCTATGTTTTTGCTGGTTTTTCTTATACTGCATTTGACAACCAATTTGTTATCAGTCCTGAACAAAGATGCTTTTAATACAGCATCTGACTTTATGGGCTATAATCCTTTTGTGCAGTTCTTAATGCAGCCGATTCTTGGTTTTGCAGTAATTTTCCATTTTGTAATGGGATTTGTACTGGAAATTAAGAATAACAAAGCGCGTCCGGTAAAGTATGAATCAAACAATGCTTCTATGAATTCTTCATGGATGTCCAGAAATATGATTATTTCCGGAGCTGTTGTTTTAGCTTTTCTGGCGCTCCACTTGTATGATTTCTGGTTGCATGAAATCAATTACAAATATGTAGAAGGAATCGCTCCTGATGCAGAACGTTTCTGGCCGGAGCTTCATGAGAAGTTTGCCGATCTTTGGAGAGTAGCTTTATATGTGATTTCTTTTGTTCTATTAGGCTTACACTTAGCTCACGGATTCCAGTCTTCATTCCAGTCTATCGGAGCAAGACATCCAAAATATACGCCGGTGATCAAAGCTTTCGGGAAATGGTATTCGATCCTAATCCCTGCAGGATTTATCATCGTTGCAGTTTTTCATTTTATAACTCAATAATATCAATATACTAGTATGAGTAAATTAGATTCAAAAATTCCGGCGGGTCCTCTAAAAGACAAGTGGAAAAATCATAAAGACCATATGAACCTTGTTGCACCAAACAACAGAGATAAGATTGATATTATTGTTGTAGGTACAGGTTTGGCAGGAGGTTCTGCAGCAGCAACTTTAGCTGAGCAGGGATATAACGTAAAAGCATTCTGCTACCAGGATTCTCCAAGAAGAGCGCACTCTATTGCAGCCCAAGGAGGGATCAACGCAGCTAAAAACTATCAGGGTGACGGTGACTCTACGTACAGACTGTTCTATGATACCATCAAAGGTGGTGACTATAGAGCAAGAGAGGCTAACGTTTACAGATTAGCTGAAGTTTCAGCAAATATTATTGACCAGTGTGTTTCTCAGGGTGTTCCTTTTGGTAGAGACTACGGAGGTCAGCTGGATAACCGTTCATTTGGTGGGGTTCAGGTAAAAAGAACTTTCTATGCAAAAGGACAGACAGGACAGCAGTTATTATTAGGTGCATACTCTGCAATGAGCCGTCAGATCGGTAAAGGAAGAATCAAAATGTATAACCGTCATGAGATGCTTGACCTTGTTATTGTTGACGGAAAAGCAAGAGGAATCATCGCTAGAAACCTGGTGACAGGTGAAATCGAAAGACATTCTGCTCACGCAGTAGTTATTGCATCCGGAGGATACGGAAACGTATATTTCCTTTCTACCAATGCAATGGGATCAAACGTTTCTGCAGCATGGAAAATTCACAAGAAAGGAGCTTACTTCGCAAACCCTTGCTACGTACAGATTCACCCGACTTGTATTCCTGTTCACGGAACTCAGCAGTCTAAACTGACTTTGATGTCTGAATCATTAAGAAACTCAGGAAGAATCTGGGTTCCTAAAAAGATTGAAGATTCAGTAGCGATCAGAGAAGGTAAATTAAGACCTGAAAACATTAAAGAAGAAGATAGAGATTATTATCTGGAAAGAAGATATCCTGCATTCGGTAACCTTGTACCTAGAGACGTTGCATCTAGAGCTGCTAAGGAAAGATGTGATGCCGGATTCGGTATTGAAAATAATGATACGCAGGAAGGTGTTTACCTTGATTTCTCAACAGAGATCATAAAAAAAGGTAGAGAAGCCGCTATCGAAAAACATATTCATAACCCAACAGATCAGCAGATTTATGATTTAGGTAAGAGCTGGGTTGAGGAGAAATACGGTAACCTATTCGTAATGTACGAAAAAATTACTGCTGATGATCCTTACAAAACTCCAATGAAGATTTATCCTGCGGTACACTATACAATGGGTGGTGTATGGGTTGATTATAACCTTCAGTCTACAATTCCTGGATGTTTCGTAATCGGTGAAGCTAACTTCTCTGACCACGGTGCCAACAGATTGGGAGCATCTGCATTGATGCAGGGTCTTGCAGACGGATATTTCGTACTTCCTTATACTATCGCAGATTACCTTTCTGCAGATATCAGAACAGGAGCCATTCCTACCAATTCAGGAGCATTTGACGAGGCTGAGAAAGGAATTAAAGAAAAAATTAATTTCTTCCTGAATAATAAAGGAACACATTCAGTAGACCACTTCCATAAACAATTAGGACACATCATGTGGAATAAAGTAGGTATGGGAAGAACTCCTGAAGGATTAAGAGAAGCGATCAAAGAAATAGAAGAAGTAAGAAACAACTTCTGGAAAAATGTAAAAGTTCCTGGAGAAGGAGAAGGAATGAACACTGAGCTTGAAAAAGCATTCAGAGTAGCAGACTTCCTTGAACTAGGTCAATTAATGGCTATCGATGCACTACACAGAAATGAATCTTGTGGTGGACATTTCCGTGAAGATCACTCCACTCCGGATGGTGAAGCGGAAAGAGATGACGTAAACTACAAATACGTCGGAGCTTGGGAATATCAGGGAGCAGATATCAACGCGGAAGTGTTGCATAAAGAAGAACTGATATATGACAACATCGAGGTTAAAACTAGAAGTTATAAATAATCTCCAACCTATAAATATAACATTATGAGTGCAAAAAAAGGCTTACATCTTACGCTGAAAATTTGGAGACAAAAAAATAGTAAAACTAAAGGTCAGTTTGAGACCTATAAAATATCAGATGTTTCTACAGACTCTTCATTCCTGGAGATGCTGGACATCCTGAACGAAAATTTAATTAACGAAGGAAAGGAACCAATCGCTTTTGACCACGACTGTCGTGAAGGAATCTGTGGAATGTGTTCTCTATACATCAACGGTAGAGCACACGGTCCGGATACAGGTATCACAACTTGCCAGCTTCACATGAGAATGTTCAAAGATGGTGAAACAATCGTTATTGAGCCATGGAGAAGTGCCGCTTTCCCTGTTATTAAAGACTTAATGGTAGACAGAAGCGCATTCGACAGAGTAATGGCTGCAGGTGGTTTTATTTCTGTAAACACTTCAGGAAACACATTGGATGCTAACGCAATTCCTGTTCCTAAAGAAGATGCAGACAGAGCAATGGATGCTGCTGCTTGTATCGGATGTGGTGCTTGTGTAGCTACATGTAAAAACGGTTCCGCTATGCTATTCGTTGGAGCTAAAGTTTCTCAGTTTGCTTTATTACCACAAGGTAGAGTAGAAGCGAAGCGAAGAGTTCTGAACATGGTGAAAGCGATGGACGAAGAAGGATTCGGAAACTGTTCCAACACAGGAGCTTGTGAGATTGAGTGTCCTAAAGGTATTTCTCTTGAGAATATCGCAAGAATGAACAGAGAATACATGGCTGCTTTAGTAGATCAAGGATAGAATTGATTCAAATATGTGAAAATCGCCTCCATTTTGGAGGCGATTTTTTTATATGCTGTAATTTCCTGTTAAAGTTTGTTAACTTATTGATGTACTTTAGGTATTCTTTATTTAATAAGTATATATTTGAAGGGTAGTTGAGCGCCATTTTGAAATACATTTTAAAGTTTTTTTATTTCTAAAAAATTGAATAATAAAGTGTTTCAGAATACCTGATAATCGACTATAATAAAATTTTCAAAAAAAATAACCAGTGTTAAGTAAGAAGCCCTAAAAAGCGTATTTTTGTGTAATATTAAAAATTGAAATGAAAAAATATCTTTTATTGTTTATCATCGCGGTTTTCGTGATGTCTTGTTCAAAAAAAGTAGAAGTAAAAGGAAAAATCACCGGAGGCTCACCATTAGACAGAATTGAATTTGTGGAAGCTTCAGGAGTAGGGACCCTTCCTTTGGTTAATATAGGTCTTGATAAAGATGGGAATTTTTCCGGAAGCTTTGAAGCTCCTAAAGATGGAATGTATGTAATCAACTATGCGACCAGACAAAATCTGATTTACCTTGAAAAAGGACAAAGTGTTACGATCTCAGGGAATGGAGCTACTTTCCCTAATGAATACGTTATTACAGGTGACGCTAAAAAAAACAATGACTTTCTTTCCGCCAGCCAGAAATTTTTGGCCACCTATGCAGGTAAAGTTAACTTAGGAGCATTAATGGGTGGTGACGAAGCTGCCTTTTTGAAAGGAATGCACAAAGTAGAAGCAGACATCAATAAAAATGTTGATGAGCTTGCAAAAAAGAACAATCCTAGCAAAGGACTTTTAGAATGGAAGAAAAATGATGTTAAAGTAACGATTCTTAACCTTCTTGCCAACTACGAGATGTCTCACGGTCCAATGTCCGGAAATCCTTCATACAAAGCTTCTAAAGCATTCAAAGACTATGAAACGGCATTAGATAATGATAAAGAAGCTATGGTGAAGACCATTCCGCTTTACAGACAGTATCTATTGGTGAAAATGACTCCTGATTTCCAGAAGTATGCTGAAGCAAACAGCAAAGGAAAAACTGATATTACAACTTCTGAAATGTTTGCTCAATACCTGAAAACTAAAAAAGACATTTCTCAGACTGCAAAAGACTATCTTTTGGCATTTGTAATGGCTCAGGCTGATATTCATCCTACTTCTCCTGCTAAAAATATCGACAAAATTAAAAAGCTGATCGATACAGATATTAAAGATGCTACCATCAAAAGTGACCTGTTAAAAATGCAGGTGGCTATCACAGGACTTAAAATCGGTGAAGCTGCACCTGAAGCTCCATTGGTAAAGCAGGACGGTAAATCTTATAACCTTTCTGAAAACAAAGGAAAACCGTATATGCTATTTTTCTATGCTTCTTGGAACCCTTATATTGCTGAAGCTACAGTACCGGTTCTGAAAGAGGTGGTCAACTTTTACAAGTCTAAAATGAACTTTGTATTTGTGAACGTAGATGATACAAAAGATCAGTTTGTAAAAACGAGCAACTCTTTACTGAAAGGAATTCAGGGAGTAAATGTATATGGTGAAAAAGGAATGGAATCTGAAATCGCTAAAAAATACGGTGTTTACGGATTTAAATTACCTTGCTATGTAATCATTGATAAGGACGGGAAAATTGCCAGCAGATCTTTCGTGAACCTGGGTGAGCAGGAACTTGTAACTATTTTGGATAAACTGACAGGTCTTGCTGCCCCAAAAGTAGATCCGAATGCACAAATGCAGCCACAGCTGCAGATTGATCCTTCTGCACAACCGGGGGCTCCACAGCCTGCAAACCCGCAACCGGCTCAGACGAAATAATAAACTTTTATATACTTGAAAACCTTATCCGTGGATAAGGTTTTTTTTATTGTATTTTTGCAAAATGAAACCGGAAGGTTTTCGTATACAGAAAAAATAGAATTTGTAGAATGAGAAAGAAGAAAAATATTATTCTTGAAAATATCAGACTGGTAGCTGCCGGTGCAAAAGGAGTTGCTATTGGTAGAACAGAGGAGGGGAAAACAGTACTGGTTTCGGGTGCCATTCCCGGAGATTTGGTAAATGTCAGAGTCAAAAAAGCGAAATCCAAATATTATGAAGGTGAAGCGACCGATGTATTGGAAAAATCTCCTTACAGAACAGAACCTAAGTGCATACACTTTGGAACTTGTGGAGGATGCAAATGGCAAAACATGACCTACGAGAAGCAGCTTGATTTTAAACAGGAAGAAGTTTATAACAATATTAAGAGAATCGGGGGGATTGAAGATTTTGAAACCGTATCTATTCTGGGATCTGAAGAACAGTATTTTTATAGAAATAAAATGGAGTTTTCTTTCTCTAATGCCAGATGGCTGACTCAATATGAAATCAGCTCTGAAGAAAATTTTGGAAGTAAAGATGCCTTAGGATTCCATATTCCGGGAATGTGGAGTAAGATTCTTGACCTTAAAGAATGTTTTCTTCAGGAAGATCCTTCCAATGCCATAAGACTTGCCGTAAAAGAATATGCTGTTGACAATGGGCTGGACTTTTTTGATGTAAGAAATCATGAAGGATTTTTAAGAACCTTAATGATGAGACAGAATTCTAAAGGTGAGTGGATGGTTCTTTTCCAGCTTTTCAGGGAAGAAAAAGAAAACAGGGAAAAGCTTTTCCAATTCTTATTAGAGAAATTTCCTCAGATAAAAACTCTGGTGTATGCCATTAATCCAAAAGCGAATGACTCAATCTATGACTTGGATATCAATGTATATTTTGGTGACGGATACCTGATGGAGGAAATGGATGGACTGCAGTTCAAAATAGGTCCCAAATCATTCTTTCAAACCAACTACAAACAGGCATTGGAATTATACAGAAAAACATTGGAGTTTGCTGATCTGAAAGGAGATGAAGTAGTGTATGATCTGTATACGGGAACCGGAACTATTGCCCAATATGTGGCAAGAAATGCAAAACAGGTAATTGGTATTGAATCTGTGCAGGAAGCAATTGATGCAGCAATTGAACATGCCGAATTGAACGGTCTTACCAATACAACTTTTTATTGTGGAGATATGAAAAATGTCTTTAACGATGAATTCATGGAAAACCATCCAAAAGCAGATGTATTGATTACTGACCCGCCAAGGGACGGAATGCACCAGAAAGTCGTTGAACAAATATTGAAACTGGCTCCGGAAAAAGTAGTTTACGTAAGCTGTAATTCTGCAACCCAGGCACGAGATCTTGCTCTGATGAAAGACGATTATACTTTAGTGAAAATATTACCCGTAGATATGTTTCCGCAAACACACCATGTTGAGAACATTGCCTTGTTGGTTAAAAAATAAATTTAATTAAATTTGAATTTGCGAAACGCCAGTTCCATCTGACAAATAAAAAATAAAAATATACAGATGAAGTATTTTAAATTTTTCCTGCTGATCTGCTTTTTGGGAACTCTTTCTTCCTGTGGTGGAGATGATGATATCTGTGAAAGCGGCGAAGGTACTCCCAGACTTAGGATTGCTTTTAAAAATGCTGACGGTAAAGAAATGACCGTAGACTCATTATATGTAACTGCAGATTATGGTACAGGAGCTCTTGTAGACCTTGGTAAAACAGCAAATAATACCTTTAGGCTGATTCCGCTGCGTGTTGATGAATCACCCTATACAGATCTTTACTTTAAAACCAGAATTAAAGGGCCACAATCAAAGGTAAGGGTGAGTTATACGACAAAATCTGCCTACGTTTCACCCGGATGTGGTATTAAAAAAACTTACGAAAATGTGAGTTCAGAATTATTAACTCCTACTCCGGTAACAAAACTGGAAAACGGTTTAAACCAAATAGAGAATGAAAACAAGACTAATCTATTCCTTTTTTTTTAGCATCATAAGTCTACTGGTCTGGTCACAGGAAAAAAAAGAAGTGAAAAAAGAGAAAAAGGAGCACTGGAAATATGAACCCAATTTTATGGTTGGTTTTGATGCCCTTAATGCAGGAATTTCTTTTTTCTCTGACAGAAAAGTATATCAGGGATTTGTTTCTTCTAAACTGAACGGGAATGTTCACGTCATAGCAGAAGCGGGTTTTGAAAAAAATATATATCAGAAGAACGGGTATGATGCTAAAGCGAATGGTCCTTTCGTGAAATTGGGGGCATTCTATATGCTGGCAAAGGATGCAGAAAATGAATTTAACGGATTTTATGCTGGAGGAAAAGTAGCAGGCTCGTTCTACAATCAGGAGTATATGGCGATCCCGGTCCGTGGATTTGGAGGAAGTTCTTCTTCTGTAGCATTTCCTTCATCATCACAGACTTCTTTTTGGCTCGAGGGTACTTTAGGAGGCAGAGTGCAGTTGTTTGATTCAAATTTTTATATTGATGTGAATCTTCAGCCAAGATATATGGTGTATACGTCAAAGCAGGATGATATTTCTCCCATGATTGTTCCCGGCTTTGGACGCAGTTCTTCAAAATTCAATATGGGATTTGCATGGAATATTGCTTATAAATTTTAAAAAAAAGCAACGATTTAGCCTCTAAGTCATATAAAATACAAACTTTAAAATATTTTAAAGTTTGTATTTTTTTTAATAAATACTATATTTTTATGTATGTTATTAAAAATAACCCTATTGTTTTGATAATTTTATTCATAAAATAATTATATTTGGCGGAATTATAATTATGTTTTAATTTATGAAAAGACTATTTACTGCCTTATTGTTTACTTTTGTGGGAGGGGCAGCGTTCGGTCAATGGACGCCAACTACCTTTAGAGGTGACAGTAATAAAAGAAGTACAGGATTTAAAGTAGATGGATCTAGTGTAAGAAGTAACGGGTACTATAAATTAGACCTGGACTTGCTAAGATCGCAGCTGAAGAATGCTCAGGAAATGGGAGCTAATTCCGTTCCTGTTGTGATCTCTCTTCCTACAATGAATGGGAAGATTGAAAGATTTAATGTGTACAGTTTTCCGGTTGTTGTAAAAGAACTGGCAGATAAGTATAATTTAGGATCTTATGTGGGAGCAAGTGTTGATGATCCTACAAAGTACTTGAGATTTAGTTTAGCTCCAAATGATTTCCAGTCTATGGTGATTGATGGAGATAATTATGAATTTATCGAACCTGCTTCAGCTGATAAAACAGTCTATGCGATTCATCCAAAGACAAGAAAGAATCGTGACTCCTTCTTATGTTCTACAGAAGAATCTCCTGCTGCTAAAAAGCAGATAAATGATCTGTTGAAGAAAGGTCAGTCTTTCTCTAATCAGACGACAACTTTTGCGAAAAGTTCTGATAAAAAATTCAGAACCATGAGATTGGTAGTTTCTGTTACAGGAGAATATACTCAGTATTTTATGACCCAGGCAGGAGTACCTGCCACTGCCACTGATGATGAAAAAAGAGCGCCTGCACTAGCTGCAATTAATGCTACTTTAAGTCGTGTAAACGGAGTTTTTGAAAAAGATTTTGCATTGCATTTGAATTTGCAGAATTATCCAAACGTAATTTATATAAATTCTGCCACAGACCCATATTCAGCTGCTTCAGTAGGAGTTAAGGGAGCTTGGAATACTGAATTGCAGAATACATTGTCTAATATAAATAATGTAGGAGATGCCAACTATGATATCGGCCATTTATTCGGTAGATCCGGAGGTGGAGGTAATGCAGGATGTATCGGGTGTGTATGTGTGGATCCTACGCCGGCTGTTGCTAAAGGAAAAGGTTCAGGATTTACTTCTCCGGCTAATGGCGTGCCGCAAGGAGATGCTTTCGATATAGATTATGTTGCTCATGAAATGGGACATCAGTTAGGAGGTAATCATACTTTCTCTCATAATCTTGAAGGAAGCGGTGTGAATGTGGAACCAGGATCTGGGTCTACCATCATGGGATATGCCGGAATTACAGGTCCTGATACAGACGTTCAGGCGAACTCCAATCCTTACTTCCATGCGGCAAGTATTGGGCAGATTCAGGCTAACTTAGTTGACAAAACGTGTGATGTAGAGACAACAATCAATAATAATCCGCCGGTAATTGCCGATTTACCAACATTTAGTATTCCTAAAGGAACTGCTTTCGTACTAACAGCTACCGCAACTGATCCTGAAAATGATCCAATGACGTATTCTTGGGAGGAACTTGACGATGCTGAATTACCTATTGATCGATTTAATTTAGGACTTACCACTACCGGAGCTTCGTTCAGATCCGTTTCTCCATCGGCTAGCCCAACAAGATACTTTCCGAAATGGCAAAGTGTATTGACTGGAGCATTAACTAACTCAAATAATACCTGGGAATCTGTATCAACGGTAGGGAGAACAAGTAAATTTGCCGTAACGGTAAGAGATAATAATAGCAATGTACAGCAACAACAGTCTTCTGTTAAAACTCAGACGATTATTGTAGGTGAAAGCGGACCTTTCAGAGTAGCTAATCAATATGCTGATGTCAATACCCCGACTCCGGTTCAATGGGTGGTGGCCAATACGAATACTGCTCCTTATAATGTTGCCAATGTAAAGATTGACTATACTACTGATAATGGAACTAACTGGACAGTATTGTCAGCGTCAACTCCTAATGACGGATCTGAGAACTTTACTTTCCCTTCTACACTGAACGGACAGACTATTAAGGTGAGAATTTCTGCAATCGGAAATGTTTTCTATGCGTTAGGATCTGTTACCATAGCACCTTTGGCTGCATGTAGTTCTGCTGCACCAACAAATGTAGTGATAAGCAATATTACTATGACTACAGCAAGTGCATCATGGATGTCTTATACAGGAGCAACGTACAAAGCACGCTATAGAAAAGTAGGTGCATCAAACTGGATAGATGTAGATAGTACTATTCCTTCTATTAATATAGCTGGTTTGATAGATGATACAACATATGAAGTTCAGGTGGCTTTAGTATGTGGAGGAACAGTAGGTACTTACTCCGCATCTGTAAACTTTACAACACCGGCATTACGTTATTGCACTACTGCTACAGATGATCAGGATTATGAGTATATTCAAAATGTGACCATTGGAAATATAAACAATACTTCTGCAAACAGCACATATACAAACTATACTACAAATACGGCACTTCATATTAACTTAACAAAAGGAACACCTCAGCCTATTTCTGTTACATTAGGTAATGCTGGAGTTGCTGATTATGATACTGTAGTGGCATTTATTGACTTTAACAAAGACGGAGTTTTCTCTGAGACGGAAAGAGTGTTGGATTATCCTATTGCATTAACCCAACCCGGAACTGTCGTTAGCGGAACATTTAATATCCCGGCTAATGCAGTAGAAGGAGAGGCTTTAAGAATGAGAGTTCTAGGTGGCTGGATGGGAGCTGGTCCTAATAACACTTATGTAGGATTATCATTACCTCCAGACTTCTTATGTGGAGTTAATATTGGTTATGGAGAGGTTGAAGATTATAACGTATATATTACAAGTAACCTGGCTACTTCTGAAACGAATCTTAAAAATGGAGGAATTCAGTTATATCCAAACCCGGCTACTGATGTTCTTAATATAACTAAGGTTTCAGATAAAGCTACCTATAAGATTTTCGGAGCTACAGGTCAGTTGATCAACAGCGGAAATGTTAACAATGGAAAGATCAATATTTCATCTTTAATTAAAGGCGGATATATTATTACCATTGATGAAAAAGGACAGGAGCTGTTCAAATCTAAATTTATCAAAAAATAACATAATCGTAAATAATGTTAAATCCCCGGAGTTGTTCGGGGATTTTTTATTTTTGATCATTTATGTGATTATCGTGAAATTTTTTCAAAAAAATTACGTTAAGTAAATAGTTCACAATGAAAAAATCATTAGATTTGTGTAAATGTAAAAATATTTGCGTATGGTATAGAATTATTCTTTTTATTACAGTTTATCTGTAAAAGGCGGTATTTCAAGAATCGCCGTGACAACAAAATTTGAACACTTAGAATTACTTATTGTTATCATTATTAAATTTTTTAAAATATGAGTGGACTTTTACTCTGTAAAATGGGCCGACCTATACGGGGGCTCATAACATTGTTCTGTATGGTCTTCGGACTGCTCATGCAGGCACAAATTGTTACTATCGGTAACGGGACAAGTACTCAAAGATACCCTTTGACGCCATATTATGGATTTCAAAGGTCTGCATCATTGTATACTGCAGCAGAAGTAAATACTCCCGCCGGGGGTACTATCTTATCTGTCGGATGGGAAGCTACATCAACCATGAGCATTACCTTTCCGGTTAAAATTTATTTGAAATCCGTACCGGCTTCTACCACAGCTATTACACAACAAAACTGGAATGCAACCACCACCGGAGCTACTCTGGTGTACAGTGGAAGCATAAGCAGTTTAGCTGTGGGATGGAATACTTTCCAACTCCAGCTTCCTTATAATTATAATGGAACGGATAACCTTATGGTTTTGGTTGAAACCAATTACGGAGGCTCCGGAGGAGGTTCCGGAACGAATGGTGCCGGTTTTAAATACTCTACGGCTACTGCAAGCCACATGTATTTTGAGACTGATACCACTGCTCCTACAGGAAATGGTACTGTAAATGCTAACAGACCCAATGTTCAGTTAACATTCGGTACAGCCCCGACATGTCTGCCAATGCCTCCAGGAGGATCGATATCTACAGGTACGATAACGGCAACAAGCGCAGTACTCAACTGGACTGCTTATAGCCCTGTGCCGGCAGGAGGCTATGATATATATTATAGTACTACCAATACAGCACCTACAGCTGCTACAGTGCCTTCTCAATCAGGTGTGGCAGGTCTTACAGCTAATTTATCTCCGCTGACTCCCAACTCTACTTATTATGTATGGGTAAGAGCAAGATGTAGTGCAGCAGATCAAAGTCCATGGAGTGGACCTATCTCATTTACAACACCGCCTACTTGTATACCAATGGCTGGTGGCTCTGCATTATCAGTAGGTACCGTAACTTTAACAAGTGCTGTGGTTAATTGGACTGCACCTTCTCCTGCACCCGCCGGAGGATATGAAGTATATTACAGTACTACCAATACTGCTCCGACAGCAGCTACAGTGGGAACACCTGTTACTTCAGGAACTTCCACTACTTTATCTCCTTTAACTTCAGGAACTACGTATTACTGGTGGGTAAGAGCAGTATGTTCAGCTACTGATAAAACGCCATGGGTTGCCGGGGCTTCATTCACTCCGGGACAAATCGGTAACGGAACAGGAACAACCAGTAATCTGCCGGTATATTCTTATTATGGATATAACTATTCTCAACAGCTTTATACAGCTGCAGAAGTAGGGGCTGTATTAGGAACTTCTCTTTTGATTACCGCTGTAAAGTTTTATGTGGCAACTCCTCAAACTCCTCAGACTTCATATAATGACTGGGTAGTTTATTTAGGAAATACCACCAAAACGAACTTTGCAAATACTACAGACTGGGTGCCATCAGCTGCCATGACTCAGGTTTATGCAGGAACACTTCCTACGATGACAGCAGGTACGTGGGTTACAATTCCTTTATCAACACCGTTTGTATGGGATGGTGTCAGTAATCTTGTTGTTGCAGTAGATGAAAATTCACCAGGATACAGCACAAGTGCTGCTTCATGGGGATCATATAATGCAGGATCAAACAAAGGAATATTATATTACAATGATTCTACAAATCCGGATCCGGCTTCTCCTCCAACTGCATCAAGCAGATATTCTGATATCCCGAGACTGATGCTTACAGGAGTTGATTTACAACCATGTTCAACAGCACCTCCTACCAATATTGCGGTGAGTAATATTACCCCAAGTTCCGCAAACCTTAGCTGGATGCCCGCAGTAGGAGCAACATATGTTGTACAGTACAGGGTATTCGGATCAGGAGCTACAGGTTGGCAGACAATAAATATTAATACAGCACTGACAGGAAGTGTGACTCTTTATAATTTAGTAGACGGAACTCAGTATGAATATCAAATAGCAACTAAGTGTAACGGAACTCAGGGAACTTATTCTCCTATCGGAACCTTTACAACGCCTGCTCTTACGTACTGCCCGAATGTTCCTACTGCTACTACTTCAGATGGTTACATCAACAAAGTGACTGTTACCCCAACGAATGGACCATTGATGGTAAGTAATTCCGGATATGACGGATATAAAGATTATTCAGCAGATCCAACAAGATTGGTTACCTTGGTACGTGGCACAACGAATAACAAAATAAGCATTAGTAAATTTTGGCCGGGTGCGACCTCCAGCTATGGTATTTCTGTATGGATAGACTTTAACAGGAATGGTGTTTTTGAAGCAAGTGAACAGGTACTTAATTCTTCAAGCAGTACAACGACTCCTGTTTCAAATAATAACTTCACAATTGCACTTCCTCCAAACCCTGCGATTTATTCAGGTCCGCTTGTTACCCGTATGCGTGTGGCTATGAAATCATATTCAGTGCCTGGTGCCTGTGGAACATTTGGAACATTTGATACAGGTGAGGTGGAAGATTATGCAGTGAAACTTATTGATCAGCCGGTATGTTCTTCAACTCCTATTACCAATATTACTGTTTCCAATCTTACTGATATCAGTGCTACCTTCTCATGGATAGCTGCAGCAAATGCCACATATCAATTGAGATATAGAAAAGTGGGAACGACAGCATGGACGACAGTTAATCCGGTGCCGGCTCCTGGTAACGTGTACACTGTAGACCCTACAACTCCTTTGACGGAAGAGACTTTATATGAAGTGCAGGTGGCTACAAAATGCGGAACCGGTGCTTTCGGAGCATTCTCTGCATCTACACAATTTACAACGTTGCCAATACAGTACTGTCAGATGATAGGTAGCGGAGACAACGACCACATTGCTAATGTAACTGTTTCATCTGCTAACCTGGGAGTACTTCCTATGAGTAATAACTCTGTTCAGACTAACTATATCAGCTATACAACACCGGCAACTTTAATTACTCTGGATGTAAATTCTGTGAATAATAAAATTTCGGTAGGAAAAGGATGGACGGGTTCTACAGGTAATGATGCCGTTTCAGTTTGGATTGATTTCAACAGAAATGGTCAGTTTGAAACTACTGAACGAATTATGAATTCAGCAGCAAGTACTACTACACCTGTTACTGCTTTGTTTAATGTTCCTGCTACTGCTTATACAGGAGCATTGGGTACTACGATGAGAGTCGTGCTGAAACGTACCAGTTCTCCTACAATGTGCCAGAATGCTGTGAACGGGGAAGTGGAAGATTATAAAGTTATGATCAGACCATGTAGTACAACTACTCCAAATGCACCTACATTTACTACGCCTGCACCTACTCATAACTCTGCGGTTATTACATGGACGGGAGCAGCAAGTAATGTAAGTTACGTAGTAAGATACAGAGTGCAGGGAACTACAACCTGGACGGAAGTATTTGCCTCTACATTATTAGGAAATATGCCTCTAACCGTTACCGGACTTACACCGGCGACAACATATGAGGTTGAGATTGCAGCAATCTGCGGAACTACTATTGGAACAGCTACGGCTATTAAGACATTCACGACGAGATGTGATCCTACGCCTCCAACTGTTACTATTGGTAATATTACTCCAACCACTGCTCTTGTAACCTGGGCTCCTCTTGCTGCGAGTTCCAGCTATACAATGAGATGGAGAAAAGTAGGAACTACAGGATGGCCAAATGCCGATATTTCTCTGCCTGCTGCTCCTGCAAATACTTATGTATTAGGTAGTGTTATTCCTTTGGAGCCGTTTACGACTTATGAGGTTCAGATTGCTAATATGTGTAACGGAGAAACTACTTTAAATCCATATTCAAATCCAAAAGTATTTACAACCGAAAGAATATGTGAAATTCCTCCGCCGGGATTAACAATTACACAGTTATTACCAACATCTGCAGAGGTTAAATGGGATCCTTTCCCTGGAGCCACATATGTTCTGAGATATAGAAAAGTAGGTATTCCAAGCTGGACAGAAGTACCTACAGCGGTTAATAATATCGTACTAAATG
Source organism: Chryseobacterium sp. UNC8MFCol (assembly GCF_000482305.1). Lineage (NCBI taxonomy): Bacteria > Pseudomonadati > Bacteroidota > Flavobacteriia > Flavobacteriales > Weeksellaceae > Chryseobacterium > Chryseobacterium sp. UNC8MFCol. The sequence goes on from NZ_KI535293.1 coordinate 160,487, forward strand.
GTCTTGTAGAACTTACAAAATATGAAATGCAGGTAGTAAATATCTGTAATGGTACACCTGGAAATTATACACCTCCTTACTATTTTACAACGCCAACGGTAATTTATTGTAAAATGGGATCAGGCAGTGCTACAGGTGAGCATATTTCTAAGGTAACGGTTAATCCTAATGGTAAACCATCAATGGCTAACGCTTCCGGAGCATCTACGTACACGGATTACACAGGAGTTCCTAAAACGTTTATTGAACTTATTCAGGGATCTACCGATAACGAAATTATCATTGAGAAAAAATGGACAGGTAATACCTATAATGAAGGAATTGCAGTCTGGATCGATTTCAACAGAAATGGAGAATTTGATATCAATGAAAGAGTATTTACCTCATCTCCAAATACTACATCTCCTGTTTCAGGGAAGTTTGATGTACCTGTTGATGCTTTTGTAAGCATGACAGACTATAAATATGTGGTAATGAGAGTGGCAATGTCAAGAGATGGTATTCCTGTAAGCTGTACCAACTTTAACAATGGTGAAGTAGAGGATTACACGGTGAGAATCTCTAAAAAAGGAGTTCCAAACCCGTTAGATCAGACCGAAATCATGATTTATCCTAATCCTGTGAGCTCAGTATTGTTTGTGAAAAATATCAGCAAAAAAGCGAAGTATAAAATTTACAATGCTGCAGGACAGGTAATAGCAGACGGTATTCTGTTAAACAATCAGATCAATGTGAGTAGATTGATTAATGGAGTGTATGTTTTGGATATTGATGATAACGGAAATACAGCTCAGAAGAAATTTATTAAAGAATAATAAAGTAACCTTCACATAGAATAGGCCTCCAGAAATGGAGGCCTATTTTTTTGGTATTATAAGAATTTTTTATTGTTTTTAATCAATAATTCATTATTTGTTGAATTTTTTTCATTTAAATGCAATTAAATATTTAAATTTTTAATATCACTGCCTTTTTATTAATGATATTTCATTGATTGGTTATTTATCTTTGTTTTATGTCAAATAAATAATTAGATTTGTGAGATTAATATAAAATTAAGAGAAAATTATGAAGAAAATCTTTACTTCTCTTTTTTTCCTATGTTTGTTTGTAGTAGTGCACGCACAATGGATGCCCACAACATTCAGTGGAAAAGAAACTAACAATGACTCAAAGGCTAAGAGTTATTATTCTTTAAATATTTCATCGCTAAAATCTCAGCTTGAAAAAGCACAGGAAGCAGGAAAAAATGCAAAACCAGTTACCATCTCTTTACCAACTTTAGGGGGTAAAATTGAAAGGTTTGCAGTCTATAGCCTGCCGGTTGTAGTAAAGGAACTGGCAGATCAGTATCAGCTGGGATCTTATGTAGGGGTGGGGTTGGATGATCCTTCCAAATATGTAAGGTTCAGTTTGGCTCCCAACGATTTCCAGTCGATGATTTTTACCAACGAAGGGTATGAATTTATTGAGCCCGCCAATTCTGATAAAACAATTTATGAAGTTCATCCCAAAACTCAGGGTAGTAAAAATGGATTTGTCTGTTCTACCGAAGAGAGAGACAGCGAAAAAAAGGAAATAGAGGAACTCTTTCAGCAGGGACAAGCATTTCAGAATCAGCCTACAAATTTTGCCAGGTCCTCTGACCGAAAATACAGGACTTTACGATTGGCAATGTCTGTGACAGGAGAATATACCCAATTTCATGGTGGTACTGTGGCTGGTGCTCTGACAGCAATTAATGCGACCCTTACGAGAGTAAATGGAGTTTTTGAAAAAGATTTGGCTCTTCACTTGATTGTACAAAATTATCCTAATGTAATTTACACCAATCCTACTACAGATCCATATTCTCCATCAAGCCAAATGAATAATTGGAATTTGGAATTACAAAATACATTGACAGCGAATGTAGGAAATGCCAATTACGACATAGGGCATTTATTCGGAGCTTCAGGGGGTGGCGGAAATGCAGGATGCATAGGGTGTATCTGTCTGGACCCGGGCAGTTCTAATCCTTCTACCGGCCAGGGTAAAGGATCGGCATATACCTCACCATCCAACGGAAGTCCGCAGGGAGATACTTTTGATATTGATTTTGTAGCCCATGAAATGGGGCATCAATTAGGAGGATATCATACATTTACCTATCAAAATCAAGGAAATTCTGCACAAATGGAGCCCGGTTCCGGATCTACAATTATGGCGTACGCCGGTGTTGCGGATAGCCAGGGTGTCACCCCTCCGGCAGGAACGACTTTCAATGTACAGCTAAACAGTGATGCTTACTTTTTTAAGAAAAGCATTGATGATATTCAGGCTATACTGGCACAAAGAACGTGTGATATAGAAACCAATGTAACCAATAATCCGCCGGTAATTGGGCCTCTTCCTACGTATACTATTCCGAAGGGAACTGCTTTCGTCCTGACTGCTTCAGCTACAGATGCAGAAAATGATCCTATGACATATGCCTGGGAAGAAGCAGATCTGATGACAGGGCAGATTAATGCAGTTAATCTGGGGACAACCGTAGAAGGTCCCTCCTTTAGATCTTTGATGCCAACCACAAGTCCCAGCCGCTATTTTCCAAGGCTGTCTTCTGTACTGGCGGGAGTTTTAAATAATTCAAACAATCTGTGGGAAGCGGTATCTACGGTTGCCAGAACATCAAGATTTGGGATTACTGTACGGGACAATAATCCGAACCCGAGCCAACAGCAAACACAAACCGCAGTTCAAACCATAATAGTAGGTAATAACGGCCCTTTTATAGTCAATCCGGCAACTATTTATAATAACGGCCCGACAACAGTGACCTGGAATGTGGTAAATACCAATGCCGCGCCGTATAATGCCGCGAATGTTAAAATAGATTTTACAACCAATAACGGTGCCACCTGGAATGTAGTATCTGCTTCCACACCAAACGATGGAACTGAGGTTCTGGATTTCAGCGGTTTTCCACTTACGGTAGGAGGAACGGCAAAAATAAGGGTAAGTGCTATCAATAACGTCTTTTATGCTATTGGAAATGCGCCGATAGAGACCTTACCCATATGTACTTCAAATCCGCCGGGTGGTGTTCAGGTTACAGCAACTACCCAGAATAATGCCACCATCACCTGGAATGCTTCATTCAATGCAACCTATGTCGTACAATATCGTGTCGCAGGAACTACAGCATGGACAACAGTGACTCCTGCACCTACTACAAACACTGTAACACTTACAGGTCTTACGGCAGGTACCTATTATGAGGTTCAGATCGCAAATATATGCTCGGGAGTGCAAGGTAGTTTTTCGGCAATTACAGTTTTCATGACGCCTTATTGTACAGCCACATCTACCAATACCAACAACGGATATATTTCCAATGTAACGGTCGTTGCTACCAATTCATATACGATGAGCAATACTTCAGCAGCGAATAATTATACTGATTATTCGGCAGATGCTGCAAAACTCATCACTCTGGTCAGGGGAACATCTAATAACAGTATATCTGTTTCCAAATCGTGGCCCGCTTCCACCAGTAGTAAGGCAGTAAGCGTCTGGATTGATTTTGACAAAAACGGTACTTTTGATACCTCAGAAAGGATTTTAAACAACTCAAATAATACGACTACTCCGGTAACGGGTACATTCCAGGTTCCGGCAACAGCTTATAGCGGGCCTCTTACCACCCGTATGCGGGTAGTTTTAAGAGATACCAATAATCCTAATCAATGTGGTACATTTACGAACGGTGAAGTAGAAGATTATGCGGTAAAACTTATTGATATGCCACAATGTACCAATGCTGCACCATCTAATATTACAGTTACCAATATTACACCGAACTCGGCGAATATATCATGGTCGGCAACTGCCGGAGCAGTATATGTTTTGAGATGGAGAAGTGTAGGTGCTGCAGCATGGACAATAATTGATCCTGTGCCGCCTGTCGGGAATAATTACACCATCTCAGGTTTGGTAGAACAGACTCAGTACCAATTTCAGATCGCAACCAGATGTAACGGAGGTGCACCCGGAACATATTCAACAATGCAGCAGTTTACAACACCTGCATTATCATACTGCCCGATGACGGGAACAGGAACCAATGATCATATTACAAATGTGACGGTTACTTCTGTGAATCCTGCATTGCCGGTAATGAGTAATAATTCTGTACAAACGAATTACATCAGCTATACTACACCTGCAACACTGATCACATTGGAGATTGGTTCGGCAGATAACAAAATTTCGGTAGGAAAAGGCTGGACAGGTGCGACAGGTAACGTAGCTGTTGCAGCATGGATCGATTTTAACAGAGATGGGCAATTTAGTAATTCGGAGAGGATTATTAATTCTGCAGCAAGTACCACCACTCCGGTTACCAGTTTATTCTCAGTTCCGGCTGGAGCCTATTCGGGACCGTTAACGACAACCATGAGAGTGGTATTACAACGTTCAAGTTCTCCGACAATGTGTCAAAACGCAGTCAATGGTGAAGTGGAAGATTATGTTGTAAAATTAAAACCGTGTAGTACTGCTACGCCTACCGGATTATCATTTAATACCATAACCCATACCTCTGCCATTATCAACTGGACAGGTGCGACAGATAACCTGACTTACCTTTTACAGTACAGAGTAGCAGGAACAACGGCATGGACAAATGTATATGTGTCAAGTATTCCGTATACGCTAAATAATCTGATTCCGTCCACTGCATATGAAGTTCAGGTCGCAGCCAACTGTGGGGCTACAACAGGAACATTTACTCCTGTGGAAACATTCACAACAAGATGTGATCCTACTCCTCCGGGCATTACAGTAAGTACTATTACAACCAATTCTGCCTTGATTACATGGAATCCGACTATAGCCGGTGTATCATATAAAATGCGATGGAGAAAAGTAGGGACTGCGGGATGGCCGAATCCTGATATTCCTTTACCAGCTGCACCAGCCAATATTTATACGCTTGGCGGTTTAGATCCATATACCACATATGAAGTACAGATTGCCAATAAGTGTGCTAATGAAAATTCATGGAATCCTTATTCAAATCCGATGGTCTTCACGACTGAGAGAACATGTGAACTTCCTCCTCCGGGATTAACCATTACTCAGTTGCTGCCTACATCGGCAGAAATAAAATGGGATCCTTTCCCTGGGGCCACTTATATTTTAAAATATAGAAAAGTGGGGATTCCGAGCTGGACTCATGTTCCGGTGAATACAAATCACTATATATTAACCGGCTTAATGGAGTTGACAAAATATGAAATGCAGGTCGCTAATGTTTGTAACGGAACACCGGGTGCTTTCACTCCTCCTTATTATTTCACAACGCCTACGGTAACATATTGTACCATGTCTTCGGGAAGTGCTACAGTTGAACATATATCAAAGGTAACGGTTAAGCCGAATGGTAAACCTCTTATGGAAAATGCTTCAGGTGCTTCTACGTACACAAATTATTCAGGAGACTCTAAAAAAATAATAGAACTTATACAAGGATCTACGGATAATGAAATTATCATTGAGAAAAGATGGACAGGAGCTACCTACAACGAAGGGATTGCAGTATGGATTGATTTTAACAGAGATGGTGCATTTGATATCAATGAAAGGGTCCTTGCTTCCCCACCGAATACAACAACCCCTGTTTCCGGGAAATTCAGTGTGCCGACTGATGCTTTTGTAAGTATGACAGACTATAAATATGTCACGATGAGAGTAGCAATGCAAAGAGGAGATATTCCTGTGAATTGCCTTAATTTCGCTGACGGAGAAGTGGAAGATTACGCGGTAAGAATATCCAGGAATCTGGGGCCTAACCCAATTAATCAGACTGATATATTGATTTATCCTAATCCGGTAAGCTCAGTACTGTATGTGAAGAACATCAGTAAGAAAGCGAAGTATAAAATTTATAATGCAGCCGGACAGATAATAGCTGATGGTATTCTCTTAAATAATCAGATCAATGTGAGTAAACTGGTTAGCGGAGTTTATGTGCTTGATATTGATGATAACGGTAAAACTGCACAAAAGAAATTTATCAAGGAATGAAACAATTTCTGAACGCTGAAAAAATGATATAAGAGAAGACTGTATTCTCAAAATAGACAGCACAACAATACACTTAATCATAAAAAATAAGCCCTCTGATATGAGGGCTTATTTTTTATGCAGTAACAGGTTTATTCAATAGTAAAAACTACCTTTTCAGTCTGTTCTTTTAATTCTTCCAAATTGGTATTGTTATAGATAATACAATCTGCCATTTTTATTTTATCTCTTTCGGGCATTTGTTTTTCCATAACAGCCTCTACCTCACGATATGTTTTACCGTCTCTGTCCATTACCCTTTTGATCCTGATGTTATCTTCTGCAGTCACCAAAAGAGACTTATAACATTGTCTGTTGAGTCTAAGCTCAAAAAGTAATGCGGTCTCCTTAAAAACAAGATATTTACTTTGTTTTTTCACCCAGTTTTCAAAATCAATACGTACAGCAGGATGAATAATTTCATTTAATTGCTGGAGAAGATCTCTGTTGTTGAAAACTTTATCGGCAACAAATTTTCTGTCATAAAATCCGTTTTCGTCATAAGATTGATTGCCTAGTAATTCTTTAATTTTTACTTTCAACTCTTCATCGTCATTGACAATGGTTTTTGCTCTGTCATCAGAATAATAAACAGGAAATCCAAATTCTTCAATAAAACGGGCTACGGTAGTTTTTCCGGACCCGATTCCTCCTGTTAATCCGATGATCTTGGGCGCTGGTTCCGGTTCCGGTTGTTGTGTTTCTGAACGTAATTCTTCCATACTTAAAAATTAATATCCAAAAACATCATTAAAACTAAACGTCTCGTCCAATCTCACTCCTTTTTCTGTCATTTTAAGGCTTGCCAGCTCATGATGGGCATCATGTTCAAAGAACAATAAATATTCGTTATCGATGCACTGTTTAAGAAATTTTCCTTTTTCTTCCATGGTTAAAAGAGGTCTGGTATCATACCCCATTACGTAGACCGGATTAATATGCCCGGCAGTAGGGATAAGGTCTGCAGCAAAAACAACTGTTTTCTCCTGATATTGAATCACCGGAAGCATTTGCTTTTCTGTATGACCGTCTACGAAAATAACATCCATCTTAAGATCAGGGGCAAATCCGTAATTTCCTGTTGTTGGCAGTGGTAAAAAACTCAGTTGTCCGCTTTCCTGCATCGGAAGAATATTTTCTTTCAGGAAGCTTGCTTTCTCGCGCGCGTTAGGCTCTGTTGCCCATTGCCAGTGATTTTCATTGGTCCAGAATTGTGCGTTTTTAAAAGCAGGTCTGTATCCGGTTCTGTCGTCGTTCCATTCAATGGCACCACCACAGTGGTCAAAGTGAAGGTGAGTAAGAAAGACATCAGTAATATCTTCCTTTACAAAACCATATTTTTTTAAATTTTTATCCAGGTTATCATCTCCCCAAAGAGAGTAGTGGCCAAAGAATTTATCATCTTGTTTATTTCCAAGACCGCAGTCAACCAGAATCAGTTTCTTGCCGTCTTCAATAAGCAGGGAACGGGTTCCCAGCTCGATCAGGTTTTTTTCGTCTGCCGGATTAGTTTTTTCCCACAGACTCTTTGGGACGACGCCGAACATAGCACCGCCGTCCAGTTTAAATTTTCCACATTGTATTGGATATAACTTCATATGTATATTTTGATTATTTTTTTATTAATTTCATTTTCTCAGCAATTTTCCGGGCATTGTCATCCGAATGTTCAAGTTGTGAAATGATATTTTGAAAATCATTTTCCTTCCTGTTCTGAGAAAGCTTTTGCTTGATGAATATCTCGGTTGGAATAATTTTAATTCCGAAAGCTCCCTTCATCTCCTTTTCCACAAATTCCTTTCCCATATCTTTCACCATCATCGGGCACTGCTGAAAGTTTTCATACTTCGAGGTTAATTTTTCTAAGTGAATATAAAGGTCTTCATGAGTCATAAGCTCCACCTTGCCATAGATTTGCACCGCTTCATAATTCCAAGTCGAAACGTTGATGTGATCATACCAGCTGCTCGAAATATAGGTGTGTGCCCCTAAAAAATCACAAAGCACTTCATCTCCGTTTTTCAGGATTTTCGCCTGTGGATTAGCTCTCGAAATATGGGTTTCAATATAAACATTTTCCGGATCATTTTCATTCAACATCATCATAGAATGTGTCGCACGGATTTTATCAACAGAAGAAATCAATAAAGCAAATGAATTTTCACTGATAATTTCTCTCATCACATGTACATCTTCGCTTTTGTATAATTTGGGTACAAACATGTTTTCTTGGTCATTAATTGAACATACTAATCATTCATCAGAAAAGCTCTCCCGGATTTTTAGGTCTTGCGATATTCAGATGCTGATAAGCTTTTTCAGTCACTTCTCTTCCTCTTGGAGTTCTGATGATAAAACCTTCCTGAATCAGAAATGGCTCATACACTTCCTCCAGGGTTTCAGGATTTTCTCCGATAGAAGTCGCCAGTGCAGAAATCCCTACGGGTTTGCCTCTGAAATTTTCAATCATGACCCGCATGATCTTATTATCCATTTCATCCAAGCCGAATTCATCTACGTTAAGAGAATTTAAAGCATATTGAGAAATATTGATCTCGATCTCTCCATTTCCTTTAATTTCAGCGAAGTCGCGGACCCTTCTTAACAGGGCGTTGGCGATTCTTGGAGTTCCACGGCTTCTTCTGGCAATTTCTATAGCGGCATCTTCATAAATAGTAACCCCCAAAACTCTTGCACTTCTTTGAATAATCATAGATAAAAGCTCGATGGAATAATATTCAAGCCTGCTTTGAATACCAAATCTTGCAAGCATGGGTTTAGTCAGCATACCACTTCTTGTAGTGGCCCCTACCAGCGTAAAAGGATTAAGCCCGATCTGAACACTTCGTGCATTTGGACCGGTCTCCAGCATAATATCGATTTTATAGTCTTCCATGGCAGAATACAGATATTCTTCCACCACTGGAGAAAGACGGTGAATCTCATCAATGAAGAGTACATCATTTTCTTCCAGGTTTGTTAATAATCCCGCTAAACTTCCCGGTTTATCCAAAACAGGCCCTGAAGTGATTTTACAATTGACTCCCAGCTCATTGGCAATAATATTGGCCAGGGTTGTTTTTCCCAGACCCGGAGGACCATGCAATAGTACATGATCAAGTGCTCCGCCACGCCTTTTGGCAGCGGATACAAAAACTTCAAGGTTTTCCAGCGTTTTTCTCTGTCCCGCAAAATCTTTAAAGCTCTGGGGACGGATTTGCTCTTCCTGCATCAATTCCTCATCTGAGTAGTTTTCCTTATCTGGATGTAAAAAATCTGGCATTAATTCATTTCATTTACCTCAAAGATAGGAAATTTAGACTAAGATTTCAGGGAGGATTGTGAAAAGGTTAATTTAAGGTTTAGGTTTATGCTAAAGCTGAGAATAACGGGGAGAAGATGAATCAATTGAGATATTTTAAGTATTTTTGAGAGGAAAATCAAAGTTTGAACAATGAATGTATTATGCCTCAGAATAACAGATATTCTGTATAACCGGATGTCATACATTATAAAAACAGTTCATCTTCTAACCCTTAGCCTAAATACATGAAATTAATAGGACCATTTAAGCAGGTCGTGACACTTGCCAATTTACCACTGAGAGGAAAATTAACCGATGAGCAACTTGAAATTATTATTGACGGAGGAATTGTAGTTGATAACAATATGATCCAAAAAATCGGAATTTTTGAAACCTTAAAAACAGAAAATCCGGCAATAGAAATCCAACAGGTACAAGGTGAACAGATCGTTCTTCCTGCATTTGTAGATGCCCACACCCATATTTGTTTTGGAGGAAACCGTGCTAATGATTTCGCAATGCGTAATGCCGGAAAGACATATCTTGAAATTGCCGAAAGCGGAGGCGGAATATGGAGTTCGGTACAACATACCAGAAATGCTTCAGAAGAGGAATTATTAAAAACGTTACTCGAGAGAATTAATTTCCTTGTTGGTTTGGGAATTACCACTATTGAAGTAAAAAGCGGTTATGGCTTAGATGTGGAAAATGAGCTTAAAATGCTTAGAATTATTAAAAAAGCACAAGGATCCACCAAAGCGACATTAGTTCCTACATGCCTTTCTGCCCATTTGAAACCAAAAGATTTTGAAGGAAGCAATCCTGAATATTTGGAGTATATCCTTACTCAGATTTTACCAAAAGTAAAAGAAGAAAACCTTGCGAATCGTGTGGATATATTTATTGAGAAATCAGCGTTCCAGCCGGAAGAAAGTAAGGAGTTTCTTCTTAAAACTAAAGATTTAGGTTTTGAAATTACCGTTCATGCAGATCAGTTTACGCCGGGAAGCTCAAGGATTGCAGTAGAAGTCGGAGCAAAATCTGCAGATCATTTGGAAGCAACCATTGATGAGGATATCGAATTTTTAGCACAATCAGATACTGTGGCTACCGCACTTCCCGGAGCGAGTTTAGGACTGGGAGAAAAATTTACTCCTGCAAGAAAATTATTAGATGCAGGAGCAATTCTGGCCATTGCAAGTGACTGGAATCCCGGGTCAGCTCCAATGGGCAATTTAATTACACAGGCTTCTGTTTTGGCTACTTTTCAAAAACTTACGACTGCTGAGGTTTTAGCAGGAATGACTTTCCGGGCTGCTTATGCCCTTAATCTCGAAGACAGAGGAATATTAGAGGCTGGTAAAAAAGCAGATTTTGTGACTTTTAAAACCAATAATTTTCAAAATGTACTTTATAATCAAGGGAGCCTCAAAGCTGAACATGTTTACATTGACGGAAATATTGTAGATTAATTAAAACTACTAAATGCAGAGAACAGAGGAAAAGCAGTATAGAGATTTCTGGGACTGGTTTTTAACAATGGAAAAGAAATTTTATAACGTTGTTAAAAAAGGCGGACAGGATTCTATCGAAAAAGATTTTTTTGACGTTATGACACCTGTGCTTAACCAGATAAAAGACGGATATTATTTCCTGACCGGAATGGCCGATGAGCATACTGCAGAACTGATTATCACTGTAGATGGGGAAATTACGAATATTGTCTTTGCGGAAGAGCTTGTTGAGCTCGCTCGTAAGCTTGATCATTGGAAATTTACCGCTTTGAAACCTTCAATGGATATACAAAAGGTGAGGGTGAATATGGGCGATTATGAGTTCTCGAAAGATAATATTTCTTTTTATTCCAATGAACTGAAAGATTTCCGGGATGAGATTGATCTTGTTTTCGTGTATCATGATAAAGTTGAGAATAAAGATGCTGTTACTACAGGAGTTTGTATATTCTTAGATAACTTTTTGGGAGAATTAAACTTCGCCACACAGATTGATACTTTTACAGTCATAGGAATAGATCAGGCACAGAAAGAACTTGTTCCCATTGAAAAATTACAGGACTTTTTGTTATGGAGAGAAAGGGAATTCATAGAAAAGTATAAAAGTGTAAAAAGGGATGATGCCGAAGACGAATTCTCCATTCTCAGGGCTGATCTCGAAAACGGGAGACCTCTCATTGCCTGTATGAATATGCATCTGTTGGAATATGACGCAAAAGCATCATATCCATGGATCTCAGTGCTTACTTTTCATTTCAACGGAGAGCTCAATGACGGGCTTCCTGATAAAGGGGATTTTGAAAAACTTGGTGCTATAGAAGATCAGGCCATTGAAGAATTAAAAGGATACGGATACTTGTATATCGGACGCGAGACTGCAGATAATGTTAAAGAAAGTTATTTTGCAGGCAAGGATTTTAGAAAAATTTCAAAAGTCTTCAACGCCATCCAACTGAATAATCCTGAGTACAAAGTCTCTGTCAGAATTTTTAAAGATAAGTACTGGCAGTATTTTAAATATTATACCGGTCACTAAAAGCATGTTTTGCAGTGAATAGGTATTTATCCAACAATTAATACTAAAAGGCAGGAGGCAACAGGTGGAAACCATAAAAGTCTCCTGCCTTTTTTATATTTATGGAAGTTTCCTTATATTGTGCTGCGATTGCCGTTGATTTTTTCAAAAATGACGATGCTCTATAGTTCTTAAGTACGCTTCAGATAGGGGAAAACCTGGATATTTTCTCCATTCTCAGTGCTTTCAGTACAGCTATACACTTTACCAGGTGAACTTGTCTACACAATAAACGCGAAAATAAAAATGATGAATTTTAAAAATGTTAAATCTACTTTTAACAAAGGAGTTACCGTTCCAAGTTTAATCTTTATTATAGGAACCTGTTTTCTTTCTGCACTCTATCCCATAAAGACAGAGAGTATTCTGAATGAAATTAAACAATTCATATTTGTCAATTTAAACTGGGTATATGTATGGTCGGTCACTCTGTTTGTCATATTTTTAGTGTATCTGCTCTTTAGTAAATATGCCAATATAAAACTCGGTGCCAACGATAGTAAGCCGGAGTATTCTTTTTTCTCATGGATTTCAATGCTTTTTGCTGCAGGTATGGGAATCGGGTTGATCTATTTCAGTGTCGCTGAACCCATGCAACACTATTCTTCAGAAGTTTTCGCTGACAATCATTATGTAAGCAGAGCCAAACAGGCACAGCTATATACCTTTTTCCACTGGGGAATCCATGCATGGGCAATCTATGGGGTGGTAGGGCTTTCATTATCCTACTTTGCCTATCGCTACAGATTACCACTTTCGCTACGAAGCTGTTTTTATCCGCTTCTAAAAAATAAAATTAATGGAAAGTGGGGGAATGCCATTGATGTTTTTGCGCTTTGCTGTACCTTTTTCGGGATTACCACAACGCTGGGATTTGGAGTTGTACAGATCAGCTCAGGACTGAATGTCCTTCATATTACTCCTGAGAACAGCTTTATATATCAGGTAATTATTGTGGTTTGCCTCATCACTCTTTCCGTTATTTCTGCAATTTCCGGAGTGGGAAAAGGAGTGAAGTTACTGAGTAATATCAATATTGTAAGTGTTATTGCTCTTTTATTATTTGTACTGGCATTGGGACCAACGGTGTATCTGATCGGAAGTTTTACAGATGGATTGGGAAATTATATCAATAATTTTTTTAACCTTACCTTCAATACGCACGTCTATGAAAAAAATGCCCTCCCATGGTTCTATGACTGGACAATTCTGTATTGGGCGTGGTGGATTTCATGGTCTCCTTATGTAGGATTGTTTATTGCAAGAATATCCAAGGGAAGAACAATCAGAGAGTTTATCCTGGCTGTTTTGATATTGCCTACTTTGTTCAATTTTATCTGGATGTCAGTGTTCGGAAACAGTGCCATATGGTTCGATCTGAATATTGCTGGCGGGCAATTAAGTAAACTGGCAACAGATCCTGATGCCCTTATGTTCAGATTTCTGGAATATATGCCATTCTCATCTTTTACAGGCTTCTTTGTCATTCTCATCATTATTATCTTTTTTGTGACTTCAGCAGATTCAGGGATATTTGTAATGAACAGTATTGCCACGAAAAATTCCACAAAATCACCCAAATGGCAAATTGTATTCTGGGGAGTCTTACTGGCCGTTTTATCACTCCTGTTGCTTAATGTAGGCGGATTGAAGGCGCTCCAAAGTATGACCCTGATTACAGCATTGCCTTTTTCTATCATTGTGATCATGTTTATTGTCAGTTTGATGAAAGGTCTCAGCATCGATCAGAAATATTATGACAGAAACTTTTCGGAGTCTACAGTGCCATGGTCAGGTGAGTTCTGGAAGGAACGTTTAAAAAATATTGTTTCTTTTAAAGATAATTCTTCAGTTGACCATTTTATTCAGGTAAAAGCAAAAGAAGCCTTTACAGATTTACAGGCTGAGTTTGCTATGAATGGCATTGATGCTAAAATAAATCATTTTGAAAATCCGGTCAGGATTGAGATAGAAATTCATCAGGGAGTCGTTAATAACTTTGTATATGGAATCAGGAATCAGGTAAAGACAGTTTCTGATTATATCATTAATGAAGAGAATCTGCCCGATCTCGATAATAATAAAACCCATTACCCAAGGTCCTATTTTGGCGATGGCAGGGAAGGTTATGATGTACAGTATTTTACCAAAAATGAGCTTATTTCCGATGTCTTAAAACATTATGAAAGATTCCTGGAGATTATTTCCGAAGAAAGAAATGAGATGTTTGTTAGCAGTAATGCTAACAGGAATATGGAATAAAACACAGTATATTTTCTTTATAATGAATTCTTTGCATAATCTTTGAAAGCCACTTTTATATCTAAACAATATTAGCTAGCTTTACTGGATATAATGATGCAACTAAAATTGAATTTTACAGAATTATGTTTCAAAATATTTGGCAGGGTAGATTGGATGGAGAAGAGCTCCTTTTCCACAGGCTATTTCAGAGAGTAAAAGAAGAACACAATTACGACAATATTTCAACGGATGATTTCGTTTTGCATGGCTTTGCCGTAGATGAAGGAGTCAGGAGAAACAAAGGCCGTCAGGGGGCTAAAGATGCCCCGGATGTGATCAGGAAGAATATGTCTAATTTTCCGGTGGTTCTTCCGGATTTCTCACTGCTTGATTTTGGAAATATTACTTGTGAAGATGGTAATTTGGAAAACTCTCAGAACAGTCTTGCCAAAAATGTGTCAAAGGTACTTTTAAAAGGCGGAAAATCTCTTGTTCTGAGTGGAGGCCATGAGGTGACCTACGCACATTATCTGGGAGTAAAAACAGCCTTTCCGGAACAAAAAATCGGAATCATCAATATCGATGCTCATTTTGATAACAGACAACCCGAAAAAGGAGTAGGCCCGAGTTCAGGAACTGGATTCTGGCAGATTGCCCAGGAAGGCCCTATTAATTCTCTGCATATCGGTATTCAGAAAAACTCAAATACCCTAAAACTTTTTGACACAGCTCACCAATATGGAATGAAATATATCCTTGCTGATGAACTTTTTTTTGAAAACCTTCCCTCAATCTATCAGCGTATAGATGACCTGTTAAACAGTGTCGACTTTGTCTATCTTACCATTTGTATGGATGTTTTTAATGCATCTATCGCTCCGGGGGTTTCTGCTTCCGCATATAATGGTATCTTTGCAGATGCAACCTTTATGCATTTCTACAGACATATTTTAAAGAACAAAAAACTGGTTGCACTCGATGTGGCTGAGGTAAACCCGTCTTTTGATATTCAGGACAGGACGGCGAGACTGGCAGCATGTCTTGTGAATGAATGGTTAATGATGTAAGGTAAAATTATATTCTTCCGATAGAGAAAATCACTATTTTATGTATTCTTAAGGAACAGAATTTGCTGATTTTATCCGTGCTTTTAAAATGAAAGCGCTCATAAATTCATTAACTGAATTTAAAACAGAGATTATATTATGGAACAATCAATTGAAAGCAAGCTTATTAAAGCAGATAAAGCGTTTTCAGTATGGAGAAAAGTGCCGTTTGAGGAAAGGCAGAAGTTAATTGCAAAAGCAGCAGAAATTTTAAAAAATAATTCAGAAAAATTTGGCAGGATCATTACTACTGAAATGAATAAACCCATCTCAGAATCAATTGCTGAGGTGGAAAAATGTGCCTTGATGATGAATTATTACGCTGATGCGGAAAATATTTTAAAAGCCGAAAAAATTCAATCCGAATTTGCCTATTCTGAAGTTCATTACGTCCCGAAAGGAGTTATATTAGGAGTAATGCCCTGGAACTTTCCTTTCTGGCAGGTATTAAGATTCGCTACACCGGCAATTCTGGCAGGAAATACAGTCGTTTTAAAGCATGCTTCTATTTGTTTTGGAAGTGGAAATGCCATTGAAGAAGTTCTTTTGGAAGCCGGTTTCCCGGAAGGTATATTCCAGAATTTGGAAGTGGGGCATAAAGCGGTAAAAGAAATTCTTGAACACGATGCCGTGAAAGGAGTTAGTCTTACAGGAAGCGGAAAAGCAGGAGGAGAAGTGGCCTCTATAGCCGGATTAAATATCAAAAAATCTTTGCTTGAATTGGGGGGAAGCGATGCTTTCATCATTTTCGAAGATGCTGATCTGGAGACAGCAGCCCAAGCGGGTGCAAAATCAAGACTTCAAAACTGCGGACAAACCTGTACGGCAGCCAAAAGATTTATCATTGATGAAAAAGTTGAAGAAAAATTCTTACCTATTTTCATCGAAGAATATAAAAAATATGAAATAGGAGATCCTTTAAACAAAGAAACCAAATTGGCAGGAATGGCAAGACCGGACCTTGCTGATGAATTGGAAGCACAATTCAACAGGGCGCTGGAAAATGGTGCGGAAATCATTATTCCTTTGGAAAGAATTTCAGAGAATCAGTTTAAACCCGGTTTAATCAGGGTTCAGGAAGGAAACCCAATTTTAAAAGAAGAACTTTTCGGTCCTCTTGGAATGATAATGATTGCTAAAACGGATGAAGAAGCATTGCAAATGGCCAATGATATTCCTTTCGGACTTTCAAATGCAGTCTGGACCCAGGATAAAGCCCGTCAGTTATTCTTTATTGAAAACCTTGAATCAGGTACTGTAAATATTAACAGAATGACCAGTTCTGACCCGCGCTTTCCATTTGGTGGCTCTAAGGCTTCAGGCTATGGTACGGAGCTGTCTTTGCTGGCTTTAAAAGAGTTTGTGACGGCAAGAACCATTGTAGGTAATTAAAATCTTTGTAATGTCATTCCGAGGAAAAGAGGAATCTCAGGGATTTTTCGCTCCACTTCGCTCAGAAATCGAAGGTTCGACGGAGCCAATGACAGGTTATCCTTACTTACATACCACAACATAAAAAAACTCCCGGAAATTACTTTCCGGGAGTTTTTTTATGCTTTGACAAAAATTTGATTTTGCCTGTTGTCTATACTGTTGTCAATCTCAACGTATTGGTCTTACCACCTTCATATGAAGGAGTAGCATTGATATTGATCACGAAATCTCCTGTTTCAATATATCCGTAGTTATGCGTTAACATATTCACCTGGATGATCGTTTCATCAGTAGACTTTTTCATGTCATAATAATAAGCGTGTACTCCCCAAAGAAGGTTCAGCATAGTGATTACTCTTCTGTTGCCACTATACACAATAATGTGAGAGTTTGGTCTGTGAGCTGCAAGCTGGAAAGCGGTATATCCCGAATGGGTAAGCGTTACAATCGCAGAAACATTGGTTGTTTTAGCAATTCTAACCGCTGCAAGACACACCCTGTTTGTGATGAATCTTTCATCGATACAGTTGTAATCTTTCTCAATCGGCTCATTTTTATGTTGGTAGAAGTGAGTTGTTTCGATGTTTTTTACAATTTTCGCCATGTTTTCCACAACCTGTACAGGATATCTTCCTACAGAAGTTTCTCCGGAAAGCATTACCGCATCAGCACCATCCAATACGGAGTTGGCCACGTCATTTACTTCCGCTCTTGTTGGCGTTAAGCTGTTGATCATCGTTTCCATCATCTGGGTAGCAATGATTACCGGTTTTGAATAGAATCTAGCTTTCTCCACAAGGTTTTTCTGGATAGCAGGAACTTCCTCCATCGGAACTTCTACTCCCAAGTCACCACGGGCAACCATTAATCCGTCACATTCTACTAAAATTTCTTCAATATTTTTAACTCCTTCAGGCTTTTCAATCTTAGCAATAATAGGCGTTTTGAATTTACCGTTCGGATGTTTAGCGATCAGTTCCTTCAGATCGATAATATCCTGCGCATGACGTACGAAAGAAAGAGCGATCCAGTCTACTTCCATGTCAAGCATGAAGTTTGCATCCTGAATGTCCTTTTCCGTTAATGCAGGAAGAGATACCTGAGTATTGGGAAGATTAACCCCTTTTTTAGAACTTAGAGGTCCCCCTTGGATTGTTTTAGCCTTTACCGTATCCTTTTCATTTGTTTCGGTAACTTCCAATACCAGCTTACCATCATCGATAAGGATTCTTTCCCCAACTTTTACGTCCTGAGGAAACTGTTGGTAGGTCATATACACTTTGGTAGAATCTCCTTCCATCTTTTCATTCGTGAAGGTAAGAATATCTCCGGGGTTTAGGTAAGAACCTTCCTTTACCACCCCTACTCTTAGCTTCGGACCCTGCAGGTCTCCCAGAATACCCACTGAATAACCATACTCGCTGTTTAGCTCTCTAATTATTTCAATATTTTTTCGAACTAAGTCGTAATCTGCATGTGAAAAATTTATTCTAAAAATATCAACACCCGCTTTCATTAAATCTAACATTACCTCCTTCGACGATGAAGCAGGCCCTAGTGTTGCGATAATTTTTGTCTTCTTTAAATACTTATTCATAATACTGGATAATTTGATAAAGTTCCTCTTCAGAACTCAGTGTATAATCTTGAATTGGAAACACAAGATTTTCAGGGAGCAAAATTACGGAAAAATCAGGAAACTGTTCCGAACTATGCAGAATATATTCCACATCTACCTGATTATTTAATAAAAATTTAATGTTTTCTTCTCCTGTAAAGAGCTCGGTCTGAACTTTTTTTTGCTTACTTTCAGAAGATTTGTTTGAAATAAAAGTGAAACAGGTCTTTGAAAACTTGTGGTAGGCCTCAAATCGTGGAAAAAAATAATCATAATAATCCCCATGGAAGACAAGGTCTTTCTTTCTTGAGAAACTGAGGTTGTTGATTTGATTGATTTTGAAAAAAAACTCATGAGCGGGTATATCTTTTGCTAATCTTACCAATCCTATGGCAATATCTTCAAATTCTATATCATCCAGATCATAAAGTTTTTGAATTTCCAAGTATATTCTCCTTTTTATTTAAAATATAAAATGCCCTTTGTGCTGCCTTTTCCTCTGCCTTCTTCTTGGATGTTTCTGTTGCATTGGCAATTTTTTCATCACCCAGCCATACATGGCACCTGAAAACGACCGATTTGTTGACCTGTATCTCTTCGCAGGTTTCGTACTTTATAGTAACCTTCTTCTTCTGGCTCCATTCCAGTAGGAGACCTTTATAGCTGACAATTTTATTTTCAAGCTTATTAATTTCAGAAGGCGTCAGCAATTTTTCCATAATGATCTTTCGGCAAGTATCATAGTGGAAGTCCAGGTAAACGGCACCAATTAAGGCTTCAAATAAGTTTCCGGAGATATTTTCACCCAAAGCTGAAGAACTGTTTTGCTTTTGCAAAAGGTTGGTAAGTTTGAGATCTTCTCCTAATTTATTAAGGTTTTTCCTATTAACAATCTTAGACTTCATTTGCGTGAGATATCCTTCATTAGCCTGAGGATAAGTCTTGAACAAATGACAAGAAATAATTGTACCCAAAACAGAATCTCCTAAAAATTCAAGTCTTTCGTAATTGCTGTCTTGATTTTTAGAAGAATTTTTTAAAGAAAAAGCTTCGCGGTAAAGAGCAATATTCTGAACCTCCGTACCCAGAACCTTGTTGAGTTCGGTACTGAGAAAATAATCTCTTTCCGTTAGCTGTCTTTTTCTTTTTTTGAGAAGGAATTTAGAAAAGTATTTCTGTAACTCCATTCAGTGAATTTAGATTTTCTTAAATAGAACACAAGCGTTATGCCCGCCAAATCCAAAAGTATTACTCATGGCTACTTTTACATCTTTCTTCACAGCATCGTTAAACGTAAAGTTCAGTCTGCTGTCAATCTTTTCATCATCAGTAAAATGGTTTATGGTAGGAGGAACAACACCATGAATAATTGTTCCCAACGCAGCGATAGCTTCAATGACACCGGCTGCTCCTAAAAGGTGACCTGTCATTGATTTTGTAGAATTAATCTGAATGTCATAAGCGTGCTCGCCTAATAATTTCGAAATTGCATTAGATTCTGCAATATCTCCTAATGGAGTAGACGTACCATGCATGTTGATATGGTCTACTTCATCAGCAGTTAAGCCTGCATCATCCAAACAGTTTTTCATTACAAGATAAGCGCCAAGGCCTTCAGGATGAGGAGCTGTCATATGATATGCATCTGCACTCATACCACCTCCCAATAATTCTGCATAAATGGTAGCCCCACGTTTTACCGCGTGCTCGTATTCCTCAAGAATGATACATCCTGCTCCTTCACCCAGCACAAAGCCATCTCTGTCTTTGTCAAAAGGTCTGGAAGCCGTTTTTGGATCATCATTTCTTGTAGAAAGTGCCATCATTGCATTGAATCCACCGACACCACTTGCTGTAACGGCTGCTTCTGAGCCTCCACACACAATCACGTCTGCTTTTCCTAGCTGGATCAGCATCTTGGAATCAATAATAGCATTAGCTGAAGATGCACATGCAGATACCGTTGTATAATTCGGTCCATGGAAACCATACTCGATGGAGATCTGACCAGGAGTCATATCAGCAATCATTTTAGGTATGAAGAAAGGATTGAATCTAGGGATTTCCGTATTGGCCCATCCCAGAACTTCCGTTTCAAATGTTTCCAGACCTCCGATACCGGAGCCCCAAATTACACCCACTCTGTTTTTATCTACATTATCTTCAATAATGCCTGAATGTACTACTGCCTCTCTGGCAGCCACAAGTCCCAGTTGAGTATTTCGATCCATTTTTTTAGACTCTTTCTTATCGAAATGCTGTAACGGATCGAAGTTTTTTACTTCACAGGCGAACTTGGTTTTAAAGTTTGTGGCATCAAAAAGAGTAATCGGAGCGGCACCGCTCTCACCTTTCACAAGATTTTCCCAGTATTCTTTTGCATTATTTCCAATCGGTGTTATTGCTCCAAACCCGGTTACAACTACTCTTTTTAATTCCATAAACTTTTTTTAATTTCTTTTTTGTTGAAGAATATTATTTATTTACTACTTCCTCGATGTAAGCGATAGCGTGTCCTACAGTAGTAATTTTTTCAGCTTGATCATCAGGGATTTGAATGTTAAATTCTTTTTCAAATTCCATGATTAACTCAACTGTATCTAGTGAGTCAGCTCCTAAATCGTTAGTGAAGCTAGCTTCAGGAGTTACTTCTGTTTCTTCAACGTCAAGCTTATCAGCGATGATAGCTTTTACTCTTGATGCAATGTCTGACATAGTAAATTATTTTTTTAATTGTTAGATGGTGCAAATATATAAAATTCTTTACGATAAAACATTTTTTTAGTCTTTTTTGTGGACAGGAAGCTTTCATTTCGGATCCGGATAGTTTAGTGTTTTAGTTTTCAGTTGTTTATATTTTGTTGGATTAGAGAGGCTTAATTTTTATTTTGTGATAAACTTGATTATTTTATGAGTAAATAGTTTAAAAACAGGCGGGTTTTATCTTTTTCAGGACGAAAATGAATCTGGGATCTATGCTTTTTACCTATATTTGTGTGTTATGAAATTAACTCGTTAGCTTTTTTGGATAAACATATCATATTTTGAAAGAACAGTTTTGAAGTGTTCCCTTATTTCTATTGTTATATTTAAAAGCTAAAAAATGAAAAATTTCTTTGAAAGCCCTTTTAAAGGCAAAATCATACAAGACCATATCCAGAATCCCAATATTATAGCCGGTAAATATTCCTATTATTCAGGATATTATCATCGGCATTCTTTTGACGACTGTGCCCGTTATCTTCTTCCGGACAGAAATGATGTAGATAAGCTGATTATCGGATCTTATTGTTCTATAGGAACCGGAGCCAGTTTCATCATGTGCGGAAATCAGGGGCATCGTCATGACTGGATTTCCAGTTTTCCGTTTTTTTATATGTCTGAAGTAGATTGCTTCCAAAGTAGTAAAGATGCTTTTCAGCCTGCAGGAGATACTGTTATTGGAAATGATGTCTGGATCGGAGGTGAAGCAATGATTATGCCCGGAATCAAAATAGGAGACGGTGCGGTAATAGGAAGCCGTGCATTAGTGACTAAGGATGTGGAGCCCTATACAATTGTTGGTGGAAATCCTGCCAGACCTATTAAAAAAAGATTTACCGATCATCATATCCAACTCCTTCTTGAAATGAAGTGGTGGGAGTGGAGTGAAGATATTCTTCAGGAAGCCATTCCTATACTTTGTTCAGCGGACATTGATACCCTGTATAAATTTTATAAAAAAATAAAATAATTGAAAAGTCCCAATTTAGGGGCTCTTTTCTTTTTAAAAGTTGAAGATTTCAGGGATGGAATAGATGAGGGTTATGGAATGAGCTTTTTAACAAAGTGAAATTGAACTTTTCAACAAATTAGTTGTGGTTGTTATTGACAGAAATTTGTATCAAACAAAAATCAATAAGACAATGAAAAAAGTTTGGTTTATCACAGGAAGCTCAAAAGGCTTAGGAAAAAGCCTTGTAGAAGCAGTATTATTAAAAGGAGATGATGTTGTGGCAACCGCAAGAAATCCTCAGCAATTAAATGATTTAGCAGGACAATATCCCAAACAGCTGCTGACGATAGAACTGGATGTTCAGAATAAAGAACAGATTTATTTTGCAGTAGATAAAGCTGTGAAACATTTTGGTAAAATAGATGTCCTGGTAAACAATGCAGGATTCGGAATTACAGGGGCAGCAGAAGCTTTTACTTACGAACAGGTCAGAAATCAACTGGAGGTGAATCTATATGCGCCTATTGAAATAACGAGAGCTGTTTTGCCTCATATGAGAAAAGAACGGTCAGGGCATATTCTGCAAATCAGTTCAATTGGAGGTCGGGTAGGAAATGCAGGACTTTCTATGTATCAGGCTGCTAAATTTGGCCTTGTAGGTTTTTCGGAATCTTTAAGCAAAGAAATTGCTCCTTTGGGGATCAGACTAACCTGTATTCAGCCTGGTGGTTTCCGTACCGAGTGGGCGGGATCTTCGATGAGT
The DNA here is from genome assembly GCF_000482305.1 of Chryseobacterium sp. UNC8MFCol. Classification (NCBI taxonomy): domain Bacteria; kingdom Pseudomonadati; phylum Bacteroidota; class Flavobacteriia; order Flavobacteriales; family Weeksellaceae; genus Chryseobacterium; species Chryseobacterium sp. UNC8MFCol. The sequence goes on from NZ_KI535293.1 coordinate 183,368, forward strand.
TTCGCAAAAGATATTGAAGGATATGAAACCACTGTTGGAGGAGTGAAAGAACATTTGACTTCAGGAAAGTTTCTTCCTATGGGTGATCCGGCAAAAGCCGCAAAAGTAATGATTGATATCGTGGAAAATGAAAATCCCCCATTACATCTGGTTTTGGGAAGTGAAGCTGCTTCAATTTTAAAAGCAACGGATGAAAAAAGAAAAGAGGAATTTGAAAAATGGCTAGATGTAACGGTTTCAACCGATCATGACGATGCTGTAAATATCTTTGAGACGGAATACGGAAAACAATATTTAGCGCATAAAGGAATTTCGTTAGAATAATAACCCAGCCGTTATTTTTTTGAAAACTCATTTTATACCTTTGTCATATCATGAAATCTAAAAAAGAAGATGTTGGCAATATTGTATACTCCTGCTACACTGAGCTGAGCCGGCAGGGTGAGCATTTTGTGTCTGATCATGTCTTGAGCTACCAGATTTCCGGTGATTTAATTTTAAATGACGGCTTGCACAATTATTCGGCAAAAGACGGCTCAGTTCGTTTTCTGAGAAGAAATCAGCTGTTGAAATTTATAAAGCAACCTCCGCCGGATGGAGACTTTAAATCTTTATCCATTTATTTAAATCAGCAAATTCTCAGAGATTTCAGCCTTGAATATCATATGATTGCAGAAAAAAGAGAATACAATAAGCCCGTATGTTTTTTACATGAGAGCCCTGAAATTCGGAATTACATGAATTCACTTTTATTGTACCATGATCTGGGCAAACTTTCCGATCAAAGACTGGTAGATTTAAAAATAAAGGAAGCACTATTCCTGTTATTGGAGGAAATACCGGAGATGAAAAATATTTTATTTGATTTTACGGAACCGGGTAAGATAGATATCGAAGCTTTTATGAATAAGAATTTTCATTTTAACGTCCACCTGGATCGCTTTGCTTATCTTACAGGAAGAAGTTTGGCAACTTTTAAACGTGATTTTGAAAAGATTTTCGGAACTACTCCCGGAAAATGGTTGGTTCAAAAAAGATTGCAGGAGGCTTATTATTTAATTGCAGAAGAAAGAAAAACAGCTTCTGAAATCTATTTGGATCTGGGGTTTGAAGATCTTTCCCATTTTTCATTTGCTTTTAAAAAACAATTCGGCTTATCACCAAGTATGGTCTCCTAAGAATCACCTGTTGTGTTCCGCTGACCTTTCGCACTGTTTTTGCTTTATTTAATAGTATAATCACTTAAATACTATTATTATGAATAACGTAATCGGACTTATCGCAGGCAGTTTACGAAAAGAATCCTTTTCCAAAAAAATTGCCAGAGCCCTGGTTTCTATGGCACCTCCGGGATTTGAATTTACTATAGTCTCAATCGAAGATTTGCCCATTTATAACCAGGATTTTGATGATCATAACAATGTGCCTGAATCGTATGTGAAATTCAGACAGGTTATTAAAAGCCTCAATGGAGTCATTTTCATTACTCCTGAGCACAACCGATCTGTACCGGCTGCATTGAAAAATGCTATCGACGTCGCTTCAAGGCCTGCAGGTAAAAACGTCTGGGATGGAAAACCTGGGGCCGTATTCAGCAGTTCACCAGGAAATTTGTCTGCCTTCGGTGCCAATCATCACCTGAGACAAAGTCTCGTTTTCCTTAATATTCCTGCGATGCAGCAGCCGGAAGTGTACCTTCCTCATATAGATAAAGTATGGGACGAAAACGGAAGCTTGAAAGACGAGGATACCATAGATTTTCTTCAAAAGGCTGTAGATGCCTACATTGAATGGTTTAAAAAGAATAGTTGATTATTATAAAAATAAAAAACCACTGAGAAAAATCAGTGGTTTTTGTATTTTCTGTGGAGTTGGAGGGATTCGAACCCTCGTCCAAACAAGCAATACATAAGCTTTCTACATGCTTATTCTACTATTAATTTTCGACGGGAAGCAGAGAGCAGACACCCAACTTCCAGCTTATCTTCTAAAGTTTTCGTGTTGTAGCCGAAGCTTCTACAACCTTATTTCCGCATTCCTATATCCCAGAATCAAACGCCGCAGAACAGAGCATTTGTGGAATATCTTGCTTCCCTACTGAAATCTTCGGGAAAACGCTTGAATCTACTATACTTCGATATTAAGCTGCAAGAGCGAACTCTTCGTTGCCAGTTAAAATTTTGTAGCAAGGGATTATAGAGATCGCGCTACGGTTCTCTGCATGCTTACTTACCCATTGGTCTTGCTGTCGAAACCAGTCAACCCCATGAATAAAGTGAATGCAAAGATAATGCTTTTTGTTTACATTTCATTAATGTAGATGGTTTTAATAGAAATTAGGAAACAAAATGAGTAACCTGAAGTTATTAAGAATTGAATATCCAGTCATTGTGGATAAAATATTATTGCTTGGTAATGGGCTTTAATACGGACTTTTTTAACAGTCATAGGGTGGAGTATTGATTGTTTATTACAATATATTTTGTGTTCTCATAAAAATTGTCTAGTTTTGCAATCCAAAATGAGATGTAAAATATGTTAATAATTCCAGTAAAAGATGGAGAATCCATCGACAGAGCTTTAAAAAAATACAAAAGAAAATTTGATAAAACAGGTACAGTTCGTCAATTAAGATCTAGACAAGCGTTTATCAAGCCTTCTGTAACTTTGAGACAAGCTAGGCTAAAAGCAGCTTATAAGCAAAGAGCACTTAGTAAAGAAGAGCAGGCTTAAGAATTTTCTTAAATCACATATTAATTCACTTCTTAAATTCTTATATTTGAGGAGTGAATTTTTATTTTTATACCTATAGGCGATGTTGGATAAATTTTTAGAATATTTACAATTCGAAAAGAGGTATTCTCCCCATACCATTACAAGTTACAAAAAAGATCTTGGTGACTTCTCCTGTTTTTATCTCAAAACAGAATCATCAGAAGATATTTCCAAAGCCGATAAAAAAGTAATCCGAAACTTTATTGTAGACCTCAGTGAAAATAATATTTCCAAGAGAAGTATCAACAGAAAACTATCTTCGCTCCGAAGTTTTTTTCTTTTTCTTCTTAAAATAGGTGAAATTAAAATTTCTCCCGTAGAAGGTATCTCATCCCTGAAGTTTTATGCTGAAAAACAGATTCCTATGTCTAAAGAAGAAATGAACGATCTTCATGACAGGGTTTTTGAGCAGACCCACGACATCCTGGAAAAATGTATTGTAGAAGTATTATATCAGACCGGAATGAGGAAGGCAGAGCTTTGTGGCCTGATATTTGAAAATATTGATTTAAATGAGAATGAATTAAAAGTCATTGGAAAAGGGAATAAAGAAAGGGTAATTCCGGTTTCCAAAGAACTGTCTGAGCTTCTCAGGAGTTATCTTGAAATCAGAAAACCGCAGACAGAATATATCTCATATTTTTTTGTAAATAAGAAAGGGAAAAAACTCAATGAAAAATTTGTTTATGTGGTAGTTAATAAGTACCTTAGTCTTATAACAACAAAGGAAAAAAGAAGTCCTCACATCCTTCGCCATAGCTTTGCTACTCACGTGTTGGATAATGGGGCGGAGATCTCCAAAGTAAAAAAAATATTAGGGCATTCCAGTCTTGCCAGTACTCAAGTCTATACGAATGCCAATATTGAACAATTGAAAAAAGTGTTTAATCAGGCTCACCCTCGAGCAACAAAAAAAGAAGAATTATGAAGATTTCAGTACAATCAATTGGTTTAACTCCACACGAACCACTAGAATCACACATCGAAAAAAAAGTAAGCAAACTAGACACCTTCTACGACAAAATCCAGGATTGCAAAATCTTTTTGAAAGTAGAAAATAATTCGGATAAAGCGAATAAAACAGCCGAGATTATTCTGGCGGTTCCGGGAGACGATATCGTAGTAAAAAAGACATCTACAAGTTTTGAAGAAAGTTTGGACCTTTGCGTTGATACTGCTAAAAAGCTACTAATCAAGAAAAAAGAAATGGCTTAAAGAAAAAAGTTAAAAAAAGTTTATAAAAAATTTGAGAATTCAAAAAATCCGTTCTATATTTGCACTCGCAAAAAAGGAACAGCGATCTTTTGAATTCTTTTTTAATTTGCCTCCATAGCTCAGTTGGCCAGAGCACGTGATTTGTAATCTCGGGGTCGTGGGTTCGAATCCCTCTGGAGGCTC
>NZ_KI535293.1:187760-329720 GCF_000482305.1 Chryseobacterium sp. UNC8MFCol
TTAATATAAAATATCTGGGGAGATTCCAGAGTGGCTAAATGGGACTGACTGTAACTCAGTTGCTTCGGCTTCGTAGGTTCGAATCCTGCTCTCCCCACATTTTATATTAGAAAAAAACTTGCAGAATTAAATTAATTTTTTTAGTTTTGCACAGCGTTTACCAATGGTTTTGGAAACAAAATTGCGGAAGTAGCTCAGTTGGTAGAGCGTCAGCCTTCCAAGCTGAATGTCGCGGGTTCGACCCCCGTCTTCCGCTCAAAAAAATCACTGTAATTTGTGATTTTTTTTTAACACTGAAATGTAATGAGTAGAGTTTCTCAATCACTTTCAGTCATATATATTAAATGCCTCCATAGCTCAGTTGGCCAGAGCACGTGATTTGTAATCTCGGGGTCGTGGGTTCGAATCCCTCTGGAGGCTCATTAATATAAAATATCTGGGGAGATTCCAGAGTGGCTAAATGGGACTGACTGTAACTCAGTTGCTTCGGCTTCGTAGGTTCGAATCCTGCTCTCCCCACATTTTATATTAGAAAAAAATTTGCAGAATTAAATTAATTTTCTTAGTTTTGCACAGCGTTTACCAATAGTTTTGGAAACAAAATTGCGGAAGTAGCTCAGTTGGTAGAGCGTCAGCCTTCCAAGCTGAATGTCGCGGGTTCGACCCCCGTCTTCCGCTCAAAAAAAATCACGCTTTCAGTGTGATTTTTTTAGTTGATGCCGACTTAGCTCAGCGGTAGAGTGCTTCCTTGGTAAGGAAGAGGTCACGGGTTCAAGTCCCGTAGTTGGCTCTCGATTTTCCCGAATTTATTTCGGGATTTTTTTTTGCCCAAAACTCAAGCATCACAAAAGAAAAACAGAATCAAATAGAAGAGTTGGAAGCAGACAAAAAATTGAGTCTCATTAAGAATAAAATATCTTATCCTCAAACTCATACTGAAGTTTGACAAAACATAAAAACAGAACACTATTCTTTATTGATGAAGACTAAGAGCGAGCAGACCAGCGGATGACTTTTTATGGAGGTGCCCGTGCGTTGAAGACTTCATGACGTTGATCCAACTTTTCATCATCGAAATGTATAATGAAACACTGAACAATTGGTATGGCATTTTAAAATCCATAAAAGTAAACAGTATACTTCCATTTTTTGAAACTGATCCTCTATTATTAAATACTTTGAAGTTTAATTTTTATCTTTAGAATCGGAATCGTAAAAATTTCTTTAAATTCGTGTAAAATAAATTTTTGATGAATATTCTTTTATTGGAAGATGATCTCATTCTTTCTGCAGAACTTTGCAGATTTTTAGAATCCCATAATTTTACCTGTGATAAAATCTATGACGGGGAAACTTTTCTTCGCCAGATTAAAAATAACACCTATAATCTGTATCTGCTGGATATCAATGTACCAAAGGTAAACGGGCTTGATGTCTGCCAGACCATCCGTTCTTTTGATAAAAGTACTCCTATCATCATTATTTCGGCTTATGGCGATATTTCAGATAAAAAAGACGCCTTCACCAGACTTGCAGACGATTATCTTGTAAAGCCTTTCCAATTTGAGGAACTGTTGCTGAGAATCAATTCTCTGCTCAGAAGGAAATCTACTTCAGATAGTTCAGACCAGGATATCCTCAGGATTGATGATCTGATTATTAATAAGACAGAGCAGAAAGTCTATCGTGGAGGTAATGAAATAACACTTACATTGAAGGAATTCCAGCTGCTGGTATACCTTGCGGAAGCTCAGGGAAGAACAGTTTCCAAGCAGCAGATTACAGAACATGTATGGGAACATAATTTTAATACGAATACCAATACCGTTGAAGTCTATATTAATTTTCTACGAAAAAAAATAGATAAAGATTTTAAAATTAAACTCATCCACACCCGTTCAGGGTTCGGATATTACCTAAGTCCATTATAAATGTCTTTAAAAAGAAAGATAGCGTTAACAATCAGTATTGCCTTTTCATTGCTTTTTGGAATGGTGATGGCGGTTATTTATTTATCTTTTAACGATTTCAGAAGAGACGAATTTAAAGAAAGATTCAGGCAGAGACTGGAGTTTACGACTCACTTTATTTCGAAATCCAAAGACTTTGAAGAAGAAGCCCCGGTTTTTTTCAACGAAAATTCCGACAATATTCTTTTGAACGAGACTATTTTAATTTTCAATCAAAAAAAGGAATTAATTTACAGTACGATCAAAGACAGAAATGTCACCTGGGATACAACGATGCTTAAGGAACTGGATCGAAAGAAAATTATTTATACAGAAAAGACCGTTCCTGAGATTTATGCGGCTTTAAGAAATATCAACGGTGAAAATTATTACATTCTTACCAGTGCTTTTGACACCAACGGTAAATCCAAACTGGGATATCTTAAATATCTTTTGGTGACCGCCTATGTGATGAGTACCCTTCTTATTGGCTTTTTCAGCTATTATTTTGTGGAGAAATTTCTTCACCCTCTTGAAGACCTCAATAAGGAAATTTCTGAAGTTACTGCCCATCAACTGACAAAGCAGATTCCCGTTCAGCAGTCCAATGATGAAATCAGTGTTCTTGCCAAGTCGTTCAATACGATGATCGCAAGGCTGAACGATGTCTTCCAGTCACAAAAAGATTTTACAGCAAGTGCCTCCCATGAAATCAGGACACCCATTACTAGAATGGCTTTCCAGCTTGAGAATCTGATAAAATTTGAAGAACATTCCCCGGAAACCCTTTCTTCCCTGCAACAAATTCAGCGTGATGTGTATCAGTTGTCTGATTTGACAAACTCGTTGTTGCTGCTTACCAAATTTGATAAAGAAAATATCCAGACTATTTATGAAGAAGTAAGAATTGATGAAGTGATCTTTGAAGCTTTTGAAGCTGTAGAGAAAAGTTATCCGGATCTGAAAATGGATTTTTTAATTACTGAAGAAACCTCAGAAAATGCATTTCTGACCATTGATGGAATACAGTCGTTACTGGTTATTGTCTTTATTAATCTTTTTAAAAACGCAGCCATATATTCAGATAGTGCGGAAGTAAAAGTGTTAATCACGGAGACTAACGATAATCTCGATGTAGAAGTGATTTCTCATGGAGAAACTATTTCGAAAGAAGATCAGTCGAAGCTGTTTGAAGCCTTTATGAGAGGGAATAATACCCAGAATATAGCAGGTTCCGGTCTTGGGCTCAGGATTGTTAAGCGAATCTTGGAATATCATGGTGCAGACATTATATATTCTTCTCCGGCCGAACAGGTCAATACGTTTACAATTGTCTTTAAAAAAACAACCCATTAATATTGTTTTTATGAAATCCTATGGTTTTTTTGTTAAACTTACGATTGGATTTACATTAAAATTCAAACAATAGAGAAAAATATCAATTCCTTATGAAATTTAGGATACTAATTAGAATGCCCTATTTAAGGACATTTTAATTTTTTTTTAAGGCTCATTTAAGTTTCTTTTAATCACATGAAAGCAATTTTGTAATTTAAAAAGAAAAATAATGAACAGAATTGCAATGCTGTGCCTGGCCATTTCCTCATTCTCGGCGGCACAACAGCAAATGTCTCTTTTGGAGTGCGAAGAAGCTTTCCAGAAGAACAACCTTCAGTTGCTTGCTGCCCGATATAATATCAGCGAAGCAGAAGCAGACATCATTCAGGCAAAAATATGGGATCAGCCTAACTTGTCTGTGGAGCTCAATGCTATAGATCCTGAAAATAATAAAGTCTTTCATATCGGCAGTACAGGAGCTAAAGAATTTGGTGTTGATCAGCTTTTTGTATTAGGTGGAAAAAGAAAAAATGAAGTTGCTTTTGCAAAATCCAATAAAGAAATAGCAGAATTACAATTCAAAGGACTTGTAATAGATTTAAGAGCACAGTTGAGAAATACTTTCTACAGTATTATTTTTGACGAAAAGAAAGAACAGAACGTAGATCTTCAGCTTAAATACATTACCAATCTCCTCAACGCTTACGAAAACCAGAATAAAAAAGGAAATGTTTCTCTGAAGGATGTGGTAAGACTTCAGTCACTTGTCATAGGACTACAAAATGATAAGACTGAAATTACTAATAATATCATCCAGCAAAAACAGACTCTGAAGCTGCTTACCGGAAGCCAGACGGATATCGAGCCGGTGATTTCTGAGGAAGAGCTGGATCAGCTGTTCAACAGGCAACCTTTAATCAATCTGCAGGAATTACAACAAAAGGCGTTGGAAAATAACACCAATTACCTGACCTTCATTAAAATAACAGAAAGCAGCCAGCTTAATCTGAAATGGCAACAATCTCTTAATATCCCTGACCTGACGGTAGGAGCCCGCTACACACAAAGAGGAGCCGCTTTTGATAATCAGGTGGCCGTTTCTTTTGGAATCCCTCTTCCTTTGTGGAAAAAAAATAAAGGAAATGAGATGAAAGCTGCCTACCAGATAGAAGAAAGTAAAAAAGATGAGGAAAGACAAAAAGAAGAACTTCTGTCGCAGGTGAATACCTCTTATAAAATCTGGGATAATCAGTATAAGCAGTATTATACTTTGCAGCCCCATGATTTTAAAAATATGGATCTGGTATTCGACGGAATCGTGACCAACTTCCAGAGAGGAAATGTAAGTCTTATTGATTTTACAGACTTTATGGAAAGCTATAAGCAGAGCGTCTTGCATATTTATGATATGAAAAAACAGATTATGCTTTCTGCAGAACAACTTAATCAACTAGTACAAACGAAAATCTTCTATTAAAATAATGAAAAAATATATTATCCCGGTATTGGTAGGCCTTTCGCTAATAGCCTGTTCTAAAAAAGAGGAAGAAAAAGCAAGTCAGTCTAAAAAAGGCTTCGAATTGAGTAACACCATGTTGAATTCTATTTCCCTGGCTAAGGTTGAGGCAAAGAATATCGAAAATGAATACAGTTTTTATGGGAAGATTTCAGCCGATAAAAACAGTTATATTGATGTTTATCCCCTCGTAGGTGGTAATGTGATGAGCGTCAATGTGGAGTTGGGGGATTATGTGAAAAAAAGTCAGGTCCTGGCAACCATCCGAAGTACAGAACTTGCAGAAATCCAAAAAGATGTAAGCGATGCCAAAACAGATTTGGTGGTAGCTAAGAATAATTTACGTGTTTCCAAGGAATTGTATGAAGGAAAACTGAATACCGAAAGAGATGTTCTGGAAGCAAAAAGTCAGTTGCAGAAAGCAGAGGACCAGTTACAGAGAGCTACAGCCGTAAGTACAGTCTACAATGTGAAGACCGGAAACATCTATAGTGTGGTGGCACCAATCAGTGGATATATCGTTCAGAAGAATATCAATAAAGACATGCAGCTGAGAAGCGATCGGAGCGAGAATATCTTTGATGTTGCCAATACTACCAACGTATGGGCTATTATGAACGTTAACGAATCAGATATTGATAAAATAAATCTAGGCATGAGAGCTCAGGTTTCCACTCTTTCCTATCCGGATAAAGTTTTTGACGGAAAAATTGACAAAATATTCAAAATTATCGATCCGCAAACCAATGCCATGCAGGCAAGAGTAGTTCTTGATAATGCCAACGGATTATTAATTCCGGACAGTAAAGCGACAATAAAGGTTTTCAATTCTGAAAATAATACAATGCTGACCGTTCCTTCAAAGGCCGTGATTTTTGATGATAACAAAAGTTTTGTCGTTATTTTCAAATCAAGAACAGATGTGAAAATAAGAGAAGTAAAAGTGTTGAAGCAGGTGGGAGACATTACTTATATAACCGATGGTCTTAAAGAAGGTGAAGAAGTCATTACCAATAATCAACTGCTGATATACCGTTCTCTGAATAGCTAGTAGTGATTTAAAACAATTCTTTCAACGACTTTTTTAGGTCATCAATGTATCTGTCATGAATAAATTCATTAAAAATATAATCGCTTTTTCATTAAAGAATAAAGCATTTACTTTTATCTGGGTCGCTATTTTAGCGATAGCCGGTTTTATAAGTTTCAAAAACATGCCGATTGAAGCTTTTCCGGATGTAACCAACACCCAGATAGTCATCATTACCCAATGGAATGGGCGTAGTGCAGAAGAAGTAGAACGTTTTGTCACAACACCGATCGAATTGGCCATGAGCCCGGTTCAGAAAAAAACAAGCGTGAGAAGTACTACAATGTTTGGACTCTCTATTGTTAAAATTCTGTTCGATGATGGGGTGGATGATACTTTCGCAAGAAATCAGGTCAACAACCAATTACGAACCATTAGCCTGCCTGATGATGTAGATCCGGAAGTACAGCCACCCTATGGGCCCACAGGTGAAATTTTCAGATATACCCTGGAAAGTAAAACCAAAGATTCCCGTAAGCTGCTTACTTTGCAGACATGGGTTATTGACCGTGCTCTTAGAGGTGTTCCCGGTGTAGCAGATATTAACGTTTTCGGAGGCCAGGATAAAGTATTTGAGTTAAGTATTGATCCCAGAGCCCTGGATAAATACAATCTGACACCGCTTCAGGTGTATGATGCCGTTACCAAAAGTAATCTGAATGTCGGAGGAGATGTCATCGAAAAAAACGGACAAGCTTATGTGGTAAGAGGAATTGGTTTAGTAAAGACTGTAACTGATATAGGAAATATTACCATTCAGAATGACAGTGGAAATCCTGTTCTGGTAAAAAATGTAGCAGAAGTTCATGAGAGTTCTATGCCTAGGGTAGGGCAGGCTGCCCTGAATAATCACGATGATACCGTAGAAGGAATTGTCGTAATGAGAAAAGGCGAGAACCCAAGAGAAGTTTTGGTAGGAGTAAAAGCTAAAATTAAAGAGCTGAATGAAAAGATCCTGCCTAAAGATGTAAAAATGGTGACGTTCTACGACCGTGACAACCTGATGGACTTTACCACGAAAACCGTAATGCACAACCTGATTGAGGGAATTGTACTGGTAACCGTAATCGTTTTAATCTTCATGGCAGACTGGAGAACGACACTGATCGTTTCCATTATCATTCCGTTATCACTGTTATTTGCGTTTTTATGCTTAAAACTCGCAGGAATGAGTGCCAATTTACTTTCACTGGGAGCGGTAGACTTCGGGATTATCATAGACGGAGCTGTCGTCATGGTGGAAGGCCTCTTTGTAATGCTGGACCATAAAGCCCACAAATATGGCACCGAGAAATTTAACAAGTTGGCGAAAGGAGGATGGATCAAACAAACCGGAACCGGATTGGGTAAAGCTATTTTCTTCTCAAAATTAATCATCATCACTTCTCTTATTCCGATTTTTTCTTTTCAGAAAGTGGAAGGAAAGATGTTCTCTCCGTTGGCCTTTACTTTAGGATTTGCTTTAATAGGTGCTCTTATTTTTACCCTTACCCTGGTACCGGTATTGTCTCATATTCTTTTGAATAAAAATGTAAAAGAAAAAAATAATCCTTTTGTGAATTTTTGGGATAGAATTGTATTAAAGGGTTTTAATATGACATTTAAGCATAAAAGAACCAGCATGATTGTGGCTATTTCGTTTCTTGCAATAACCCTGTTTTCAGGAAAATTTTTAGGGACAGAGTTCCTGCCGCAGCTTAACGAGGGTTCTCTTTGGATCACTGCTGAAATGCCAATGAGCTCATCTTTAAAAGAATCCCTCAAAACAGCCAACCTTCTGAAAAAAGATATTATGAGTTTCTCGGAAGTTACAGATGTACTGGCACAGACCGGAAGAAGTAATGACGGGACCGATCCTAACGGATTTGGATTTGTACAATTTGCAGTGAACCTTAAACCCAGGGATGAATGGAAGCGAAAGATCTCTTACGAGGAATTGATCAATGAAATTGACAAAAAACTCAGAAGCTATCAGGGAATAACCTTTAATTATTCTCAGCCGATTTCAGATAACGTAGCAGAAGCTGTGGCAGGATTTAAAGCTGAAAACGGAATTAAAATTTATGGGGATAACCTGGAAACACTTGATAAACTTGCCCATGAAGTGATTACAAAAATTAAAGATGTGGAAGGAGTAAAAGATCCGGGAATCATTAAAAATATCGGGCAGCCGGAAGTCAGCGTGGTTTTGGATAGAGATAAAATGGCTGCTTATGGCGTCATGCCTGCTGATGCGCAGGCTGTACTGGAAATGGCATTCGGAGGGAAAACGGCTTCTGAAATGTTTGACGGAGAAAGAAAGTTTCCGATCAGGCTTCGTTATTCCCAGGAATACAGAACAGACGAAAATGATATTGCTTCTCTGATGGTGCCTACCCAGGATGGTGCTAAAATTCCTTTGAAAGAGATCAGTACGATCGTGAAAGATAATGGTGCTGCATTCATTTACCGTGACAATATTAAAAGATATATCGGAGTGAAATTTTCCATCCGTGACCGGGATTTGGGCGGTACTATTGCAGACGCACAAAAGAAAGTTGCAGCTATTGAGCTTCCTGACGGTTACTCCATTGGATGGACGGGGCAGTTTGAAAACCAACAGCGTGCTTCCCACAGACTGGCGCAGGTGGTGCCGGTGAGTATCCTGATGATATTTTTCCTGTTGTTTGTGCTGTTCGGAAATATGAAGGATTCCCTTCTGGTACTGGCCAACGTTCCTTTTGCATTGATCGGGGGAATTATCGCCCTGCATGTTACCGGAATCAACTTTGGGATCTCGGCCGGAGTAGGAATGATCGCCCTCCTCGGGATCTGTATTCAGAACGGGGTAATTCTTATCACAGAATTTCATCAGAACGTCAGAAACGGGTTAGACCTGGATACGGCTATATTGAACGGGGTGAAATCCAGAACCAGACCTGTGATTATGACTGCATTGATGGCATCCATAGGGCTGATGCCGGCTGCTTTGTCTACGGGCATCGGTTCGGAATCTCAAAAACCACTTGCCATTGTCATTATCGGGGGACTGATCACGGCAACCATCCTTACATTGCTTATTTTTCCCATAATTTTCTGGATATTCAATAGGACCAAAAAGCTTCGTCAAGCCTGATTATCTTTCATTTTATATATTAACTGAGCCTGGAATATTCTGTATTTCAGGCTTTTTCGTAAAAGGTTTCAGAAAGTTTTTTTCAATCAGGAAAATTATGTAAATTTGCAGTCTCAATACGTTGAAATATAAGGTTTGTCCTTCACTGGAAGAGAATATTGAAAGTTTTTTTAATAAAAAGTTTTTGGTATTTAAAAATTCATTATATTTGCACACCGAAAATTTGAAAAACAATAAATAAATAATTTTAAATCATGGCAAAGGAAACGTTTAATCGTAACAAACCACACTTGAACATTGGTACTATTGGTCACGTTGACCATGGTAAAACTACTCTTACAGCTGCTATTTCTGCTGTATTAGCTAGCAAAGGTCTTGCTGAGAAAAAAGACTTCTCTGCAATTGACTCTGCTCCAGAAGAAAAAGAAAGAGGTATTACTATCAATACAGCTCACATCGAATACGAAACTGAAAAAAGACACTACGCTCACGTTGACTGTCCAGGTCACGCCGACTATGTTAAGAACATGGTAACTGGTGCTGCTCAGATGGATGGAGCTATCGTTGTATGTGCTGCTACTGACGGTCCAATGCCTCAGACTAGAGAACATATCCTACTTTGCCGCCAGGTAAACGTACCAAGAATCGTTGTTTTCATGAACAAAGTTGACATGGTGGATGATCCAGAATTGTTAGAGCTTGTTGAAATGGAACTTAGAGACTTATTGTCTACTTACGAATTTGACGGAGATAACTCTCCAGTAATTCAAGGTTCTGCATTAGGAGCTCTTACTGCAGCTACTGCATCTCCTGCTAACACTGAAGATAAGTGGTTCAAGAGCGTTGAAGAATTGATGAATGCTGTTGATACTTGGATCGAGCAACCACCAAGAGATACTGAAAAGCCATTCTTGATGCCAATCGAAGATGTATTCTCTATTACAGGTAGAGGTACTGTAGCAACTGGTAGAATCGAGGCTGGTGTTATCAACACTGGAGATCCAGTTGATATCGTAGGTATGGGTGATGAGAAATTAACTTCTACTATTACAGGAGTTGAGATGTTCAGAAAAATCCTAGATAGAGGTGAAGCTGGAGATAACGTAGGTCTATTGTTGAGAGGTATTGAAAAAACTGACATCAAGAGAGGTATGGTTATCGCTAAGAAAGATTCAGTTAAGCCACACAAAAAATTCAAAGCTTCTGTTTATATCCTTTCTAAAGAAGAAGGTGGACGTCACACTCCATTCCACAACAAATACCGTCCTCAGTTCTACGTAAGAACTACTGACGTTACAGGTGAAATCTTCTTACCAGAAGGTGTTGAAATGGTAATGCCAGGAGATAACTTAGAGATCACTGTAGAATTGTTACAGCCAATCGCTCTTAACGTAGGTCTTAGATTTGCGATCAGAGAAGGAGGTAGAACAGTTGGTTCAGGTCAGGTTACTGAAATCTTAGACTAATCATCTTAAAATAAATTAGCTTCCGAAAGGAAACTCTCGGAAGCTTTTATCTACGGGCATCGTCCAATGGTAGGATACCGGTCTCCAAAACCGTTGATCAGGGTTCGAATCCTTGTGCCCGTGCAAATATAAATTATGAGTTCATTTGTCGATTTTTTAAAAGGTTCTTATAACGAATTCAGACATAAAGTTGAATGGCCAAAGTGGGCTGACCTTCAGTCATCTACTATTGTAGTGACTATTGCGACAGTGATTCTGGCATTATTTACCTTTGGAGTTGATGAATTGTTTTCAAAAGCAATCAGCAACATAATAGGAATGCTAATCAACTTGTTCAATTAATTAAAAGTATTTTCCCATAATGAGCGAATTGAAATGGTATGTGCTGAAAGCAATCAGCGGACAGGAAAATAAAGTGAAAAACTATATTGAGACAGAAATCAAGCGTTTAGGGTTTGAGCAGTACGTTACTCAAGTGGTTATTCCTATGGAAAAGGTAATTCAGATTAGAAACGGAAAAAAAGTTCCTAAAGAGAGACCTTACTATCCTGGTTACTTGATGATCGAAGCTGATCTGATGGGGGAAATTCCTCACGTTATTAAAAACATTCCTGGAGTGATATCTTTCTTGAGCTTAACAAAAGGTGGAGATCCTGTTCCTATGAGAAAATCTGAGGTTAACAGAATGTTGGGAAGAATGGATGAGCTTTCAGAATTTGCAAGCGATGTTGAAATTCCTTATGTAGTAGGTGAAAACGTTAAAGTAATAGATGGACCTTTCAACGGATTCAATGGTACAGTTGAGAAAATTCTCGAAGATAAAAAGAAAATTGAAGTTTCTGTATTGATCTTCGGTAGAAAAACTCCAATGGAACTAAGCTACATGCAAGTAGAAAAAGTATAATACATACTTATATATAAATAAAAAGACTGCAAATAGCAGTCTTTTTTTTGCCTTAAAATTGGAATATAATATATATTCAGAGATCAGGCTTGGATGATATATTATAGTCCGTAGATTATTTTTTAATTATAAACAATCATAACTTATTCATAATGCCAAACGTTTGTTTAAGTAATGATGATTTTTTCTTTCTCTTTTGATTAAGTCTTTTTAAGTTTGTTTATTCCTTAAAATTGTAAATAAAATATAAAATCTTTGTTTAATGCTTCGATATGGCACTTTGATTTACATCACATTTCACCTCTTTGGGATAACCGGTGGTATTGCCTGTCAATAAATAGGTTTTCATAAGTATTTCACTTTTTATGGCATGCTTATTGTAACCTATCAATCCTATAATCCAAAAAAACTTTATATTTTTCTTATTTAATGCACTGCTTTTAGCAGTGTCGGATGCTTATATTTTAGCGTAAAAATCCCAATGTGAAAAATTATAATGGATATTAAAAACACAAACTTTATATAAACACATAACCTCATGACAAAAATTATTTCGATAGTCTTATTACTGGCTACAGTATGGGCTAAAGCACAGGTTGGTATTAATACAACAAAACCTGAAAAGGAATTGACTGTTAATGGTACCATGAAAACATCCGGAATAGTGTTGAAAACACCCATGGAAAAATTGGGAGCTAATGAAAATTATACATTTATCATTAAATCTCCCGCACCTGAAAATAAGATTACAGCTTATAATGACTCTTTTGTTCCCAATTCACCTGCACCGATTAATCTTATTCAGTTTAAGATTACGTGTGATCCTTCGGATAAAGATTGGGTGAATCAATTTGATACAAAAATCAATTCTAATAAATTTCTTGTAGTCATTTCTTCCTTCGGATTTACACAGTCTACCAGAACATATTCTGCAGATTGGGTGACCCCGGTTCCTCAGATCTTTGCTTATCCTACCGCTGGTACCTGGAAGCTAAAGGCCGATTACCAAGGCTTTTCACCCGATGCATCTCTTCCCACCGGAGTATGGACACTCAATTTGTTAGTTTTTGATAGATCTTATGCTAAAGATTTTAATTCTACTCAGGATCTTAAAGCTTCAACAACCGGTGCTGCCACCGCTCCATTAATTCAATAAAACAAACACTATATGAAAAATATTATTGCAATCTTCTTGATAGTTTTTGCTTCTTCAGGTATTAAAGCTCAGGTTGGAATTAATACTACGAGTCCTAAAGGTACTTTGGATGTAGTAGGAGAAACATTAGTTGAATCATACCTGATCGATACAGAAAATTCAAAAGCAGGTGGTAATTATCTTCTTATTACGCGTTCGAAAGATACTTCTCCTGTGGGTAAAGTGAAATTGTTGGATATTTCACTTCGTAATGTAGCACCTGTAAACATTTATAATGTAATTCTGAAAAATGTTAAACAGGATGAAGTTGTTAATTTAAACACAGGTTTGGATACCAGTAAATATGTAGTAGCCATTACCGGAGCTGTGTTTACAGCTGCCGTATCTGCAGCGAATACATCAACAAATCCTAAATCTTACGGCTCTTATTCTACAGAAATAACCCAGATTGCAAGTGGAGGTAAAAATTACCATGCTATCAATCTTAGTTTTAAAGGAGCAGGTACAGTTTCATCACAAAATGGGACATGGACATTTACATTGAATGTTTTTGAAAGATCATTAGTAAAAGACTGGGGTACATTTAACGGATCTGTTTCAGCATCTGCTTCTCCGGGTTATTCGGGAGTTTCAACCAATACGCCTCTTGGGCTTCAATAAAAAAACATATGAAAAGAAAAATTTATATCATAATGATCATGAGTCTGGGGCTATTTTTGAATGCCCAGAAAGGAAAAGTCGGAATCAATACCTCTAATCCTGTAGAGACACTTGACGTTAACGGAAAAACCTATACGAACTCGTTATATCTTAGAAATCCTGGTGAACCCACTATGACAGGTGGTAGTTTTCTGGCCACCTCTGAAAATGCCATTCAATTATATGATCCTACATTGGAAAGCAGTGGGTTATTTAATTATCTTAAGCTTTCTCTTACGGGGGTGTCCGGTCTAGGTATTACAGATTATGATACCAAGATCGATGCAAACAACTTTTTGGTAGTTCTTCACAATTATTCTTTTAAACTTAACGATGGTACTACTAATGTTATGTTGGATTATGGGGATAATGGAGTGAATGATAACAAGCAGGGGTCTCCGGATGTTGTGGCATTCAAGAGCAATGGAACTTGGCACATAAGAGCAAGGTTTTCGGATAGTAGAATGGTTGCTACCAATGCTAACCCCCCATCCAGAGTTTATAATAATTTTACGGTTGATCTTTACCTGATGGCATACAAAAGGCTGATCACAAAACATAATATCGCTGATGTCAATGCTGACCTTGGAGGAACTGACGGTTCCGCACAAACAATAAATAAACCATCCGGATTTTAAAAACACATTCTCACTATAAAAAGGACAAGGTCATTAAGTATAATGGCCTTTTTTATTTCATTGCATTTGAAAAGAATATACTATTACAGTTGCAGTATATGATAAGGATTTTATTAAAAACCAACGGATCGTTATGATAAAATCAGGATACGTAAGAAAGAATAAAAAGTATTTTCCTTTCTTTTTGATAGAACGCTTTCAACGGTATCGATCTGAAAAATATGAGATTATATTCCTGATATTTTTTTTAAAACTTTTTAAAAATCAGCGTTATCCGTTTGTAGATTCAAAAATATTTTATACTTTTGCAGTCCAAAAAGTAGGTTTATTGTTATGTGAGTGCATAACCTACTGAATAATAAATGCTTCCAAACTCATTAATTATTCAAATTTAAAAAACAAACAATGGCTAAGAAAGTCTTTAAAATGGTAAAGCTTCAGGTGAAAGGTGGCGCAGCTAACCCTTCTCCACCAGTAGGTCCAGCTTTGGGTTCTGCAGGTGTGAACATCATGGAGTTTTGTAAGCAATTTAACGGAAGAACCCAAGATAAGCCAGGGCAAGTTTTACCTGTAGTAATTACAGTATACGAAGACAAATCTTTTGAATTCGTTATTAAAACTCCACCTGCAGCGATCCAGTTAATGGATGCAGCTAAAATCAAGGGAGGTTCTGGTGAACCAAACAGAAACAAAGTAGGTTCTGTATCTTGGGATCAGGTGAAGAAAATCGCTGAGGATAAAATGGCTGACCTTAACTGCTTTACAATGGATTCTGCAGTTTCTATGGTTGCAGGTACTGCTAGATCTATGGGATTAAGAGTAACAGGAACTAAACCAACTTTTAACGCTTAAAACTATTAGAAATGGCAAAATTGACTAAAAAGCAAAAGGAAGCTTTAAGCAAAGTAGAAAAAGGAAGAATCTATAATCTTGAAGAAGGTTCAGCTCTTGTAAAAGAAGTGAACACTACAAAATTTGATGCTTCTGTAGATATCGCTGTAAGATTAGGTGTAGACCCAAGAAAAGCAAACCAAATGGTAAGAGGTGTAGTATCTCTTCCTCACGGTACTGGTAAAGATGTTAAAGTTTTGGCTTTAGTAACTCCAGATAAAGAAGCAGAAGCTAAAGCTGCTGGTGCTGACTATGTAGGTCTTGACGAATACTTGCAAAAAATCAAAGAAGGTTGGACAGATGTTGACGTTATCGTTACTATGCCGGCTGTAATGGGTAAATTAGGTCCATTAGGTAGAGTATTAGGTCCAAGAGGTTTAATGCCAAACCCTAAATCAGGTACTGTAACAATGGAAATTGGTAAAGCAGTAGCTGAAGTGAAAGCAGGTAAAATTGATTTCAAAGTTGATAAGTATGGGATCATCCATGCTGGTATCGGTAAAGTATCTTTCGATGCTGCCAAGATCAAAGAAAATGCTCAGGAGCTTATCCAGACATTGATCAAAATGAAACCAACTGCTGCTAAAGGAACTTATGTGAAGAGCATCTATTTGTCTTCTACTATGAGCCCAGGTATTGCAATTGATACTAAATCTGTTAACTAATATTTAATCCTAAGACAATGACAAAAGACCAAAAAGTTGTAGCAATACAAGAGATCAAAGACTTGCTTCAGGATGCAAAAGTAGTATACGTAGCAGATCTAGAAGGTTTGAACGCTGCTAAATCTTCAGATTTCAGAAGACAAGCTTTCAAACAAAATATCAAAGTAAAAGTTGTAAAAAATACACTTTTACAAAAAGCAATGGAGCAAATTGATGGAGTAGATTTCTCTGAAATGTTTGACACTTTCAAAGGAAACTCTGCTTTAATGATTGCTGATACAGCAAATGCTCCTGCAAAATTAATCAAAGATTTCAGAAAGAAAGAAGAGAAGCCGGCTTTAAAGTCTGCTTTTGTACAGGAAACTTTCTATGTTGGTGACAACAACCTTGATACCTTAGTAAGCATCAAGTCTAGAGAAGAAATGATCGGTGAAATCATCGGATTACTTCAGTCTCCAATCCAAAGAGTTGTTTCTGCTCTTCAAAACAAATCTGAAACTGTAGAAGCTCAGGCTGAAGAAGCTGCTCCTGCAGTAGAAGAAACTCCTGCTGCTGAAGCTCCTGAAGCTCCTGCTGCAGAAAGCACTGACGAAACGCCAGCTGCTGAATAATTACACTCAAAAAATTAAATAAATAATCAACAAAAACATTACAACAATGTCAGATTTAAAAAATTTAGCTGAAACGCTAGTAAACCTAACTGTAAAAGACGTAAACGAATTAGCTACTATCCTTAAGGATGAGTACGGAATTGAGCCGGCTGCTGCTGCTGTAGTTGTTGCTGCAGGTGGTGCAGGTGAAGCTGCTGAAGAAAAGACTGAATTCGACGTAATTCTTAAGTCTGCAGGTGCTTCTAAATTAGCTATCGTTAAATTAGTAAAAGATTTAACTGGTGCTGGTCTTAAAGAAGCTAAAGATATCGTAGACGGTGCTCCTGCTCCAATCAAGCAAGGTGTATCTAAAGACGAAGCTGAAGCTCTTAAGAAGCAATTAGAAGAAGCTGGTGCTGAAGTAGAATTGAAATAATTTCAATTATATTGATACATATAAGAGCCCGGGCCATTGGCCCGGGCTTTTTCGTAGTTGCAAATAGTGTAAATAATAGCTCTTATCAATATCTGGTATTCTTTTGTTAACTTCATTTATTATTTTTTTACTATTCTATTTTATTTACAAGCTAAAATTTCGTAAAAATGTTAATTTATAATAAAAAAGTATAAAATTATAAATTAAAATTGAATAATGTTAATTTAATGATAATATTTTATGTATTATTTTTATTATAAAATAAAATTTCTTTTTTTTGTTAAATTATATTTTAAAATTTGTTAATGATGAAAGAAAGATTATTATCAGTTATTTTTTTGGCTATTTCTGTTTTTTGTAATAGCCAGATAGGGATTAATACGGATTTGCCTTATTCTACTTTAGAAGTGATGGCAAAAAATTCTGTAGGAGCTTCTGCCGAGGTTGATGGTCTTTTGATTCCTAGAGTGGATCGACAAAGAGCGCAATCGATGATTGATATACCAGTGTCAACGCTAATCTATATTAATAATGTATCAACAGGTACACAGAACGGAACAACAATAAATGTTGATAATGAAGGATTTTATTATTTTAATGGTGTGACATGGCTTAAATTATTAGAGCATGCTCAGGGAATTCCAAGGCAAGTTTTAAGTGTCAATGTTTCCGGAAGTCAGAATATTGGAAATACTCCTGGCGGAGTTACTGCTGAATTCACCATAAAGAATATTGATATTTTTAATGGATGGGGAAACAATATCTATACTGTGCCTAATAATCAAAAAGGCATTTATGTAGTTAATGGACAGACGGCTAACTATCATGATGTAGGAGGTAGCCGCTGGTTTGTGATCTCAGATTTGCTTAAAAGTACTGATGATGGCAATAGCTGGACTACAATTATATCGAATACTAGCGCAAATAATGAATATGGTGATGTTGAAAATGGTAATACATTGTTTTGGACAGGGGAATTAAGCGGAGGTGACAAATTAAAAGTACGATTTAGATGCGATTCAAGTACTAGTAATATTGTTGCTCTAGGCGGGTTGTCTATTACTAAGCTTTAGCTTAATTGATATTGTAAATATAAAAGCTGGTGCTGAAGTAGAATTGAAATAATTTCAATTATATTGATACATACAAGAGCCCGGGCCAATGGCCTGGGCTTTCTTTTTATTTATAACCCTGTAAAAGCGGGAGAGCATCTAATGAGTACAACCAAGGAAGAAGGTGCTTATAGCTTGTTTTCAGCTGGTGGTCAACCGATCAGCAAAGGTAAACTGACAGGAAGACTTGGTATTGATACTTCTTCGTTACCAACAGGAGTATACATCATTAAGGTAGAAACTCAGTCAACGATTACATCTTATAAAGTGATTGTAAAATAGCTGTAAGGTAATTGGGTGTTTCAAGGGCTGTCCGTAAGTGGGCAGCCCTTTTTCTATAAAAGTCTCAAAATGAGATTATTTTATTTGCAATTGTGGATAACTTTTTGTATCTTTGCCCCTCTTTTGGCGCGAAAAATTGTTTGTAAATTTATAATATACTGAAAATCAACTCTTTCATTGTGTAAGCATGGAAGGGATTTACTGTTTATATATATTGCGGTAATTCTGCCTCAAAAGTAATAAAAATATTTTGCATTACGCTGTGAAAAGATATACCAGTGTTGCAGTTAGGAATCAGAATCTAAGAACAAAGAACAAAGAATAAAGACTATTTCTGATAGCGCCAAATATCTCAAGTCTTTTCTCTTTATTTCTTTTCTCTTTTTTCGCTTCCTGATATTTTTTAATGAATCAAAATATTTTTTAACCCTTTCTTAAAAGTTTTATGAGTAAAACAAAATCAACAACTCAAGGAAATCCGAGAATTAATTTCTCATCAGCGAAAGGAAAAATTATTACTCCTGACTTTTTGGACATCCAAATCGAGTCTTTTAGAGAATTTTTCCAGCTTGATACACTTCCTGAAGCCAGAAAGACAGAAGCTCTTTACAAGACTTTCCAGGAGAATTTCCCAATTACGGATTCAAGAAACCAATTCGTATTAGAATTCTTAGACTATCTGGTTGATTCTCCACGTTATTCAATCGATGAGTGTGTGGAAAGAGGACTTACTTATTCAGTTCCTCTAAAAGCAAGACTTAAACTGTACTGTACTGACCCGGAACATGAAGATTTCCAGACGGTGGTTCAGGATGTATATTTAGGTCCGGTTCCTTACATGACGCCAAGTGGATCTTTCATCATCAATGGTGCTGAGAGAGTTATTGTTACGCAGCTTCACCGTTCACCTGGTGTATTCTTCGGACAGACTTACCACGCCAACGGAACCAAACTGTACTATTCAAGAATTATCCCTTTCAAAGGATCTTGGATGGAATTTACAACCGATATCAACAGCGTTATGTACGCGTATATCGACCGTAAGAAAAAGTTACCATTAACAACTTTATTAAGAGCTATCGGTTACGAATCTGATAAGGATATCCTTCAGATCTTCGACCTTGCTGAAGAAGTGAAAGTTTCTAAAGCCGCACTTAAAAAGGTAGAAGGGAGAACTTTGGCTGCGAGAGTATTGAACACATGGTTCGAAGATTTCGTAGACGAAGATACAGGTGAAGTAGTTTCTATCGAAAGAAACGAGATCATCCTTGATAGAGAAACAATCCTTGAAAAAGAACATTTAGATCTTATCCTGGACGCTGGTGTGAAATCAATCCTGATCCACAAAGAAAACAGCAACGAATTCTCTATCATCCAGAATACATTACAAAAAGACCCTACTAACTCTGAAAAAGAAGCAGTAGAGTACATCTATCGTCAGTTAAGAAACGCAGATCCGCCAGATGAGGAAACTGCAAGAGGAATCATTGAAAAATTATTCTTCTCTGAGCAGAGATACTCTTTAGGTGAAGTTGGACGTTACAGACTAAACAAAAAATTAGGTCTTAATATCCCTACTACAACTGAAGTTCTTACAAAAGAAGATATCATTGCGATCGTAAGACACTTAATTGAGCTTGTAAACTCTAAAGCGGAGGTGGATGACATCGACCACTTATCAAACAGAAGAATTAAAACTGTTGGTGAGCAATTAGCAGGACAGTTCGGGGTAGGTCTTTCAAGAATTGCAAGAACAATCAAGGAGAGAATGAACGTTAGAGATAACGAAATCTTTACTCCACTTGATCTTGTTAATGCCAAGACTTTGACATCTGTAATCAACTCATTCTTTGGTACCAACCAGCTATCTCAGTTTATGGACCAGACCAACCCGCTATCAGAAATCACGCACAAGCGTAGACTTTCTGCACTAGGGCCTGGTGGTTTATCAAGAGAAAGAGCAGGTTTCGAGGTTCGTGACGTTCACCATACCCACTATGGAAGAATTTGTCCGATTGAAACTCCGGAAGGACCAAACATCGGTTTGATTTCATCGTTAGGTATCTATGCTAAGATCAACAGACTTGGTTTTATCGAAACTCCATATAGAAAAGTAGAAGAAGGTAAGATTAATCTTAATGCCGATCCTATTTATCTTAATGCTGAAGACGAAGAAGACAAAGTAATTGCTCAGGCAAACGTTGAGTTGAGCGATAACGGAGACTTCTTAACAGACAGAATTATTGCAAGACTGGATGGTGACTACCCGGTAGTTGAGCCAGCTCAGGTTAACCTTATCGACGTTGCACCAAACCAGATTTCTGGTATTTCCGCTTCATTAATTCCATTCCTGGAGCATGATGATGCGAACCGTGCATTGATGGGATCCAACATGATGCGTCAGGCCGTTCCTCTATTGAAGCCACAGGCTCCAATCGTTGGTACAGGGCTTGAGCAACAAGTTGCAAGAGATTCAAGAATCTTAATCAACGCTGAAGGTACAGGTACTGTAGAGTACGTAGATGCTGACAGAATTGTTATTAAGTACGAAAGAAGCGAAGACGAAGATTTAGTACAATTTGAGTCTGCTACTAAAACATACAACCTTACTAAGTTTAGAAAAACTAACCAGAGTACAACCATTACCCTAAGACCAAACGTAAGAGTAGGTGATGTAGTGGAAAAAGGACAGGTGCTTTGTGACGGTTATGCTACTGAAAAAGGAGAATTGGCTCTTGGTAGAAACTTAGTAGTAGCGTTCATGCCTTGGAAAGGATACAACTTCGAGGATGCCATCGTAATCAACGAAAAAGTTGTACGTGAAGACTGGTTTACTTCAATCCACGTGGATGAGTACTCTCTGGAAGTTCGTGATACTAAATTAGGTATGGAAGAACTTACCGCAGATATTCCAAACGTATCTGAAGAAGCTACCAAAGATCTTGACGAGAACGGTATGATCAGAATCGGTGCTGAAGTGAAGCCTGGAGATATCATGATTGGTAAAATTACTCCAAAAGGTGAATCTGACCCGACTCCTGAAGAAAAACTTCTTAGAGCAATCTTCGGTGATAAAGCTGGTGATGTAAAAGATGCATCATTAAAAGCAGATTCTTCATTAAGAGGAGTTGTTATCAACAAGAAATTGTTCTCAAGAAATATCAAAGACAAAAAGAAAAGAACTGAAGAAAAACTTAGACTTGAAGAAATTGAAAACACTTACAAGGCTAAATTTGATGAGTTAAGAAATACTTTAATTGAAAAATTAAACACCCTGGTAAGCGGTAAAACTTCCCAAGGGGTACAAAACGACCTTGACGAAGAAATTATCGGTAAAGGCGTGAAGTTCACTCACAAATTATTGACTTCAGTAGAAGATTATGTAAATGTTAGCGGTGCAGACTGGACAGTGGATGCTGACAAAAATGAATTGATCAAACAATTGATTCACAATTACAAAATCAAATATAACGACATCCAAGGAGTTAAAAACCGTGAGAAATTCGCTATTTCAATCGGAGATGAGCTTCCAGCCGGTATCATGAAGCTTGCTAAAGTTTACATCGCTAAGAAACGTAAACTGAACGTAGGAGATAAAATGGCAGGACGTCACGGTAACAAAGGTATCGTATCAAGAATCGTTCGTGAAGAAGATATGCCGTTCTTAGAAGATGGAACACCGGTAGATATCGTATTGAATCCACTAGGGGTACCTTCTCGTATGAACATCGGTCAGATCTACGAAACAGTTCTTGGATGGGCTGGTCAGAAACTGGGAATGAAGTTCGCTACACCGATCTTCGACGGAGCTAGCTTAGATCAGATCACTGAATACACAGAAAAAGCAGGTTTACCTAAATTCGGTCACACTTACCTTTATGATGGGGGTACCGGAGAAAGATTTACGCAGGCTGCAACAGTAGGTGTTATTTACATGCTGAAACTAGGACACATGGTTGATGACAAAATGCACGCACGTTCTATCGGTCCTTACTCATTGATTACTCAGCAGCCGTTAGGAGGTAAAGCTCAGTTCGGAGGTCAGAGATTCGGAGAGATGGAGGTTTGGGCACTTGAAGCATTCGGTGCATCAAATATCCTTAGAGAGATCTTAACAGTGAAGTCGGATGACGTTATTGGTAGAGCAAAAACTTATGAAGCAATTGCAAAAGGTGAATCTATGCCTGAACCAGGTATTCCGGAATCATTCAATGTATTACTTCACGAGTTGCAAGGTCTTGGATTAGACGTAAGATTGGAGGAATAAATTAAATCTTTTAATGAGAACAAACTTTAATTATAATCATTTTTGAAAGTATAATGTTTCAGAATTTAGGCAAAACAGAAAAATATGGATATTGGCTTTTCGCCATACCAGCCTTGTTTTTCTTGTTGAGTCCAGCTAAGTTTCCTGCTGATGACGGGTTCTTTTACCCTCAGATAGCTCACAATTTTGTGAATGGGGCAGGCTTTACATTCAATGACATTTATACTACAAATGGTTTTCATCCCTTGTGGATGTTAGTATGTATCATTGCAGATTTCATAATTGCAATTCCAAAACAGGAAATGATTTATGTGCTGTGGCTGATACAGGTAATATTGTTCTTTTTAAGTATAAAATATCTGCAGCCTTTGTTTAAAGACGGAGGGATTGGGAAAATAGCAGGAGTCGGATTTTTGGTGTTGGTCTTTTTCTCAGTCGGTACCCTGTATTTAACAGAGGCGCATCTTAATTTATTTTGCACGGCATTACTGCTCAACTTGCTTATAAAAGGCAGATCAGTAAACGGATGGCTTCTGGGACTGGCAACCAGTATGGTGTTTTTATCCCGGTTAGACAATGCTTTAGTCCTTGCTTTTTTAGGATTATACTGTTTATCCGGTGATACAAGGCCCAAAACAGGAGACCTGGTAAAAGCTGCAGGAGTATGTATTGCCCTTATGGGTGGATACTTACTGTATAATAAATTTGAATTTGGAAATATAGTTCCGATAAGCGGGAGAATAAAATCTAGTTTTCCCTATGCCGAAGGTTCTGTTTTTGGGAATCTTTGGGGAACCATCTTCCTAGCTTCAAATTTGGGATATGCATTATTGCTTTCCTTTACGAAGGTTGATTTTAGAAAATTAAAATTATACTTCGTTGCCGGGGCTATAGTACAGTTATTATATAACCTGTATTTTCAGTCACAGATAGGACAGTGGTATTTCGTCATGCAGATGTTGGCTGTAGCTCTAATGCTGAATGATATAGTAAATGTATTTTTACTGAAGTTGCGTATTAAGCAAGGTAAAATAGCAACAGGAGTTCTGTTGTTGGGAAGTACGGTCTTTTTGAGTTCAATTTCTTATGTAAAGGCTAATACCAATATAAGTTTAGGCTACAATGCAGCAGGAGGTAATGAAGAGATTGAAGAAGTCAGAAAAGATAAAGTACAAAGTATTGCAGAAGATCTGAAAAAAAATCTTCCCGCAGATTCAAGGATTTTTACCTACGATATGCCTGGGAAATTAGCATTTTATTCAGATCTGCAAATCATCCCTGCGGATGGTTTGGTGGCAGATAAAAGCTTTTTTGAGAAGATGGCATCGATGCCTTTTGAAAAGTTCCTGAAGGAAGAAAATATTGAATATGTTGTATTGCCATCAGGATTTCAGAAAAAAGGAACGATAACATTTATAGGAATTGAAGCTGTGCATAAAAATGATACTGTTTCTTATATAGCAAGAAGCAGCTTTCTGAAAAAGAATGTTAGCGCAATAGATTTAAAGGATTTTGATCTTGTTAAAACTTATGCCAACCCTCTTAAAGTATGGCAGCCGGATTATGACAATGTTATATTGCTACAACTTAAAAAAAGACAATAGACAACTAAAGTTTGATCTTTTGATGCTTGTTAAGTATTCAGACCGGGCAAAATGATTGACCCGTTTGAAACTAAGAAAAAATATTAAAATAAAAGATTTAGAAATAAAGAATAAAACATTTTTTATGTCAAATAAAAATAAAACAAGTAGATTTAATAAAATAACCATCGGTTTAGCTTCACCGGAGTCTATCTTACAGGACTCAAGAGGGGAGGTTTTAAAACCGGAAACTATTAACTACAGAACTCACAAGCCTGAAAGAGACGGGCTATTCTGTGAGAAAATCTTTGGTCCTGTAAAGGATTACGAATGTGCTTGTGGTAAATATAAGAGAATTCGTTATAAAGGTATCGTTTGCGACCGTTGTGGGGTAGAAGTTACTGAGAAAAAAGTAAGAAGAGAAAGAATCGGTCACATTGGATTGGTTGTTCCTATTGCTCACATCTGGTACTTCCGTTCGTTACCAAATAAAATAGGATACCTTTTAGGAATTCCTTCTAAGAAATTAGATATGATCATCTACTACGAAAGATATGTAGTGATCCAGCAAGGTATTGCTAAGAAATTAGACGGTTCCGATTTTGAAAATATGGAGTTCCTTACAGAAGAAGAGTACCTTGATATCATGGAAACCCTTCCTGTAGAAAACCAGTATCTTGATGATTCCGATCCAAACAAATTCATCGCCAGAATGGGTGCTGAAGCTGTAGAAGATCTGTTAAAAAGAATCGATCTTGATGCATTATCTTTCGACTTGAGACATAAAGCTCACAACGAAGGTTCTAAACAAAGAAGAACAGAAGCTCTTAAGAGACTGAACGTTGTAGAAGCATTGAGAGGTGCCAATACAAGAATGATCAACAGACCGGAGTGGATGATTATGCGTGTACTTCCTGTGATCCCACCAGAACTAAGACCATTGGTTCCATTGGATGGAGGACGTTTCGCGACTTCTGACTTAAATGACCTTTATAGAAGAGTTATCATCAGAAATAACCGTTTAAAGAGATTATTGGAGATTAAAGCTCCTGAAGTAATCTTAAGAAACGAGAAGCGTATGCTTCAGGAATCAGTAGATTCTTTATTCGATAACACAAGAAAATCTTCTGCTGTAAAATCTGAATCAAACAGACCATTGAAATCACTTTCTGATTCATTGAAAGGTAAGCAAGGTCGTTTCCGTCAGAACTTACTAGGGAAAAGGGTAGATTACTCTGCGCGTTCCGTAATTGTTGTAGGTCCAAACCTACAGCTTCACGAATGTGGTATTCCTAAAGATATGGCAGCTGAACTTTACAAACCGTTCATCATTAGAAAACTAATCGAAAGAGGTATTGTAAAAACAGTAAAATCTGCAAAGAGAATTATCGATAGAAAAGAGCCGGTAGTGTACGATATCCTTGAAAACGTGATGAAAGGTCACCCTGTACTGTTGAACAGAGCACCTACCCTTCACAGACTGGGTATCCAGGCTTTCCAACCTAAGATGATCGAAGGTAAGGCAATCCAGCTACACCCGTTAGTAACTACAGCATTCAACGCCGATTTCGATGGTGACCAGATGGCGGTACACTTACCGTTAGGACCAGAAGCGATCCTTGAAGCTCAGTTATTGATGTTAGGTTCTCAAAACATTTTGAACCCTGCCAACGGTTCTCCGATTACGGTACCATCTCAGGACATGGTTCTTGGTCTTTATTTCATGACTAAAGAATTAAGCTCTACCGAGACAATGAAAGTAAAAGGAGAAGGTCTTGCATTCTATTCTCCGGAAGAAGCAGAAATCGCTTACGCTGAAGGTAGAGTATCATTAAATGCTAAAGTAAGATGTAGACTACCAGTTAAAGAAAACGGAGAAATCGTAACAAAACTGATCGAAACTTCTGTTGGTAGAATCTTATTCAACCAGATCGTACCTAAGCAGGTAGGATATATCAATGAACTTCTTACCAAGAAATCATTGAGAAACGTTATTGGTAAGATCCTTGCTGATACTGATTTCCCTACTACTGTGAAGTTCCTTGATGCAATGAAAGACCTGGGGTATTCAAACGCATTCAAAGGAGGTCTTTCTTTCTCACTTGGGGATATTGTAGTTCCTGTTGAGAAAAAGCAGATGATCGCAAGTTCAATTGAAACTGTAGACGAAATTAGAGCCAACTATAACATGGGTCTTATTACCGATACAGAACGTTATAACCAGGTAATCGACGTTTGGACAAATACCAACGCAGGATTAACTGAAATGATCATGAGCAGAATGAAAACTGATCAAGGTGGTTTCAACTCTGTATACATGATGCTTGACTCTGGAGCGAGGGGTTCTAAAGAACAGATCCGTCAGTTATCAGGGATGAGAGGTTTGATGGCAAAACCGCAAAAAGCCGGTTCTACCGGAGCGGAGATCATCGAAAACCCGATCCTTGCCAACTTTAAAGAAGGTCTTTCGATTCTAGAATACTTTATCTCTACCCACGGTGCACGTAAAGGTCTTGCGGATACCGCTCTTAAGACTGCCGATGCAGGTTACTTAACGAGAAGATTGGTAGACGTTGCACAGGACGTTATCGTTACAGAAGACGACTGTGGAACTTTAAGAGGTACAGAAGTTACTGCACTTAAGAAAAATGATGAGATCGTTGAAAGAATCTCTGAAAGAATCTTAGGTAGAGTATCTCTTCACAATATCTATGACCCTGAAACTGACGAGCTGATTGCTCATGCAGATCAGGTGATCATCGAAGAATTAGCAAAGAAAATTGAAGAAGCAGGTTTAGAAGCGGTGGAAGTACGTTCTCCGTTAACTTGTGAAGCTAAGAAAGGTATCTGTGCGAAATGTTACGGTAGAAACCTGGCAACAGGTAAAGTAATCCATATGGGTGAAGCGGTAGGTGTAATTGCAGCACAATCAATTGGGGAACCTGGTACTCAGCTTACGTTGAGAACCTTCCACCAAGGGGGTACTGCAGGAAACGTATCAGAAAACCCATCCATCGTTGCAAGAAGAGATGGTATCGTTGAAATGGATGAAGTAAGAACAATTACTTCGGAAGATGAAAACGGTAATACTGCTGAAGTTGTAGTGTCTCGTTCAACAGAATTCAGATTAGTTGCTGATAATGAGTTCAGAACTCCATTAATGGTAGCTAACGTACCTTATGGATCTATATTATCTGTAAAACCAGGTGATAAAGTGAAAAAAGGTGATACAATCTGTAGATGGGATCCGTATAACGCCGTAATTATTGCTGAAACTTCTGGTAAGGTAGAATACGAGGATATCATCCAGGGTATTTCATTCCAACTTGAAATTGACGAACAAACAGGATTCGAAGAGAAAGTAATCTCTGAATCTAGAAATAAGAAAGCCGTACCTACCCTGAAGGTGGTAGACTCTAAAGGAGTTGAGCAAAAAGCTTACAACTTACCGGTAGGAGCCCACTTAATGGTAAACGATGGTGAGAAAATTAAGGCTGGTAAAGTCTTGATCAAGATCCCGAGAAAATCTGCAAAAGCAGGGGATATCACCGGAGGTCTTCCGAGAGTTACCGAATTATTCGAAGCAAGAAACCCTTCAAACCCAGCGGTTGTTACTGAAATCGACGGGGTAGTTTCTTACGGAAAAATTAAGAGAGGTAACCGTGAACTTATTGTTGAGGCTAAAACAGGTGAAAGAAAAATTTACTTAGTAAAACTTTCCAACCAGATCTTGGTTCAGGAGAATGACTTCGTAAGAGCAGGTTCTCCGCTTTCTGACGGTTCTATTACACCGGAAGATATCTTAAGAATTAAAGGTCCAACAGCCGTTCAGGAATACTTAGTAAATGAAATTCAGGAAGTTTACCGTCTGCAAGGGGTAAAAATCGACGATAAGCACTTCGAAATCATTGTAAGACAGATGATGACTAAAGTTTCTATCGTGGACGGAGGTGATACTCAATTCCTTGAAGGTGCTCTTGAACATAAATATGACTTCCTTGAAGAAAACAACAGAGTATTCGGTCTTAAAGTAGTAGTAGATGCTGGTGATTCCAAAGAATTCAGACCAGGTCAGATGATTACTGCAAGAGAATTAAGAGACGAAAACTCTAAGTTGAGACGTGAAGATCAGGCTTTAGTTGAAGTAAGAGACGCTTTACCTGCTACAGCAACACCTGTATTGCAAGGTATTACAAGAGCAGCTCTTCAGACGAAGTCATTCATGTCTGCAGCATCGTTCCAGGAAACAACTAAAGTTCTTAACGAAGCAGCAGTGGCTGGTAAAGTTGACTCTCTTGGTGGTCTTAAAGAAAACGTAATTGTAGGTCACAGAATTCCTGCAGGTACAGGTCTTAAAGAGTACCAGAATGTTATCGTAGGTTCTAAGAAAGAATTCGAAGACCTTAACTAAAATTAATGATTTGAAATTTGGGATGTGAAATTATTTTTATATTTTCACAATCTCAAATTTCGAATTTTAAAAACATAATTTATAACAATGGACAACAATCAAAATCCACAAGACGGAAACATCAACATCGAATTAAACGAAATGGTAGCTGCTGGTATCTATGCTAACCTTGCTTTAGTAAACCACTCTCCATCTGAGTTTGTAGTAGACTTTATTCAGTTGATGCCAGGTGTTCAGCAGGCTAAAGTAAGATCAAGAGTTATTCTTGCTCCACTTCACGCAAAAAGAGTATTAAGCGCTCTTCAGCAGAACATCGCTAATTACGAGCAGCAGTTCGGAGAAATTAAAGAAGTTGAGCCTTTCGTATTAGGTGGAAACAACGTACAAGCGTAAGATTTCTTTTACAATACAATAAAATGCCCCGGTTTTTACCGGGGCATTTTTTATTCAGATTTTCCATTTCAATTGTAATGACCTTTTTAAAATATTTATTTTTATATTTTTTTAATAATTAGTCATTTTTTTTTGTATTTAAGATACTTGTATTAAATATTTTTAATTAAATTAAAAAATATGATAGAGATATATCAATTTTATATCTTTGTTTTTAGAAAAAGTAGAAAATAGAAAATATGTTGAATAATAAATTTGTTGTCAATAAATTTGGCTTTTTAGGTCCTGACTTCTTACCAGAACTGGAGAAACATGCCGTGATGATTGATATAAAGGCAAAGACAGAAATTATAAGAGAAGGACAAAAAAATAAGTATGTACCCTTTCTCACCAAAGGCTCTATTAAAGTTTTTACCCTGAATGACGGACGGGAACTCGTATACTATTTCATTAAAACCAATGACAGTTGTCTGATGACCTTCTCCTCCATATTTACAGACTATATAAGCAGGGTATATGCTATTGCTGAAGAAGATTCCGAAGCCTTACTGATTCCCGTTTCCGTAATGCATGACTGGTTGATCAGGTTCCCTGAAATCAATAAACTATTCTACAGGGAATACGACAGACGTTTTTCTGAAGTAATGAATATGGTGAATGATGCTGTTTTCCACAGATTGGATAAAAGAGTCCTGAATTATATTAAACAACAGATAATAACTACAGGAAACAATCCCATTAAAATTACCCATCGCGAAATTGCCAACAGCCTCGGGACTTCCAGAGAAGTGGTAAGCAGAGTTTTGAAAAAAATTGAAAATGAGGGAGAAATTTTTCAAACTAAAGAAGGCTTAAAACTGCCTGTAAATGAAAATGTTAGATTGATCTAATTTATATTGTTTTAAAAGTTTTTCTTTTACGATTGATAAAAACGATTCCCTTGGTGACTTTTATCACATATTTTTGAATTGATAACTTGATAAGTTTGTTATATCATAATTTAAATTTAATTCAAATTGTATATGACAAGAGCTTTCTTATTTTTGTCAGTATTTTTATCAGGTTTTACCTGTGCACAGGAAGATCTGCTGAAAGATATTGATACCATTAGTACCACTACCGATACTTCTCAACCCGCCTTTAAAGCGTTACAGATCGTTACCGGACAATCTACGAAACTAGCCGCAAAAAAAGAATGGTATATCGTAGTAGCACACCGTTTCGGTGACATAAGTACAGGGTTTAAAAATTTCTTCGGGCTGGATAATGCCTCTACAAAATTAGGCGTTATCTATGGTATCAGCGATGCCGTATCCGTAAGTTTATCCCGGGAAACCAATATGAAAACTTTTGAAGGGGCTGTAAAATACAGGCTGATAAAGCAAAATGAAAACTTCCCTGTGGATATTGTCGGATACAACGTAATAGGTACCAATACAGAACTCGACAAGGATACCTATCCCCATCTTACATTCAGTGACAGACTTTCTTATCTTACACAGGCTTTGATTTCCCGTAGATTTAATGATAAGCTTTCAGTACAGCTCACGCCGTCATATATTCACAAAAATCTTTACAATCAGAATATTGAAGACAAAAATCAATTTCTGGCAGGACTTGGCGGACGTTATAAAATATCAAAAAGAGTTTCTGTTAATGCAGAATATTTTGTGAATTTCGATAATCACAGTTTCTATAAAAACCCACTATCATT
The DNA here is from genome assembly GCF_000482305.1 of Chryseobacterium sp. UNC8MFCol. Taxonomy (NCBI): domain Bacteria; kingdom Pseudomonadati; phylum Bacteroidota; class Flavobacteriia; order Flavobacteriales; family Weeksellaceae; genus Chryseobacterium; species Chryseobacterium sp. UNC8MFCol. Next base: position 217,976 of record NZ_KI535293.1, read on the forward strand.
AGGATTGGATATAGAGACCGGGGGACATGTTTTCCAGCTTTTATTTACCAATTCCCAGATCAATTCAGACATTGGATATCTGACCAATGCATCCGGCAACTGGGGAAAGGGACATATTTTCTTTGGGTTTAATCTTTACAGAGTTTTTTAATATGAAAAAGTTAGTATACCTATTGATTATATCGTCAACAATGACCATAGTCGCTTGCGAAAGCAGAACCTATGAAGAGATTTCAGACAATACTCCTATAACAGTCCCGGTCAATTATACAGCCGATGTAAAACCGATTATGGATAACAGCTGTATGGGGTGTCATGGTGCAGGTGCTTTTAAACCTTTTGCCACTTACGACCAGGTGAAAAATAATATAGACGGCATCCTTGACCGCATCCAAAGACCGAACGGAGATCCGCTGAAAATGCCCAAAGGAGGCTCGCTATCTGCCACACAAATCAATATTTTCATCAAATGGAAAGCGGATGGATTAACTGAAAATTAAAAATATTTGATATGAAAAAATTAATATTACTCAGCGTTTCACTGCTTTTTGCCAGCTACGCTTCAGCTCAAAAATACAGTTCTAAAACCGGTAAAGTGACATTTGAAGCTTCCGTACCTTTATTTGATGATATTCATGCACAGGATGATAATAATCTCGTAGTATTTAATGCGGATAACGGAGAGATGGCAAGTGTTTCCGTGGTTAAAAACTTTCATTTTAAAACCAAGCTGATGGAAGAACATTTTAATGAAAGTTATGCTGAAACAGCGAAATATCCGAAAACCACGTTCAAAGGTAAAATAGCCGGCTTTGACAAAACAAAACTTACCGCCACCCCACAGAAATATACCGTCCAGGGAACTCTTAATTTTCATGGGGTTGACAAAGCGGTTACTTCCCCGGCAACTCTATATTTGAAAGACAATAAAATATATATGCAGGGAGGTTTTACTGCCAAGCCGGCAGATTATAAAGTCACAATCCCCAAAATGGTGACCAAAAAGATCGCTGAAACGGTCAACGTTGAATATAATTATGTCATGGTAAAACAATGAAAAATTTAATCTTATTCTTAGCCTTACTCCTGGGCTCATTTTTATTTTCTCAGGAAAAAGCAAAATCAATATTTGATATTGCCAGAAGCGGAACTGTAGCAGAAGTAAAAGAAGTCATGAAACAGGATCCGGAGATCATCAATAAACTTAACGAAAATGGATTCTCACCCCTCATTTTGGCTTGTTACAGAGGAAATACGGAAGTTGCGAAGTTTCTGATCGATCATGTAAAAGATGTGAATTACAAAAGTAAAGAAGGAACAGCATTGGCCGGCCTTTCCGTAAAATACAATAAAGAGCTGGTAGAATCTTTACTGAAAAAGAATGCTGACCCGAATATTCCCGATGAAACAGGATACACTCCTTTATTCTGGGCCGTAAAGTTCGGAAATAAAGAACTGGTACAACTACTGCTAGACTACAATGCTGATAAATCTAAAAAAGATTCAATGGGAATGACCCCTTTTGAATATGCATTGCAGACCAATAACAAAGAAATCATTAACCTCTTAAAAAATTGATATGAAAAAAACTTTACTAACATTCAGTATAGCCTTTGCCAACCTGGCGTGGGCTCAGTTTTCATCAGGTACGGTAAATTTACCTGTCACTTCGATGACCGTAAAATTAGATACAACTCCGACCGGAGTAACGATGACTGTAACAGGTGACAGCAATTCTATGTTGGGACTCGGATTTGGAAGTACAGGCATGGCTGCCGGTGCAGACGGATTTATTTATAATTCATCTGCCAATAGAGATTATTCTTTCAGCGGAGTTCCTAACACACCGACAGCTGATACATCGCAAGACTGGACTGAAACCTCCAATACTGTATCAGGGTCTACACGAACTATTGTAGCTACAAGATCATTGTCAGGAGGGGCAGGCGATTTTGCCATTCCAAATGCTCCCGGAACGATTAATATTTTTTATTCCCGCAAAGGCAGTGGAACTGCATTGGGATATCATGATGCAGGAAGAGGGTATGCGACGTTAACAATGACCGCAAGTACTTTATCTACCAATGAAATTGCCGCGGCAAATAAAAAAACAGGACTATATCCGAATCCAGCCAGGCAGACTGTATATTTTAAAAATTATGATAAGATAAAAACTGTCGACATCTATGAAGCGTCCGGAAGAAAGTTGAAATCTGCAGACTTAAGTAATGCAGGCATCAATGTCGAAGATCTTCAGCCAGGAAATTATTATTTTGAAATTAAGCTTAAAGATGGAAGTACATCGTATGAAAAGCTGATCAAGGAATAGCCATAAACATCTGTAAAAATAGTAATCGATACCTCTGATTTTTCAGAGGTATTTGATTTTTATTATCTATAAATTGATAGGTTATTAGTGGAAATTTTACAGAATTAATAATTATTTATTGAAAATTATATTTTTTCTCTCAATTTTTATTTTATATTTACGACATCAAAAAACAAACAAAAACTAATAATCAACGATGAAAACAACTACCACGTTTAAACTTGGGCAGATCCTGCTATTTGCATTCGGAGCTTTACTCCTTTCTTTTCAACACTCCTGTAAAGATGATTTTATTGAAAGCCAGAACGACAAGGCTGAAGCAAAAAGCCTTAATAATGCTTATGCCCGCTCTTTTTCCGGAGATTCAATCGTTTTGGAAAATCCTTATTCCTTAGAGTCTATGAAGATAGCTCTGGAAAAAGTAAGAGAACAGAATCCAAATGAAATCGGAGGATTTGAAGTACATCCATCACACCTTTATCTTAAATTCACCCCTCAGAATGAAGACGAAGTAGGCCTGTTGAAACAGGATTCTACCACTCATTATTTTGATTACAGATTAGATGCTGAATATAGAGAAGGATTTCTTGAAAACAGAGCTCCCGATGCAGATTCTATCCCTGTATATTACACTGCAGTTCCTGTAGGAAAACCACTTCCTGCAGTGCGACATGAAGTAATCAGCGAACTATATATTCCTGAGCAGGATCCTTATTTTGCCGATATCGAAGATATAGAACGTTATGAAGTAAACGGGAAAGTTGCAAATAAAACTGACTTGTTTCATAATCTGCTGTACACTGCTTATGAGCTTACCGGAAATGAAAATGACCTGCTGGTCGACGGTTCTACCCCGCAAGCCAAGTGGATCTTTGGAAAAAAATGGTATCCAAGCGGTAGAATTATGGTGAAAGATGATATTTTAGATGTGGTACCGGTAACCGGAGCTCAGGTATTGATGCGACAATGGTTTACCGTTGCCCAGGGAATTACAGACGGAAACGGGAACTTTTCAACGTCATCTGTACGCGGAAAGGCAAAATACGTCATCCAATGGGAAAGATATAATTATAGTGTAAGAAACGGATCTATTTTCCAGGCTGAAATGAAAGGACCCAATGTTAAACAACAAGCGTGGTATCCTGTCATTGACGGAGGTGAAGATGAGTATCATGCTCTGATACATCAGGCGGCACACGACTTTTATTACGGAAATAGATTTGGATTAACTTCTCCACCGCAGAATAACCATATTTACAATTTTGGCAGACAGAGCCAGATAAAAATTGCTGCTCGTAAAACAGCGCCTTGGGGAGTGCCATCTTCTTATTCTCATATAAGGAGTGAGCTCACATTTGGTCTTTCGGCTCAGGTGCATATTAAGGCATATGGAAGATTATCTGATATGGTGTACGGAACAACGATTCATGAACTAAGCCACGCGTTGCATTCCATTATAGACAGATCAGCTTATAATGACATCTGTCAGGATGCATTTCTGTCTTTTAATTCAGCAGTTAAAAACAGAAACCGCAGATTGCTGGAAAGCTGGCCGACTACAGTGGAAACTTTGATGACTTTAGAGCGATATAAAAAAATCAGAGGCTATGCAGTGTACAGATCCACAGGATCCAATAATTTCCAGAACCGGACCATCAGTGCTGAAAACCATTACACCTCAGGTGGGTATGATATGATTGACGCGCAGAACCAAAGCATAATGTATGGCGTGGGATATCCTGTAGACAGGGTTACCGGATATACGGCTCCACAGCTGGAGCAGGCACTTAAAGGATCCAGAAACTGGTACCAGTGGAGAGATAAAATAAAAAACAGCTATTCTAATCCTACCAAAATATATCTGGACGAACTCTTTAGTAACTGGCCGGATTAAAATAAAAATATAATACTTTAAATTAATACCTCTGATTTTTCAGAGGTATTTTCGTTTTATCTGTAGTTTAAAAAATTGAATCACTTATCCATAAGGGTTTTGGACGAATTTTTATATATTTGTGTACAAACGGATACCTATGAAAGTGACTTTTGAACAATACAATCCTTCCTGGAAAGATCAGTTTGCATCGATTAAAACTGAATTAGAAAAAAGTATAGGTTTTTTGCATCCGCAAATCGAACATATAGGAAGTACATCCGTAGAAGGTTTATCTGCCAAACCGGTAATAGATATCATGATTGGAGTGAAAAATGAACAGGAACTCGATCAGATTCCACCGCTGTTACAAGGTCTGGACTATGTATACTATGAAAAGTATAATGAAGATATGCCTTACCGTCGCTTCTTTATTAAACTTATAGACCGACCTCATAAACTTGGTTTCCCCGAAATTATTCGTACGGATGACGAGATTCCGGAAAAGTTGCACAATCACAAACTTCGCATTGCCCATATTCATGCAATACCTGTTTCTTCAGAACATTGGCTTCGGCATATCGCATTCCGGGACTATTTACGTGCTCATCCTGAAGTAAAGAAGGAATATCAACAATTGAAAGAACATCTGAGTCAAAAAGAATGGCATGACGGGAATGATTATAATGACGGAAAAGATCCGTTTATTAAAAGGGAAGAACGTAAAGCTGTTCAATGGTATTTAGCACATCAGAAATAAAAAAATAACCATGAGAATTGATTTAAAAGAAATCGCTGCCCAATTTGCAAAATCCCGTGTACTCAATGATTTTATAGAATATGGAGGAGTAGCTGCTGCAATTGAAACGGTAGCCGGAAATATATATACAGGAATCAGTATTGATACAGCCTGTTCTATGGGGTTTTGTGCCGAGCATAGTGCTGTTGCGGAAATGTTGAAAAATGGCGAAAGGTATATTAAGGCGGCCGTGGCAGTAGGAAGTGATGGAAATGCCGTACCGCCATGCGGACGTTGTCGCGAATTGATGAGCCAGCTATCTAAGGAAAATCTCAATGCAATTATAGAAGTGAAAAACGGCGTATTTGTCACTTTAAAAGAACTCATGCCTTTTGACTGGAAAGAAGATCTTGACAGAGAATGGTAATTTTTTAATCTTATTATGTAAATAAATATCTATGGAATTCAATACTTTAAGCCATACTGCTATAGACGAGCTTTTAGAAGTTTTCAATTATTCTTTCTCTGATTATGTTGTTCCTTTTCACTTAACAAAAGAGGTGCTGATCTCGAAAATTGCAGCCGAAAAATTAGATATGAGCCTGTCAGTCGGAGCATTTGAAAACGGAAAACTGGTAAGCTTTATTCTTCAGTCTGAAAAAGTGGAAAATGATAAAAAGATTATTTACAACGGCGGAACGGGAGTAATACCAGAAAGCAGAGGGAAGGGACTGGTGAGAAAAATGTACGATTTTATTATACCGGTCTTAAAAGAAAGAAATGCCGATACATTACTGCTGGAGGTTATTGAAGGAAATAAAAATGCAATAAGAGCATATGAAAATCTTGGATTTAACATTGTTCGCAGGTTGCTTTGTTTTAATGGAAATATCCAACAAAGAAATGATACGGCTGAGGTCTCTGTTCAGGATATGAAAGAATTTCCCTGGAAGTTGATGCAGTCTTTCTGGGATATTGAACCTTCATGGCAAGGATCTGTTTTCGTCTTAGAACCAATGCCTGAAAACTATGTAACTTTAGGTGCTTACCACGGGGATACCTTAGTTGGCTATATCATTTATGGTCCAGCATCAAAAAAAGTATATCAGTTTGCAGTAGATAAAAACTATAGAAATCAGGGAATCGGTACTGCGCTTTTTAATGCGATCAGAGAGAGAAATAACGGACAGACTATAGCATTGAATAACGTAGATGATTCCTCAGAAAATACAAGTGTATTTCTTAGCCAAAAAATGGGGCTTACCAATTGGCTGTCACAATTTGAAATGAAAAAAAATATTTAGAAAGGAATTATTTGATTAAAAGAAATAACAGGTTTTTAATATACTTTTAACCTTATAAACTTTTCAGGCAGCAATAGAGAATGTAACTTTGCCGAAATTTTTAAACAATGAAGCGAGGATTACATTTTTTACTGCTGTTGCTTTCCTTTACGGTTTTTGCCCAGCAACCTGTTATTGATACGGCCCAGGTAGTTGTTCCGGGAAGGCATAACAGTTTAGAAGCTCAGTCGAAGCCCTACGTGATCATGATCTCCACCGACGGTTTTCGATATGATTATGCTAAAAAGTACAATGCTGAGCATCTGTTGAAGCTATCCGGAAACGGAGTGCAGGCAAAAGCGATGATTCCGAGCTACCCGAGTATCACATTTCCTAATCACTGGAGCCTGATTACAGGGCTTTATCCTTCTCATCATGGTTTGATAGATAATTTTTTCTATGACTACAAGAAAAACGAAGCCTATGCCATGAGTAATAAAAAGAATGCTGAAGACGGAAGCTGGTATGGTGGCATTCCGCTATGGGGATTGGCAGAAAAACAGGGGATGGTCTCCGCTTCTTTAATGTGGGTAGGTTCTGCCAGTGATGCGGGAGGAATAAGACCGTCTTATTACTATCCGTACCATGAAAAATTTACCCCATCTGAAAAAGTAGAAAAAGTAGTTAACTGGCTGAAACTTCCCGAAGACAAAAGGCCGCACTTTATTTCACTTTATTTCCCTGAAGTAGATGGAAGCGGACATCATTTTGGCCCTGATAGCAAGGAAACGGAAACTGCCGTTCATCTGATTGATAACGCTATCGGAGATTTGGTTCAGAAAGTAAGTGACCTGGGATTGAAAAATGTCAATTTTGTTTTTGTTTCCGATCATGGAATGATAAAAGTAGATGGCGGCGCACCTTTAGAAATTCCTGCTCTTCTTTTAGATAAAAACAGATTCGATTTTTATAATTCTCAGACTTTACTGAGAGTATTTGTCAAAAATCCTGATGAGGTAAAATCTGTTTATAAAGAACTAAAAGCTCATAAAACAGATGATTATGAAGTGTATCTGGATAAGAGACTTCCGAAATATCTTCATTTTGCAACCAGAGATGACCAATACAACAGAATAGGACAGATTCTTTTACTTCCTAAAGCTCCCAAGATATTTTTAGAAAAAGGAAAAAAGTCTTCTGTAGGGAAACATGGATATAATCCGAGAGTCGTTCCTGAAATGAAAGCTACATTCTATGCTTGGGGACCTGAATTCAAGAATCATATAGCGATTGGCGAGTTTAACAATATTAATGTTTATCCTATGGTAGCTGAGGTTTTGGGATTAAAAATTGATCAGCCTATCGACGGAAAGCAAAAGGTTTTACGGGGAATTCTTAAGGAAAAATAATCACAGTTGAAGCTAAAGCTAAAATTGATATTCAAAACGGATTTCGGCGCACCTTTGGTGCGCCGAAATCCGTTTAAAAGATAAAGAATCTTGAGATTTGTTGAAAAAATACCACTTTCAAACGATCATCTGCCTCCAGCTTCCTTACTTATGCCTTAAAACTTCGAAGAAAACTCTTTCGCAAACTCTTCAAGTGTTACACTTCCGGCAACAGGTGAGCCGTGGTCAATAAAATCCTTTTGTACCACCCCGGTTCTCATTCCTTTTCCCATTTCTACATACAGTTCCGCCATATCCTGTGGAAGTCCCGCCTGTAGCATACCGTTCAGGGCCTCCTCATCAGAGAATTCAACCCATGGCAGCTCGGGTTTGTTAACAGCAGCACCCAATACTTTAGCAAAATCTGCAGCATTACGAATATCGCTTACAATGTATTTTATATTCTTTCCACTTTCATTTGCAACGAGCTCCTCTGCTGCTGCTTTGGCAATATCATGAGGGTGTACTAACGGAATGCTGGAACCTTCAGGGTAGTTGCCCCCAATGATTCCTGCATTCTGAATTAAAGGAATATCATTGAAGAAATTATTATAAAAATAACCTGCCCTCAGGAATGTAAATGAAGTGTTCTCAACATCCTTATAAAGATTTTCAATAGCGTGAAGTCCTTTAATAGGTCCGTTTTCTACGGGAGAGCCTGCTCCGACACTGCTAAGCATGACAGCTCTTTTTACTCCTGTCTTTTTTAATGCCTCAGCATAATTCTTCCCTGCATTAATGGTATTCTGAACAATATTCGTTGCACTGATTGCCGGAGGTGTCATTACAAAAACGGCATCCGCTCCTTCAAAAGTTTTGGTTAAAAAGTCTGCATCCGTAATAGATCCGATAGCTGCAGTTGCCCCCAATGATTCAATATCCTGTTTTTTGGCTTCATTACTGCTGATTACAGTAATTTGGTGTCCGTTTGCTGCTAATTGTTCAGTTAGTGGTTTAGCAACATTTCCTAACGATCCTGTGATTACAATTTTCATATGTCAATTTTTTATTGATTTTTACTGTCATATGAAGTCGCTATGCATTGATTATTTTGTACAAATTGATCAAGTGACTGCGATTTCATAATAAATATTTTTTTCTTTCCGAAGACAAAGTTATATTTGTACTTACTTTTATACAAGTACTTACCCTAAAGTATGTAGAATTATGACAGCAATTAAAGAAAGCTCAACCATTCAGGAGAACAGGAAGGGAGTACAGGACTGTCCTGTAATGTATGTGATGGAGAGAATTGGTGGTTTCTGGAAACCTATTATTCTGTTCAACCTGGCCACCGGTGAAAAAAGATACAGCGAATTGAAAAGAGCAATTCCTGCAGTCACAGAGAAAATGCTGATTCAGCACTTAAAACAGCTGGAAGCAGACGGCCTGATCATCAGAACGGCGAAACCTGTAGTCCCTCCACATGTAACCTATAGGCTGAGTGAAGCAGGACAGGAACTTGGAACGGTGATAGAAGCCATGGCCGAATGGGCATTTCAGGATATGGAAAGGAATGATATACAGTGCAAAAATACCTATACTGTATAGCTTGCTGTTCGATACAACATCGATAGTAATAGGCTCAAACCTTCCAAAGCAAAAAAAGCAGGTCCTCAAAGAACCTGCTTACCTTATTAAAAAAGAGAAGAATTATAGTGACTTCATATCAATCACAAAACGGTATTTTACATCGCTTTTCAGCATTCTTTCATAAGCCTCATTAATTTCCTGCATTTTGATCATTTCAATCTCCGAAACGATATTATGCTCACCGCAGAAATCCAAGAGCTCCTGAGTTTCAGCAATACCGCCGATAACAGATCCTGCAACTGATTTTCTGCCCATAATCATAGGAACGGTATTAAGAATAGGTTCCAGACCTCCAAGATATCCCACAAGCACATGAGTTCCGTTGATAGTAAGAGTGGCTACGTACGGATTTACATCATGAACGTAAGGAACGGTGTCAATGATCACATCAAATTTCCCTTTCACTGATTTCATTTGATCTTCATCTGTAGAAATGATTACATGATCAGCTCCTAATTGTTTAGCATCCTCGGTTTTTCCCGGAGTTCTTGAAAATAAAGTTACTTCAGCTCCAAGTCCTTTAGCCAGCTTAATGGCCATATGCCCTAATCCGCCTAGCCCTACAACGGCAACTTTGGAGTTGGGGCCTACGTTCCAATGTCTTAAAGGAGACCACGTAGTGATTCCGGCACAAAGAACAGGAGCCACAGCTGCAGGGTCAAGGTTTTCAGGAACCTTTAAAACATGATGGGAATCTACCACTACTTTTTGAGAGTATCCACCGAAAGTATGTCCTCCCGAATGCTTATCATGTCCGTTATAAGTTCCCGTAAATCCGTTCAGACAATATTGCTCAAGATCGTGCTGGCAGCTTTCGCAGTGTCCGCAGGAGTCTACAATACATCCTACACCTGCAAGGTCCCCAACTTTAAATTTAGAAACCTCGCTGCCTATTTTTGTGATTCTTCCGATAATTTCATGTCCCGGAACTGCAGGATAGATTGTTCCGCCCCAGTCGTTTCTTGCCGTATGAAGGTCAGAGTGACATACCCCACAGTATAGAATATCAATTTCTACATCTTTGGATGTTACCTCTCTTCTTTCAATATTCATTTCTTTCAGGTCTGCAGTGGTGTTTTCTGCACCATAAGCTTTTACTGTAAATGTGGTCATTGTTGTATTTGATTTTAAGTTAATACGTTGAAAAAGTTTCTATAACGGTACAAAATTCGATACTTTCGGATAAACCTTGCTTATACAGATTACCGAATTACTTACCAATTTTACAGACATCCTGTGAGTTCATCAGGAAATTGGTAATTTTGAATAATAAAAATATACTTCATGGAAAATCAGGAGGTTGAAATCTATAACAGCGTCTCGGAATATAATAAAATGGCCAATCATGAAACATTGCATCCAATGGTCAGTATCATTGATTTTTCCAAATCAGATCCCATTTGTCAGCACAGAAGAACATTCGGTTTTTACACTGTTTTCCTGAAAGATGTAATGTGTGGAGATATGTTGTACGGAAAACATAGCTACGATTACCAGGAAGGAACATTGGTATTTATTGCTCCCGGACAAACCTATGGAATTTATAACCGGGGGAAATATATTCAGCCGGCCGGTTTTGCTTTGATCTTTCATCCGGATTTGCTGAAAGGAACCAATCTTGGTAAAAATATAAAGGAATATAATTTCTTTTCCTATGATGTTCATGAAGCCCTGCATCTTTCAGAAAAAGAAAGAGAAATTATCCTGGAATGTTTTAAAAATATAAAGCATGAACTCGAACAATCCATTGATAAACACAGCAAGTCATTAATTGTTAATAATATAGAACTGTTTTTAAACTACTGTATGCGTTTCTATGACCGCCAGTTTATCACCAGAGATCATATTAACCAGGGACTTATCGGAAAATTTGAAAACCTGGTCGATGAGTATCTGAAATCTGAAAACCCTAAAAATATCGGCTTTCCCATGGTGAATTACTTCGCCGAAAAACTGAACCTTTCTGCGAATTATTTTGGAGACCTGATTAAAAAAGAATTGGGAATTTCCCCGCAGGAATTTATTCACAATAAACTGATCGACGTGGCCAAGGAACAAATTGTAGCGCACGGAAAATCCATCAGTGAAATTTCTTATGAGTTAGGCTTCAAATATCCACAACACTTTACAAGGTTATTTAAAACCAAAGTAGGTCTCTCTCCGAGTGAATACAAAACCCTGAACTAAAATGCATAGGACAATGGTGATGAACGGATATTTATGTTTAAATTATTTTCTGTTGTCAAAAAACAAAGGTAATTTTAAGGGTAAGAATTTTTAACATTTTTAAAAATGACACCCAATCACCGAGGAAGCCATGTCTTTAAAACACGTTTCGGGAACATTCCGGCCATAAAAGAAAACGGAATTATTAAGGCTAAAAGCATTCGCTATGCCCATTCTGAAAGATTTCAGAGACCGGTTCCGGCAGATTCCTTTTCAGAATTTGTTTTTCCTGATAAAATTCCTGTGTGCCCGCAGGCATTAAGCCCTCTTGTTGAAAAAATGATTGCCCCCACACCGGTTGAAAGTTTTGAGCCAGATGAAGCTACTCAGTATCTTTCGGTATATCGCCCCGAGAATACTATTGAAAACAGTAAATTTCCTGTTGTTGTCTGGATTCACGGAGGTTCTCATGAAATAGGCTGTGGAGATCTGCCTACCGCTGATCCTACAGAATGGGTAAGGGAGCAAGAGATCATTGTCGTCACAGTTTCATACCGACTGGGGCTTTTTGGCTTTTTAGGAGGAAGCGATCAAAGACCTCCGAATCTTGGACTGTTGGATATCATTGAAGCTCTGAAATGGATAAAAAAATATATCAGTGATTTTGGTGGTGATCCGGACAATATTACTCTTTTAGGACAGTCTTCCGGCGGAGATGCTATTGCTCACCTCATGATTTCTGATGATGTAGATCATTTGTTTCAGCGGGTAATCATCCAAAGCGCACCACTGGGGCTGCGCCATAACAGGAAAAAGATGGCGGCTGAATTTCTGCAGAAAACAGAGATCCTGAAAGGTGAAACAAATGTCTATACAATGATGGAAGATTATAAAAAATACGTGCCTTCCGTCATGAAGTATGGTTTGAAAGCAGCGATGCCTTTTGGCCCTCAATATGGATATTATCCGCTATGTTCAGAAGAAGAAGCTCTGGATAAATGGAGGTCTGATGCTAAAAAATATGATGTTTTGATTGGGCTCAATAATAATGAAACGGCTTTTTACCTTAAAACCTCCGAAGCTTTGAATAAATATTTCGGGAAAGGCTGGGGATTAAAGATTATGGATAAAACAGTGGAAACCACTACAGAATTTATTTACGGAACACCGGCCAGAAAATTTGCAGAAAACCATAAACAGGGCGGAGGTAATGTATACTTGTTCAGAATTCATTCACGTTTAAAAGAAAACCATATCGGGGCCCCTCATTGTATCGATCTTCCTTTGATTTTTGGTAATGAGGATGCCTGGAAAGATTCAGAAATGCTCAAGGATATTCCATGGAAAAATATTCATGAGAACGGCCGGAAATTAAGAGCGCTGTGGGCAGAATTTGCAAGAACAGGTACTATTTCTGATAAGTCTGAAAGACCTGACATCCTCCAGCTTCAGAAACTTTAATCTCATCTTATTAATAGACGAAATCCTGTTGTTGCTAGATTTCATGTAGTTATAAATGCTTTTTTTTGTATATTTAATAGTATTTAAATTCAAAATATAATAATTATGAAAAAAACAAATCTCAAAAACGCGAAGAAAATCGAACGACAGGAACTTAAACACTTAACAGGGGGGATCATTATCAGGGATAATATATGTTGCTTTTCTGACGAAAGCAATTTTTGCTGTGAATGGGCTCCGGATCCGTGGAGCTGCCGTGGTATCAGATGTTAATGGAAATAATAAAAATAATAAAGCGTACATCATTTTGTACGCTTTTGTTATTTTAAATCGTGTTTGCATTATTCTATTCAGGAATCCAGACGCTTACATTTCCGGCTGGTACAGGAAAATCTCCCCATCCGTTTTCATCAATGGTAACTGTTTCTTTATATCTTTTCAAAAGGTCTCTGAATTGTTTCCCGGCATATGATTTTCCCATTTCCATAGGTTTGTTATAGGCATCTTTATTGCTTAAAACCACAGCACATCCCGCGTGTTCTTCGTCGCCTTCACGCACCCATCCAAGACAATTGACATCCTCAAAGTAGTCACGCTGCTCCCCATATGCATAGTCTTTTCGTGCAGTAAGCAGCTCTTCAATGCCATCTACTTTGGGCATAAAAATCTCCTGATCGTGGCCTCCTGAATCTTTATCTATATAATGAGCACCGTACAGATCGGGATAAAAAACACATGGATAGCCGTCTTTTCTTAATAAAATTAAAGCATAAGCCAGAGGTTTAAACCATGAGTCAACAGGAGCTTCCAAATCCTGAAGAGGCTGTGTATCATGGTTGGCAACAATACTTACCGAATGAAGAGGATCTGCCTGGGTAAGCGTTTCATCAAAAATTCTTCGCAGATCATAGCTGCTTCCTTCCTTAGATGCATTATGGAAATTGTTTTGTAAGGAGCTGTCGAATAGACTCATACATCCTTCCGTGACTTCAATGTATTTTTGCAGAAGATGAAGGTAACCCGGAGCCCAATATTCACCGACGGCAAATATATTTTTTTCTGAATTGGAACGAAGAAGGGTAAGCCATTCTTTATAAAAGTCAAAAGATATATGCTTCAGGGCGTCAAGCCTTACTCCGTCAAAGTCGGTCTGATCAAAATACCATTTCGCCCATTTGTTGAGTTCTTCCCTTACAAAAGGATTTCGGTGTTCAATGTCGTTATACATCAGGTAATCGTAATTGCCTTTCTCATCATGGATCATTTCTTCCCAGTCGTCTCCGTATTCAGACAGGATCTTATAAATGTGAGATTCCATCCCTTCAGCATAATCTACTCCGCTGAAGCAGGTAAAATTCCATTCGAAATCTGAGTATTTTTTTCCTCTCCCCGGAAAAGTAAATTTAGTGTAAGATTCAATTTCGATAACATCCGAAATGATTTTTTCCCGGTTGTCTTCATCCACTTTTACCACCTTGAACTTTTCAAGCTCATCACCACCGGCTTTATGCCCCAATACAATATCTACAATGACTTCGATATTTTGTTTTTTTAGTGCCTTGATCGCTTTTATATAATCATTTTTGGTACCATATTTTGTGGCGATGGTTCCTTTCTGGTCAAATTCTCCGAGGTCATACAGATCATAGGCATCATATCCTGTGGAAAAGCCACCATTTGTCCCTTTATAGGCGGGAGGAAACCATACGGAAGTAATTCCCAGTTTTGCTAAATATTGGGCTTGTTTTTCGGCTTCCTTCCATAGCTTTCCATCCCCTTCGGAATACCAGTGGAAGAATTGAATCATTGTCGGGTTCATATATTTTGAAGATTTGGTGGATACAAGGTAGTGAAAAAATATAACCTATTCACTCTCGAATTCTTCAAACGGGATTTTTAGTTGAACAGATACCTGTTTTTTTTCTTCCGTGTTAAGGTGGGAGAGAGACAGTCCCAGAAGGCGGACCGCTTTATCGTAGGGGCGAAGTTCCCAAAGCTTTTTCCCTGTATTTAAGTATTGCTCAGGCGAAGTAAAATATTCGTCTCTCGTAATACTTCTTGTGAAAAGAGAGAAATCTTTATACTTAATTTTTAAGGTTAATGTTCTTCCCAGGATATTATTTTTCTGCAGCCTTTGATGAAGTTCATTTCCCAGGCTTTCCAATTTTTCATTAATTTGTTGTTCATCAAAAAGATCTTCAAAAAAAGTTCTCTCCACTGCAACGCTTTTCTGGATCCGATGAGGCTTCACTTCAGAAGTATGAATCCCACGCACGACGTTATAATAATGCTTTCCGGATTTACCAAAAATCCTTACCAGATCTTCCAGGGATCTTTTCTTTAAATCTTTTCCTTTATAAATCCCTAAACTGAACATTTTGTTAGCAGTAACCTTTCCTACACCATAAAATTTTTCAACAGGCAATTCTTCAAGAAAACCTTCTACTTTATCCGGATGAATGGTTTTCTGCCCATTAGGTTTATTGATGTCTGAAGCGACCTTGGCAAGGAATTTATTCACAGAAATCCCTGCAGAAGCTGTTAAGCCGGTTTCTTCAAATATTTTCTGACGAATTTCTCTGGCAATGGCATTGGCAGACTCCATTCCTTTTTTATTCTCCGTAACATCCAGATACGCCTCGTCCAGTGATAAAGGTTCTACAAGATCAGTATATTCATAAAAAATCTCTCTGATCTTTTTTGATATTTCCTTATACCGGGCAAAACGGGGAGGAACGAAAATAAGATGCGGACATTTTTCTTTGGCAGTCTTACTGGGCATGGCAGATCGCACACCGTATTTTCTGGCTTCATAACTGGCTGCTGCAACCACGCCACGATGCTCACCACCTACAGCAATGGGCTGCCCCTTAAGGCTGGGATTATCATGCTGCTCCACGGAGGCATAGAATGCGTCCATATCTACATGTATAATTTTACGAAGCGGCAAAGAAAAATCCATATCACAAAGATATGGATTCCTGTATTGACGGTAAATTTTTATAGTATGTTATAAAAATTAATAACTGTTTCCTGAAAATTAGTTAAAAAATAACGGATTATACCTTCACAGCAATTACTTCGATCTTCTGTTTCCCTGCTTCCAGCTTTTTACTGCTTCAGTCTCATCGTGAGAAGATGAGGTTCAAAACCTGCCTTTTCATAGGCTTTTACAGCAGATTCATTTTCAGCATACACATCCAGCCGTACTTCCGGAATATCTCTGGACTTTGCCCAGCTGATCAGTTCGTCGGTGATGACTTTATTAATGCCTTTTCCTCTGTATTCAGGTTTTACATACATAAACCCCAGATAAGCATATTGCTCAAAAGTATAATAATATTTTTCGGCTTTTTTGATCAGGGCATACCCCGAGCCAATAATTTCATTGTTCTCTTCTGCTACAATCAGTGTCGCATCCGGAGACTTTATAAAATGGCTCAAATCATAGTAATGGATTTCTCCATCAATAAGGGTAATGTTAAAAGGTCGTTCTGCTGAAACTATTCCCTGCTCAAATTCTAATAAAATTTCCAAATCCTGCTCTGTGGCTTCTCTTATGATCATGGTGTTGAATGGTTGAATATGGTGTGAAAGATATCGTTTTAGCACATGTCCTATTATGGGCTAAAAGCTACATCTCAATTATTTTAATAGACGGTCGATGGTCTGTTGAATTTCCGGATCTTCAGGAGAAATGGCATAATATTTTGCTATGGCTGATTTCTGGTCAATTACCATATATCTTGGTATCCAGTTAAGATCCACATAATTGTTGAAGTCATTTTTCCATCCTGACGCAAACCAATAGTTATCCTTATCCTTCATATTGAATCTTGTCAGGCTTTTATCAAAACCTTCTTTTGATCTCTCCAATGAAAGGAATACAAAATCTACATTTGGATTGTTTTTTTCTAATTCCTCAGCTTTTGGGAGGGCCTGAAGACAGTCTCTGCACCATCCTGCCCAAAAGTCGATCACCATTACTTTGCCTTTATGCTGATCCAGGATCTGTTGGATAGTAATTGCTTTTCCATCTTCATCTTCCAGTTTTTGTTTCAAAGCTTCTTTTGAAAAGCCTTTTTTAAGAACGGTGGGTACCTTTTGTGAATAACTTAATCCAAAGATACCTATCATAAAAATTAATAAGAACTTTCTCATTTTGTACAATTTCATTTATACAAAGCTAAACAATGAATTGCAATTGATGCCACGGAAAATTGATCGATTGAAAAATTCTATGAATACTTTTTTTGCCAATAATATCTCGAATCTACACGAATTGGAGAAAACTGAAATATCAGAAACTTAAACACCCTGATTAAATAGGCTTGTAAGCTGAAAAATTAAATATTAATGTGGTAATTAAGAGTAATTTCTGATCAAGCCTTTTACCACTGCAATTACATTCGGCATGGCTTTATTAGCTGCATTTAAAACTTCTTCGTGAGAAACGGCAAAGGCAATATCCGGCCCGCCTAAATCTGTGATCACGGAAATACAGAAGGCATCCATTCCCATATGTCTGGCTACAATGACTTCGGGAACCGTACTCATTCCTACCATATCACCGCCAATGGCCTTTATCATACCATATTCGGCAGGAGTCTCAAATGTGGGGCCTTGTAAGGCTACGTAAACTCCCTGGTGGATTTTGATAGTATGGTCAGAAGCGGCTTGTTCAGCCACAGCAATCATTTTTTTGTTATAAGGTTCGCTCATGTCCACAAAACGGGGACCGAGCTCATCGATATTCTTACCGCGAAGCGGATGCTCAGGCATCATGTTGATATGATCTTTTACAATAACGATGTCAGCAACGCTGTATGCAGGATTTACCCCGCCACAGGCATTTGATAGAATGAGATTCTGAATTCCCAGAAGATGAAATACCCGGATTGGGAATGTCACGGTTTCCATAGAATGACCTTCATAATAGTGAAAACGGCCGCTCATCATCAGAACTTTTTTACCTTCCAGGGTGCCGTAAATTAATTTTCCACTATGTCCGGCAACGGTGGTTTGCGGAAAATTGGGAATGTCTTTGTATTCTAAAACATGAATAGCTTCTACTTCATGCTGCAGTTTTCCAAGTCCTGATCCTAAAACGACAGCAAAATCAGGCGTTTCGTGAATGATATTTTTGATGAAATCCGCTGTCTCTCTAATTTTTTTTAACATAATCCAATATGATTTTATCGAATTCTTCTTTTTTATCAATCAAAACATTGATAGGCCAGTAGTAAACGATTTCTCTAAGATAGTCAAAAGTTTTCAGACGGACATAGTCTTTCTCTGTGGTTAATATCAGTTTATATTCTCCTAATTTTTTATACTCCGCAAGGATTTTTTTAATATCATCATCCGTGAAATTATGATGGTCCCTGAACTTCAGATGGGTCACTCTTTTTGAGAATTTTGACAGATGCTCCAAAAGAGGTTTGGGGTTGGCAATTCCTGTGATTAAAAGAATATCGTAATAATTCAGGTTATTGTCGGGAAGCATTTTGTCTTTTCCGTACACATTCTCATCATACCCGATGGATGAAAAGAATACTTTTTGGTTATATGAAGGACGGATTCTCGAGATATAATATCTTTTCGTTTCTTCTGTCAGCTCATCAGGACATTTGCTGACCATGATGATATCAGCTCTCTTTGCCCCTGCTCTGGATTCTCTAAGGTCTCCGGCAGGAAGAAGATAGTCTTTAAAATAAGGATCATTAAAATCGGTCATCAAAATATTGAAGCCGGCTTTTATAGCTCTGTGCTGCATAGCGTCATCCAATACCAGTACATTCAGATCCATATCTTCGATCACCTTTTTGGCACCGGGCACACGTTCTTCGGAAACAGCGATGACAAAACGGTTCTTGAAACGTTCAAATAACTGCATCGCTTCATCTCCCACGATTTTATAATTACTTTCGTAGTTGGTCACTTCATAGCCTTTGGTGAGCCTTCCGTAACCTCGTGAAAGGACTCCGGTCCTGTAATGTTTGGATAAATACTGGGCAAGATACATCACCATCGGCGATTTTCCGCTTCCACCCACAGACAGGTTCCCGACATTGATTATCGGTGTCTTAAATTTTGTCGACTTAAAAATTCCCAGATCATACATTGTGTTCCGGATACCCGTTACCAAATGATAACCGAGGGAAAAAGGATAAAGGTACCATCTTTTCATACGAATGCAAAAATAGGAATTTTCATAAGCATTTGGTGTAATATTCTCAAAGACTTTTCAACAAATATTTGTTAAATTAAAGTATTTTTGTGGAGTTATTATTATACTTTGAGATACTTTATTGAATTTTCTTACAACGGAAAGAATTATTTCGGCTACCAGATACAGCCGGACGCCGTTTCCGTGCAGGAAGAACTGGAAAAAGCACTTTCCACCATTTTAAGAGAAGAGATTAAAACAACCGGTGCCGGAAGAACGGATACCGGAGTTCATGCCAAGAAAATATTTGCCCATTTTGATACGGAGCAAGAGCTTAGCCCTGAGCTTCCACGCAGGCTGAATAGCTTTTTACCCCCAGATATTTCTATTAAAAGAATTTTTAAGGTAAGGGATGATTTCCATGCCCGTTTTGATGCCACCTACAGAACCTATGAATACTATATTTCGCTGGAAAAAAATCCGTTTACGCAGGAATATGCATGGCAGCACTGGAAAAGATCTCTGGATATAGATAAAATGAACGAAGCCTGTAAGATTTTATTTGAATATGAAGATTTTACAAGTTTTGCAAAGTTAAAAACAGACAACAAAACCAATATCTGCAAAATGTACAAGGCAGAGTGGGAGCAAAACGGAACAGAACTGAAATTTACCGTTTCCGCCAATCGTTTTCTCAGAAATATGGTGCGTGCCATCGTAGGAACCATGGTGGAGATCGGTACCGGAAAACTAAAACCCGAAGATATGAGAAAGGTGATTGAAGACAAGAACCGTAATGCAGCGGGAACCTCAGCTCCCGGGCACGGATTGTATCTGGTGGATGTGGGATATGAGTTTGATGAATGACAGTAGGGCAGAGCTGTTAGGATTCTGATATTATTTTCCTGGTTGAAGTCCCTATGCTATTCATTCTGTAAATAATAGGTATCAGAAATTTTCTATCACGAATTACTCAACTTGTAAAGGCAGTCCGGTTATAAAGTCTTATTTTTGCATAGAATTTTAATTCTTTTCTTCGATCCGAACAATGAAAAAACAAGATACCTGGGGAATTATAAAAAGGCTGTTCTTTATTGGAATGAAATTTCGTTCTTGGTTCATCCTTACATTAGTAATTTCCATCATCCTTTCAATAGTTTCTACATACAGGCCCTATCTGACGATGCAAGTTGTAGATAATGATATCACAAAGCTGAAAGATAAGGCTTTAATGATGAAGCATATCTACATTTTGGTGGGACTGGTATTTGCTGAAACGATTTTAAACTTTTTCCTGGTTTATTTTTCAAACTTTATTTCCCAAAATGTAATCCGTGATATCAGAGAGAGATTATATGCCAAGCTGATCTATTTTAAAACCTCATTTTTTGATAAAACGCCGATCGGGCAGCTGGTAACCCGTGCTGTAGGTGATGTAGAGACCATTGCGACCGTATATACAGACGGATTCCTGATGGTATTTGGGGATATCCTGAGAATTGTATTTGTTTTGGTGATGATGTTCAGCACCAATGTTCATCTCAGTTATATTACCCTGGCAATTTTACCTCTGATGGTAGTGATCACCAGGTTTTTCCAGAAGAGACTGAAAAAAGCATTCGGGGATGAGAGGAACTGGACGGCCAATCAAAACTCTTTCGTCCAGGAAAGATTAGCCGGAATGTCTATTATTCAGGTTTTCAACAGGCAAGATGCAGAGTTTAAAAAATTTGATGATATCAACATTACGTTGAAAGGAGCATTGTTGAGAACGGTTTTCATATTCTCTTTGTTTTTTCCTGTTGTGGAACTTATTTCCTCTTTGTTTATCGGATTTATCCTGTTCTATGGAGGGTATATAACCATCAGTGCCGGAGTGGTGATTGCGTTTATTCAATATATTTCAATGCTGATCCGTCCTCTCAGACAGATTGCAGACCGTTTCAATAATATCCAGAGAGGTATTGTGGGGGCAGAAAGAGTGTTGGGTCTGATGGATGAAGATAATGCAATGCCGAATACGGGAACAGTACAAAAAGATCAGTTTGACGGGAAAATAGAATTCAAGAAAGTACATTTTGCTTACGATGATAAGCAGGAAGTATTGAAAGGAATAGATTTTAAAGTAAACCCCGGAGAGACTGTAGCTATTGTTGGAGCTACTGGTGCGGGAAAATCTACGATTATCAGCCTGATTACAAGATTATATGATATCAATTCCGGAAATATCCTGATTGATGATGTCGCTTTAAAAGATTATGAACTGTACAACCTGAGAAGTCATATCGGAGTTGTATTGCAGGATGTTTTCCTTTTCCATGGAAGTATTTTTGAAAATCTTTCTTTTGGAGATGATACGATTACCCTGGAAAAGATAAAGGCAGGTGCTAAAGAAATTGAAGTCGATCAGTTTATTGAGCAGCTTCCCGGCGGATATGATTACGTAGTAAGTGAAAGAGGCTCATCTATTTCATTAGGTCAGAGACAGTTGTTGTCTTTCTTAAGAGCTTACTTATCAGATCCTAAAATCTTAATCCTTGATGAAGCAACGTCATCGATTGACCACGAAAGTGAAAAATTAATCCAGCGGGCTACCGAAAAAATTACCAAAAACAGAACATCCATTATTATTGCCCACAGACTTTCCACTATTGAGAAGGCAGATAAAATCATCGTCATGGAGCATGGTAAAATTGTAGAGGAAGGAAAGCATTTAGATCTTTTAGACAAGAACGGGTATTATGCTACCTTATACAAAGCGCAGCTTCGTCATGAAGTGGAAATGGAGGAAGAAAAAAAATAAAACAAATACTGAAAAAGAGAGCGCGAAGCTCTCTTTTTTATGAATGATACTGAGAATCTTAATTTTTTAATTATTGCTTTTCCGTCTTCCAGTACTGCCGTTACAGTGATGATTATATTTTTCTGATCAACCGGATATTTGAACTCCGCTGATTTAATGTCCGTTTTCTCATTAACAACCTTCCGGAAGCATCGTAAATATGTACTGAAGAGATTTCTTTTTTATTTAAGGGGGGAAGCGAAAAAAAATAAATTAAAAAAACATACATTTTATAACCGCTTTTTAAAATTGCAGAAAACAAAATTTTGTGTGGTTCCGAAAGGAGTGGTATGATCTTCAGTAATACATTTTATTTTTTCAAAATCATTCCCGAATACATGGGATAGTGATTCTTCATCATATTGCTTAATATCCAGACCGCTGCATTTTGTAGGACCGTTTTTAGAAAAAGTTCCAATGATCAGACATCCGGTGACATTTTTTTTCGCGATATCAATATATTTTGAGACCTGTTCAGGGGTTGTCAGAAAATGGAAAGCGGCTCTGTCATGCCAGATGTCATACGTTTCGGTTGGAGTGAACTCAGTGATGTCAGTTGCGATCCATTGCACTTTTTCAGCGGCTGTGCCCAGTCTTTCTTTGGCTTTTTCTAAAGCTTTGGACGAAATATCAAGAACCGTAATGTTTTCGTATCCTTCTTCAAGAAGAAAATCAACAAGATTACTGTCACCGCCACCGATATCAATAATTTTTGCTTCTTTTCCTAATCCGCAGGAAATAATAAAATCAATTGATGTTTGTGGTTTAGTCTGCGTCCAGCTTACCTGGTCCGGATTCTTCGTTTCATACACATGTTCCCAGTGGCTTTTCTGATTGTTCATCCTTAGATTTTTTTAACTGAATTATTAAGTTTTTCAAATTTATTAATTAATCCGTCAGGTTTTCCCTGATGCCTTCAGATTGTTCGTGACTATTCATTATTATATTAATCTAATATTTTTCCATAAAATCTACTGATGTTAAAGTAGAATCCCGGAATTTTATATTTTCCTTGCTCAAATTGGTGATAGTCACATTTTGAGTTTGAGCTTTGTGACGCAGACTCCATCTGAAACCTGTTCAAAACCACATATTCATCAGTCACAGAAATAACATGGAATCCTGTTTCACATTGTAAGCCATCTCCCGAAGTAAGAATGGCATTTAATAAACCGTGGAAGCTTCCTGCAATTTTTTCTGCTGTAGCATCATCTTTATTTAAATGATACAGGTAAGCCAGGTAATTCATGGCGCGCAGATCCATCGGGTTTTCATCCAAAACATCCCGGAACAGTTGAATTCCTTTTGAAAGATCTTTTTCAGAAATACCTTCCCCGCGATAATATTTTGAAACTTCTTCAGCTTTCTTTCCTGTTTTGTAAGGCTTGTATCCTTTTTGAAAAGTATATCCAAAATAAAGGTGACGGTATTCACTGCCGGTAAGCGAAGGATCATTCTCTTTGAGTCTTTTTAAAAGAATGGGATAATAAAATTCTGAATTTTTATCCTCAATATTCTTTTGAATTGAAGAATAATCGGGTGCTTTGAGTTCCGGCTTCTGTGCCTGGATAATCGTAAGAAGACCGACGAAGAATAATGTGAAAAATGCTTTAGTATTCATAGTTTTCGGTGAGTTGTTATCACTTTTTTTACCACCTTGAAAATACGAAATATACATTCATAGGAAGAAATGAATTATCTATTGGTAAAAAAAGTAGTAAAATATTGATAAAGTCTTATTTTGTATTGATAAATTTAGTAACTTTATTCGGAATTTGAAACGTAACCCCTAAGATTGACAGGGGTAAACAGAATAAAATTGGAATTTTAATTAAATCAGAAAATATAAATGAGCAGTAGTATCCAAGATGAATTTAAAGTCTTTAAAGACGAGTTGAAAAAGTTGAATATCGAAGTACAAAAAGTAGTGAAAGTAGGAAACGGAAGTATGGATTTTCACGAGGTTTTCTACAAATCACCGAGGTACGAAGAGGTAAAAAGTATATACGTCCAACGCCATACGCTGGATAGTATGATTGAAAAATTTAAACAAGCCTACCATTAAAATATATCGGCGCCGCAGAGAATCTGCGGCGCCGATTGTATAAGTTTTTTATACATCTTTATCAAGTGCCGAGGTCTTTTTGGTATCTTTCATTCTTGCATACACAATCAGGGAAAATAAAATACATCCTGTAATGTACCAGTAGAAATATTCTTCGGACCCGATTTTCTTAAACCAGAGGGCAATGTATTCTGCCGTTCCTCCAAATACGGCAACAGTAACCGCATAGGGAAGACCCACACCGAGAGCCCTTATTTCAGAAGGGAAAAGCTCTGCCTTTACCACTGCGTTGATAGAAGTATAGCCACTCACGATAATTAATGCTGCCATGATCAGTAAAAATGCGCCCCACATAGATGTTGTCGTGCTTAATGCGGTGAGAAGCGGTACTGTGAAAAGGGTTCCCAGGATTCCAAAACCTAAAAGGAGTGGTCGTCTTCCGATTTTATCAGATAAAGCCCCGAAGATAGGTTGTAGACAGGCAAAAATAAATAAGGAAATAAATGAAATTAAAGTAGATTCCTCCTTGGTCAGTTGTACTGTATTGACCAGAAACTTCTGCATGTAAGTGGTGTAGGTATAGAATGCCAGGGTACCTCCTAATGTAAGCCCTACCACAGTAAGCAAAGCCTTAGGATGTTTGAAAAGTTCTTTTACCGTCCCTTTTTTCTTTTCACTGACTTCTTTTTTATTTTCAAAAGCCTCCGTTTCATGAAGATTAGCCCGAAGATATAACGCAATAACAGATAATATAGCGCCGATTACAAAAGGAATTCTCCATCCCCAGTCTTCCAGCTGAGCCTCTGTTAATAATAGTTTTTGTAAAATAAGCTGGATACCCAGGGCGATAAGTTGTCCGCCAATTAAAGTGACGTACTGAAAGCTTGAATAAAATCCTCTCCGGTCCCGGGTGGCCATTTCACTAAGATAAGTGGCAGAAACACCATATTCGCCACCAACACTCAATCCCTGGAGTAATCTGGCAAGCAATAGAAGGAGAGGCGCTAAAATACCTATTGAATTATAAGTTGGAGTAAGCGCAATAAGTAACGAACCAAATGACATGAGAAGAACAGAAAGCGTCATAGCTTTTTTTCTTCCGACTTTATCCGCAATACTCCCAAACAGCCACCCACCGATAGGGCGCATCAGAAAACCAACAGCGAAGATTCCTGCGGTATTCATCAACTGCGCATTAAGATCGGAATCCGGGAAAAACGAATGTGAAAAATAAATGGCAAAGGCAGCATATGCGTACCAGTCGTACCATTCTACAAGGTTTCCGATAGAACCGCCGACAATGGCTTTGATTCTCTGAGCGGTAGTAATAGTGGATGTGTCCATGGTTTTATAATCCCAAAAAATTTAGTCTGATGACAGCTAAAATACAAATTTCGATGAAAAACAAAACCGCCCTGAAAAAAGAACGGTTGTAAAGGCCTTCGATAATGTTTTTAAAATCTATACCCCAGGGAAAGTCCGCTTCTGAAGCCGGCCCATGGTCCGTCTACTTTTATTCTGGCACCATTGGCATCGGTTTCTACGGTATATTTTACAAAAGGGATGTCGAGGTTTTCAATTTCTTTTTTAAGCTGTGCCTGCATATCCGGGGTAAGTATATAATCGGAGGTCATACTGAAATCACCTTTTCCGCCTCCGTAATGGGCTCCTGCGATCCAGAAATCAAGAACAAGGTTCTGGCTTCTGGTGAGGAAAAACTGTACCCCAACCATTACTCCGCCGCTGTTTCCTTTGGCACTTCCTCCGCCTTTAAGGGGAATCTGATAGGTGTTTCCATCAGGGCCATTATAATCGTAATAAAAATCGAAAGTATTCGATGAAACATCAGAATACCGGTAATAAGGAGCAATATAAAATCCTTTTCCATAACCTTGTCCCAGGTAGAATCTGGGTTCAATGGTAAAGTTGGTTGCTTTTACCCGAAGATTTTCAAATCTCTTCTCATCTTTATCTTTCAGAAAGGCATTAATGAACGGTACTTTTCCTTCGGGCATTGTTCCGAAACCGATATTAATAGAAAACCATTGGGTGAAAGCTCTCTCATAAGACAGATTGATATTTCTGAATACATAGCCGGTGACATTGGTCTTGACGATATTCATCCTTTCCCCTGTGGGACCAGAAATTTCCTGTGCGCTTACTTCTGAAAAAAGGAAGCAGAGGACAGGTATGATTGCTTTTTTCATGTTCTATTTGTTTTGTGGTGTTAAAAAGTACCAGCAAAAAACGGGCTGAATTTAACATAATAAAAATAATTAACGAAAAAAATTCTATTACAAAATCATAATT
The DNA here is from genome assembly GCF_000482305.1 of Chryseobacterium sp. UNC8MFCol. Lineage (NCBI taxonomy): Bacteria > Pseudomonadati > Bacteroidota > Flavobacteriia > Flavobacteriales > Weeksellaceae > Chryseobacterium > Chryseobacterium sp. UNC8MFCol. The sequence continues at coordinate 244,254 of NZ_KI535293.1, forward strand.
GATCTGTTTTTTATTTGATATGGAATAATAAAGTGTAACGAATTTTAAAAGTGAATTGTCCTAAAGGTATAATCTGCCTGACATGAAAAAAACGTTATACACCCTATTTGTTCTTTGCGGGAACCTATTGTTTTCACAGGAAAAAAGCAAAGACACTGCGACTGCTTCACAGACGAAAGACATTCAGGAAGTCATTATAAAATCACAACGTAAAAAACAGTTTGCGGATAAAGCGGTGTATACATTTGATAAGGAAGTGCTCGAAAGAGCGCGATATGCCAAAGATTTACTGAAAACTCTTCCTGAATTACAGCTTGATCCTGTATCCAATACCATTACGAGTACGAAGGGGGGGACCACACTATTTCTGATCAACGGCATAGAAGCTACCGACCTGCAAATCCGTAGTATTGCTCCCGGCGAAGTAGTGAAAGTAGAGTATTATGATATTCCTCCCGCTCGCTGGTCGGCAAGAGCAGATACCGTTGTGAACATTTTAACCAAGTCTACGGAAACAGGATATATTTTTGGTGCAGATGTTTCGTCAGCTTTAAATACTGGATTTGTTAATGGTTCTGCATATGCCAATTTTACAAAAGGTAGCAATGATTTCGGGTTTGAATATTCTATAAATGTAAGAGATTATAATGATAGGAGAGTCAACAGTATTTACGATTATCAGTTAAGCGGATTGCATTACCGTTCTAATGAAAACAGAAAAGATCATTTTGGATATACCAACCAGAATATGGCATTACGTTATACACGCCTGGTCCCTGATGATTATGCTTTTCAGGCGAAGCTGGATATGAATATTTTCAGCAGATTTTCAAAAGGCACAGGGCAAAGTGTTTTTACAAAGGATAATCTTATCGAAGAACATGCCATGTTTAAAAATAACGGCTCAGACTACGTTATTCCTAAGCTGGATCTTTATTATTCTAAAAAGGTCGGTGAAAAAGACGAGCTGAGCATTAATCTGGTTGGATCTCATTATACAACTGGTACTTCAGAAACCGCTCAGGAATGGGTTATCGGTTCCGGACTTTCCGTATATGATAATGATATGACGCTTAAAGCTAAACAAACCAGTTGGGTAGGAGAGCTGGCACATACCCATGATTTTAAAGCAGGGAAACTGTCATCGGGATATCGGGTTTCGAATACCTCAATTTCCAATGATTTGAATAATCTGAGCGGCTTTTCCCGATATAATGTCAATTATCTTGAGCAGTATTTTTATTCTGAATTTTCAGGTAAGGCTGGTCAGTTGAGCTATCGCATTGGTGCTGGGCTCACCAATATTCATAATAAGAGTGCAGAGAATACTTTTAATGAATGGACTTTTACTCCTAAAGTTATTGTAAGTTATCAGTTGAAAAATAATCAGACCCTTCGCTTTACGGGAAGTTTTAGTCCGGTAAGTCCTGTAAGTAATGCGTTAAGCAGTAATGTTGTACAGCTGGCTCCCAATATCGTACAGCGGGGAAATCCTTTTTTAAAATCCCAGCAGGTTTTTTCTAATGCTTTGACTTATTCTTTTAACAATAAACATTTTGATTTTAATGCTGGTTTATTTTACAGGTATACGGATCGGGTCATTAATCAGTATTATGTACTGGATGAGGAACGCGGAGGATATGCTTTGACCTATGAAAACGGACAGAATGGGCAAAGGTATGGAGCTCAGATAACAGGTTCTTATAAACCTTTTGGCAATAGCCTTCTTGTGGTAAAGCTTGTGTTGACGCCTACTTCGGAGACGATAAAAACAAGTTCGGGAGCATTGATTAAGAATAATTATTTAGGAAATTCGTTTGTATTATCTTCAGAATATAAGTCGTTTTCATTTCAATATATGTTCAATATTCCTGTATATAGCCTGAGTGGGGCCTTTCTTAATACCAATGAGAATCAGAATCACATTTTTGTCAGTTATAAATTAAAAAACTGGACCTTTTCTACAGGAATGTACTGGATAGGAATGCCTTCGGAATATAAAACGAAAAGTTTACCGGAAAGCCTTGTGGACTATCGATTACACACGCAGATCATGAATAATAAATCAATGTTTATTCTGGGGCTCAGTTATGATTTTTCAAAGGGTAAAAAAACGGAAATACAAAGAAAACTGAATAATGAAACAGCGCCGGCAGCTACTTTTTAAAATTTATACTGTTTAACCAAAATAAAAGAATCCGTCTCAAAACAATTTGTGAGACGGATTCGTATTGTGCGTTAAATAACTGATGTGACTTTAGTTGCTGAGAATCATTTTGCGGTACGCATATATATCTTCAATCGTAACGACGGTCATTCCTTTTTTAACGGCGAATTCTGCAATTTCCGGGAGTCTTGCCATAGAGCCGTCTTCATTAGTAAGCTCACAAAGTACGGCATCATCGCCAAGGTTTGCCATTTTTACAAGATCAACGCTGCCTTCGGTATGGCCACGTCTTTCAAATACACCTCCTTTTTTGGCTATTAAAGGGAAAACATGTCCCGGGCTGGCAATATGTTCTGCCAGGGCATTGGGTGCTACGGCTGTTCTGATAGTAGTCACCCGGTCTTTTGCAGAAACCCCGGACTCTACGCCTTCCTTAGCTTCGATCGTAATGGTGAATGCGGTTTGATTTTTCGAATTGTTGTTTTCCACCATCGGACGGAGGTTGAGATGCTTACTTTTTTCCTCAGAAATACATAAGCAAACAATACCGCTGCATTCGCGGATCAAAAGTGCCATGTCTTGTTCTGTAATGGTGGAAGCGGGATAGATGATGTCACCTTCGTTCTCACGGTTTTCGTCATCTACCAGTAGAATGCCTTTTCCTTGTTGTAATGTTGAAAGTGCCTTTTCTACACGTTCTTTGGAGGTTGCTCCGAATTGTTCTAATAATTTTTCCATGTTATTTTACTTTTAAAAGTTAAAATAGTCTTCGGTACATGGAAATGAAATACGATTCCATAAGAGCCTCTAAGGAATCTTATCGATCATCTCATTTTCTTCTCCCATCCAGACTTTAACTGTCGGTTCCGGAATTTCACCAGATCAGTCCCTTCAAAAGAAAGGAGTCGCGGACTGTAACCGCCGGTAGGGAATTGCACCCTGCCCCGAAGAAAACTTATACTAAGTTTTGCTGTATGTTGTAATTTAAATTTTTATTTCATTGAATAGTATTTAACGCACAGGGCGCTAATTTCGGGAAGTTTTTTGAATTGAGGAAGAGTTTTGTGATAGTATTTTTCGATAGGTACGAAGGGTTGACACAAAAAACCATCCCGGTAAGGAATGGTATTCTGCAGATATTTTGAATGATATTATTTTCTCAATATTTTCTCCATGGGTTTGCCTTTGGCGAGCTCGTCGATGAGTTTGTCTAAGTAACGGATGTTTCGCATCAGTTGATCTTCAATCTCTTCTACGCGATACCCACAGATAACTCCGGTTATCAATGAGGTATTAGGATTTATTTGCGGGGCATTTTCAAAAAAAGTTTTAAAATCTGTCCTGTTATCCAGTATTTCCTGCAAAGCTGTCTCATCATAGCCGGTCAGCCAGAATATAATTTCATGTACCTCTTCCCGGGTGCGTCCCTTTTTTTCTGCTTTTTGAATATAATGTGGATAAACACTGGCGAAAGCTGTTGTGAAGATTTTGGTATTCTGCATGATCAAATGAGGTTTTTGATGGCATTCTCAAGTAGAATATTGAATTCTTCAGGCTTTTCCAGCATAGGATAATGCCCGACACCCTCTATAGTTACATAATCGTATTCTTTAAAATACTTACGGTTAGCATCTCTATGGGTAGGAGAGGTGTCAGAATTGATGGCAACCACCGGTACTTTGAGATGCTTGGCAATATCCTTTGAATCAGTTTTGTATAACGGGCTGAGCAGATCAACTGCCAGTTCCGGTTCATTCCGAAGAAATTCATGCTGTATTTTCTCTCTTATGGCAGGTGGCGTCTGTTCTGCAAAAAGATGTTGAGGGAGGAAGTTTTCTACCGCATCTTTGAAGTCTTTACGGTAATAGGTGAGCGTTTGTTCTATTTGTTCTTCAGTATAAGATTCGTCTAAATTCTTTAGTGTGTCGATCAGGACAACTGCTTTTACGTTCGGTATTTTCAATGCTGCCTCAAGGACATAAGCGCCCGACATGGAATGGCCGATAAGAATAATTTCCGAAGAACCTATATCATCAGCTACTGCTTTGATATCGTCCGCATACGATCCGCTTGTCCAGTTTTGCCTGGAGGAATCAGACTTTCCGTGGCCCGCCAGATCCATTTGGATGACGTGGTACTTATGATCGAAATATTCCTGTTGATGGTCCCACCACGTTGAATTTCCCAGCCATCCATGAACGAAGATAAGAGTTGTTTTTCCGCTGCCGGATTCTTTATAATATATTTTCTGATGGTCTGAGGACTTTGTATATTTTTCCATGGGTCTGTTTTTATTGAAGTTTTAGAGGAACTAATGTACAAAAAGACCGGTGAAGATAAATGCCCTTCTGTTTCTGATAATGAAAAACTTTAAAATGCTATGCGGATAACTTATCAACATAACTTATCCACAACAATTTTAATTGGTGGATATTTTGTATTTAAATATAATCTATTGATAAATAATGTATTCTGTTTATTTATTTGTTGTGGGGAAAAGTTATCCACATTTTACCCATGTGTCAAATAAGATATTTAAAAAGTTATCCACATTATTTTGCTTGTATCATAGGGCTGTCTCATGACATTAAATTTAATAATCCCTGCATTGATGTGATGCAGGGATTTGATGTGTTCTACTGTTTATTTAGTGTATTTTGATTTAAGGTTAATCATAAGAACAGCGTAAGAATACCCTGAAGCATCTTTTATTTCACACTTTATATACGTTTGATCTTTTAGGAATGTCTGGTAAAAAACATCCACTTCCAATTTTGTTTCAATGGGAATCGCTTTGGTGGGATGTCCTTCGAGGTTGTTGATTTCGTGGCAATTGTCAGCGCCGAAAAAACGGAAGATTTCTCTTAAAATACATTTCATAACAAATAAAAATGGAACTATCGGATAATTTTCAAAATGGCTTTTGCATTGATTGGGAGTAAAAGGGTCTATCGATATAATAAACTGATGGTCAGCGGATGTCTTGATAATCTGTGTCTTCGGAAGTTTTTCATCATAATACATAATGACATCCGGTTCAAAATAATTTTTATACAATGCCTTAAATGTTTCCTTGGTGATGATATAATGATCCAGTTCGAAAGAATATACTGTTTCCTCCGACACTTTATCTTTTACTGTGAGATGGGTTTTTCCTCTTCTTCCGGATTCCAGTATGCTCTCTCCTGTGATGGTCACAGAGGCTGGCGAATCTTTGTAAGATATCTTTTTTATACGGAGTTTTTCTCCGATAAAGTATGTTTTTTCTTTTGCAGAATTGCTTAAAACCTGGTGCAAACTGCAGCTTGCTAAAGATGCCAGTGTTTTCAAAAATTTAAGGAAATTTTCATTCTCAAAATTACAGTTGTTAAGTTCTGTTTCTATACTGTTATCTTTTAAGATGATGTGTTCCGGGATGATGGTGTAAGGAGATGTTTCCCCGATATAAGGAATGATGAGTTCTTGGGTGTCTGTTGTTGTCATTTGAATGAAGGATTTTTTTTGAATTATTTAGTGTATGGATATAAAAATTGCTTATCACAACATGATCATGCTGTGAGTATAGGACGTAATGTTTTGAGTGGAATAATTATCCGGACAGGCTGAGCTGTTTTTTCAGAAGCTCATTGAGATGAGTGGCCGGCTGTTTTGGATAGGAGAGATTAGCCTTTCTTTCTCATGGTTGGTGTGTTTTTCATGGTTTATATTTCATTAGTTGGTGACTTATTAATCTGATGCAATTTACAAAAAATAAATCATAAATGAGTATGAATAAATATTCATAAAATGAGGTGCCTTCAGGAAACGCTTTTGGGAAAAAAGGATCAGAAAAAGTTATCCACAAAAAATATCCACAAGGTATTATCCATTGTTGAAATATGCTTTTTCCAGAGTCAAAGTGCAGTTTATTATGTGTTTATGGGATGTTTCGAATTGTTTTGAAAAAAACTTATCCATATTTTATCCACAGTGGTTATATGTGTAATAAAAGTTATCCACATCTTTTATAACGTACAAATAAGATCAGGTTGCCATAATGTACGTACTGGAAACCGGAAAAATCATCTCTGTGAGTGAATGGGAGAATTTTTTAAAATTATGATATTGTGGATAAGTATCGGTTTTATATGTATTTTTCGTATTTCCGGTATTGCCATTTTTGTTTCAGATAAGGTGTTTCCGCGATACTTTAATACAATATTTTCTGGCAAGGGAAATGTATAAAAAGGATTAAAAACGGAAAAATTTACAGGTTTTAGAAGCTGTTTTCTCATGATCCTGATGTATTTTATTATTCCGTTTTTAATATTTCGTTAATGAATTTTTTACTTCTGATCTTTATAAATATTCCAGAAGTTAAAATCAGTCATCGGAGCATCAGTAATTCCTACATTTCTTCCCATCGTTACAATTTGGCCTCTGTGATAGGTGCTGTGAAGAATAGCATGCTGGATGTATTCGTATTTGGAGAAATCACATTGAAACCATTGGGATTCAATTTTTACATTTTTAGAAAGATCTTCTTCAGATAGACTTTCTACATAATCTACTAATTTTTGTGAATTGTTTTTAATGGCATTGAAAACTTCTTCCTTACTGCTTGCTGCCGCTGTCTTTTCAAAATCGAATTCATTATTTTCTGCAATATGGCTCCACCAGTACTCTTGAGTTTGCCAGATGTGATGTAACGTTTTTAAAATAGTCGGGAAGCTTGAAATGGTTTCCTGATTAAGCTGTTCATCAGATTTTGTGGATAACCAGTCAATATATTTGTTGACTACCCAATTGTTGTACTGAACGCTTTTTACGGTTAATGTTTTTAAACTCATGATGATTACTATTTTGTTGATTTGATATTATAGTCCAAAATGCCTGTCTTTACCTTTATTTTCGGGATTGATCAGGGCTTTATTGCTGTAAGTTGCGGCTTCGAATTCACTGACGTTGACCGACAGAAAAGAAATATCGGGAAGCAATTCCGTAAGCCGGAGACTGATCTGTCTTGATAAGCCGGCTTTCTGTTTCGTAGTTCGTCCTTCCATAATGTATCCGAAGACATGCAGGAAGTTTTTTTTATGTTCTGCCAACCGGTAATATTGATAAGGCTGCAGTCTTACCTTAATATCATTAGGGGCAAATAAACCTGTAGCATCAGCAGCTTCATATACTACATTCATGATTTCTCCGGCTGTTTTCAGTTGGAGAATATCTTCTGAACAATCTATGATAAAGTGGGGCATAAATATTATTTTATTGATTGATTTTGTGGTAGATAAAAGTAATAAAAATATAAATCTGTGGTCAAAAAAATAACCATTCTTATCATGAACGGTTATTTTTTTTAATTTTTTAAAGTCTTTTCATACTTATACTTCGTAGATAAGCTGTACTACACCCGATTTAAAAACATTGGTTTTGATAAGCTTCAGATTTAATCTTTCTTTTAACTCTTCAAAAAGGGGTTTTCCCGTTCCTAAAGCAACCGGATGAACTGATATTCTATAGACATCCACCAGATTATTTTGAATAAAAGTGTTGATAAGGCTCGCCCCGCCGTACAGCCAGATATCTTTTCCACCCTGATTTTTTATTTCAGTAACCTTTTCAATGATATCGGAGGTAATAAAAGTAGCATTTTCATCTTCCCTGTGCTGGCTTGAAAAGACAAATTTATCTTTTGCATGCACCCCTTTCCAGAGCTGTTGCTCTGCGGGAGCTGCATTTTCCTCCGGCTGGTAGTTTCCCCATAGGTCGTAGCTTTTTCTTCCGTAGAAAATGGTATCGATACCGGATAGAAATCCATCAAAATCCATGTCGTCATCCATGATGCACCAATCGATTTCTCCGTTGGGGCCTTCTATAAATCCGTCTAAAGTGGTGGCTAAATCCAGTATTACTTTTTTCATTGTGCAGATTGGTTATTTTATTTTTTACATTTCAGCTGAAATACATTTCCTTCTGGATCTGTACCGTCGCACAGCCAGAAATCATAGTTTTCAAATGTTTTAATATCTCTCATTCCTACATTTTTGGACAGAAGCTCTGCTCTTGCCGATTCGATATCGATATCAATTTCGAAAACTAATTTGGTATTACTGTCAAATATATGATTTGTATTTATTTTTTCCATGTACTGATCACCGATTCTATGTAAACCAATCCTTGCTGCTCCGGCATCCAGTAAAACCCAGATCGGGCCTTCTTCAATAATTTTCAGATTGAAATGTTCAGCGTAGAAATTTTTGAGCAATTCAACATTTTGTACATAAAGGATGATGGTGTCTAATGTAACATTCATAGTTCTGCTTTTTCAATTTCGGATGCAGTTTTCAATTCCTTCATGATGGCCAATACATCTTTTTTCAGGCGGAAATATTTTCTGCTCAAAAGGTAAGGATATATGTTAATTGCTTTCATCATGATCTGCAGATGAGATTCCATATATTGATCATTATTAAAATAGATCAGATCATTGATAAGGTAATAATTAAGATCTTTTATATCCTGCTCTTCCAGATCAAGACCAATTGTATTGCTTTCCAGATAAGGCTTGATTTCATTTTTCAGCATTTCTTCAAAAGGCTTAAGATTTATGAAATTTCGTTTGATCTGGTCAAACGTTGTTTTTGTATTAATAAAAGCTGTTGCATTGGCAATATCTGTATAAACCTGAAGCTTTTGGTCGTATTGACTGTCCAGATCAGCAAGGAGTTTGTAACGGCTGATAAATTCTGATTTTTTCCCCGAATCAGCTGCGGACATCAGAAAGTGATTGTATATATTCAGGTCGTTTTGCTGGATCCTGGCTTTGATTTCTATGATAGATTTTTCCAGCATAGGAATCAGTTTTTTGGCTTCTCCGGAAGTGTATTTCTCTCCGTCATAATCAAATGTCTTAAGAACCAATTCTTTATTGATAATGGCTTCAATCATTTTTTTATCACTTTCCAGGGCTATAATTGTATACACCCATTCTACTTTCTCTTTACTGAAAAGTTCATCAAAAGAAAACCTTCCGGAAGAAGTGTTTTCCTGAACTGTAAAGTCTGGGTTTTTATTGTCATAATAATTGTTGAATATTTTATCAAAAGAGTCCTTCTTATAATTTTCTTCAAATTCCGTTTTGAAAATATCGAGCTCCAGATCGGTTCTTCCTTTCTGATATTTTACTCTTGAGAAAAGTTTTGCTGTCAGTTTTTCTTCTATCTGTTCAAAATTATGAAACAAATTTCTTGCAGGTCCATGATCTGTTTCTTTGGTAATATTTAGTGCTCTGAGTTTTGCAATACGTTCTTCATGAGATGGATGTGAAGCCCACTGATTTTCAATCACCAGTTTTGATTTATTAAAAAGTCCGGATTCAGATAGCTTAACATTCGGAAGATTATGCTTTATCTCCAATTCGTTTAACTGAGCAAAAAAATTCATCACAAAAAATTGTTCTTTGTAAATGTTTTTGCTGGATTGATTCTTGGAAATTTTATGATCATAAAAACTAAGCACATTATTATAGGAGCTACTGGCCAGCTCTATTCTTAAAAGGGATTCTTCTAACGCCAGAGAACCTGCAATATGTGCAGCTACTTCGTCGGCATGGAACTCCATTTCTCTGGAAAGTGCCATATGACGGATATTAACAAAGGAATACATTTTGGTAAGGACCCATTGAATTTTCTGAGTAATGAAAAGTGAAATAGCCGCAAAAATGGAGAAATAACCACTCATATTTGCCCAGCTTTCTATCGAATTACGATAAGATTCATCATCATTCACCAGATTGAAAATAATTTTGTTCACATTATAAACATAACTTCCTACTTTCATAGAACGTTGAGAAAAATGACCGAACTCATGGGAGAGGATCGCTTTCAGTTCTTGTTTTGTAGAGGTGTTGACAAGCCCGACGCCGATCGTCAGATTCTTTTTGATGGGAAGAAACATACTCCAGAAACTTGAATCATAAAATACACTCGCATTTACATCGTAAGATAGATATGTCTTTTTAGGAAAATCTGTTCCTGTTTCTTTTACAATTTCATCAATCATTTTGAAAAGCTCCGGCTCTTCTGATCTTGTGATTTCCGTAAGATGACTTCTGTCGGTAATGTGTTTTTTGAATAGAAATTTAATGATAAAAAAGAAGATAAATACTCCGGTTCCTATAGCTCCGACACCTAGCATTAAGGTCAGAAACATCGGCTTTGCAATGATCAGAGCGATTCCTCCTACTACACAGGCTATCGTTACTAAAAGAGTAAAAAGAAACAAAAGAATATAAACGACCACGAAAATAGTAATGGCCACAATAGCGGATTTACTTTTCTTTTTGAAATCCTCAGAAACTTGAATATACATGGAAATAATTTTTTACAATATTACATTCATAAACCTTATAAAACAAAAAACCATTCTAAAAAATAGAATGGATCAATTTTATCAATTATCTTTTCTGTGTTTGACATTTTTTAATAGGTGATTTTTTTAACTTTCCATAGCCATATAATCCAATTGCCCGTTTTCATCCGTATTGATGACCACCAGATAATCGGTGAGATCCTGCCCGATAGAATAATCCAGGATGGCAAAGGTATCTTCACTGTCGGGATAAAATCCTACCCTTACCAGTTCCAGTTTTGTTAATAATTGCTGTTCAGGTTCGATGTTTGGATCATTAAAGTTAATCAGTGCTGAAAGTTCTTCTCTGTCGATTTCTTCAAGATGGTGTTCCAGGTAAGATTTTACCGTATCGCCGTCCTGATCGTGATAGTCTTCAGTGATGTATGTTTTGTTTTGCTTATCGAATTTTTCAATATTCTCCAGGAAGTTTTTTACTTTGTCCAGTTTGGCAGGATCAATGCTTGGGTTTTCAAAATTCAGATCGAGCTGGATCTCATTGCCTTTAAAGTCGATGTTGACATCGTAATATTCTTCTAAATTTTGCAGGGCTACCTTTCCGAAATGAGGGAGTGTATAATCTGTCATGAGTATAGTTTTTATTTTTTATTGCAGCGGATTGCCGCTGCTCCAATTTACGAATTTCATTGATACGAAAGGACGCAGCCGGAGAAATGGTGCATCTTTTTATACATGAGCCTTGCCGATACCGAAGCAGATCTTATTGATACGGCTCATTAACCTTTTTTATTTTATTTCTTGCCTCTTCAATATTAAATTTGTCCGGATCACACGGAACAGAAGGGATCTCGTGATCAAATAAAAAATCATTCAGGTCGTCACAATCCGGGAGAATATTAAATTCTTTTTTTTCGGCATCCAGTACCACGGCTTTGGGTCTGCTGGTGATAGAAGTACTGATGAGTGCTTTGGCCCAGCCATCGCTCATATTCTCTTCAAAATATAGAAACCGGCCATAGCCTGTAACCTTACAAAATCTTGAAAACTGATCGGGCAAAAACCCCCGGTCGTCTTTGTTGGTGTATTTTTTATAGGTTTGAAAATACAGTTCTCCCTGATACGAAACAGCTAATGGTTTTCTTATTTTCTCATTATTTTGCTTCTCATAAAAGTAAACCTTCTCCGGCAGATGGTCAGATTCAGATTTTGCTGGACTTTTATAATATACTTCTGTGGTTGAAGTAGGGGTTTTGTTTAAAACATCTTCCAGGGCCATATAAATGCCTTCCGGAAAATCTCCCTTTCTGAAAGACTGATACTCTTTTATCTGCCCGTTCAGGATATTGTAGATAAAAAAGATACAAGCGAAAATATACAACTTCATGCAATGTCTGTTTTGAGCGGTTCTGATTAGTTTTTCAACAGTGAAATTACAAAAAAGCAGACATGAAAAATGAGGTTCAGTAAAGGTTAACGTTTATTTAATGTTGACCATTACACCCATTTTTTATTCATTTGAAGTGAGAAAAGTAAAATGTTTTTTTTGGGGGGAAGGTGGTATTCTGTAAATCAGTAATCAACAATGACGAAATCCAGCTTTTTACTCATCAGGAAAAACATGTCCATATAATCTTCAGATGGTGGTTGTGCATATTCTTTTTGTAAGGCCTCAATTTCTTTTTTGGACATTTTTTTGGTATTATTCTCAGACAATTCCGTTTTCTTGTCGTTTTCCCAATCTCTGATGAATTCTTTTAATGCCGTTTTATAGGTATCTGTTTTTTTGTATTCTTCAAACTGGTTGAGTTTGAATTTTACGAATTCATCTTTATCCAGCGCCTTTTCTTTAACCACAGTATCGTTTTTTATCGTGATCAGTTTATACCGGTCGTATAGAGACGAATAGCTGAAATTGGAAAACTCAACTAATTTTCCATCCGGAATAACAAGCACACCCGAATAATTCAGAACGACTTTTTTATTTTTAAATAACTGCTTGTACACCGAAATATAGTTGCGTTTTGTCGAATTGATATTTTGAATTTCAAGATCGGCTAAAACCAGATTATTATTTTCAAGTTTGAAGGTGGCTATATATCCACGGTAATTTCCCGTGCTAAACGGAAGGGGGATGGCTTCAGTCCTGTATCTTTTGAACATAGTCAGGTGGGGGCCGTAGACAGGATGATATTCCGGATGATCCTTAAAGTATTTTTCCAGCGGATTATTCAGCAGGCTGTATTCTTTGTCGTTGATGATGATTCTGTCCGGCGCCTGGGCCGTTGCAAAAATTTTTATGATGGAAAAGGTAAATAGAAGGATTACAATTTTTAATTTCATTCTGGTACGTCTAAAGATGCTTTTAAAACAGAGGCTCTCCGTTGAGGTCCGTAGTCAGTACCTCACTCATATAATCAAAGAACGGACGCATCGCCAGCAGAGTTTGCAAAACTTCTTTTTGAAAATTGTCTGATACTACTTCCTTATCCGTAAATTTTCTCATCACCACAAATTGCTTTTTCCTGATCAGGTGTATGGCCGGATGATTTTTATCAAACCCCCGCGGAGCCGTTTTTACGGAATCACCTTGAAGCTCGCCGAAATATTTTACAAAGGTCTTGTCGGAAGTTATCTTTTCGATTTCTGTAGTGCTGATTTCAAATTCTTTGCGGATACGAAGCAGATCATTAGCCTCAGGTCCCCAGAATCCGCCTCCCACAAAACTGTTGCCGGGTTCCAGCTGAATATAATATCCGCCCCTCAACATGGGTTTTGAACGGGAATATCCAACCCCGAAATCAGTTTTATAAGGTGTTTTATCTTTAGAAAAACGAACATCCCTGTAAATCCTGAAAATATGAATTCCTTTTAACTTGTCATATTCCTGAAGTTCATTATAAATCCGGGTAAAAAAGGTTTTGTTTTCTTTCACAATCGAATCATATTCCGGTTTGTGGGCAGAAAACCATTCTCGGTTGTTGTTTTCTCTTAATTGGGTAAGGAAGTCGAAGGCTTTTTTCATTGGAGAGGGTACTTTGCAGTTTTATTTTAGATGAAAGATAAAATCGTTTTTATTATAATTTTTTTAAACCAGAAAGAGTATCATTATATCTGGTTTCCCTTTTTTATTCGCAAGCATAAAGATTTTCTGTCATCTCTGAAGATATTCTCATCAGTAATGATATCTTTAATTTCAGACTCAAAAAATAGAATCATTATTCCGTTTTGTAAAAATAGTATAATCATTTAAGGGGCACGTTATAAACTTAATTTGAATTTTTAAATTCTTTTTTCAAAACCTGATCTATAAGTATTCCGAAAATGATAAATCCAATACTTGAATAAGGAAAGCTTGTGATAGCCGAAAAAATGAGTTGCCCGTCACTCCTGAAATCTAAAAATAAACCCCAATATATATAAAATCCCAGTGGATGAATAATAAAATAAAAGATAAGCATCTCTATAACTACTTCAACCCACGTCAAATGAATTCCCTTATTAGCCATATTTTTGATCCCAGTTAACACTAAGAGAAGAAAGATGATTAATATTAAAACAAAAATTAGAATCGTTACCTTTCCCACATTAGAGTATGGATTTTTGTTTACAAAATTCTCTGCAATTAGTTCTATGATGCTTCCCGGGATCACGGTGAAAACAGGAACGAGGTAAGTGAATGTTAATAAGAAAGATAGTAAACTGAAAATGGCCCCAATTTTAAGTCCTAAATTTCTATTTTTGATGAATGTTGCCATAGTAGTGCAAACCCTATTTTTATTTTGTAAGGTCGGGATTTTCTTTAAAAATATCCCCCCACAAGTTTTACAAAAATGTTTCTATCTCCGATTGTATAAATTGTCAGAATGCTGCCGTCCGGAAGATCTTTTGTTTTTTGATTGAATTCTTCTCTGGGTCCCGAACTTGCTAATTCTTGAAGTTGTTGTAAAACTTCACCGGGCGTTAAAACACAGATTGCTGTTTCTTCACTTTTTCCATCGCCGCTTTTTTCTATAGTTTTAATGATCAGATCCTTTTGTTGAGAACATAATTGTTCCTTTTGTTTTTCATCAAGGGCGCGGTAAATATTCATCATATCATCCAGTAAATTTTTATTGAGAGGATTAATTGAGTATTTTGATTCAGCCTCGGTGACGATCTTTTCTGCTTTGCTTTTTGACAATCTTTTTTGAGCAGGCTTCCAGAATGTGCCGGATTCACGGTTATAATTTCCAATGGAATATTCCATTTTTACGAATTTGCTTCCATAGTAAAGTTGATTCAGTTCTTCCTGCGTTAATTTAGACGGACTTACTTTGAATATATCTAAAAGTTTATAAAAATTTTCCTGCGGATTTTCGATGACATTCTTTTTAATAAGTTCTGTGTTTATTTGTGTGTAGAATACCTGAAAAACTAAAACTAAAATTCCTGAAATAATATATTTTCTCATTTGCATTTAAAATGGTTTGTTACTTTTTTTCTACTGGCAGAAAAAGTACTGATGATGTATAGATACTTTATATGATGTACTCTTCCCTAGAAATTATCTGAAAACTTTAATCTGCTGCAGCATCCCTTTCTCATCTTTAAAACTAAAAATGTACTTCCCGGGCTGCACTTTAGACAGGTCTATCGCTTTATTATAATAAGCAAAACCTTTGCTTATTTCCCGTCCATCAGCGGAGTAAACGGTATATTCAAACTGATTGCTGTTATTTTTATTGCTGATGATGAAGCCGTCTCTGGCTGCATTGGTATAGACTCTTGTTTTAGTTTCATAATTTTCAGCAGCGGTATTTGAGGAGAGGGCACTTTCTGTAATATCTGCTGCCTGTATACTTTTAATAGCTGATTTGGTTAGAGAAGTTGTACTACCGCCGATGATGTATAGCTTATTGTTATAGATTTCTGCGGCAGCATGCCTCCTGGGGATCATATTGGATGATAACGGATGGAACTTATGGGTTGTCGTATCAAAATAGGCCAGAAAAGTTTGATTATTATAGCCTCCTGCGATGAAAATCTTATCGCCGGATACGGCTAATGCATGTCCCGATATCCCCGAAGGCATCGTATATTGGTTGGTCCAGCGGTCGGTTTTGAGGTCGTATACATTGATCAGGCGGGATGATGTACCGTTGAAGCCACCAATCACATACAACTTATCATTCACGATTTTGCCTTTTGCTTCTCTGGCTGTGGGCATGTCGGGTAACGGATGCCATGTATCGGAAGCGATATCATAATATTGAAACCTGTCAGAAAATTTGGTGGTTGCAGCGCCGTTTAGCCCGCTGCCGCCGAAGACATATATTTTGCCGTTATAGATGGCCGACCCTGCATTTCCTGTATACGAACGATTCACAGCGCCTTTCTTTATTGTATTGGTAGCAAGGTCTACAATTTCAAGATGGCTGTTTCCCCAGCCGTTAAAAATATAGATTTTATGATCGTAAGTTTCCGAATTCGCAAATTTTTTGGGGAGCAGGGTAGCGTTGAGGATGCTCCATTTGTTATCCGTAATATTATATTTTTCAATGTAATTGGCACTGCCGCCGTTTTCCTGATAGCCATTGCTTACGTATATATTATCATCCACAATTACACTGGTGATGGCACCTCTGCCGGCAGACATATTGGCGAGACTCTTAAAATTAAGCGTTTGTGCGCGGGTGAGCAGTGAGCCGAAAAATAAAAGGAAGACTAATTTTGTTTTCAAGGGTATGGGCTTTAGTGTTTGTTTTTTGTGACGGAATTGAATTGGATAACCGTGGTTTAAAGATAGGAAAAAGTTGAAGAGTATTTTCTAAAATCGCTTGTAATCAGATGAGCATCGGGTTATTTTCCTACACGCACTGCGGCTTCACCGATGTTTTGCATTTTATTTTCAGTATGGGTATACCCCCTTAGGTAAGGGGGTAAATGGAGTTGTGTATGGGGCTATACTTTGTTGTTCAACGGTCTGCGGGCCGCCTGGAAGAGCCTATAACCACTTACACAAGGGCCTTCAGGCATTTATACAAGTGTATAAAGGCATTGTATGAAGTGTTTATAGTGGTTACAAAAGTGGCCGGAGCCCCTTGATGAAGTGGCCCGAGACGGGTATAAGATTAGCTGGAGGGGCTTCCGGAGCAGGTAACGGATGTTTTATTGTCCCGAATCTGATGATTCCGGACGATGTATTTTTTGGGTGCAATGTTTTTTTATGGCTTCTTTTTCCTTTGTACAATGAGGTAGGCTGCATCCAGCATTTTGACCAGATGGATGTATGGGTTTATGATATTCCTTTCCGGAAGGTTGTCATACATTCCCAGTGAGAAATAGACCATCCCGGACATAAAATAATCAAACTCCTGTATACTGTACTCCCTGAATGCCTTTCTAAAAACCAACAGGGGATTTTTGTATTCTTTCCCAGAAAGCAAGCCAAGGACGAATGGAGGGACCTCTTCCGTGACAGTATTGAAGGTGCCTTTCTTTTCCTTTATTGCTATCGCGTAGCCTGCACGGATGAACAACCGCATTGACTGGTGAAAATGGAGAATGACGGACGGGTCTTCCCGTATGCAGCTATTTCTTTTGATGGCATAGTTCATTATGCTGTTCAGGTGGCCTTTGGATGCTGTAAGGTCATTGAGCTGGAAGTAAGTCTCCATCATCTGCAAGCCGTAATACTTTTTGTGACTTTTCCCGAGCCGGGACTGAAAGTCTGTTCTGATTTTTTGCATGAGTCTGTATTTTTTATTGTACGGTTTTACCGGCCGTATAGAGGAAATCCCTCGCATACAAGCCTATTGAATAGAGTAGAATTTGTGTTTTTCTAAAAGCCCGAAAGCCGCAATGGATTGTACACTCCATTGTACCGTATCATGATACTTGATGTGGTAAAGCAGGCTTAGAAAAAGATGATTGCAGAAAGCAGAACAGCATGAAAATAAAAAGGCATGAGACTCTACAATATCCGCTTTTGAGGCACTGGTATACCATTGGAACAGATAAGAGAGCCCACGCCTAGGTCGTGAGCTTCCTGCTTATCGTCTTGTTCCTATTAAAAATTACCAGTTTTCAAAAGCAAGATTCTAAGCAATAGCTTCTATATTTCTTTGAAGTATCGCAAAATTACTCTAATGAGTAATCTTTTCCAAATATAAGAAATATTCATTTTGTTACAAGTACTTGTAACAAATTTTATTAAAAAAATTACGCCCTTTGTACAAAGTGCTAATAAATGGACGTTTTACAAGACGATATACTAAAAAGATTTGGAGAACACGTCAAAAATTTAAGACTTAAATCCGGGCTTACCCAAGATGATGTTGTTCTCAATAGTTCCAAAATTACTAAAGGTACAGTAAGCGATATAGAAAATGGAAAAAGAAACTTTGCATTTACTACATTAATTGATTTGGCTAGAGGTCTAAACGTATCACCTAAAGATCTATTGGATTTCAAAATTGATTAGAAATCCTGAATTTGTCCTGAACTAGAATAAAAAATAATCTCCGAAGTCGAAGACTTCGGAGATTATTTTTTATAGATTGGTTTTATTTTATTTGTGCAAAGTCAGGAGAGTTTGCGCAGCACTTTAGATTGCTTTTTAGTTCCATTAGACAGAATAAAACTAATCAGGGGAGATATTAATTTTAATTTCAGCAATCTTTTGATTTTTTATATAATAAAATTCATTACATGGTGATTTATTTTTTTTACTTTTGCAATGAATAAATAAAATTATAATAAAATTAAGAATTATTTTGATGATGCTTTTTAATAGCATACATGATTTCCTGCTGTGGAGAATGCAATCCTCAAAATAAGGAAGTTCCAACAGAAAGTATTCATTCTAATAGCAGTCACTCAACAAAATAATGCTTTTCTTATTTTGGGTAGAAGAAATGGTATAAATACAATTAAATATATAAAATATGAACATTGACAATTTAAAATCTATTTATGAAGTAATAAAATTATCGGAAAATTTAAAAAAAGAATTGAGACATAGCTGGCTGTCAGATAACAGAAGAGAAAGTGTGGCAGAGCATACATGGAGAGTCTCTTTTATGGCCATCTTATTAGAACCTCTTATAAAAGAAGAATTTCATGGAATAGATTATAATAAAGTAATTAGAATGATAATAGTTCATGATATAGTTGAGGCCATATCAGGAGATGTATTTTTGACAGAACAGATAAAAGATCCTTCAATAAAATTGATAAAAAAACAAAAGGAAAAGGAAGCTATTAAATTTATTACTGATAAATTGAAAAGTTCAAATGGAGAAGAAATTTTAGAATTATTTTTAGAATTCGAAGATAAAAAATCGATAGAGGCTATAATAGCAAACTCAATGGATAAGCTAGAAGCTCAAATACAACATAATCAATCTAATATAGATACATGGGAAGAAATTGAGTATTCCATGACTTATATATTAAATAAACATACTAAGAATACTTTAGTAATGGATGAATTAAGAAAAATAATAGTAGATGACGCCGAATTAAAAATGAAAGAAAAAGGATTAGATATAGAAGATATCAAAATTAAATCAACGCATCTATAATTTATAGATAATAAATACAAATGAACCAAATGAATACAACTTCCGAACAAAATCAATTTATTATTAAACATATAAAAGATAATACATTGTGTCCTTTTGCCAAAAATTCATACAGTAATACATTAATTAGAATAAATAATTTGGAAGATAATATTGCATTATCTAAGATAAAAAAACAATTAACCAATATTATTGAAAATAGAGATTATGTAAAACAAGATTTTATTTCTTTTTATTTTGATAATTCTATTAGAATAAAAGATGTTAATAATCTTTCTCAAATATTAAGAAAGTTATTATTCTATTTTAATTACAAGTATATGACAGACAGTGTCTCAAGTCTAAAAATAGAAGATGATAAATGGAGATACATTTTTAAAGATACAAAGTGGTTTTTTATCTTTCTTTCCAATATTTACCCAGAAAACCATCCAAGATATTCAAAAATGAATATATTACTTATGCAGCCTGATCACTCGTTTCATCGAATATTTAATTATAAAAATAAGGAACATGTTAAGAGAAATGTTAGACTTTTATTTAAAAGAAAAGGAATAATATATAACCATAAAATAAATGAATCATCAAAATATATAATATCTGTAAATGCTAATGATATTGTAAAATGGTGGTAGAGAGTATAATAGGAAAATATACGTTGGAGAAGTAAATCAGCTAAGAAAAGTTGCCAAAATAAGGAAGTCTTCTAACAAAACAATATTTTGAAATTAAATTCACATTTCATAAGTACAATCTATTGTATTGTCGTAAATATTCTTGTCAAGATTTTAAAATCCGCTATCCGAAGTCTCCTGACTTTGGATAGTTTTTGCACAAAGTCGGGAGACTTTGCGCAGCGGGGAGACTTTTGCGCAGCGGGGACTTTGCGGAGCGGGGTTAAACAAATATTCATTATAAGATAAGTAGATATACTATTGTAAAAACCGTTTACCATGATTGCAAACTTGCAATCTCTTGACGTTTTATTTCCACATCATTAACTAATTGTGCTAGAGAATCTGTTAGTAATTTGTGATAATTTGAAGAATCATATTCCAAAATTTTTAAACTCATAGTTTCCTTAACTATTTCTTTAACCTTATTATTGAGAGCATTTTTTGGCATCACAATATAATGTTGCTTATTTAGAGGGTATTTAAAAGTAAAGTCTTCCAATAATAACCTCATATCAGGATCATTTGTTCCACAACCAATAAATACAAACGTATGAGTTAAGGATAGAGCTTCAATTATCTGATAAAAATTTCGATATTTAGTCCTTGCCTCCGAATAATCCTTTCTTGTAAAAATTAACTTATCAGTTGAATCTACAGAGCCATGAATCTTAATGATTAAAGGTTCTGGTCTTCTGATACAATCTACTAAGTCATCATCAGTAAATGTTTTAATGATAATATTACCTTGGGATGTACTGTTTGCATATGTGTCATATATTTTATCGAAATTAGGAGTTATTACTATGCGAGAATCTAAATTGTAAATATGTTGATGAATTTCGGCATGATTGAACCTTGGATTTAAGAATTCGTCTTTTATGACTGTATTGAAATCATCTCTCCCTAACTCTTTCTTAATTAATTCACATGCTGTTAAAAAATCACCAGATTTTATTTGTCTATTAATTTCCGATTTTCCACTTAAGTTTTCACTTGAAGAGATTAAAAATTCTTTCCAATCTTTAGGACGTTCACCTACATTATTTGTAGAGTTTTTTGAAACTCCAGCCCCTAAAACAAGAACAGATTTACGTCTTGCAATATCACTAATTAAATTTGGTGGCCAATTTATCATCCTAATCAATATTTTGCATTAATTTAGAAGTTATTTCTTTTAAGGTTTGATCATATTCCTTTACTTTATTAAAGTGAGCTCCAACCACTCCATTCTCAGACTTTAGATCAAATATGGGAACACTACTACTTTGTGATAAGGGAATTAAGCTATTTAGATTAGTAATTTCTCCTAACTTTACAAATTTTAATGATATATCATTATTGGCAATTAAATGTTTTTGAATTGCGTTGGGAATCCTTTTTATTATTTTCTCATATGCATTCACTGGACGTTTAACGCCATTTACTGTTTTGGCAGTATATTGCTGAGTTATATATCCCGCAAATTGTAAATTCCAAGAAACAGGATTATCATTAATTTTGAACTCTTCTAGTTCTCTTAATTTATAATCTTCCAATCCACGATCCAATTGTTTTTTCCATTCGGTTAAAGATTTAGAAATATTTTCAAGTGCCTGTAGACTAAAAATATCTGAAGACATAGGAACAATGTAAAAATCTGAGGCAGCTAATACAGATCTATTTAAAGCTCCTAAAGATGGACCAACATCAAAAAATACATAGTCATAATCATCTTTTAATTTCTCTAATAAATCTTTGAAAAGTAGGGTTGTTTGTAATCCTCTATAATCACCTGACTTTCCATCTAACCAATCCTTGCTTAAAAAATCTTCAGTTAAAGATAATTGTGTGTCACCAGGTATAACATCGATTTTAAAATTGGGGCTTGTGAGAATGGGTAAGTCTGATCTCAAATAACCTTTACCTCTTTGTAGAGGTTTAATAATTTTAAAAATTGTATTTTCAGCTTTATAAATGTCATCTATAAGAGAATATGGAAACATATAAGTAGTAGCATTGCACTGTGGATCTGCATCAATTACTAATACTTTCTTACCTTTCTTTATCTTGAAGTAAGCAGCAATATTACATAATAAGCTAGTTTTTCCGACTCCTCCTTTATTATTAAAGACTACAATTGATTTCATTATTAATTTTTAAGATGTCAACAAATATACGTATTGTATAAAAAAAATGGTTTTAATTAAATATGTAAATACTCCTCTATGAGTTTCTTGCAAAGTTAAAAGATCAAAATAATATTTCCTTACGGGAAGCCGTAATATGAGTAAAAGCAGTCTTACAAAAGCAGAGCGGTTTATATATTAAATTTGTCTTAGTGACTCACTATTACATCATTCCTGATATTTCATCCGATTGCATAGCCGGTTCAGCGCTCTTCACTTCAGGCATTAGCATTCAGTTGTAAGAAGAATTCGTATGATCCGGTTTCTACAATCCTACGCCTCTGCTATCCGAAGTCTCCTGACTTTGGATTGTTTTTGCGCAAAGTCTGGAGACTTTGCGCAGCGGGGCTTGCGGGGGATGTCTGCTTCAAGCATGTTTACACATGCTTTATTGTGAAGATTTAGGTTTTTTACTCTTCACTTTCTGCTTTATCCATTGGATAGCTGCGTCAACGGGGGCAGTATCGGTACCGGAAGACGTATTGTGGCCCAATTGAGGAAAAGACATATAGTTAAAGGGCTTGCCTTGGGCTTTGAGTGTATTCAATTGCTCTATACACAACTTTACCGGGATCTGTATGTCTTTTTCGCCAAAAAGCCAAAGCCCGGGAATTGAAGGGGTATTCAAATAGGTTTTAGGATCAGTCGCTGCAAACTGGTACCTGTCCGGATCTTTTAGGGTATGTTCAATGGCGTCTGCTTCTGTATGGTTTTCCCAAAAACTATGGTTTCCGTTGGTATAGAACTGAAAGCGAAGCTGTTCCAGCGTTGTAATGGTAGGGCCGCTGAACAAAACCATAAACTCAATACCTGGGTTTTTGCTTGCTGCAATCGGGATGATCCATCCTGCCTGGCTGAATCCTACCAGCCCGATTGGGAGTTTTTTCTGTTTCAAATAAGCCTGAAATGTTGTTACAGCTGCATTGGCATCCTGGGCCAATAGATCAAGATTAGCCGTGTCAATATTATTCGTACCTACAGATGGCCCTACATACACGCCTCCGGATTCTCCAACTCCGCGTTTATCATAGGTTAGTACGGCAATACCTTCTTTAGCAAGACGTTTTGCAAACTCCATTTCCCTTTTTACGGGATCAGAC
This sequence comes from Chryseobacterium sp. UNC8MFCol, assembly GCF_000482305.1. Classification (NCBI taxonomy): domain Bacteria; kingdom Pseudomonadati; phylum Bacteroidota; class Flavobacteriia; order Flavobacteriales; family Weeksellaceae; genus Chryseobacterium; species Chryseobacterium sp. UNC8MFCol. Next base: position 267,282 of record NZ_KI535293.1, read on the forward strand.
CCGTGAACAATTACCACGGCTGCCACCGGTTTTTCAGGTTCTAAAATAGAGCCTGCAAGAGTGATCCCCTGGCTTTCAAATTTTACATCCTGAATGGTTAAACCTGTGGATTGTGAAAAGGCCATTTGCGGTAAAGCTATTAGCAGCAACCAAATAAATACGCCAGAAAGGAAACTGATCTTCATTGTAGATTTTTTCATGGGTCATAGTGAGTCACCAAATATAATAAAAAAAACCGTCCTATAAAGTAGAACGGTTAATATATTAAATTGTCTCAACGACACGTTGTTACATCATTCCTGGCATTCCACCACCCATTGGCATAGCTGGTTCGTCTTTTTTCACTTCAGTGATTACACATTCAGTGGTAAGAAGCATACCTGATACGGAAGCTGCGTTTTCAAGGGCAACTCTTGTTACTTTAGTTGGGTCAATGATACCTGCTTCAAGCATTTGAACATACTCGTCAGTTTTCGCATTGTATCCGAAGTCACCTGTTCCTTCTGCTACTTTAGCAACGATTACAGAACCTTCACCACCTGCGTTAGCAACGATTTGTCTTAATGGCTCTTCGATCGCTCTTTTCACGATTTTGATACCTGTGTTTTCGTCAGCATTAGCACCGGAAAGTTCGTTCAATGAAGAGATGGCTCTTACTAAAGCAACACCACCACCTGCAACGATACCTTCTTCAACAGCAGCTCTAGTTGCGTGTAATGCATCGTCAACTCTGTCTTTTTTCTCTTTCATTTCTACTTCAGAAGCAGCACCTACATACAATACAGCAACACCACCGGCTAACTTAGCTAATCTTTCCTGAAGTTTTTCTCTGTCGTAGTCAGAAGTTGTAGTTTCCATCTGAGCTTTGATCTGAGCTACTCTTCCTTTGATTTTCGCTTCGTCACCACCACCGTTTACAACTGTTGTATTGTCTTTGTCGATCGTCACTTTCTCAGCAGTTCCAAGCATATCTAAAGAGATGTTTTCCATAGTGAAACCTTGCTCTTCAGAGATCACCTGGCCACCTGTAAGGATCGCGATATCTTCTAACATTGCTTTTCTTCTGTCTCCGAATCCCGGAGCTTTTACAGCAGCAATTTTAAGAGAACCTCTTAATTTGTTTACCACTAAAGTTGCTAAAGCTTCACCTTCAACTTCTTCAGAGATGATTAATAGAGACTTACCACCTTGTGCAATTGGCTCAAGAACCGGTAACAATTCTTTCATTGAAGAAATTTTCTTCTCTACTAAAAGGATATATGGGTTTTCCAGTTCAGCTAACATTTTCTCAGGATTAGTCACGAAGTAAGGTGACTGGTATCCTCTGTCGAACTGCATACCTTCTACAACGTCAACGGTTGTATCGATACCTTTAGCTTCTTCCACAGTGATTACTCCTTCTTTACCAACTTTTCCGAAAGCTTCAGCGATCAAAGCACCGATCGTTTCGTCGTTGTTAGCAGATACAGAAGCTACTTGCTTTACTTTATCTGTAGAATCTCCAACAGCCTGAGACTGTGTTTTAAGGTTTTCAACAACCGCTGTTACTGCTTTGTCGATCCCTCTTTTAAGATCCATTGGGTTAGCACCTGCTGCTACGTTCTTAAGACCTTCTCTTACGATAGCCTGTGCCAATACAGTAGCGGTAGTAGTACCGTCTCCTGCGATATCATTGGTTTTGGAAGCCACTTCTTTTACCATTTGCGCTCCCATATTTTCTACTCTGTCTTCAAGTTCGATTTCCTTTGCAACAGAAACACCGTCCTTAGTTACGTGCGGAGCACCGAAAGATTTTTCAATCACTACGTTTCTCCCTTTAGGACCTAAAGTTACTTTTACTGCATTAGCCAATGCATCTACTCCTCTCTTTAGAGCGTCTCTTGATTCAATATCGAATTTTATTTCTTTTGCCATTTTGATTAGATATTAGATGTTAGATGTCAGATATTAGACAGCTAACGATATTTTTTTAATTTGATTTTTTAATCTTAAATCTGATGTCTGTGATCTGAAATCTTAGCCTATAATTCCTAATAAATCAGCTTCCCTTACGATTAAGTAATCTTTCCCTTCTAACTTCAATTCAGAACCTGAATATTTTCCATAAAGAACTTTGTCACCTACCTGAACCGTTGTAGGCTCATCTTTTTTACCAGGACCTACTGCCACTACAGTACCTTCTTGCGGCTTTTCCTTTGCAGTATCCGGGATAATAATACCTGAAGCTGTTTTAGTTTCTGCTGCGATTGGCTCTACCAGAACTCTGTCTGCCAATGGTTTAAAGTTTACTGACATAATATATTTATTTTTTAATTATTTCTGTGTTGGAATTCTCTAAATGTATGCCATGAGACAGTGTTGGCTGAAATGGCAGATTTTTTATTCCGAATGTGAAAATTTGGCAGAAAAATAAAAATGAAAGCCGGAAATTTTCCGGCTTTTATCTAACTCATGAATTGATTTTTTACTGGGGCAAGTTTCTCCAGGTTCTGCCAAAGGACACATTTTCCGTTGCAGTCTCTTTCACAAAAGTAGCGCAATTCAGCACTACTATTGGTTGCCTGTGGTATCTCTGCTAATCACTTAGCATTTTTCATAGTTAATAATCTTTGTTTGTACAAAATTCCTGAAAATTTAAAGTCAACCAGGTTCTTGACATTTGGTGTAAAAAGAAGTAGTTCAAATATAAAACTTTTTCCTTTAAGGGTGAAATATTTTTAAGTCTTTTTTTAATAATTATTTGGTTGTCAGATTCTAATGTTTTGCAGTATGCCTTTTCCGGATCCTGAAAAATACCATGCACAGAAAAATATAAAAAAAGAAAGCCGGAAATTTCCGGCCTTTATTGTAATGGTTATGGGATAATCAGGTCACGGACAGTATTGTCCCGGTCCGATCCAACGGATACATTTCATGTTGTCATCATAGTCACAACACACAAGTCTTGCAGCAGCTCCTCCAATGATGGATTTTTGGGCTTCTCTGCTTAATAGTTTAGCATTTTTCATAAGTAATAGTTTTGATTGATTCCTGAGCGTTTTATGTCAATCAGGTTTTTTGACAGTTGGTGTCTTATTATTTTTCAAAGGTAATATTTTTTAAAACAGGTAGTTAGGTTGTTGGTAGACGGGAGGCCGGTATTGGTATTTTGACCTTTTTTAGTGAATTGTTTTTACGAGCATTCAGAAAGTTACATTTTATTTTTGATGTCGCTTTGAAAATATACTATCGCTAAACCGATCAGACTATGTCTTTATGATGCTGATTAAGCTTTGAGATAACAGCCGCTGAAACTGCAATGCCTATAAAATTGGTTACCGACCGTGCTTCGTTCATGAAACGGTCTACACTGTACAACAACGCAAGATCTGTAACGGGAATTTTTCCAAATCTGCTTAAGGTAAACATAAGGGCCAAAAAACCAGATCCGGGAACTCCCGATGCTGTTTTCGACGCCATGGAAATAATGATGAAAAGCCAGATATAATCCGAAGTACCTAAAGAAATATTGTAAAACTGTACCAGGAATATACAGGAGATCGAAAGATAGATACAGGCTCCTGCAAGATTAAAATTGTATCCCAAAGGAATCACAAAACGAAGAATTTTCCGGTCATATCCCTGAGATTCCATTTTATCAAAAATGATGGGAAAAGCTGTTTTGGAGGAAGAAGTCGCTACTACGAGTATAATTTCTTCTTTGATGCTGATTAAAAAATCCCAAAGACTGATCCTGAATAAGGAAGTGACAAGCCCTAATATTCCGAAAATAAAAACAAGGCTGGCAAGATACACGGTAGCCACCACTTTGCTTAGTGGGAGAAGGGTATTGATGCCATAGACCGAAATCCCAAAGGCGATGTTGCAGAAAATAACAATCGGAAGAAAAATATACAGATACTTTATAAGTTTAAAAAACAAATTCTTACCCTCATCTAAAATATTGATCAGTTTATTTTTCGCCCCTGAAAGACCAATCGCCACTCCGGCAGAAATAGAGATCAAAAGGAAAATGACATAATTACTGATCTGCAACGGATTGTTAGGCTGGCTTAAAAAGTGTCCGGGAATCTCTTTGTGGATCACTGCTGTAGAAATTCCCGTATCAGCGCCGGGTTTCAGGAGAAGACCAAAGCCAAGTCCCAGCAGAATGCTTACGGAAGTAATCGCCAGAAAATAGAGGATCATCCGGCCCACAATTTTAAAAGCATTTTCAATACTGAAAATATAGCTTACGCCATAGGTAACAGCAATGAAAATAATGGGAACAATAAGAACTTCAAGAAGTACAAAAAAGTAATGGCTTACCAGCTCCAGATGCCTTCCGACCTCCGGGAAATAATACCCGGTTAATGCTCCACAGATAATAGCTGTGAATGCATACAGGCTAAGATTTCTCAGATAAGAATCAGTAAACGTCTTTTGCTTGGGTAAGGAACTCATTCAGGTTTTTTTATAATGTAGATTACGAAAATAATAAATAGTTCGGATAAGGAGCGGAAGTTATTGGGTGGTAAGTGGGCAGAGAGTTATTCATTATAATCTCTGATTAGCTTAATGAAATTAGTTTTAAGTGATTTTAGATTGTAATATCTACTTCCGGTCTTGGTTCTAAATGATTTGCAGCACTAAAGCACCAAGCAGCATGACAATGGATGACCCTATAGCCCATTTTAAAGTAAATTTTAAATGATCTGAAAATTCTACACCGGCTAATGACACCAATAAATAAGTGGAAGGAACCAACGGGCTCAGCAAGTGTGATGCCTGGCCGACAAGACTCGCGCGTCCCAGAATTTCAGGTGAAATTCCGAGCTGATGTCCTGTAGCGGTAATCACCGGCAAGATCCCAAAGTAATAGGCATCATTGGTCAGGAAAAAAGTAAGTGGCACACTGAATACAGCGGTAATAATATTAAGATAACCACCCCAGCTTTGCGGAACAACATTAATGATGCTGTTTCCCATCGCCTGCATAATGCCGGTGCCATTAAGAATTCCCGTAAAAATTCCTGCCCCGAAAATCATTCCTGCTACCGATAATGCATTACCTGCGTGCTTGGAAATAATTTTCTGCTGATCTTTCAGCTTGGGATAGTTGATGACAGAGGCTATACAGAAAGCAATCATAAAAGCAATGCCCAACGGAATGATATCGAGGATCATCACCGCTAAAAGAATGATGGTAAGAATCAGGTTGACAATAATAAGTTGGGGACGACGTAATGCAGGATCATCACTGCCCACAATATCCTGCTGGCTGTATCGGGTGTATTTGCCATGGGTATTGATTTTCTTTCTTTCTTTTACCCCGAGAATATAAGCTACAACGAAAACCCATACAAGACCGATCAGCATCACGGGAATCATCGGTACAAAGATTTCGGTATGCCCCAATTTCAGAGAACTCATTACCCTTGCTGTAGGGCCGCCCCATGGCAGAATATTCATAATCCCGCCGGAAAGCATAATGATGCAGGTCAGTACCAAAGGATTCATGCCCTGTTTTTTATAAAGCGGAAGCATGGCAGCTACTACAATAATGTAAGTAGACGATCCGTCTCCGTCTAAAGAAACCAATGTAGTGAGTATGGCTGTTCCGATAGTTGTTTTTACGGGATTATCTCCTACAGCTTTTAAAATAGCATTCACCAGTGGCTCAAAGAGTCCGGTATCAATCATCAGACTAAAATAGAGTATGGCAAAAATCAACATCACTCCGGTGAGAGCAATTTCTTTTATCCCTTCTTTCATCATTTTGCCAAGGTCCGGCCCAAAACCGGCAACAAAAGCAATAAGAACCGGAACAAGAACCAAGGCTGTAAGGGGAGTCAGTTTTTTGTTCATAATAAGAATCATGAAAATGAAAATCATTATGAAACCAAGAAATGTTAGCATAGTTATTTATGTGTTTATGATGTTGTTATTGATTTTTTTTTCTCCAGTCGAATGTATTCCGGAAGCCTAGAAATCCGTAGTTACTTGTTTTTCCTGTTTCCAGCTGATTGATAAAAGCAATTTCCAATGCAGAATTTTTTCCGGTTTTTATTCCAAAACCTGCTGTAATACGATTGCTGTCAAAAGGTTCCTCTTTTTCGATATTCATTCTTATTTCGTTTTTAAGAATACCGTAGAGTCTTTCTTTTTCGCCTTTTTTATTGAACGGAATTCTGACGGAAATCAGGTATCGGATCCTGACCTGGAATTCATCAGGATTGCTGAGAAAACGTTCTTCCACCCTAAGTCTGTTGGATATTGAAGTCCGGCCAATATAATAATCAGCAGTTATTTGCTGGAATGGTCTTTTTTCATACCTTATTTTCTTGGAATCGTCGGCATTGTAAGATTCAAGGGTCAAAAACATAAATCCGGCTGCCGGTTTTATATTTTCAACCACTTCATAATCTACATAAGCATTAAGAAGAAAGAGCCTTGTATCATAAGCCAGATCAAAAGACCGGTATTGGGTAAGTGCTGTTAAGGTACTTTTATTGGTGATCTTTGCAGACATCAGATACTGAAACCACATATTATAATTATCCTTGCTTTGGCTGTATAAGAGATTGCTCATTAAACAGAATGATAAGAAAAGGGTTAATCGTGTGTTAAGTTTCATATAATATTTGATTAATATTGAAGTCTTTCAAATATATTTATTAGAAACAGCGGCTTTTGAATTTTTCAATCAATAGCAGTTTTTATCAACGAACTGCATTTTGCGGTAAAAAGATGGTATATTTGATTGAGCGCAAAATAGGAGTTAAAATATGTTTTTAATCATAAATTTTATAATTATATTATTGATTATCAGGATTTTGTTTAGCGGTAAAATTCTTGAAGGTCTGATGCGGTACCGTTGGAAATTTTTACTGAGATTTCAGCATATTTTTTTCTTATTTGTCTTTATCCTGATGACTTATTTTACCGAAAATTACTTTCTGGATTCCTATGAGCTGATCGGGAGTATTATTTTGAATGTAATTTTTAATATTGGGCTGTATTATTTGGTATATTATTATCTTGTCCCTTATTTTTATTTATCCAATAAATATCCTGAGTTTATATTATACGCTTTAATCTGTTTTTTGGTTTCCAGCCTTTTTAGGATCTTGTGGGAACCTGCAGTATTTGAAATGAATTTTTCCAGAGAAGGTTATCATGTCGGTTTTCTTTATAATGTTTATATTTCCCAGGGCATTGTCATTCTTGTTGCTTCCTTTTTAGGAATTACAAAGGATAAATTTCTGATCGAACAGGATGTGATCGATCTTGGTGAAGAAAAAGAACAGCTTTACCTGGACCTTCTAAAATCTAAGCTGAATCCCCATTTTTTGTTGAATACCCTCAATAATATGTATGCCAATAGTTTTAGCTATTCCGAGAAAACATCGGATTCTATTTTGCAGTTAAGTAAGCTTTTACAATATATTATTTACGATAGCGGAAAGACCAAAATCACCGTCTCCCAGGAATTTTCGTCTCTGAAGGCACTTGCGTCTTTATATCAGCTGAAATATAATAACCGGCTTGATATTGTATTTGATGTACCGGATCTGGAAGAGTTTGATATTGTAGAAATTCCTCCTTCTGTATTGCTTACGTTATTTGAAAATGCATTAAAACATTCTGCAATAGGAGAGGCTGAGGATAGTTTTATAAGGTTATCCTGCAGAATAGAAGAATCAGAATTGTTTTTTACTATTACTAATTCGGTAGCTCAGCATCAGGCATACTCTGTAGAAACCGGTTACCATGGATTGGGTAATGATGCAGTTATTCATATATTAGAAAAATTTTATCCGGGGAGTTTTGATTTTATTTCAGGACCGGCAGAAAATAATAAGTATAAAATAGTATTAAAAATTAAGCTAAATGGCTAATCTGACTGTAGTAAATGTTGATGACGAATATCCTGCATTGCAGCTGGTCAGACAATATTGTACCCGTATTGAAGGGGTAGAGCTGCTGGAATCATTTCAGGATCCTGAAAAAGCATTGGAATATCTTACAAAAAAACCGGTAGATCTTGTTATTTTCGATATCAACATGCCAAGAATCAATGGAGTAGAGCTACTTCAGCAACTTCCTTATAAACCTCTTTGCATTTTCCTGACACTGGAGGTGAAATATGCTGTCAAGGCATTTGAGCTCGATGTTGTACATTATCTTGTAAAACCTGTGGACTTTGAAACTTTTAAAAAAGCCATTCATAAAGCCAAGGATTTTTTACACTTTAAAAATTCTGCCAGCCAACAGGAAGATTATATCATGTTTAAATCCAATTACGTGATGAATAAAGTCTTTTTGAAAGACATTCTATGGATACAGGGATTTGGAGAGTATATAACACTGATCACACCTTTGAAAAAATATATGATCCTGGAAAGGATGTCGAATTTTGAAGAAAAGTTTCAGCGTTTCGGATTTATCAGAATCCATAAATCTTATATCGTGTTATCTTCTCATATCAAATCCTATGATGCATTTCACGTACATCTGAATGGGGGAGAACAACTCCCGCTTGGCAGGACCTATAAAAAATTACTGAAAGAATATCTGGGGCAATAGCATTATTAAGATTCAGGTCACTATGAAAATAAAAAGTCCACTTCAGTAAAAGTGGACTTTTTAATATGTCGGCCAATAATCGGATCTTAGCTTTTGCCTGCCGCCTGCATCGGATTTACTTTTCCTGTGGAGCCGCCTCTCACAGAACCTCCGTCCTGCTTTTGCTTGAATAGCTGGAATTTTGAAACTTCTGCATTTCCTCCTGCATTGCTCCAAAAGTTGTTGGCAGTATCAATATCTGCAGTTTCTCTCATAGGATCAAGCTGAATGGATGCCAGTTTTTTACCAAAATAATAGGTTTTGGAAACCTTTTGCTCATTTAACCTCCAGATCTGCGCAGATGATTTGTCGTATAATTTTGTGCCGTCTTCAAAAGTAAATTCAAGGATGATCGGCATTACAAGTCCGCCTTTATTGACAAAGTCGATCTGGTAAGCAGTGAGATTTTTCCATTTATCTTTATCCTTTGTATCCAGGGGAAGACTTGCCTCTGTCCTGATAGAATATTCTTTGTTGTTATCCACTTTTTCCTGCCCTCTGTCATATCGGTAGTAGAAATCCTGAACATCTTTATCCTTGTCTGCATAGAAAGTGATATTCTTGTCTTCTCTGTTTCTGATTTTTGAAATATCATCAAAACTGCTTGCCAACGGTCTTTCCACCTGATATTTTATTTCAGCTGCAGCTTTCGGATCGGCTTCCAGGTTAGGAGTGGCTATCGTTACTTTATCAATGGCTATATCTACAGGATCAGTACCGTAGAACCAACCTCTCCAGAACCAGTCAAGGTCTTCACCACTGGCATCTTCCATGGTACGGAAAAGATCTGCGGGTTCAGGATGCTTAAAAGCCCATCTTTTAGCGTATGTTTTAAATGCTTTATCAAAAAGCTCTCTTCCCATAATGGTTTCACGAAGAATATTTAATCCGGTTGCTGGCTTTGAATAGGCATTCGGGCCATACTGAACAATATTTTCAGAGTTACTCATGATCGGCTCCAGTTGATCTTTCGGAAGTTTCATATAGTCGACAATCGTCCAGGCAGGTCCTCTTTTAGAAGGGAATTTATTATCCCATTTTTCTTCGGTAAGATATTCTGTGAATGTATTCAGTCCCTCATCCATCCATGCCCATTGTCTTTCATCTGAATTTATGATCATCGGGAAAAAGTTATGACCTACCTCATGGATGATTACACCGATCATACCGTTTTTGGTTCCTTCAGAATAAGTTCCGTCCTTTTCTGTTCTTCCGAAGTTGAAGCAGATCATCGGATACTCCATTCCATTGGCTGCCTCCACAGATTGGGCTACAGGATATGGATACGGGATCGTGAATTCTGAATATGTTTTAATCGTGTGAGCTACTGCTTTTGTGGAGAACTTTCGGTACAGACCATAAGATTCCTTTGGATAAAAGCTCATCGCCATTACTTTGTTGTTGTTTTCAGGAATCGTTACACGCATTCCGTCCCAAACAAATTTCCTTGAAGAAGTCCATGCAAAATCTCTTACATTATTGGCTTCAAAATTCCAGGTTTTTCTTTGTTTTGAGTGGTTTTTCTCCGCTTTTTTAGCCTCATCTAACGTTACTATTTCTATAGGTTCAGAAGCGTTTTCTGCTTTTCTGTATCTTGAAAGCTGATCAGAAGTCAATACCTGATCATAATTTTTACATTCACCGGTACCCCCTACAATATGATCGGCAGGTACATTGATAGAAACTTTAAAGTCACCGAATACCAGGGCAAATTCTCCTCTTCCGGTAAACTGATGATTCTGCCAGCCCTGAAAATCACTGTAAACACACATTCTCGGATACCATTGAGCCATGGTGTACAGATCATTGCCGTCTTCCGCAAAATTTTCGTAGCCGCCACGACCTCCCATTTTAATCCTGTTGGAGAGATTGTAATTCCAGTCTACTTTAAAGATGAATTTTTCTCCTTTTTTAAGGACTTTAGGAAGATCAATACGCATCATGGTTTTATTCACGGTATACTTTAAAGCATTACCGGAAGCATCCGTTACTTTTTCAAGATTCACACCATAGCCGTTATCTTTTACAGGAAGTTCAGTCATTTTAAGCTGCTGATCACTTACAGAAGGACGAAGGACAGACGATGTCTCATATCCGGCATTCTTTATACTGGAATGTTCATTTTCATCAAGTTGAAGCCAGATGTAGTCCAATTCGTCGGGTGAATTGTTGTAGTAGGTAATTGTTTCAGAACCTTTCAGATTCCTTTTATCTTCATCAAGGAAGGCGGTAATAGTATAATCTGCCCTGTTTTGCCAATAGCCATGTCCCGGAGCTCCTGAAGCCGTTCTGTAAATATTAGGTGTCGGAAGAATGCTTCCCAGCTGTTCAAACTTGTTTCCGTGGTTACTGCCGGGATTGTTCTGAATATTTTGTGCGGTGAAACCTGTATAAGCAAATACAGAAAGTGAAAGTATACAAACTTTTAGTTTCATAACCGAAATGATTTAATAATTGTCAAAGATAGTAATAAGTGCCTGAAATAATCATAATATTTCAATTTTAGAAAGGAATTCTTTCTAATGCCATTTTTAGAGATAAAGCAAAGGCCCCTGAAGATACAAACAGTACCCAGTCCTTTTTATTAACCTTAAAAATTTTCATCAGAATAAACAGGACAATCAGTATTGCCAGTACAATAACAATTTGTCCCAATTCCAGCCCAATATTGAATCCCAGTAAAGGAATGGCAATGCTCTGGCTCTTAGCGATCATCACTCTTGCCGTATTGGCAAAACCCATCCCGTGGATCAGTCCAAAAATAAGTGCCAGATAATAATTGGCACGCATCAGTGTCTGTTTTTGATTTTTCATAATGATATTATCCAGGGAGGTCAAAACAATTGTCATGGGAATCAAAAACTCAACCCAATCGGAAGGTAGCCTGAAAACATCAAGAATACTTAAAGCCAGGGTAATCGAATGGCCAATGGTAAATGCGGTGATGAGAATCAGAATTTTTTTCCAATCACTGTAAGAATAAACAGCAATCAATGCCAGTACAAATAACTGGTGATCCAGAGCATCTAATGAAATAATGTGTTCCCAACCGAGGTGTAAATAAAAAAGAAAATCCTGCATCATGGTATAAAAGTATAATGCGTACGAAAATAATGATTAATTTCGGACAAATTTTATTTCTATGTTCAGGTTTATGAAGAATTTTTGGCTGTTTCTGATTCCAGCCTTCTTTTTATTGTCTTTTACCACAGTGAAGCATCCTTATCATGTGGGTTCTGTAGAAATTAATTACAATTCAAAGTCGAAAACGTTTGAAGTGACCGGCAGATTTTTTTTAGACGATCTTGAGAATGGACTTGGAAAGAAATATGGTGGAGCTTTTCATTTTAATGATGAAAAATATAAAATGAAACTCAATGATGCCTTACAGAAATATTGTCAGGAGTACTTTAAGCTTAAAGCCGATAATAAGTTTTTAAAAATTAATTATCTGGGCTATGAGGAAGACCAGGAGTCTGTCAATGTATTCATGGAGTCAGAACCTGTCAGCAATCCCAAAAAAATAGAAACAGCAGTCAGTTTTTTATATAATCTTTTTGATGATCAGATTAATATTGTTCATATTATTGTAAACGGGCAGAGAAAGAGTGAAAAGCTTTCGTATCCCAATCGGTATATGTATCATCAGTTATAATTAATCCTGTAGCAATGCATTGATTCCCTTTACGTGGTCCATCAAATCGGGAAAGAAATCATGATAACATTTTTGAAGATCATTTTTATGTTCCAGAAAGGCTTCAAAAACAGGAATGTCTTTATCCAGATACTTGGCTTTATTCAACACATTCTTAATGCTGAATTTGATGCCCCAGTCTTCCCTGTAATGATACAACCAATCGTCCTGTTCCATTTTGGCCAGCATTCTTTTAAAATTTTCAGGTAGCCATTTTTCATGCGCATTCAACACCCTGTAAACCCTTAAAGAGTGGGCTTTCCATTCGGCAAGAGAATGCAAAGAAAGGTCATTGGCCACAAAATAATCCATGGAGACATCCACAAATGCCCCTGCATATAATCTTACCAAAGGAGCAAAAACTTTTTTGGCCTCATGAATTGCCGGATGGGAATCGGTATAAGTATCAATGGCTCGGTGCAGGGTTATCCCATCCTGAATATCTTTCGGAAAGGTAAAACGATCTTTGTTACGAATAAAATCCTCGAGAAATTGTCCCACAATCTGCCCGTCGGTATATGTAAGAAAAGAATGAGCCAGGTAATTCATACTTTAAAGGTAGGAATTTAAAAGAATAAAAGATAAAAGATAAAAGATAAAAGATAAAAGATAAAAGATAAAAGATAAAAGATAAAAGATAAAAGATAAAAGATAAAAGATAAAAGATACTTTTGATAAATACCAATTACGATTTTGCAACTTTCAACTTTTCACTTTCAATTTTCAATTATTAATTTTCAATTAAAAAAGTCTTTCATGGAAATCCTCAATCTTACTCACTTCTTCAATCTTGATTCCAAATTTTCTTTTAGGTATTTTATTAAGGTTGGATACAAATATTTTTTCGTATCCCAGTTTTTCAGCTTCAGTAATTCGTTGCTCAATTTGTGCGACCGGGCGGATTTCCCCGCTTAATCCTATTTCTCCTGCAAAGCAGTAGTGTTCGGAAATTGCAATATCTTCATTGGATGATAAAACTGAAGCAATAACGGCAAGATCCAGTGCCGGGTCGTCTGTTTTGATTCCTCCGGTAATGTTTAAGAAAACGTCTTTTGCACCAAGTTGAAATCCGGCACGTTTTTCCAAAACAGCAAGAAGCATATTGAGCCTTTTAGAATCAAATCCTGTGCAGCTTCTTTGTGGTGTACCGTAAACCGCTGTACTTACCAAAGCCTGAATTTCCAGAAGCATAGGTCGGTTTCCTTCGAGGGTAACAGCAACCGAGTTTCCGGATAATTCCTCAAGTTTTTTCGTAATCAGGATTTCCGAAGGGTTTTTGATTTCTTTCAATCCCTGGGAAATCATTTCATAGATCCCGATTTCAGAAGTGGAACCGAAACGGTTTTTATTGGCTCTCAAAAGCCTGAAAAGGTGATTTCTGTCTCCGTCAAAATTCAGGACAACATCAACCATGTGTTCCAGTACTTTCGGGCCTGCAATTTGGCCATCTTTTGTAATGTGACCTACCAGAAACACGGGAGTGCTGTTTTCCTTGGCATATTTAATGATTTCATTGGAACATTCGCGGATTTGTGAAACCGTTCCCGGAGAGCTTTCGATCAGTTGAGACTGAAGCGTCTGAATAGAGTCGATGATTATGAAATCAGGTTCCAGTTTTTTGGCTTCGTGAAGTATTTTTTCAAGGGAGGTTTCGGTAAAAAGAAAACAATTGGGATTTTGGATGTCCGTAAGTCTGTCTGCCCTCATTTTAATCTGTGAGGCACTTTCTTCCCCGGAGACATAAAAGATTTTTTTCTTCATCTTTAAGGCAAGCTGAAGCAGAAGTGTAGATTTTCCTATTCCGGGTTCCCCTCCAATTAAGGTTACCGACCCCAGAACAATTCCTCCACCCAAAACACGGTTCAGTTCTTCAGAAGGTGTTTTTATTCTCGGTTCCTCACTGGTTTCCACTTCAACAATATTAATAACATGTTGCTTGGATTTTGAAAAGGGAGGAGTTTTATGAGACGGTTTTTCAACAATTTCTTCTACTAAAGTATTCCATTGTCCACAGTTTTTGCATTGTCCCATCCATTGGGAATATTGACTTCCGCAGTTTTGACAGAAATATGCTGTTTTCAGTTTTGCCATACCGCGAAGTTATAAAAAAGCATTTTTCTTTCGAAATTTAACTTGATATAATATTAACAATATACATAGGTTCGTGCTAGGAATATCTTTCATATCTTCGTTTTATTCAAATAAAATTTTAATGTAAAATATAATTACAATGAAAAAAATCTTTTTATCCTTTATGTTTGTCTTATTCGGTGTGATGGCTTTTGCACAAAATAACTGGCAAATAGACCCGATGCATTCTTCTTTTAATTTCAATATTAAACATATGGGAATCAGTTTCGTTCAGGGAAGATTCGATAAGTTTAACGGAAAACTCACAGCAAAGGGAACGACTTTAGACAATGCCTCCTTGAGTATTTCTATAGCTCCTGAAAGCATCAATACCGGTATAGAAATGAGAGACAGCCACCTGAGAAGCGATGATTTTTTTGCAGCAGGTAAATATCCTGAAATGACATTTGAAGGAACTTCCACCACAAAAGATAAAAACGGAGCTTATGTTTTTCATGGAAAATTAACCATTAAGGATATTACCAAAGAAGTGAATATTCCGGTGATATTTGGCGGAATAACGAAAAATAAAGATGGAAAGGAAGTAATGGGATTGCAGGCGAAATTTACCATAGACCGTCTGGATTATAACATCAACTATGATTCAAAAGAGACAGGTATTGCCAAAGATGCAGAGGTGAGTGTATATCTTGAGCTGGTAAAAAAATAGGTTGATACTTATCATACTTTTAAAAGGGTTACTGTAAATAGAACCCTTTTTTCGTATAAGCTCAAAACGGAATAGTTTTAAAAAAAATAAAATCAAATAAAAAAAGTTAGATTTTATGGTTGTTTGAAGCCTGTTTTCTCATTTTCAAAATCTAAAAAATTGCTTTGTATTTCTTTTTCCCCTAACTTTGCACAAACCTAATCTAATGAGTAAAAAGAATACAAAGTACATCTTTGTGACAGGAGGTGTAACTTCATCTTTGGGAAAAGGAATCGTGTCTGCTTCTCTGGGACTATTGCTAAAATCACGCGGTTTTAACGTAACGATCCAAAAACTTGATCCTTATATCAATATCGACCCGGGAACATTGAATCCTTATGAACACGGAGAGTGTTATGTGACTGAAGATGGTGCGGAGACAGATCTGGATTTAGGTCACTACGAGCGCTACCTGGATGCGCCTACATCCCAAAACAACAACGTTACTACAGGAAAAATCTACCAGACTGTAATTGAAAAAGAAAGAAAAGGAGACTTCCTTGGAAAAACAGTTCAGGTAATTCCTCATATTACGAACGAAATTAAACGTAGAATTAAAATCCTTTCAAAGCAAAACTACGATATCATTATTACTGAGATCGGTGGAACAGTTGGAGACATTGAATCTTTACCATACATTGAAACTGTTCGTCAGTTGAAATGGGAGCTGGGCGAGAGTAATTCTATGGTAATTCATCTTACGTTATTGCCTTATCTGGCTTCAAGTGGAGAATTAAAGACAAAACCATCTCAACATTCCGTACGTCAGTTGATGGAAAGTGGAATTATGGCGGATGTTTTAGTGTGCAGAACAGAACATAAAATTCCAAAAGATCAGAGAGCGAAATTAGCCCAATTCTGTAACGTAGCTTTGGAAAACGTTATCGAATGTAAAGACCTTGAAACGATCTATGAAGTACCAATGTATCTTCAGAAGCAAAATTTTGATGACGTAGTTTTAAAGGAACTTGATCTTAAAAGTGATAAAACGGCTGATCTTAAAGACTGGAAAAACTTCCTTAAGAAATTCCAGAACCCTAAGAAAACGGTTGAAATTGCATTGGTAGGAAAATATGTTTCTCTTCAGGATTCATATATTTCTATTGCTGAAGCTTTCAAACATGCAGGAGCAGACCTTGAAACTGAAGTCAAAGTAAGATGGGTTTACAGTGGTGATATCACAGAAGAAAATATTAAAGACACCCTGAAAGGAGTGAACGGTATCCTTGTAGCACCAGGTTTTGGAGACCGAGGAATTGAAGGAAAAGTTCTTACTGCAAAATATGCAAGAGAAAACAAGATTCCAATGTTGGGAATTTGTCTGGGAATGCAGATTATGACGATTGAATTTGCGAGAAATGTTCTGGGACATACAAAAGCCAATTCAATGGAATTCGATACTGCTACTCCGGATCCTGTGATCTCATTAATGGAAGAACAGAAAAATGTGGTAGATAAAGGCGGAACAATGCGCCTTGGAGCATGGAAGTGTGCTTTGAAAAACGGTTCCAAACTTTCTGATATCTACGGAAGCAAAAATATCTCTGAAAGACACCGTCACCGTTATGAATTTAACAGTGAATATCTTCAGGAATTTGAAAAGAATGGTTTCCTTGCTACCGGTACAAATCCGGAAACAGGTTTGGTAGAGGCTCTTGAGATGCCGGATCATCCATTCTATGTTGGTGTACAGTATCACCCTGAATATAAAAGTACAGTGGCTACCCCACATCCTCTATTCAGAGCTTTCATTAAGGCTTGCGAAAAGAAATAAGGTAAATTTTTATCATAAACGTCTACATATAAACTCAAGCTGATTATTCTCAGCTTGAGTTTATTATATACTAACATATTATAGTATAAAGATTTGATAAAAAAACAGTATTTTTGTCAGCTCAAATTACGTACGCTCGTATGTACATTGTAAGTTTAAAATTTTAATATAAAATAAAATGCAACAAAACAACGGAATCGATAAGAAGCAAATGATAAGTTTTGCGGTTTTATGTCTGGTTCTCTTTGGTTTTATGTTCTATTTCCAGAACAAACAGGCGAAGGAAGAACAGTTGAAAGCTCAGCAGCAGAAAACTGAACAGGCGAAAACTGCCGTAAAACCAACTCAGGCAACCAATATCAATCCAAATGTAACTCCGAATGCTATTCAGACTGCAAGTCTGGGAAATAATGAATTGAAATTAGAGTTTTCAAGCTTAGGAGGACAGGTTTCAAGAGTAGAACTTGTAAAGTATAAAGCATACAACCATAAAACAGATCATGCAGATCAGCCTCTTTATCTGATCAATAAAAACAATTCAAACTATGGTTTTCAGTTTAAGGACAAAACAGGTAAAGTCATTAATACTAAAGATTTAGTTTTTTCACCAACAGTAAACGGAAACGCTGTAACATTAACTGCTGATTACAATGGAGCTGTTATTCAGTTTATTTATACACTTCTTCCGAAATATACACTTGATTTTAAAGTTAGAACTCAGGGGCTTTCTAAAATAACTTCTGACAATAAAGCAGATTTTATCTGGGATTATAACGTAAGAAATCTTGAAAAAGGTAGAGCTCAGGAACAATCTCACTCAGAATTCGCGTACGCTTTCAATAATTATAAAGATTATGATTATGATGGAAGAACAACAATGAATGAAGAAAAAGAAACGCTTAACTGGATTGGAGTGAAGCAACAATTCTTTACTTCTGTTATTGAAGCTAAGAACGGATTTACTCAAAGTAAAGGAAATCAGGAGTCTGTGGAAGAAGGAGAGTTTCTGAAAAAACTGAATTATGAAGGTTTCGTTCAGATGACAGGAAGTGAATTGAATCAGGATTTCACATGGTATTTTATGCCACTTGATTTACCTTTGCTGAAGTCATATGATAAGAATTTTGATGAAATACTTCCATTGGGATGGTCTTTCATTGGTTGGATGAACCGTGGTTTCTTTATTCCAATGTACAACTTTATTGCATCTTGGGGATTAACTGCAGGTTGGGCAATTTTCTTGCTGACGATTATCGTTAAGTTGATTTTATCACCGATTATGTACAAGCAGCATAAGCTTAGTGCAATGATGAAAGTCATTCGTCCGGAAATCGATGAGGTAAACGCCAAGTTTAAAGATGCTGATCCTATGAAGAAACAACAGGCTACGATGGAGGTGTATCGTAAAGCCGGGGTCAATCAGATGGCAGGATGTTTACCGGCCCTGGTTCAGATCCCGATATTCTATGCACTGTTCCGTTTCTTCCCGAATTTCATTGATCTAAGAGGGCAAGGATTCTGGTTTGCCAAAGATTTAACAGCATATGATGATTTAATCAAATTACCATTTAAAATTCCTTTCCTGGGAGATCACTTGAGTATTTTTGCTTTGGCATGTACAGTGGTTATTTTAATCTATACGGTAATGACGTCAGGAAATATGCAACAGCCACAACAGGAAGGGATGCCAAATATGAAGGTGCTAATGTATATTTTCCCGATTACATTCCTGTTCTTCCTTAACACGTCGGCTTCAGGTCTTTCATGGTATTATTTTGTATCCAATGCGATTAACATTTTAATTATCCTTGTTATTAAATACTGGATTTTAGATGAAAAGAAAATTCACGCTCAGATTCAGGCTAACAAAGAAAAACCGAAAGCGGAAGGTAAATTCCAGAAAAGAATGAGAGAAATGATGGAGAAGGCTCAGGAACAACAAAAAGCTCAGGAGCAGATCAGAAATAAAAAGAAATAATCTATTTGATTAGTATACCATATAAAAAAGAGAAGCAATACGATTGCTTCTCTTTTTTTGTTTATCAGGCTTTAGTTTAGCCCTGTAACTATTATAATTAATCGTATTTCAATCGGAATGATTGTCGGTGGTGTTTTGTAGGACCGTGTTTTATAAGGGCTTCCTGATGCTTTTTAGTGGCATATCCAAAGTTCGTATCCCAGCCGTAATCGGGAAATTCTTCGTGCAGCTCAATCATGAGTCTGTCTCTGTAGTTTTTGGCCAGAATAGAAGCTGCTGCAATGGATAATACTTTTGAATCCCCTTTGATAATACATTGATGTGGTATATAATTGTAAGGATGAAATTTGTTGCCATCTACTAAAATAAGCTCGGGAGTGATCGTGAGTTGATCCAATGCCCTATGCATAGCATGAATGCTGGCATTCAGAATATTATGTTCATCTATAAATGATGGCGGAAGTTCTGCAATAGCATAATTTTTCACATTATCCTTAATATAAGTATCCAGCTCCATTCTTGTTTTGAATGTTAGCTTTTTTGAATCATTCACCAGGTTTTGTTTAAAATTATCATCTAAAATAACAGCAGCAGCTACCACCGGTCCACTTAAGCAGCCTCTGCCAACCTCATCACATCCTGCTTCAATATAGATGTCTGTCCACTTTTGTAATAATTCCATGCCTGTCTTTGAAAATAAGAGATGTAAAATTATAAAAACAAATTGATTTGTTGAGGATTTTAACTTGTAATAAACTGCATTAGACGTCTGTGGCAGTTGGTAATGAATTGTATTATGGGGGAGATTTTTGTTCTTGTACTATTTTAGTCTTTTAATGTATTTTGAATAAATAAGTTATTTTAATGATAACATATATTCTGATGTGTTGATTATTTTGAAGTATCCTTTGTTTCTTTACTGATCTTTTATAACTGCTTCCTGATTTTTCTGCCTTCTCTGGTCTTTTTTTTCTCCTTTTGGTGATGAAAATAAAACATATGCATAGCATTGTATAAGTTGTTATTTGGCATTTTCTGTTAACTGTAATTGGGTTAAGTTGTTGTTAATCATTCATTTGTGGCTTATTTTAATTGAATTTAGACATATGATTGATATTATTAATGTTTTGTAACTATTATATCGATTAATTTTTATTGTTTTTGTTAAAATTATTGATTTTAACAAAAATTAGTATTATTTTTAACCTTTTTTGTTGTTATTGTTAAAATATTAATATTTTTTTAAGAAATTGCTTTGTGATTTTAATAAAGTTTTACAAATTTGTACGAATACAAAATTAATTTGATATGAAGAAACTAACAACCAGTCTTCTAGTGTTGATGTTGACTTCTTCTGTGGCAATTGCAAATGCCCAAGAAAAAAAGAATGATACCGTGAAGACGAAAGAAATCGAGGGAGTTGTAGTGACTGCACTCGGAATCAAAAGAGAGAAAAGATCTCTCGGTTATGCTACCCAGGAAGTAAAAGGGGACGCAGTTAATAAAAATCCAACAACAAACTTTTTGAATAACCTTTCCGGTAAAGTAGCCGGTCTGGAAATTAAACAGAGTACGAACTTTGGTGGGTCTGTCAATGTGGTAATGAGGGGTTTTAAATCTCTTTTGGGAGACAATCAAGCCTTGTTCGTGGTAGATGGGATTCCTATTCTAAATAACAATATCAATACAACATCCCAGAATACTGGTGGTGGTGGTTATGATTACGGTAGTGCTATTTCTGATATTAACCCGAATGATATAGAAACTGTTAACGTTCTGAAAGGTGCTGCTGCAACTGCACTTTACGGATCCAGGGCTCAAAATGGGGTTATTCTAATTACGACAAAAAAAGGAAAGAGAAATAAAGAAGGGATTGGGCTTGAATTCTCAAGTTCTATCACAATGTCAACTGTGGATAGATCAACTTTCCCTAAATATCAGACTCAGTATGGCCAAGGGTACAGAGGGAGAAGTTTTGCCGGAACTTTAG
The DNA here is from genome assembly GCF_000482305.1 of Chryseobacterium sp. UNC8MFCol. Lineage (NCBI taxonomy): Bacteria > Pseudomonadati > Bacteroidota > Flavobacteriia > Flavobacteriales > Weeksellaceae > Chryseobacterium > Chryseobacterium sp. UNC8MFCol. Next base: position 288,164 of record NZ_KI535293.1, read on the forward strand.
ATGGTAGTCCGATTGTTGAATTTGGAAATGATGCATCTTATGGATCTCCTTATGATGGATCTTTGGTTTGGCAGTATGGAGCTTTTACTCCGGGATCACCTACGGAAGGACAAAGAACTCCTTGGCAAATGGCGAAAAATGGACCGATCAAGTTTTTTGACGTTGGTGCAACTTATGTTAATAATATAGCTTTGAGTGGCGGTGATGAGAAAGCGACATATCGTTTAAGCTATTCAAATACCAATGCGTCCGATATCATGCCTAATAGCGAGTTGATGAAAAATAACTTTAGCGGAAGCGCTTCTTATAAGCTGACGGATAAATTGACGGCAAACTTCTATGCTAACTATGTAACTCAAAAAACCAAGGGTAGAAACAGTACAGGTTATAATGATAACATTATGACTAATTTCAGACAATGGTGGGCAACAAACGTTGATATTAAAGATTTACAATACCTATATAGAACCTACAAAAAGAACTATACCTGGAATATAAATGCAACTGATGATTTGTCTCCGGGATTCTGGGATAACCCATATTTCCAGAGATATGAAAACTATCAGAATGACTCCAGAGACAGGTTTGCAGGGAATTTCAGTTTAAACTATGACGTGAGTAAAGACTTTAATCTATTATTCAGAATGGGTACAGACGGGTATACCATGATGACTGAAGAAAGAAAAGCTGTTGGTTCTTACGTAGGAAATCTTTTTGGATTGAATACAGTCGTTCAGCCATCAGGATATGCTTTAAGTAATTATAAATTCAATGAAACGAACTATGACCTTATCGCAACTTATAAGAAGAATATAACTGAGGATTTTAATGTTAGTGCTTTATTAGGAGGAAATGTTAACGTACAGAAAGCTTTTTCAAATCAGCAATCAACATCTGGAGGATTGTATACTCCTGGAATTTATACCATTTCAAATTCAAAATCAAATCCTGTAAGACCTTTGATTTCTGATATATCAAAATATGTATATGGCGTTTTTGCTCAGGTGTCATTAGGGTATGCTAATACTTACTACCTTGAAGGTACTATCAGAAGAGATCAATCTACGGCTTTACCTGATACTAATGCTGTGTATTGGTATCCGTCGGTGTCGGGAAGTATCGTTTTCTCTAATTTGGTTAAAGCTAACTGGCTGAATTTTGGTAAAGTTCGTGCCGGATATTCTCAGGTGGGATCAGATACCAGAGCAGATCAGTTGCTGAATCGTTATTTTGCACAGGCCTCTTATGGCGATGTTCCTGTATATGCTTATAATGCAACCCTTAGAAACTTTGATCTTAAGTCTCAGGGGCTAAAAAATATAGAAGTAGGTATTGAAACAAAATTATTCAATAATCGTTTTGGTTTTGATATTTCATGGTTCCAGAATAAGGCATATGATCAGATTCTGGCTCTGCCGGTATCCTATGGTACAGGAGCTAGTGCTAAGACTCAAAATGCCGGAGAACTTACCACAAAAGGATTTGAGGTTGCAGTGAATGTAACTCCTATTAAAACAACAAACTTCTCATGGGATCTTAATTTAAACTGGTCTAATCCATGGACTAAAGTTACTGCATTAAGTCCTGGTATTGAAAATATTTCAATTGGTAGGCTTCAGGGAGGTGCCAGTGTTAATGCACCTTTGAATGGTGATTATGGTACAATCTGGACCTCTGATTTTGTTTATGATTCAAATGGTCAGAAGATTGTTGGTCCAAATGGGGCATATTTAGTGACAGATAAAGCCGTTTATGATCAGGGAAGTTTCCAGGCAAGATGGAGTGCAGGTTTAAATAACACGATAAATTATAAAAATCTTTCACTAAGTTTCCTGATCGACTGGAGACAAGGCGGGAAAGTATATTCCTTAGACCAATCTTACGGTTATGGTACTGGTCTTTATCCTGATTCAGTAGGTTTAAATGATTTGGGTAATCCGATAAGAAATTCTGTTTACAATACACCAGGAAATCCTAACTCAGGGTATGTGAGTACTCCATTGGGAGGTGTTATCCAACCGGGAGTAATGGCTGATCCTAATAATCCTGGTCACTATATTCCAAATACGATCAGATTAGATAAGTCGGTATCCAGTCAGAATTTACAAACCGATCTTCCTGGAGCTGCGTACATTTATGATGCAAGTTTCGTTAAGCTTAGAGAAGTGGCAATAACGTATAGATTCAATAAAAACATTTTCAATTCCAAGTTCATACAGGGGATGTCAATGAGTTTAATAGGGAATAATTTATGGATTATTCATAAAAATCTTCCTTATTCAGATCCTGAAGCAGGTCTGTCGGCAGGAAATATTCAGGGGTATCAATCTGGGCCTCTGCCAACTACAAGGAATATTTCGTTTAATGTGAAAATCAATTTTTAAGAAGACATGAAAAAATATATATTAACATCTTTAGTTACGTTGTTGTTCATAGGATGTCAAACATCTGATGATGTAAACACGGATCAGCATGCTACGTACGATACTAATCCTGAAGCTTTGGTCACTTTTGCACAAAAGGAATTAAGTGATTATATGACAACTCCTAATGTGAACGAAAATAATTTTAGATTAACAATGCAATACTGGCAGGAAACCATTTATGTAAATGAAAGTAATTATGACTTTACCAATCGTAATGTGTCCAATCTTGTTTGGATTGATACTTATGTGAATGTACTGAAGAATTTGGATCAGGCGAGAAGGATCGTAAATGCATATGTTCCTACTTTTCAGGAAGTGGCAACATGGCCAGGTGTAAAGCAGAATCAACTGGCTGTAATTGATCTTATGCAAGTCTATACATTTCAGGTTTTAGTTGATACTTATGGGGATGTTCCTTATACTCAGGCTCTTGATATTGAAAAATATCCACTGCCTAAATATGATAAAGCATCTGATATTTACGCTTCATTAATAGACCGGGTGAAAGCTGATATCACCAGTTTATCGGCGGATTCTTCGGCCTTTGGAGGTGGTGATATTTTGTATAAAGGAGATGTAGGTAAATGGAAAATATTTGCTAATTCTTTGTTGCTTAAATTAGGTATTTCTTTGGCGGATGTAAATCCAACTCTGGCGCAGGCTACGGTTAACCAGGCTATTGCAGGTGGTGTGATGACTTCTTCAGCGGATGACTGTAAATTTCAGTACATAGATTCTTCTCCAAATGAAAATCCAATTTATCAGGAAGTGACTTCCAGAAATGATTTTATTGCCGGGAAAACTTTGATTGATTATATGAAGACTAATAATGATACAAGAATAAGTGTTTACTACAGAGGCCTAATCAATGGGCAATATGTAGGGCAGGTCATCGGATCACCGGGATCATTTGCTAGTTTTTCAAAACCAGGAGCTTTTACCAGAGATGCTACCACACCTGGTATTCTTTTAAGTTATACTGAAGTGGCTTTTTACTTAGCTGAAGCTGCTGCAAGATGGGGAATTGGAGGAAGTCCGGCAGCTTTATATTCAACTGCAGTTACTTCTTCATTCAGTGATTGGGGGAAAAATGCTGACGCTGCTGCATATATAGCAGCTCATCCTTATGATGCTTCCAACTGGAAAAAATCTATTGGAGAGCAAGCATGGGTAGCAATGTATAACCAGGCTATGACATCATGGAATTTCTACAGAAGACTTGATTATCCACAATTGGTTGCGCCAACAACAGCAATTCCAAATGCGGGTGGTAAAGTACCGGTTAGGTTACAATATCCTCCTGCGGAAGCAACGACAAACGGTACTAACAGTTCTGCTGCAAGTGCTGCTATCGGAGGTGATAAATTAACAACCAAAATATTCTGGGACGTTAATTAATATTTGACATTTATTTAATATTTATATTATACCGCCTTCGGGCGGTTTTTTTAATTTGTATCCATTTTAAGAAATTTTAGTGGTTAATAAAATTAATATGCTTTACATAGTATTTTTATTGTCTTAACTTGATATTTTAATATTGTTTTTATATGCTTCTGATTATCAATATTTTAGTTGATTTAATTTTCATTTTAATATAGATATTGTCAATTTTATACATTGTTATAGTTTTCTAAATTAAAATTATACTTATTTGTGATGTTTTTGTTAAAAAAAGTGATTTTAACTTAATTTAATAATTTTGATGGTGTTAAATTTCTTAATTATTGAATATATGTTAATTTTATTCAATTTTTCTTTGTGTTATTAAGAAAGTTTTACATTTTTGTGAGGTACAAAATTAATTTAGATATGAAGAAACTAACAACAGGTCTTCTTGTTTTGGTATTGTCTTCCTCTATTGCTGTAGCTCATGCGCAGGAAAAGAAAGATACCATTAAAACAAAAGAAATCGAAGGGGTGGTAGTAACTGCACTTGGGATCAAGAGAGAGAAAAAATCTTTGGGATATGCTTCCCAGGAAATTAAAGCAGGTGCTCTTTCCGACGGAACCACGAATACAGGAAATATTGCGGCACAATTATCCGGTAAGGTAGCAGGTCTTAATGTTACTACAAATAATAACTTTGGAGGGTCTTCCAATTTGGTTATCAGAGGGGTAAAATCGCTGGCAGGAGGTAATCCACTCATTGTTATTGATGGATCACCTGTGAACAACACTAATACTCAGGCCAATTCACTGGACTATGGTAATGCGCTTTCAGATATCAATCAGGATGATATTGAATCCATCAACGTTCTGAAAGGTGCTGCCGCATCTGCATTGTATGGAGATAGAGGTCTTAACGGAGTTATTGTGATTACCACTAAAAATGGAAAAGGAAAAGATGACGGATCTTGGGGAGTGACATTCTCTTCAGCTATACAAGTCGGATTTATTGACAAATCTACTTTCCCTGAATACCAGACTAGATATGGTGCCGGATATGCTCAGAAATTCGGAGCACAGGCATCTGATGGTTTAAATTATGCTAACTTTGGTGCAGATGCTTCATGGGGGCCTAAGTTTGATCCTAATTTAATGGTATACCAATGGGATTCATTTAATCCTTCATCACCAAATTATAAAAAAGCAACTCCTTGGGTAGCCGCTAAAAATGGCCCCATTACATTTTTCAACAATCCTGCTTCGTACATCAATAGTGTAACGTTAGAGAAAGGACAGAAAGGGAAAAACATCAGCTTTACTTACGAGAATATGATGTCCGACGGACTAATGCCTAATTCCCACCTTAACAAAAATAATTTCTCTTTAAAGGTTAATTATGATCTGACTCCTAAATTACACTCTTCTTTTTATTCTACGATGACTTTGCAGGAAACTAAAGGGAGAAGTATTACAGGGTATTCAAACAATATAGCGACTGGCTTCAGACAATGGTGGCAAACTAACGTTGATGTTAAAGATCTTGAACAAGCGTATCTTGCAAATATAGATCCACATGTTGCCAATGCATCAAATAATTATGGTAACGTTACATGGAGCAGAAAGTCTGCTACAAACGGGGCTCCTGCTTATTGGAATAATCCATATTTCCAGGCTTATCAAAATTATTCTTCAGATAAAAGATACAGAAGTTTTACCTATGGTCAGGTAACATATGATCTGTTCGATAATATCTCTGTTACCGGGAAAGTTTCTTATGACAGAACAAATCTTACCGCTGATACCAGATTGGCCGTGGGATCCTTGCCTCAGGCTTTCGGACAATCAAATAATGTTATTGGTTCAGGATATGGAAGACGTGATATCTTACAGACAGAAACCAATTATGACTTAATGGTGAATTATAAATTCGATATCACGGATAATATTAATATTTCCGGAGTTGTGGGAGGAAATATTCGTAGAAACTATGATAGCTCAATCTATGCTTCCACAGAAGGAGGGTTGATCGTTCCCGGAATTTATGCTTTATCCAATTCTAAAAAGGCACCTCTTGCTCCGGATGAAAATGTATCTACACAACAGACAAATTCATTATTTGCTACTGCTTCATTTGATTTTTATAAAAAATTCTATTTAGATGCAACCTGGAGGAGAGCCGAAGTGTCAACCTTAAATCCAGATAATAATATATATAATTATCCATCCATTACCGGGTCTTTAATTATGTCCGAAATTCTTGATACCAAACGATGGATGAATTTCTGGAAAATCAGAGCCAATTATGCAGAAGTTGGAGGAACTGCAAATCCATACCAATTGGTTAATAATTATAAGTCTGCTGGGATCTTAAACGGAACGGGAATTTACAACCCGATTTTAAATCAACCATTTTATGGTTTAATGCCTCAAAGAGCTAAAGAATTTGAAATTGGAACTGAAGTTCATTTCTTAAGAGATAGAATCACCCTTGATGTGGCATATTATAAAACAAAAACAAATCCTCAGATTCTTTCACCACTGCCTACATCTGCAGCGATAGGGTATACTGGTAAAGTATTCAATGCAGGTAGAATTGATAACAGCGGGGTAGAGGTACAGTTAGGTTTAGTGCCAATAAAAACAAAAGATTTTACTTGGAATATTGATGCCAACTGGTCTAAAAACCAGAATGAAGTGGTAAACTTATATCCCGGAATCAACAATTATTTATTAAATAGTTTCCAGGGTGGAGTATCTTTAAATGCAAGAGTAGGAGAAGCTTGGGGAACATTAATCGGGTCTGATTATACTTATCTGAACGGACAAAAAGTGATTGATCCGAAAACAGGAAAATATTTACAAAATCCTAATCAGGTGATCGGTAATACAACACCAGACTGGATTGGAGGTATCAGAAACAGCTTCAGTTATAAAGGATTCTCTTTAAGCTTCTTAATTGATATGCGTAAAGGAGGAGATGTATTCTCAACAGATATGTATTATGGATTATCTTCAGGTCTTTATAAAGAAACTGCCGTTGGAGATTACAGAGATAAGCCTATTGTTTTACCTGGTGTTCTTCCTGACGGTACTCCAAACAATATTCAATTATCTCCGTTCGCTGATAATAATGCTGCTATGGGATATAAAACCCAACCTTCAAGAGAGTTTGTGTATGATGGTTCTTTCATTAAGCTAAGAGAGGCAAGTATTGGGTATATGCTTCCAAAGTCTTTATTGCAGGGTACTAAGATCTATGATGCTAAAATATCTATTGTAGGAAGAAATCTGTGGATTATCCACAAAAATTTACCATATGCTGATCCTGAAGCCATGGTAGGTGGAGGGATAAACTCCTATGGATGGTCAATTGGTTCAATGCCTACCACAAGAGATATTGGTGTCAATGTTACGTTTAAATTCTAAATTACTTTAAAAATGAAAAATATTATAAAAATAAGTTTGGTGTCTGCATGTATTGGGTTGGCTTTAAGTTCATGTCAAAGTGATTTAACTTCTCTTAATGACGATCCTAAGCACCCGTCAATTTTGCCTTCAGAAAATTTATTAGCTACGGGTATGTATCAATCATCCTATTATATGGATAACCCGAGTGTGAACTTTAATAATTACAGATTTTTTACACAGCAGTGGGCAGAAACGCAATATCCGGATGAAACTCAATATAACCTGGTAACGCGTAACCAGCCTCGTGGTCATTTTAACAGAATGTATGTTTACAGTATTAATAATCTGAAACAAGCAAAAATGAATCTGAAAAATGAGGTAGAGACTGATGATATTCGTGCCAATAAAATGGCAACCTTGGAAATTGAAGAAATCTTCATCTGGGAAAATATTGTTGATACCTATGGAGACGTTCCTTATTCTGAAGCCTTCAGACCAGATGAAATCTTAACCCCAAAATATGATGATGCCAAAACCATTTATCTTGATCTGATCAAAAGGATTGATGCTGCTACGGCAACGATAAAGCCGGCTGTTAACGGTTATAATGATCTGGTTTATGCAGGGAATATGACGAAGTGGAAGAAGTTCGCGAATTCTATTAAACTGAGATTAGGAATGAACCTGGCAGATGTTGATCCCGCACTGGCTAAAACTACGGTTGAATCTGCAATTGCAGGCGGTGTTATTTCTTCTGATGATGAAGCTTACAAATTCAAATATGATGGAGGCACATTCTCTAATCCGGTATTTGATAACCTTGTAGCTTCAAACAGAAATGACTTTGTGCCAAGTGAGCTTACTATTAAAACTATGAGTGCGCTTTCAGATCCAAGAATGGACGTATGGTTTACCAAAGTTAATGGAGTTTACAAAGGTGGAGTTTTCGGGGAATTAAATGATCCTTATACCAACTACTCTCAGCTAAGTTCTTACTTTAGAAGTGCTACTGCACCGTCAAACTTACTAAGTTATGCAGAAGTAGCATTCTTAAAAGCAGAGGCAGCAGCAAGAGGATTTGCAGCAGGAGGTACGGCTGTTGATCTTTATGCCGCAGCTGTAGCTGAATCTATGAGAGAGAATGGGGTAAGTGCAGCCAATGCAGCAACATATATTGCAGCTAATCCTTTAAATATTGCCAACTGGAAACAGTCTATCGGTACACAAGCATGGATTGCTATGTTTAACAAAGGTTTTGCAAGCTGGAATTTTACAAGACGTTTAGATTATCCGATCTTAGTAAATCCTCCAAAATCGAATTTGTCTTCTGTGCCGTATAGAATGCCTTATTCAGATCAGGAATACGTGTTGAACGGAGCAAACGTTAAAGCTGCCGGTGATAAAATTGGCGGTGATAAAGCAACCACGAAACTTTTCTGGGACAAAAACTAAAATCAGCACACATTTAACAACATTCATATTATACCGCCTCCGGGCGGTTTTTTTGTGCCGTAAAGAGAGAAATTTTATTTTTCTGAAAATTGAATTTTCTATGCAATCTATTTTACGGGAGAAGCATTTTGGTTGATATAAAGAGATTTAATGTATTGCATTTTATCATTTAGAGTGTTTTTACGGGATAAAACTCCCGTTTCTGCCTTGTGAATTATTTCATTTTTTTCGTGATAATTCATTTTTTAACTTAATCTTTTAATTATTTAATCATAAATATCGTCTTTTAATATATATATCATATTTTTTTTATCTTTTTTCTTTGACTTGTTTAGAAAGTTTAACAAATTTGTCCGGATACAAAAATTATTTTGATATGAAGAAACTAAACACAAGTCTTCTTGTTTTAGTGTTAACTTCTTCTATAGCGGTCACAAATGCGCAACAGAAGAAGGATACCATGAAAACAAAAGAAATCGAGGGTGTAGTGGTGACTGCACTCGGAATTAAAAGAGAGAAAAGAGCCCTTGGATATTCCACAACAGAGGTAAAGGGAGATCAGGTCTCTAATGTTCCTGTAGCGAATGTTTCAGATGCATTAGCTGGGCAGGTAGCTGGTTTGAATATTACACAATCAGGTACTATGGGAGGTTCTGCTAATGTTGTGATTAGAGGTATAAAATCACTTACATCCAGTAATCAAGCACTTATTGTAGTTGATGGTACTCCAATCAATAATGATACTTTTAACCAGGCAAATATGAGCTCCGGTGGAGGTGGATATGATTATGCTAATGGTATGGCAGATATTAATCCTAACGATATTGAAAGTGTAAACGTTCTTAAAGGTGCTGCGGCTTCTGCTCTTTATGGATCTAGAGGTATGAACGGAGTGGTAATGATTACTACTAAAAAAGGTAAAAAATCAAGAAAAATAGGGGTAGAATTTAACAGTTCCATTACGCTTGGAACAGTAGATAAATCAACGCTTCCTAAATATCAGCATGAATACGGAGGAGGTACTTCAGGAAAATCTTTCTATAATGTTGATTTGGTAAATGGATATCCCGATATTAATGGAGATGGTATTTTAGATGCTAATATTGTAAATACATATAATGACAGTTCATTTGGAACAAGATTCGATCCAAATTTATTAGTTTATAACTGGGATTCACAATACCCCTATTTACCTGGATATCTGAAACCAACACCGTGGGTAGCTGGGAAAGATCCCAATATGATCTGGAATACTTCTGCAATTTATCAGAATTCAATTGCTTTTTCTGCCGGAAACGATAAAGGAAAGTATAGAGTAGGATATACCAATTTCTACCAACAGGGAGCATTGGTAAATAGCGAAATTAAAAAAAACACTTTAGATTTTTCTGCAGATTATAATTTCACGGATAAACTGAGTCTATTTACTAATATATCATACATCAATACCAGAGGTAAAGGTAGAGCTTATACAGGATATGAGGCCAGAAATCCAATGCAGGGTTTTAGAGGTTGGTGGAATATGGGTGTTGATATGAATAAGCAGAGAGAAGCTTATGCATTAACGAGAAAAAATGTTACATGGAATATTCAGGATTGGGAAACTCAAACAGTAGGCTATACCGATAACTATTTCTTCAACAGATATGAGAATTATGAAACAGATACTAGAAATCGTTATTTTGGAAATGTAGGATTGAATTATAAGTTTACAGATTGGTTAAATTTCATGGGAAGGTATACTTTTGATACTTTTGATGATATCAGAGAGGAAAGAGTAGCTAAAGGTTCTTCTGATCAAGGACGTTTGAGTAATGGAGGGAACGGTGAATATTATGTTATGATGCAGAAAGTTTATGAGATGAACTATGACGGTATCTTCAATATTAATAAAAACCTTGGAAGTGATTTCAACCTTAATGGAAACCTTGGTTTTAACTTACGAAGGAATAAAAGATATGGAATGTCAATCGCCACGAATGCAGGGCTAAAAGTTCCATGGTTATATTCTATTACAAACTCTGCAGAGCCCTTAACTGAAAAGAATCTTGAAGATTTTGATAATACAAAAACTAATATTGGCTTATTCGCACAAGCTAGTTTAGGATATAAAAATATGTTGTTTATTGATGGGTCTTACAGGCGTGATAAATCGTCAACACTTCCTAGTAGTAAGCGCTCATATGGATATTATTCAGTATCTGGTAGCTTTGTATTTTCAGAACTCTTAAAGAATAAGGATAAAATCAATTTTGGTAAAGTTAGGTTCAATTATGCAGAAGTGGGTAATGATACCGATGCTTATAACTTGAGAAACACTTATATATTCAATCCCGGATTTAATGACTCATTTAATGCAAGCTCTTCCAGTATATCAAAGAATCCAGAATTAGGACCCGAAAGAATGAAGGAAATGGAAGCAGGTTTGGAAATGGGGTTTTTCAGAAATCGATTAAGTTTTGATGTATCTGTATATAAGCAAAAAACTGAAGACCTGATAACACCTACTGATATTTCAGGATCTTCAGGATTTAAAAAAATGTGGGTAAATGCCGGAAATATTGAAAATAAAGGTATTGAAGCCAGATTAACGGTGGTGCCAGTTAAAACAACTAATTTTACTTGGGAACTTACTGGAAACTGGTCCAAGAATAAATCTACTGTAACTCACATTAATGGAGACAATGACTTCTTACCACTTGCTAAGATGTGGAATGTTACATCTGGAGCAAAATTGGGAGAATCTACAGGAACAATCAGGGGAACTGATTTCGTATATCTTAACGGTGAAAAAGTTGTAGGAAAAGACGGATTATATTTGACAACCAAGAATACTTCTCCTCAGGAAGTTATTGGTGATGCTATTCCTAAATGGAGAGGAAGTATCATGAATACCTTTCGATATAAAAACTTTAGTCTTAGCTTCTTAATAGACATGAAGAAAGGAGGAGATGTTTATTCTCAGGATATGGCATTTGGATTATTGAGTGGACTATATGAAGAAACTGCCGGTCTGAATGATTTGGGAAAACCTTTGAGAAATAGTTTAGCTAACGGAGGAGGAATTATCCTTCCAGGAGTAAAAGCCGATGGTTCCCCTAATGATATAAGAACAGGTTTTACTAATGTTAACAACCCTTATAGTTCCAACAGAGCACCTGAAAAAATGCATGTTTATGATGGATCTTTTGTGAAATTGAGAAATGTTACAATTTCATATAAATTACCGAAGGAAATACTTGAAAATACATTTATTGAGAGTTTAACATTTTCTGTGATCGGGCGAAATTTATGGATTATTCATAAAAACTTACCTTATTCAGATCCTGAATCATTGATGACTTCCGGTAATGCTATTGGCTTCCAGAATGGTGCTCATCCAACTTATAAAGAAATAGGAGCAAGTGTAAAAGTTGAATTTTAAAAAAAAGAATTATGAAAAAAATAATAATTGGATCTCTTGTGGTTCTTTCTCTAGCTTCATGTTCTGAAAGTTTTGATGACCTGAATGTAGATCCTAAAAAACCAACTGATGTGCCAGGTAGTTTTTTATTTACAAGTGGAGTGAAAAACTTATTTGATCAAATGGGGAACACTAGTGTTAATAGCAATATTTTTAGATTAGTAGCACAGCATTGGACTGAAACTCAGTATGTAACGGAAACGAATTATGATATCAGAAACAGAGCAATACCTGAAGAACATTGGAATGAAATGTATGGTTCTGTTTTATATGATCTGAAGAAAGCAAAAGAATCTGTGATAGTTGATCCAGACCTTAAGGCTGGAGAAAAGAAAAATCAAATAGCATTTATTACCATTGCACAAGTATATGCTTGGCAGCAAATGGTGGACTTATTTGGAAATATTCCATATTCAAGAGCGCTGGAAGGTGTTAATAATACAAGGCCTGTTTATGATGATGCATTTACAATTTATAAAGATCTTTTATTAAAAGTAACCATAGCCTATAATGATATTGATTCGGCATATAATGGATTATCTGAAGATTTTATTTATGATGGTGATATAGTGAGATGGAAAAAATTTGCATCATCTCTCAGATTTAAATTGGCGATGAGAATTGCAGATTTTGACCCTGAATTGTCTAAAAAAGAAGCAGAAGCAGCATATAATGCAGGTTTGATGTCTTCCAATGATGATAATTTCATTCTTAACTATGAAAATAATACAGCGAATGCAAATCCACTATATGCAGATTTAGTTTTAAGTGGACGACAAGATTTTGTTCCTTCAGATACATTTGTAGATTATCTAAATGGACTGGAAGATCCGAGAAGAAGTGTATATTTTGATAATAATAAAACACCATATATAGGTGGCATATACGGTGCGCTTAATGATTATACGGATTTTACTCATATAGGTAAAGCTTTCTATAAAAGAGATCTGAAGGGGGATTTAATGGACTACTGTGAAATCTCATTCTTACTCGCAGAAGCTAAGGAAAGAGGATATAATGTTGGTTCTACAGCTGCTGACTATTATAAACAAGCTATCAAGGCAAGTATGGAATATTGGGGAATTTCTACATCCGATGTTATTACTTATCTTACAAGAGCTGACGTTGATTACTCTACAGCATCAGGTACATGGAGAGAAAAAATTGGAAAACAATTTTGGATTGCCATGTACAACAGAGGATTTGAAGCATGGTCGGTGTACAGGAAGTATGATGCACCAGAGCTAAGATTGCCGGCAGAAACTAAAAGACCGGTTCCTAAGAGATTTACCTATCCTGTTACTGAATCTAATCTAAATAGTAGTAACTATAATCAGGCAGCGACGGCAATTGGAGGAGATCAACAGCAAACCAAGATCTTTTGGGACAAATACTAACACACATTTATTAACATTCATATTGTGCCGCCTTCGGGCGGTTTTTTTATTTCCGTATATTTGTACTTCAAAATTCTGAGATACTATATTTTTTGAAGATATTCTATCTCTGGCCATTAAAATTGAACGTAAGAACATGAACATTAAAGATATTATAGACGAAAAACTTTCGGAAGTCATTTTAAATCTCTATCAGTTAAAAGACATCAAGCTGGAAGTTCAGGAAAATAAAACGGAATTCGAAGGTGATTTTACCGTCGTTACTTTTCCGTTGGTAAAACAATTAAAGAAAAATCCTGAAAATATCGGAGTTGAACTGGGAGAAGCACTGACCACACAAACAGATCTGTTTGAAAGTTTTAACGTGGTAAAAGGTTTTCTGAATATAAAAGTTAAAAATCAATTATTTATAGATAATTTCAGATCGGTAAGCAACGGGTTTTCAACAGTGGATAAGAAAAATGCTACCGTGATGGTAGAATATTCTTCTCCGAATACCAATAAACCTTTGCACCTAGGCCACATCAGAAATAATTTATTAGGATTTTCCGTTGCCCAGATTCTAAAAGAGGCAGGCTATGATGTGATCAAAACACAGATCATTAACGATAGAGGGATTCATATCTGTAAATCAATGTTGGCATGGGAAAAATTCGGAAACGGAGAAACTCCTGAAACAACAAATACCAAAGGAGATAAATTTGTCGGAAACTATTATGTAGAATTTGATAAAAACTATAAAAAAGAAATTGCTGATCTTGTCGCTCAGGGCGTAGGAGAAGACCAGGCTAAAAAAGAAGCAACGATGATCAGGGAGGCTCAACAGATGCTTGTAGACTGGGAAAACGGAGATGAAAATGTAAGAGCACTCTGGAAAGAAATGAATTCCTGGGTATACAAAGGATTCAATGAAACTTATAAAAGATTGGGCGTTGATTTTGATCAGGTTCAATATGAAAGCAATACTTATATTTTAGGAAAAGACCTTATTCAGGCAGGTTTGGATAAAGGAGTTTTATTCCAGAAAGAAGACGGCTCTGTCTGGTGTGATCTTACCGATGAAGGGCTTGATCAGAAATTATTGCTACGTTCAGACGGTACTTCTGTGTATATGACTCAGGATTTGGGAACGGCTGTGGAACGTTTTAAACAAAACAACATTCAAAAGCTTATCTACACGGTAGGAAATGAACAGGATTATCACTTCCAGGTTTTATTTAAAATTCTGAAGAAACTTGGATATGAATGGGCCGATCAGCTGTATCACCTGTCTTATGGAATGGTAGAACTTCCTGAAGGAAAAATGAAATCCCGTGAAGGAACTGTAGTAGATGCTGATGATTTAATGCAGGAAATGTATGCTACAGCTAAATCTAAGGCACAAGAGCTTGGAAAACTGGAAACATTATCCGAAGAAGACAAAGAAGCATCTTACGAAACGGTAGGATTGGGAGCATTAAAATATTTCATGCTGAAAGTTGATCCTAAGAAAAAAATGCTTTTCAATCCGGCAGAAAGTATTGATTTTAACGGGAATACAGGACCATTTATTCAATATACCTACGCTCGTATTCAGTCATTATTGGCTAAGGCAGATTATGTACAGAAGGAGACAGAGGATATTGTATTAAACCAATTTGAAAAAGAACTGATTATGCAGTTGGCAAATTTCAAAACAATTGTTGCCAGGTCAGCAGAAACATTAAGCCCGGCTTTGGTTGCCAATTATGTATATGACCTTGTCAAATCATACAATTCTTTCTATCAGAATAATCCGATCCTGAATCAGGACGATGAAAATATAAAACAATTCCGCTTAGATCTGTCAGATCTTACGGCCAAGACTATCAAAAAGTCGCTGGAACTTCTGGGGATCGGAACAGTAAACAGAATGTAAAAAAAAACTCCTGAATATTCAGGAGTTTTTTTATGTCAAAATTATCACTGGTTTACGTTGATCATGAGTATTCTTCAGTTACATAATTAGGTTCCCTCGTTTTTGTTGTGTACCTGTTTCAGGCTGTCTGCGTAGAGTTTAGCCGCGCTCCATCTTGCATGTTTGGATAAAATAACCGGGTATCCTTTCTTGTACGTGTAGACCTTTGTGAACTTAGCCCCAAAAAATATCAGCATACAGGAATAATTGATCCACATCATAATCAGTATGACGGTTCCGGCAGCTCCGAAAGTTGAGGTGGGTTTTGCCTGGCTGAAATATAAGCTTAATAAAAATTTTCCCAGTGTAAACAGTATGGTAGTGAGAAAAGCACCTCTCCAAACGGATTTCCAGGTGATCAATACATCAGGAAGAACTTTGAACATCAGCGCAAATAAAAGCATTACAAGACCAAAACCGATCGCAAAATTCACAAATTCTACCAGCATATAAGTTTCAAAACCAAAATATTGGGTGATAATAGTATTGAATAAGCTGATGAGTGAAGAAAGAACCATGGTGATCATCAATAGAAAGCCTAGTATCAGGATCATTCCCAGTGAATTTGCCCTGTCTAATAAAAATTTAAGAAGAGCCTTTTTGGGCGCAGCTTCCACATCCCAGAGAGCATTTAATGAATGCTGAAGCTGGAAAAACAGCGTAGTGGAACCAAACACCAAGGAGCCTACTCCCACTGCTTTCATAAAAATATTTTTTTTATCGATGAGAGCACCGGCCAGCATACCTTCAATGCTTTTAGCCACATCCGGACCCATAATACCGCTGATCTGGGTACTGATCTGTCCGCGGATAGCTTCTTCTCCAAAAAAATTTCCCAACACCCAGATAATAATGATTAATAATCCCGGAATGGAAAAAATGGCATAATAGGCAAGGCTCGCCGAATCTTTTGATGCGGAAGAATTGTTCCATTCTGTAAACGTGTCTTTCAAAACATCCCAGAAAAATTTAGCATTTTTGATCATATTAAAAAGGATATCCGATGGCAATATTTAAAATAAGATTGTCTTTTCTCCAGCTTGGGTCTCCGAAATTAATTTTATCGAAAGTCCATCTGTCCCCTTTTTCATAATAAGGAACTCTTAATGGCATAGCTAAGTCTAATCTCAAAATCAGGATAGAAAAATCAAGTCTCAGACCAACTCCGGCACCTACCGCAACTTCCTGTAAAAAATCTTTTGAAAATTTGGCGCCGGGTCTGTTTTCATCACTATTGATCAGCCATATATTTCCGGCATCAACAAAGGCGGCAACATTTAAAAATTTATAAAGATTAGCACGATATTCGGCGTTTAATTCCAGCTTAATATCTCCTGACTGATCAAAGAAACCTCCTTCCGGTAAAGTTCTGGGATCAAAACTCCCCGGTCCCAATGTTCTTGCACGGAATGCCCTGATACTGTTGCTTCCTCCTGAGAAAAATTGTTTGGAAAAAGGGACGAAGTCTGAGTTTCCGTACGGATAAGCGATTCCGGCAATGAGTCGGGTGGCAAGAGAGGTTTTCTCAGTAAATTTATGATAAAACCTTAAGTCATTCTCAATCTTGGCATATTGACTGAAAGGGATTCCGAAAATTTCTTTTTGCTTATCTTTTTTAACATTGGCACCGGTAACAAGCCCTGTAATATTTCCTGCCAGATCAAGAGTCCCCTTATAATAAAAGGTATTCTTCCTCGGAAGCATGGTATTGGTATAGGTATAAGAATAAGTAGGACCGAAAATAAGCTGTTCCTTAACAACTCTTTTCATGGCATCATTCTTTTCAGCCAGTGCATTATAAGCATCTGTAACTTTAGCCGGAGAAACCAAGGTGATATCAATTACCTTCAGTTCGTGTTCTTTTCTAATATTTTCCTTCCAAACATAGCCGAATGACCCGGTAAAGTTGTTCAGGGTATAATATCGGGTACGGTTCTGGAATTCATATCCCAATGTGATATTGGTTCGTGGTACAAACGCACTGGAAGAATTAAAACGGAAAGGTGCTACAATTCGTGGAATGGAAAGCTGTACGTTGGCTCCTCCACGGAAAATGTTATTGGCATCCTTCGGCCCTCCCATCTGAAAATCAAAAGCTCCATAGATTGCCGCTTTAAATTGCTCTGCCCCTTTGAAGAAGTTTCTGTGGGTCCAGTTCAGATTAAGTTCACCACCACCGTAGTTAGCAGAGTTGGTTCTCCCCAGTGCTTCAAGTCGCAACGATTGAATCTGTCTCGGTGTCAGTAAATAATAGGCATCAAATTTATGATTTATAGAGTCGGAAGTGATGAATTCATTTTTCACAAATTTAAAAACCCCAAGGCTGATCAAACGGTTTAACGTAAGATTATGATTGGAACGGTTATACAAATCGCCCTTTTTAAAATATAAAGCCCGGTCAAAGATTTTTGGTTTAAACTTATGCTGCGGATCAATCACATAAATATCATCAAAAGCATATTTCGAAAGTGAATCCTTGTCCATAGGGATGCTGTATTTCCCATCTTTTACATCCTGAATATTGTAAGTAGGGAATACAACTACTTTATCAATGCTGAATTGTTGAGTAGCCAGAGCAGGCGTATTATCTTTAAGCTTTACGTTGAGTTCAACTTTATGATTTTTGCTGACGGTACTGTCTGCCTGAACAATAATATTATCAGGATGGAAGTAATAAAAACCTCTTTCCTTTAGCCTGCTGTCAATTCTTTCGCGCTCAGATTTGATGACGTCCAGATCAAAAGGTTTTCCATTTTTTAACAGAGTTCTTTCTGTCAGATTTTGAATTTCCTGATTGATAAGAGTAGAGTCTTTCTGAAATTTGACTCCATCGATCATATACCTCGCACCGGGTCTTACCGTATAAATTACTTTTGCTCTCTTATTTTTAGAAACGGTATCATACGTTGCTTTAGCATTGAAGTATCCTTTATTTTCAGAATAATTTTCAATAATATCTTTATTGAATTCACGGTCTACATCGCCTAGTAGAACCGGCTTTTCACCTACCTTATACTTTAGCCAGTAATTAAACCCTTTGTCTTTTTTAGGCTCTTTGGCAATATTGTAGAAATATAATTTAGGACGTAATCCCAGAAATGTAGAATTAGGTTTAGGCCTGAGGTTATCTTCCAGTGCTGACTGAAGATCTTTTTTTTCCTGTTTCGATATCGTGTCGTTTTCAATTTTTACTTCAGCACCAGTGTATAGCATCTGACCCTCTTTCAAAAATCGCGTATTGCTACAGGAAATCACTGTGGATGCCAGTCCGGAAGCCAACAGATACTTACAATATGTATGGAACATTTTACTCATTATTTAAATTCTACCACTTGGTTATTTTGATTCTTTTTGGTTTTCTTTTCTTTTGATTTTTGGAAAATCTCCCGGAATTTATCGTAATCCAGAGTGATAATAAATCCAAGTCCGGTTTCTATAATCTGCCCCTGAAGAGCTACCTGATATTCATCTTTACGATAGGCACGAAGCATGTATCTTCCGTCTTTAGAAAGGCTGTAATCTACAGAAACGTTTCCTGCAATATTGGTCATGTTTTCATTCTGACGCGCTTGTCCTTCCAATCCGAAATTACTTCCTACCGTTACCTTTAATCGGTCATTCAATAATTTTTTGCTGATATCTACGTTCAGGTCGGTCCTTGTATTTTTCTGGCCTGTGGAATAATCTTCCGAAGAATCAAGCCCGAAATTAAGATCCACTCCCTTGATTAAACCTGCTGCCAGATTATTCAGCTGCTGGGAAAGAATTTTACTCACACTCTGTCTTGCCATTGTTTCTGCAGACATTCCGGCACCGCTTTCAAACGGATTTTCTCCGATAAAACGGTTAAGGAGAAGTAAGGCAAATACCTGCTTATTCATTTCAGATTCCTGAGTTCTGAGCTGGGCAAGTTTTTGATCGATAACATCTTTTACATTGCTGGAAATAGAATTATTCTTCTCTTCTGTGGTGATATCAAAGCTAAGCTTTGGTTTTAGCAATTCACCTTTCATTTTTAGTAAAGTATTGAAAGGTATTCTTTGTTTATATTGATTCATCTCGGAAGCGCTCTGTCCTGTGATCTGCTGTTCTACGAGATCAATAGGAGGTGCTTCGGTCTTATAAACGGCTGTAATATCCATCATGGCCATGGTAGGCTCTCCTGTCCAGGTAATCGTACTTCCTTTCTGGATATCGAATTTACGTTTCAGGAAGCTTACACTAAGGTCATAGCTTCCTTTTTCCACCTCATAAACGCCTACTAATGTCGTCTTTCCTGAAGGATCAATACCTCCGGTCAGTTCAGCTTCTCCCTGAAGCTGTACAAAGTCACCGTTGGCTTTATCTATAATCAAAGAAAGTTTGGCTTCTTTACTTACTTCAATATTCACACTTACATCCATTCCTTTGATGCGGCTTTGTGCATTGAGAGAATCTGTTTTAACTGTTTTGTTCAAGACCACCTGATCCTGGTCAACAAATTCCACAATACCATCTCTTTCCTGTAAAGAAGGATTAGATTGAGGAAGCACAAAGGTAAAGTCTGTATCATCAGAAACACTTAATCTGCCGTCTACTTTAGGAAGGTCTAGGTTGCCGCGGATATGAAGCCCGGCGTCAATCGCAAGAACACCATACATCATAGCGTCATTTGATTTTTGAGAATTTACCACCTTGAAATCTTTGGCATTGACATTAAGATTAAATGCGAAATCTCTATAGGTTTGTGTAAGAACCTGCCCGTCTACAACGAGTGAGTTTCCATCTTTGTCATTGATTTTAAATTGATTGAATTCTATACCGCGGCTGGTGAAGTCAATTTCATCATTCAGTTTCCTGAAATCACTTCCGGTTTTTGCAATTTCGAGACCGGCATCATTCAGTTTTACTTTTCCTAAAATATTGGGTTTATCCGTGGTTCCGCTTATTTTTAAATTCCCCGACAAATAACCTTCCGTATTGGTAATGGCATTCATAGAGAAGCCCTGAAGCGTTTTCATCTGAAGCTGATTAATGGCCATATTCAGGTCCAATGAGCTGGAAGAAGTATTGTAATCTCCCAGTATCTTTACGTCATTATTATTTCCGGAAAGGGCAATATCCGCATTTAAAATATTGGGTGACGCATTATTAACTTTCACGGCAAGATTTCCTACAGGACTTCCGTATACCATCAGATCGGAAATGTTGAGATCTGAGTTGAAAGTCATCTTTTTGGTGATATCCCTTAGCTGCGCCGTTCCGTTGATGGTTCCTCTGGCCAGTACAGTATCTTTTTTGATCAGCTCCGTGATGGTTTCAATTTTGAAATCTTTCAACGAAACATTTAGTGGACTGTTTGGGCTGTTATTTTCAGACTGAAGTGAAATCTGGCTGTTTCCATTTGACAGAACAAAATTATCTGCCAGGATGCCTTTACTGCTGATCTGAATTTTGTTATTCTCAGCCACATTCCAGTCTGCGTAATTGAGTTTTAACCCGTCTGGCTTTAAAGAAATTTCTGTAATATCATTCAACGATTTGGCATTTCCTGCAATCAGGAATTGTGTGGCATCTTTATCATCTTTGGTTGTGACATTGTAATTGATGGTATTATCAGCAACATCACCACCAATATTGATTTTTTTCAAAGAAAAGCTCGAGCTTTTCAAAGCCGCAACATTCAGGTTGTACTGTAATGCCTGATTTTCATTAGTAACTTTTAAAGTTCCTTTTTCAATAGAATTTTCCCCATACAACAATCGCGGAATTTCTCCGTCAAGCTCAATTTTCTGCGAATCAGCATCGTAATTCCCATTGATATTGATGGTTTCAAAGTCTTTCAGATCCGGAACGAATTTTCTGATCAGATCATCATTCTTCACTTTTGCGGTAAAGGTAAAATGCTGTCCCGGATCGGTTTTTTGTTTTGTACCCGGTTTCTGGAACTGATAATATTGATTAATGGTTTGAGTTAAAGCTCCAAAAATCTGGGTAAGTTTATATTTCCCCTTCAGCTCGACGTCAGCAACCTGTGAGTTAAGAATAATTTGTGTTGAATCTTTTGTTGAAGAAGCTTTCAGGTTGACTTCCTGAACCGGGTATACTTCTTTGGTATCGGAAAAGGCAAAGTCTTTTAAATTTAAATATCCGTTAAGGCTATTCGGATCCAGACTTGTAAAATCTCCGTCAATTTTTCCTGCAATAATCATTGGTTTTTCATAAAATCCAAGTTTATTGACATCCAGCTTGATTACTTCCCCGTTGACTTTTACCGTAGGATTTTTTTCGTCATAAACACCTGAAGCGGTCAATTGCAGACTGGCATTCGGATCTTTTGAATCTAAAATAACATGATAAGCCCCCCTGTTGATCTTACCGGTGAGATCCATATTCTGGTATCGGTATCCTTTGTAGACAGCAGAGGCCACATGCCCTTTTAGGTCTGCATTGGCATTTTTAAAATCAAAACTTTCACCTTTTGCATAAATCTGAGCGGTAACCGGACCAATATCTTTATTCTGAATAATTTTTCCTACCTGAATTCCCTGAAGATTGGCCTTTACATCGTATAATTCACGGTTTTTTCTGCGCATGTCAACATTGGCAACAATAGCGGCATTTCCAAGGGTAGAATAGAGGTTGAGGTCTGTTGTTACCATTTTAGTCGTTCCTTTTGCATTTCCTTTAATGCTAAAGCTGGAAGGAAGCGATATCGTAGACGGAATGGTATTTTTCGGAACGAGGTTGAAAATTGTTTGCGCATTCGATGAGAATTCTCCGATTCTTACATCATAATACAGCTGATCAGGATTCATCGCGTTTTTGACTTTTCCTGACGCAACGACCCTCAGCTGATCCAAACCTGAAACTTTAAGATCCTGGATCAAAAGATCGTTTACACTTCCTTTAACATTGGCGTTGACATTTAAAACGGCATTCGGGTATTTGTTGAATGGAACTGTATTTCTCAGTGTTGGAACAAGGTTCAGAATATCAGAAAACCCGATTTTGGAATCTTTGATATTGGCTGAAATCTTTACTGCACCCAGATTGTTAGTTAACTGATCGATCGAATCATAATTTAAAATTACCTCATCACGCAATACAGTTTTCGGAGTTTGGAGATAAAGACTTTTAAGGTAAGCTTCCTTTTCGGCATACACAAAATCAGTGTTGAATTTTTGGATATTCAAGCCTCTTGCTTCCTGTATTTCTGCAGAATTAACTGTTCCGGCGAATGTATTGTTTTCCATTTTGAAGCTTCTCAGTTCAAGGTTCATTTTAGAGAAGTTCATATGATTGAAGTCCATTCCCTGTTTTGTAGGAGCAAGGGCGGTATTGTTGTAGGTAGCTTTTACATCATTAAGCACGAGTTTACCTAAAAGAAGGTTGATCGCTTG
Organism: Chryseobacterium sp. UNC8MFCol; assembly: GCF_000482305.1. NCBI lineage: Bacteria > Pseudomonadati > Bacteroidota > Flavobacteriia > Flavobacteriales > Weeksellaceae > Chryseobacterium > Chryseobacterium sp. UNC8MFCol. Next base: position 311,017 of record NZ_KI535293.1, read on the forward strand.
ATCTTTATCGGAAACTTTTGAAACCTCCGGCTCTTTTGTTTTTTTCGGATTGGCATTCTGTGCAGGAAGATAAAGGTTGGCATTGATATCTGCTCCTGAAAGAAACACATTGGCCACATTAAAAGTATTATTTTCAAGATCCAGCTTATTAACCTTTGTACTTAATTCCTTGAATAGAACCTTGGCAAATGTTTTGGTGTTTTCATCACCGTAATCAATATTGAAATTGGTGAGTTTTATGCCTCTCAGGCCAATATTCATAGGCTTTTTTTCGTTGAGAGAATCAACTTTTTTCTCTACCTTTTTGGTTACTTCTTCTACAATATCCTGCTTCAGTTTTAATTTCAATCCGTCCAGATTGATATCATTGACAGCATACGTATTTTTACTGAGGTCAAACTTTTTAACCCCGGTATCGAAAGATTTGAAATACAGATTGATATCGTTTCTGGATTGCTGATCGTTGAAAGTAACGCCGATATCTTTTAAATTGATTTTGTCCAGGGAAATGATGAAAGGTTTGGAAGGACTTTCTTCTTTATCATTGGTGGCAAAAGCATCAATGATATAGTCGAAATTGAATTTACCGTCCGGCTTGCGTACTACGTTGGCTCTGGCTCCTTCCATATCTACTGAGGTAATATCTGCAGTAGAGTTGATAAGCTTCAGCATATGCAGCCCCACATCGAGTTTTTTTACAGCCAGCAGGGTATCTACATCCTGTCCTTTGAGGTAAAGGTTTTCCATAACGAGGCTGTTAGGAAATCCTATGTAAACTTTTTCAAGGCTTACCTTTGTTTTGATTTTTTTCTCAAGGTAAACAATAAGTTTGTCCTTGATGAAATTCTGAACAGCCGGAAGTCTGAGGCTGAGTATCAGAAGGGTAAGAAAAACCAATATTGCAATAAAAGTGATTGCAATACGCCTTAAGAGTTTTGTAGTGTTGATTTTCAGTTTCAAATGCGATGTGGTTTCTAACAAAGATAATAATACTAAATTATTTACACTTTGTTGTGGTACCCTTTGTGAATGCAAAAATCCTGCCTTGGCTGCCTTATTATGGAATTTTTAGTTTAGTAGTTGTCAAGTGAATAGTTGAGTAAGACGAGCCAAGGTGCGGATTTTGTTCTTTAGAAAGCCCCCTTTATATCATTTTTTTATGTTGAAAAGGTTAGTTAGCAAAAATGAAAATTCAAATGTTAGTGTTGTTCTAAAGGGGGCGTGGCATGGTTTATATCATTGAGGTAATAAATTTTAATTGTTTCCGTTTTCCCATTTCACTTCTTCTCCCTGTGGTGCGGCACCACCTTGTGCTATTGTGATCGGAGAAGATTCCTGGTTGATATGATAAATATAAGCTGCAATTTTTTCAGCGTCTTTTCCTGTGATGGTTCCTTCTTTGATAAATGGTCTCATGGTAGGATTGTTTGGAGAGCCGTTTTCAAGCATCCAGAAAACATTTTTAAATAAACTTTTTTCCTTGATGTTGATCCAGTGAGTGTCGGTAAGGTTGGGACCGATACCTCCTTTTCCGCCATCTCCATGGCAGGTTACACAATTTGTTTTGAAAAGCTCCTGGCCTTCTGCGATATTATCAGCGCTGTATTTTGCAGTTTCCAGGTTGATCTGGGGAGCGGTTTTTTCATATTCCTGGATGGAAGCCAGCATGGTTTTAGCTTCTTTGGTATATTCTGCTTCCGGATGGGCGTAGTCCGTAAAAGCAAATGCCATTAAATAGACCGCGCAAAAGATGCATCCAAACCAGAAAAGACCAATCCACCATTTGGGAAGAGAGTTGTCTAGCTCTGTGATTCCGTCAAAACCATGGTCAATAAGAATATCTTTTTCCTCGGTCACAGACTGTTTTTTGAAAGCGGAGTTCCATAGTTTCTGATAGTAGGGAACACTTTTTTCGGCCAGATATTCTTTTTTTTCTTCCTCAGAAAGTTTGCTGAAGCTTTCATTTTCAATCAAATCTCCGATAGAGTTCATGATCATCAGGAGGATAACGGCAATCAGAATCAGCGCCCAGAAAAAAGGAGAAGAAAAATATCCTGAATCACTGGCAAACATTTCAAAGGCCATGATCGTTAAACCTATCGTTACCGCGATATATACTGAAATTGGGGTTCTCGTTTTCATTGCAATACAATTTTAATGGTTACTTATTCTACACTTGCGGTTTGGATCTGTGTGGTTTTGATATCTGTACCCAATCTTTGCAGGTAAGCGATCATCGCCACAATTTCCCTTTGCTCAAGCGGAACATAAGCTGATCCTTTAGTCGTTTTTTCTTTTGTCATCTGATCTTTTACATCTGTAGCTTCGGAATAAATTCTCTGTACAATAGCTTTGGACTGATTATCTGCCCATTGATTAGCGGAGTCGATCTGTGCTTTGGTGTAAGGTACAGCGAATGCATTTTTCATCAGTTTCATTTTATCTGCCATTTGAGTACGATCCAGTTTATTGGTGATCAACCATGGGAAACGTGGCATGATAGAACCTGCAGAGGTAATTCTAGGGTTATACATATGCTTGAAGTGCCATGAATCCGGGTTTCGGCCTCCCTCTCTGTGAAGATCCGGACCGGTTCTTTTGGATCCCCATAAGAAGGGTCTGTCATAAATAAACTCTCCTGCTTTAGAATACTGTCCGTTTTTTCCTTCAAAACGAAGAACTTCGTCACGGAATGGTCTGATCATCTGGGAGTGACAGGAGTTACATCCCTCACGGATATATAAATCTCTTCCTTCAAGCTCCAGTGGAGTATATGGTTTTACCGAAGTAATCGTAGGAACACTTTGTTTCAATGAGAGTGTAGGCACAATTTCCACAAGTCCGCCGATTGCTATGGTAATGAAAGCCAGTATGGAAAGTAAGGTAGGTGTTCTTTCTAGCCAAAGGTGCACACCTTCGCCTTCCTTTCTTGTACTTCCGATATTGGCTAATGCAGGGGCTTCTGCAGGAACTTCTTTCTGGAACGAACCGGCTTTGATGGTTTTGATAACGTTGATGACCATTAAGATGGCTCCTGAAAGGTAAAGAATACCTCCTAAGAATCTCATTTTAAAGTAAGGAATGATCGCTGTAACGGTATCTAACCAGTTTTTCCACAATAATGTTCCGTCCGGGTTGAATTGTTTCCACATCAATCCCTGGGTAAATCCTGAAATATACATAGGAACAGCATAGAAGATGATTCCTAAAGTACCTAACCAGAAGTGCCAGTTGGCCATTTTTTTAGACCAGAGTTTAGTTCTCCACATAATCGGTACCAGATAATAGATGACTCCGAATGCCATAAATCCGTTCCATCCAAGAGCTCCAAGGTGTACGTGCCCGATAACCCAGTCTGTATAGTGCCCGATTTTATTTAAAGATTTTGTTGCTAAAAGGGGACCTTCGAATGTAGCCATACCATAGCAGGTAACGGCAACAACAAAGAATTTAAGAATAGGATTTTCTCTTACTTTATCCCAGGCTCCTCTTAGGGTAAGAAGGCCATTCAGCATTCCTCCCCATGACGGAGCGATAAGCATAATGGAAAATCCTGTTCCTACAGCCTGTGCCCATGCAGGCAATGCTGTATATTGCAGGTGGTGAGGGCCGGCCCAAAGATATACAAAGATCAACGACCAGAAGTGGATAATAGATAGTTTGTATGAGAATACTGGGCGTTGTGCTGCTTTTGGCATAAAGTAATACATCAGACCTAATACAGGAGTGGTTAATACGAATGCTACTGCATTGTGACCATACCACCATTGTACCAAGGCGTCTTTTACACCTGCATATACAGAATATGATTTCCAGCTTGTGAAAGATAATGGAACTTCAAGATTATTGAAGATATGAAGCATGGCTACGGCGATCCAGGTTGCCAGGTAGAACCATATTGCTACGTATAAATGTCGTACTCTTCTTTTAGCAATAGTACCAAACATATTGATTCCGAAAACGATCCATGAGAAGGCAATGAGGATGTCGATAGGCCATTCGTGTTCAGCATATTCTTTAGAAGTATTGATTCCCATTAAGAACGTGATCACTACGGTAATGATCATAAACTGCCATGACCAGAAATGGATCCATGAGAGGGTGTCACTATACATTCTTGTTTTCAGTAGTCTTTGCATGCTATAATAAGCACCGCAGAAGAAAGAGTTGCAGACGAAAGCAAAAATAACGGCACTGGTATGAAGCATTCTGATTCTTCCGAAGCCCATGGCTCCCTGAGTGTTAATCAATCCCTGTATATTTCCCGATGCTAAACTTTTAATAGTCGTGTCGTCCGTACCGAATAAAAATTCAGGTAATTCAGGATAAAAAAGCATTAATGCGGCGGTGAGCCCAAGCAGAAATCCGACGAGTCCGAATACGATAGTAGCATAGAGGAATGCCCTGACAATATTATTGTCATAATTAAATTTTTGCGTCTCCATAAATTCCAATAGTGTTTACCGAAGTGATATTTTCTCTGAAACAGGCTTATTTTTTACCTTTTTCTATATTGAAAATAAATATCATGTAACGTGTATAATGTTTTGCCAAAGGTATTTATTAACTTTGTTGGAGGCTAATAGATAATCTTCTAAAGTATACCGAAAACTACTAAAACAAAAACGATGAAAATCTGTGGACAAAATATCAGGAAAATACGTAGGAACAAAGATCTTACGCAGGAGTATATGGCTTTCGAAATGGGGATTTCCCAGAAGGCTTATTCAGATATTGAAAATTCCAAGGTGAAGATCAATCTGGAGATACTGACTAAAATTTCAGATATTTTAGATATTAAACCTTCAGATATTTGCAGCATTTCTCACAAATGCGGATCGGATGATGGATATGAAGACAAATATCAGGCGCTGGTAGAATACATGAAAAAAAATAATATTGCCATTCCGAAAGAGTATTTATAATTTATATATATGTAAAATAGCACAATGACCTCTCCTTTTTGAGTGAGGTCATTTTTTTTTCAGAATCTGAAGGCTTTGTGTTTCTAGGAATCAGTCTTATTTCAAAGACCATGAAAGGGAACAAGTTTCGTATTGATTAAATTTATAACAATATATAAATTACTCATAAATAATTATGTAGAAATAATTTCACGTTATTGTGGATAAATATTTACAATAATTATGATTTTCTATAATATATTTGTTGTTAGAATAATGCCAGTCTCACCTGAATGAAGCTTCTGTCCTTTATTTTACTGTTGTTCTTTCTATCCAGCAACGGACAAAGCTATACTATTCAATGGTATAACATGGATAATGGTCTGCCTCAAAACAGTATTAAGGATATTGTAAAAGATAAGTACGGTTTTATCTGGCTATCGATGGAGGGTCGGATACTGCGTTATGACGGCAGCAACTTTGTACAATACAAGGATTTTAAGCTTAAAAATCTAAGTTTCGGAGATTTCTATGGAAATATCAGAAAGGATAGTATTTCTGTTTTCAATGATTCCGAAACCGACAGACTTCTTATTTCTAAGAGACGGCCTGAAATTATTTCATCCCTTGTGTCATCAAATTCTTCCCCATCAGACCAAAAGATATACAGGCAACTTGTCAAAAATAATACTACAGTCCGGTATGTTTCCTTTATTGATTCTTATTTTATTGACACTGAATCGGGATCTTACTATTTCGAAAACAATCAGGTCCTGTATCAGGATCATAAAACCAGCAAAAAAGTTCCGCTTGATCTTAAATTTCCCCGCAGTAGGTTGAAACGTTTATTTGTGCATGGCGATTATATTTTTTTTGCTGATTCCGGAAGTAAAAAGATTCTTCAGTTATATCGAGGAAGATATTCTTATATAAATGCGCCGGCAATGTACAACGATCCCGAAACCAGAATTTACTGGCAGCAGATTTCAGGGCAGGTTTTTATTATCAGTCATGGTAAAATTTATCGAAGCAGTTTTTCACAAGGAAAACTGAAACTTACCTATTTGCTGGAATATAAAGATATTGACAAAGAAATTTCAGGAACGATTTTTTATGATGAGGTTTTCAATAAACTTTACATAGGAAGTTCCATTAATGGGCTTAAAATTCTTCGTTTATCAGATTTTTCAGTTTCTACGAAAAAATTGTCTTATCAGGATGAAGTTTGCTATGCAGCGATTCCTTATGGCAATAATTCTGTGTTAACGCAGGAAGGGATTTTATATAATAATCATACCTCTGAAAGATTGTTTAAGGCTCCGCAATCATATGATAAACGATATATTTTTCAGGATGATTCCGGAAATCTTGTGTACAGGGAAAATAATGCTATTCATATCAGGTATAAAAATTCAGGCTTTACGAAATATGATTCCATAACATTGAAAGGAAAAGAAATTGACGGCTTATATAAAAACGGAGGTTTGTATATGGCCTCCGTTTTTAAAGCAAAGCAATCTTATCTTTATATTTTAAATAAGGATCATTTCGGTCAAATTGAAAGAATTATTCCGTGTCCTGCTAATATTGATGCCGTCTTCAGATATAACAAAGACCTGCTGTTTCTGGGTACTAGTGATGGAATATCTATTTTTTCCCTTATGCAGGACAGAATTATTGATCACATCGGCAAGAATCTCCCGGTAAAGCAAATTCTAAGGACAAGAGACGGCAATATCTGGTTTACTACACACAACAGAGGAATTTATTTGTTGAAAAATCGAAAAGCGATAAAAGTTCCCACAGACAGAAATGATTTTCTGGACAATGCACATTATATTCTGGAGGACCGGAATTCCAATTTTTGGATTTCATCTGATAACGGATTATTTACTATTAATAAAACTCATCTCCTGCGTTGTATGGAAAGCAGGAAAGGAGCTCCTGCCTATTACCGGTATACGAAGGGGAACGGTTTTCTGAATAATGAATTTAATGGGAATGCCGGCCCTTGTGCGCATATTTTGGAAGACGGACAATTTGTTTTTCCGTCAATGCAGGGTTTTGTATTCTTCAGCCCTCAAAATATCAGGACCTATTTTCCTGATCCCGGAGATCTGTTTGTAGAAAGAGCAAAGATAAAAGGCAAAATGGTGGCTTTGAAAGACAAACTTTTCCTTCAATGCGGATATAAAAATGCAGAGCTCTATATAGATATTCCTTATTACGCAGATCTTGAGAATATCTACCTTCAGGCGAAGCTTGTGACGGATGACGAAAATCAATGGGTTACCATAAAAAATGATAAAATCTTTAGGCTGTCGGATATAGAACCGGGACAATATAATTTGCTGATCAGATTCCTATCTTCTGAAGATGGTCAGTTTGTGTATAAAAGTTTTCCTGTAGAAGTAGAAGCGTACTTTTATCAGACTTTGATTTTTAAGATATTGGTTGCCGGTTTTCTTATTTTAATTCTTATCATTATTGTACAGACAAGAACCAATTTTTTAAGGTTGAAAAATAAAGTGTTGAAAAATACTATTGTCAATAAGGATAAAGAGCTGGAGGAAACCAATAATAAACTCAGAAGTGAATCTGATTATCAGAAAAAACTGGTGGAAAGCATAAGCCATGATATTACAACTCCCGTAAAATTTATTGCTCTTCTCTCCCAGGAACTCACTCAGTCTGATGATATCAAAACACAGAAAAAGTACTTTGACAGCATTTATAAAACTTCTGAGCAGTTATATAAATTTACGCTGAGTCTCAAAGAATATACAGAGTTGTACAAACAGGAAAATACAACAGAAGAAGAATATCTTATTTATGATTTGATTGAAACCAAAAAATTATTATTTGAAGAAATTGCAGCACAGAAAAATACTTTCATATATAATTTTTGTGACCATCATCTGAAAGTTAAGTTGAATAAAAATATTCTGCTGGCAGTTTTTCATAACCTCATGGATAATGCTGTTAAAAATACTTCCCGGGGAGAAATTATCATTACCTCAAATTCCGGCGAATCGTATGTAGAAATCTGTATTGCGGACACAGGTACCGGAATGTCTGACGAACAAAGAGAATATTATTCAGGGTTATTTCACAAAAAAGAACATGAGCATCTGATTTTCAGAAACTACGGATTGGGGTTGCATATGGTTGTGCAGCTGATGATGAAAATTAATGCTGAAATGACTTTTCATAAAAACAGTCCCCAGGGAACCAACATAAAAATCCTTATTAAAATATGACAAGAAAAATACTCATTGCAGATGATCATCATGTAGTAAGAATAGGCACAGCCATGATTCTGGAAAAGAATTTTGATGATATCGAAGTCGATTTTGCCGAGACCTATGATGAAGCAAAGCAAAAGGTGGAAACAGAAAAATTTGACCTCATCATTCTGGATATTGAGCTTCCGGGAAGTATTCTTAAATCAATGGTCAAAGAGATTAAAATGATTTCTGAAGATATCCTGATCCTTATATTCACTTCGTACAAAGAAAATATTGCGATCCAGTATATTGAAGAAGGAGCCAATGGCTTTTTAAATAAACAAAGTAACCCAAAAGATTTTGTACAAGCAGTGGACACTATTTTTAAGGAAGGTTGTTATTATACTCCCGAGATTATGAAAGAAATGGTGAAAGGAATGAATAGGAAAAAAACAATAGAGTTGTTGTCTGATAGAGAGTTGCAGGTCTTTAACCTTTTGGCTAAAGGAAACGGTAACCTTGAAATTGCCAATACCCTGGATATCCAGGAATCAACTGTAGGAACTTATAAACGAAGAGTCTATCAGAAATTAAAGATCGCCAATCTGGTTGAGCTCCTTGAAATTTATAAAGAAATTCATTAATCTTTAATTCCCATGTAAGAATACATCTACATTTCTGTGGAAAAATGCGTACAGTATCTCTCCATGAATGAGCTCTTTTTCCCACTAAGTTTGTACAACGGGAATCTCCGCTACACAAAATTTTATGGATAAACGGTGATTCAAAAGTTCCCCTAAGATTCTAAATACATTTTTTATGAGAAAAAGTTTACTTTGTATTGTTGTACTTTTGGGCTTGCAGCATACTGCGACTGCCCAGATTGGTGTCAATACTCCCAATCCGAAAGCCATGTTTCATCTTGACGGAAAAAAGAATAATGAAACTTCAGGAAATGTGAGCCCTGCCAATCAGGCAGATGATGTGGTGATGACCGATAATGGCTTTGTTGGCATAGGAAATAATAATCCTGTTACAAGTTTAGATATCAAAACAACCGGAACTTCTGCCGCTCCCGTACCCGGAATAAAAATAGCGGACGGAGCACAAAATGCCAATTACGTATTAACATCAGACAGTAACGGAAACGGAACGTGGAAACCTGTACGATTAACAGTTGTACGGGGCGTAAACGGACTTGGTATCAACATACCTTTTAATTTTACAAATACTTTTCAATATACAGGCTCGTACATTGATTTACCTCCTGGTAAATGGCTTGTAACGGTTCAGCAACTCGTACTGCCTGCAGGAGCCGTACTGACAGGTGATCAGTGGATGTGGCTGAGAACCAGTTTTTCAGACGATCCTAATGTTGCCGTCGGAGGTTTGGCAACGTATTCAACAGACCTTACAGAAAGTCCGACTTTAGTAAGTGGCTTGGTGCAGGGTCCTACAACATCAGGACTTACCAGATTTTCAATTATACAGGGCAGTCTGATTATTAATAACTCTTCCGGATCCCTAAAAAGATATAAATATATTGCAGGAAGTAACTCAGTCGGAGGAGCACAGACAGGGGCAACTTATTTCCAGTCATTTGGAGGAGACTGGAGTGAAAATATCATCTATGCCGTTCCAACAAATTAAATGATTTTGTCAGATTAAGCGAAAAGCAGTGGTGTACATTCCTAATGAATTGTCAATTTACCCCGTAGAATATGAATTTCTCTGAAAAGTTTTTATATATTTAGCGACCGAATAATTCATTCAATGAGCAACGAAAATAAAACAGGACAAAACGAGACTTTAGTTAGAGGATTAACAAATCGACATATACAATTAATTGCCCTGGGAGGCGCCATAGGAACAGGACTGTTTCTGGGAATTGGCCCGGCTGCCGTATTGGCCGGACCATCGGTGATTTTAGGGTATGCTTTAGCAGGAATTATTGCCTTTTTTATTATGCGTCAGCTTGGTGAAATGGTAGTTCAGGAACCGGTTTCGGGAAGTTTCAGTTACTTCGCCTACAAATATTGGGGAAATTTTCCTGGCTTTGCCTCCGGATGGAATTATTGGATCCTCTATATTCTGGTAAGTATGGCTGAGCTTACGGCAATCGGGCATTACATCCATTTCTGGTGGCCGGAAATTCCGCTTTGGGTTTCCAGCTTGTTCTTTTTTGTGGTGATCAACGCATTGAATCTTGCTTCCGTTAAAGTATATGGTGAAACTGAATTCTGGTTTTCCATCATCAAAGTAGTCGCTATTATTGCAATGATTGTCTTTGGAGTGTACCTGTTGATCAGTGGGACCGGAGGCGAAAAAGCAACAATTACCAACTTATGGAATGACGGAGGATTTTTTCCGAAAGGATTGTTTAATAAAACAGAAGGCGGATATTCCGGATTGTTTGCGGCAATGGCGATGATCATGTTCTCTTTCGGAGGATTAGAATTGATCGGAATTACGGCTGCCGAAGCAAAAAATCCTGAAAAAACGATTCCTCAGGCTACCAATCAGGTGATTTACAGGATTCTGATTTTCTATGTAGGAGCTTTGGTTATTTTGTTTTCATTAAGTCCGTGGAGAGACATTACCGAAGGTTCAAGTCCGTTTGTGATGGTTTTTCAAAATTTAAACGGATTGGAATTCAGCCTTTTTGGAAAGGTAATCCAGTTTAACTCATTAATAGCCAATGTGCTTAATGTTATTGTTTTAACAGCTGCTTTATCCGTTTACAATAGTAGTGTTTACAGTAACAGCAGAATGCTTTTCGGATTGGCCCAGCAAGGAAATGCACCGAAATTTTTAAAGAAACTGAATAAAAATTCGGTTCCTATCAATGCAATCCTTGTTTCTTCATGTTTTGCGGGTATCTGTATTATCATCAATAAGTTGGTGCCGGAAAAAGCATTTCAGTATCTGATGGCTCTTGTGGTATCTACATTGATTATCAACTGGCTGATGATATGCTATACCCATCTTAAATTTAAAAAAGCCATTACCAAAGAAGGAATTCAATCTAAATTCCCATCCATATTTTACCCTGTTTCCAACTATATCTGTATTGTATTTTTAGTGCTGATTCTGGGACTAATGAGTATCACAGGAATGGAGATTCAGGTGATCCTGATTCCGATATGGATAGGATTTTTATTTGCAATGTATAAGTTATATAAACCCAACTAAGAATATAAAACAGGCATAAACATGTTTTTGAAAGGTGAAAATTAAATGATTTTCACCTTTTTCATTTTTATTTTCTGTAAATTGGTGATACGGAATATTTTGAAAAATATATCGTCCTTTCTATCATTTTGGTTGCTGAGTAAAAGTTTCCAGCAGATCATTGCAGTGAAACTGAAGAATCTTTACAGGAGAAAAACCTGAATTTTTTCTCGTTGTACGGATAGAATGTCAATTTAGGACAAGATTTGTTTTTTTAAGAGATCTAATTTTGCACCTGTAAATCATTGTAATGATGAATTTATATGTAAAGCTTCAAAAAACAAATAGAATGAAAAATGTATTTCTCCTCACCTTATTACTTCCTTTTTGTGCCCAATCGCAGATTTCCATACAGGCATACAGCGAAAATAAAGAAACTGAAATTCTGGGTATTTTCAGCAAAGACCTTAAGCGCAAATGGAATTATTTTGCTTCAGGAACTGTTTCTTACAATTATAATTCTAAAAAAGTAAGCCCGGAGATTTATCAGAATCTTAATTATGAAATCGGAAAGAACTGGGGTGTTTCTGCAGGAGTTCATATTTCAGATAAAGATATCATGCCATCTGTAGGGCTTGCTTATACAAAAGAAAATGATGTTTTCGGGATAAATATTTTCCCGGTATTTACGTATTCTACTGATGCGGAGGCATTCGGATTCGGATGCTACACTTTAATGGAATACACCCCGAAGCTCAATGAAAAATTAAATTTTTACAGCATGCTGATTGTAGAATCCGACTTCAGCTTTAAGGAGCACCAATCCAGTAGCCAGATTGTCAGGGTGGGGATAGAAAACAAGAACAAAATGCAGCTCGGAATAGGAAGTAACATTTCCCAAACCGGAAACAGCTTTGAAACTGATGTTAATTTCGGTGTATTTATTGGAAAGAAATTTTAAATTATATGAATAAATTATTCACACTCACTTTTATACTGAGTTTTATATTAAGTATGGCACAGACCTATCATTTTCCGGAAGAATCTTCACGTCATGAAGGAACCTGGCTGCAATGGCCCCACCATTATCAACATGGGGAAACTTACCGCAACAGAGTAGAACAAACATGGATCGATATGACAAAAGCTTTGCAAGCAGGCGAAAAAGTTCACATCATTGCGTACAATGTACAGGAAAAAAATAGAATTGTTAATCTTTTGGAAGCCAATAAAGTCCCTCTGATGAATGTTGATTTCAAAATATATCCTACTGATGATGTGTGGGTGCGAGATAACGGACCTATTTTCGTAAAAGACAACAAAGGGAACGTTGTCATTGAAGATTGGGGTTTTAACGGTTGGGGAGAAAAATTTGACTTTGAGAATTGTGATGAAATTCCTCAAAGGATAGGAACAGATCTGGGAATAAAAGTCATTAACCTGAATGAAGAAATGGTCAATGAAGGAGGTTCTGTAGAAACAGACGGCAATGGCGTTCTTATGGCATGCAGAAGCTCGGTGATCAGCCAGAAAAAAGGAGCTGTAAGAAATGAGGGAATCACTGAAAAAGAAGCCGGAGAGATGTTCGAAGAATATTATGGCGTTTCCAAGGTAATATGGTTGGACGGTGTGACGGGGCTTGATGTCACGGATATGCACATTGATGGTTTTATGAAGTTTGCCAACCGAAACACAATGATTACCATGAAAGAAGATGATCTTCTTGATCTGGGCTTATCCGGAAAAGATGTCCATACCTTATACACGGCCTCCAATATAAACGGTAAAGAATATAAAAAAGTGTATCTGCCTGCTACTAAAAACAAAGTAAAAACCGCTTACGGCAAGCAGCTTGAGGATAAAGGCTCTTATGTTAATTATTACGTAGCAAACACAGTGGTACTGGTTCCTAATTATGGAGATCCCAATGATTCCGTTGCCAATAAAATTATACAGGAACAGTATCCCGACAGGAAAGTGATAGGAATAGATGTAAGGAATCTTTATGAAAATGGAGGAATGGTACATTGTGTTACCCAACAACAGCCCGCGGGAAAATAGATTGTTGAATTTTAACCCATATTGATACTAAGTATTAGTAAACCTGATTAGACCAGCCTGCATATGTGGCTGGTCTAATCAGGTTTTAATGAGTCATCATCGGTGGTGGAAGAAGCAATGAAAATTATAAGTGAAATTTCTTTTTTTGTGAATTATTAGTAGAATATAATGCTTAACTCGGTTATTTTTTATAAATTAGAACTAATGATATTTCAAATTCAAGTGAAATTTTTTCTTTTTTTGAAATGCATACGGACAAGCTGAACACCGTACTACAAAGTAAGCAAGATCAAAAAACACACCTATGGCCAATTTATTTCAAACACTTACAAACACGGTTAAACACTGGTATATTCCATTGATCTTTGGAATTCTGTTTCTGATTTGCGGTTTTTATGTCTTCAGTGTACCGCTGGCAACGTATGTCACACTTTCAATATTCTTTAGTGTTTCATTCTTGTTTTCCGGAATTACAGAAATTTTCTTTTCCTTACAAAACAGTAAATCACTACAGGGCTGGGGCTGGTTTCTGGTAAGCGGATTATTAACGACAGCAATAGGTATTTATCTCATTGCTTATCCTCAGATTTCTATGTCTATTCTTCCATTTGTAGTAGGATTCACCTTACTTTTCCGCTCTTTTCAATTATTAGGATTTGCTTTTGATCTAAAGAGTATGAGAATCATGAGCTGGGGGAATGTGGCGCTGGCCAGTGTTGGCGGAATTATTTTTTCTTTACTGCTTATATTTAATCCAGTGTTTACAGGTATTTCTTTAGTTACCTTAACCGGAGTTTCCTTTATTTTTATGGGGATTGCCTCTATTATGCTAGCTTTAGATCTAAGAAAGGTTAAAAATATTCCGGGAAAAGTAAGTCAGGAATTGAGAGAAAAGATCAGATCTATACAGGATGAGATTGATGATCTGAAAAAATAAATATCCTTACGAAATATATAAAAAGACCTCCACCCGAGGTCTTTTTCGTTAGTGATATAAGAATCTGTTGATAGTTATTTTCTACCCATAATATGTTCCGATAATTTTTATGTGCGGGAAATATTCTGGTATTTTCTTTTTATTATTCTATCCGTTTAGCCTTTAGACGAAGGCCGGTGGATATAATGAAGAGTTCGTATTTTCCGGAGCTTGTATTAATTCTGAACTCCAGCCCGTCCCTGGAAGCCGGGTCATAAAAAAAGGTGGTGTCTGAATCCGGAAACAATTCTGTGACTTCTCCTTCCTTATCTGTGAGAATCAGTCTTTTGTCCTTTAGGCTAAGGATGTATTGTTGTTGATTATCAGCTTCCAGTACATATTTACCTTCGAATTTTTTTAGATATTCTTCAGATAACAAAATTGCTTTTCGTTCAATTTTTTTTGGGATTTCATATGGTCTTCCGTCAAGGATTTTTATTACATCTTCAAGGATAGACTGGATAGGAATATCCGAATAATTACTAACCATTACAAAATCATAATAAGTCTTGGTATTTTTATAAAAGTAGGCACGATATCCCGGTCTTCCTCCAGCCTGTGCCAATACACCGTTTTCGTCAAACAAATCCCGGATAAGACTTTCCTGCAGATATTTACCTGTAAATCCCTCTTTTGCAAAAAGATAGAGGTCTTGGATGGTTGAGACATAATTTCCGGTTTCAAATCGGTCGAGGACCACTGATGGTGCTTTTTTGATTTTGCCTTCATCATTACCGAAGCCCTGCGCAAAATTCTGATATTTTTTCTTGTCGTTATATTCTGAAGTATGAGTAAGCTTCATCGGAGTAAATATCTGGTCTTGAATATAATTCAGATATCCATTTGCAGACACTTTATCTATGATCATATGAAGTAAAAGAAATCCGATATTGGAATATAAAGTTTTTGTTCCCGGTTCAAAAAGCAGTTTTTCTTTTTTTGCCATTTCTATCACTTCTTTTCCAGATATTTTCTGATGTTTTTCATAATCTTTTACTTCTCTTGGCAGCCCGGATTGATGATGAAATAAATGGTTGATAGTAATCTTATCACCGTTTGGAAAGTCAGGAAAGAATTTCGAAAGCTTATCATCCATAGAAATTTTCTTTTCCTCGACAAGTTTTAAAATACCATATTTAACAAATACTTTCGATACGGAAGCAATGATAAAACGGCTGTCTTTACGAACCTTCATCTCTTCGGGTGCAGCTGGCATATTGTAGGTCTTATCAAAAATAGAATTTCCTTTATGAGCAATAATAATGTTACCATTAAATTGATTAAGAAAGGTAAGGGCCGAAAAATACTCATCCAGTTTCTCACGGGTTGGTTTATGATCAGGTTGCTGGGCGTACATAATTGAATATACGAAGAGTAGCAAAACAGCAATATAGGAGGGTATTGGAATTTTCATCAATAATAATTTTTAATTTATATACTGTCTTTCCTTACAGCTAGGTTTTAAAAAACATCATTCAAAGAGTTGTTCTACAGTTGATGATGATTAACACCTTCTCAGAATTATATGTCGTTTATTATTGAGAAATGATACAAGAAAAAATAATATAGTCTTGATTTTAAATTTTGAAACATGCGCAAATCTTTTTTAAAGATTATTATAAAACGACAAGTTTTGTCGTCGGTAATAAATAATTTTGACTATAATTAAAATATTAAGACACTGCTTGGTGTCAAAAGAAAAAAAGTATTACATTTGTACTTAAGAAAATCATAAGGATGAAAAAAACTTTATCAATTGTTGGATTAATCATATTTGGCACGCTTTTCTCCCAAAATATAGCTTTTGATAAATTGTATGGAAACTCAGATCCAGTCAATTATTATCTTACGCATTATCCGGTATCCGGCTCAGATGGTTTGGATATCAAATGGTTTGGAGGAATAAGACTTCAGACAACAGGTTCTATATTACAACTGCTAAATAACGGAAATGTAGGCATAGGAACCATTGAGCCTCAAACAAGATTCGAAGTTGCTAAAGAGAACAATAATAATCAGAATTTGGTGATGGCTAAGTTTTCTGCCTATGGAGCAACAGGTGGAAGTAATATGATTACTATAGGATATCATAATACGGCTAATCTTGAATTAAACTCAGGATATACATCTTCAGGATTTAGGTATGGTGATTATGGTGATTTTAATATTGAAAACGATAATCAGTTTAATAACAATTTTGGAAGTATTAACTTTATTACAAGTAAGAAAATACAAATGGCTATCAAGCCTAACGGAAATGCTTTATTGAATGGGAAGCTTGAAGCGAAAGAACTTAAAATAACTTTATCACCTACTGCTGACTTTGTCTTTGATGAAAATTATAATCTTCCTAAGTTGGAAGATATTGAGAAGCACATCAAAGAAAAAAAGCATCTCCCTGAAATTGCATCTGCAAAAGTGATGGAGAAGGAAGGGGTAAATATTGGAGAGTTTCAGATAAAATTATTACAGAAAATAGAAGAGCTTACCCTCTATTCAATTGAACAAAATAAACAGATTAAGCAGCTTAAGGAAGAAAATAAAGACTTACAATCTCAAGCTGAAGAGATCAATAAAAAACTACAACAAATTCTTTCAATAACAAAATAATATATAGATAGATTAATGAATTGATAACCTTAGGTTATTTTTAAACTTTAAAAACTAATAACTATGAAACAAACACTATTGATTGCCGGAATGGCACTCTCAAGCTTGGTCTATGCCCAGAATGCACCGGGCCTTACCGTACAAGATACGAGGAATACCAACGACTTACCGTCTGCTTACAACAATGTACTTAAAGCAGAATTTAAGACCAGAAGTGTAGTAGGAGTTCCCGGAACAGGAAATCACTCCGGAATGTTAACTATCGCACCTTGGTCCGATAATTCGGGGAACAAGCGTCACCAACTTAATTTTAATGATGGAGGTATCTTTTACCGAAATGCTTTGTCGGCAGATCCTCAATGGGGCAGCTGGAGCAAACTATTATTACAGTCCAATGAAGGAAAAGTAAGAATTGGTGCGGACGATCCGGATACCACTTCTGCTGCATTACTTAGAGTGTATGATCCCAACGGCGTTATGATGGAAGTTACCAATTCGTATGGTACATTTCAGATTGCCAAATCAGCTTGTAACGGTTGCTATGGAGGTATGCCCGGAGATACGGTTTTAAGAAACCTTGGTAGTTCTCATAATATTATCATTGCTCAGCCTAATGATAATGATGATGGAAAAACATTTGTAGGGTTTCAGGATGCAAAACGTGGAATATGGATTAAATTCCTGAATAACGGAATTGCCAAATTCGATGGTAAAATTCATGCTAAAGAAGTTGAGGTAAAAGCCAATGTATGGGCAGATTATGTATTTAAGAAAGACTATCAGCTACAATCTTTGGAAGAAGTCGAAAAGCATATTGCTGCAAAAGGACACCTTCCCAATATCCCATCAGCTTCTGAAGTCATCGAAAAAGGAATTAATGTAGCGGAAATGGACGCAAAACTTCTTGAAAAAATAGAAGAACTTACCCTGTATTCAATTGAGCAAAACAAACAAATTAAGCAACTTCAGGAAGAAAATAAAATTCTAAAATCCCAGTCTGAGGATATTAAGGAATTGAAAAAACAAGTACAGGAAATGCTTTCCACAAAAAAATAATAAGCGATGAAAACAAAACTATTGTCCTTGTTTTCTCTTTTAATTGGTTTTTGGGGTTTTTCGCAAACCGAAGTCTATTTTAAATATGACGAAGCCGGAAACCAACGCTATAGAGGAACCAATCCGTCCGGTAAAAAAGAACCAGCCATTATACCAAAAGAAATTAAGCTGGAAGAACAAGTCAAAAAAACAGTAGCCAGTCAACAAGCTCCTGTGATGGATGAAAAGACATTCATGAAAAACATCAGGCTCTATCCTGTTCCGGTCAATGATTATTTAACAATCGACTGGACGGAAGAGGTAGACGGTTTAATCGAATCAGTCTCACTTTACCAGCATAGTACTGTTCATTGGAAGTTCCAGCAGCAGAATTCTCCGGATCTGGGTCGTAAGATCAAAATCAATATGACCGGATATGATTGGGGAGTATATATTCTTCGCTTTACCTTAAAAGATGGAAGAGTGTTTGGGAAAAATGTGACCAAAAGATAAAATCTAGGAAAAATATAATGGGTGTATGCATTGAATAATTATTCATTGCTTTCCATTGTATTGATTTGATTTACATTATCATTAAAAAAAACTAATAACAATGAAACATATTTCATCATTGATGCTGTCCTTGTGTTCAGTATTGGGCTTTTCGCAGACCATACTCTACCAGGCAGAAACGGCATCCCGGACGGTTCAGGATCCACA